>JBOFJQ010000026.1:0-25299 GCA_051656905.1 Fusobacteriaceae bacterium | reverse complement strand
AGCAACCTGTACCTCTGTAGATCCTGTATCTGCTTCGTTTTTACCGTATAATTTTACGATTTCTGCTTTTGATTTCATAGCCATTTTATATTCCTCCTAATTTTCAAATTATCTAATCCAAGTAAAAGAAGGCTAACTCTAGAACCTAGATTAAATTTATTACATATTTTACCATATTTTTGGGGCTTTGTAAATTTAAATTTAATTTTTTCCCCTTTTTCTTTTTGCTTTTTTATTTTGTATCTTTATCTTTCGGCTCT
Source organism: Fusobacteriaceae bacterium (assembly GCA_051656905.1). Lineage (GTDB taxonomy): Bacteria > Fusobacteriota > Fusobacteriia > Fusobacteriales > Fusobacteriaceae > JAGNZR01. Next base: position 25,039 of record JBOFJQ010000026.1, on the reverse strand, counting down.
TCTTCTTTCGAATTCTTGTCCTCTTTTCCTTCTTCTAGATCTTCTTGCTCTTTTTTTAATTCTTCATCGTCTTCAAGGAGTTCAAACCCCTGCATCTCAAGCTTTTCATCTAGCATCTCTAACTCTATCTTTTTTTCTATTTCTATTATTTTTTCTGAAAAAGTTTTTGGCTCATGATTATCTTCAGATTCTATAGTTTCTTTCTCTTCTAGAACCTCTTCTTCAAGAGCAACTACTTTCTCTTCTTCTTTTTTCAAATCAGTTTCCGAAGGAACTACTGGTTTTTGCTTTACTACCATTGGTTCTAATTTTTCACCTTTTAAAAGTTGATCCAACTCAGAACCTGTTATAGTTTCTCTTTCTAAAAGAGTTGCTGTCATATACTCTAAAGTTTCATAGTTATCTTTTAACATTTTTAATGAATCTGAATAAGCATCAGATATTATTTTTCTTATCTCATCGTCAATTTCTTTTCCTGTCGTTTCAGAATAATGTTTTTGAGCAAACATATCCCCTTCAGCAGTACTGTCTAAAAGTATTGGTCCAAATTTATCATTCATTCCAAATTTTGTAACAATTGCATGAGCTATAGCTGTTGCTCTTTGAATATCATTTGAAGCTCCTGTTGTAATATCATCAAATACTACCTGCTCAGCTGCTCTTCCACCAAGTAAAACTCTAATTTCTGATAAGTATTCTTTCTTTGACTTTAAATATCTATCTTCTGAGGGTAAAGTCATTGTATATCCTAAAGCCGCACTTCCTCTTGGTACAATTGTAACTTTATGTACTTTTTCTGTGTACGGTAATAACATTTGAGTTAACGCATGTCCTATTTCATGATATGCAATAATTTTTCTTTCTTTTAATACTGTTACTTTAGATTTTCTTTCTGGACCTATAGAAACTTTCTCTGAAGCTTCTTCTAAATCCATCATATTTATATAATCTCTACCTTCTCTAGCAGCAAGTATTGCAGCTTCATTTAATAAGTTTGCTAAGTCTGCACCAACAAATCCAGGTGTTTTCCTTGCAAGCACATTTAAATCTACATCCTTATCTAACTTTTTACCCTTCGAATGAACTTTTAATATTTGCTCTCTTCCTTTAATATCTGGAGCTTCTACAACTACTTGTCTATCAAATCTTCCAGGTCTCATTAAAGCTCTATCTAAAACTTCAGGTCTATTTGTAGCAGCAATTATAATTATTGTTTCTTCATTTCCAAAACCATCCATCTCTACTAGAAGTTGATTTAGAGTTTGTTCTCTCTCATCATTTCCTCCACCTTGTCCACTTCCTCTTTTTCTTCCAACAGCATCTATCTCATCAATAAATACTATACAAGGTGAACTTTTTCTAGCCTTTGCAAATAAATCTCTTACTCTTGATGCTCCAACTCCTACGAACATCTCTACGAATTCAGAACCTGACATAGATAGGAATGGAACTCCAGCTTCTCCTGCAATTGCTTTTGCAAGTAATGTTTTTCCTGTTCCTGGAGATCCTAAAAGTAATACTCCTTTAGGAATTTTAGCTCCAACACTCTTGAATTTTTCAGGTTGTTTTAAAAATTGAACAATCTCTTCTAATTCTACTTTTGCTTCATCTATACCTGCTACATCAGCAAAAGTAACTTTGCTAATGTTTTCTCCATTTTCTTTAACTTTAGATTTTCCAATATTAAATATTTGTGGTCCGCCACCGCTTCCTTTGTTAACTTTTGATAACATAATTACCCAAATACCTATTAAAAGTAACATTGGGAACCAAGATATAAAGATGTTCATTAAAAGTGATGGTTCCTCTGCTGGAATCGATTTTATTTTTGTTTGGCTTTGCTCAATAATTTGAACTAAATTAGAGTCTCCCCCTAATCTATCAGTTATCATTCTAGCCTTATAATTTTGTGCAGTTGCTTTTTTCTCAACTGTTGAATCTTTATTTTTATCAGTAGAATTTATATCTACTTTAGAAGTATCTGCTGGTTCAGGTGCTACTATACCATAAACATATCCCTCTTTTTCCTCAATACTTACTATACTTTTATTTTTTACAAGGTCTATAAACTCTGTATAACTAACTGTTTTCGTTGTAGTTTCTTTATCATTTTTAAACATTCTTGGTAACCCCATTATAAGTGAGATTACAAACAATAACATTAATAGCCCTTTTAAGTTAAAATTCCCTTTTGGTGCTTTTTCATCTGAATTTTTATTAAAACTAAAATCTATTTTTTTCTTTTTACTATTTTGACTTTCATTAGTTTTTTCTTCTTGTTTTTCTTCTTGTTTTTCTTCTGAATTTTCCTCTAATTTTTCTTTACTTTCTTTTTCTTCTAAGTTTTCTACCTTTTTCTTTTCTTCATTTTTTTCCTCTTTCTTCTCAGAATCAGGTAACTTTTTTTCCTCTTTTTCCTGATTTTCATCAATCAACAACATCTAGTTCCTCCTTAATTTAAGTATCACTCTATACTTTTGATTACTATTTTTTTGATACTTGAATTCTTCACTACCTCTTACTCCAGCAATCCAAACAATCTTATCCTCTTTAAGAACAATAGGTAATGTATTTCTAATCTCTTGTGGAATTTTCTCGTTTATAAAAAAATCTTTTAATTTTTTATAATTGTTCATTCCCGTAGGAATAAATTTATCACCACTATCTCTAAGTCTTACTGTAATTTTATCCCCTTTTTTCAAATTAGTTGAAAAAAAAGTATTATTATCAGTATCTTTCCACTCATTAATTAAATTATTACTTTTATCATTTTCTACTATTTCACAAGATAAAATATAATTTCCAAATTTTATCTCTTTAGACTCTATAATTTCAATTTCAGTAGCCAATGTAACATCACTATTTTCAATATCTGAGGATAACTTTTCAATAACTATTTGATTGTACTGCTTTTTTAGAAAAATTCCTTTTTCTATGCTTACTTTCTTGTTTCCATTTGCACTAAGTAATTCTATCATACTAGTTATTTTATATCTATCTGTTTTTAAATTATTTTTATTCAAAAACTCATTTATTATCTTCTTTTGAATAAATTTGTTCTCTTTTAAGATTTTTTCCACAGATAAATTAGCTCCAACTTGATATTTTTCTAAATTTACACTGCTATACTCATTTATATCTCTTATATCACACATTAAATCATATAATTTATCTTTTACTTTTGGATTGTATCTTTTCTCTAAAAAAGGTATTAAATCTAATCTTATACTATTTCTTGTATAATCATTTTCAAAATTAGTTTTATCAATAGTATACTCTATATTATTATTATGGAGATATTCTAATATATCGCTTTTATAATAATCTAAAACAGGTCTTATATAAACATCTCTTTGAACTTTTATTCCTTCTAACCCTTCTAAACTTGTTCCTCTCATCATTCTAAAAAGAAAAGTTTCTATTTGGTCGTCTTTATTGTGAGCTAAAGCTATTTTAGTTCCTTTAAACTCTGCAAAAACCTCATTAAAAAACTCATATCTAACTTCTCTTGCAACTTCTTCAAAACCTTTCTTTAGCTCTTTTACTTTTTGTTGAACATCTATTTTTCTAGAAAAAAATGCAACTCCATTTTTTCTAGCAACCTCTCTTGAAAATTCCTCATCAAAATCTGCATCTTTCCCTCTTAGCATATGATTTATATGCACTAAACATATCTCAAGTTTAGGATCTACACTCTTCTTATACTCTTTTAATAGCTCAAAAAGAAAAATTGAATCAGGCCCTCCAGAAAATCCTATTACTACTCTTTCTCCCTCTGACAAAAGCTTACTTTCTATTAATTTTTTAATAAGATAATCTTTTTTCATTCATTGCTCACATCCTAAGTTGTTTAGATTTTAATAAGTTAAACTTCAAAATTCTCTTCTATTAGAAAATCTACCTCATATACTTTACCGTTTCTATAATCAAAAAATAGTGCTACTCTTTCACAATTTTCTTCATCTCTTAAAACATTGAAACTAAATATCTCAAGTTCACTATTTTTATGTCCATCTCTCGTAGTTTTATACCCTTTATTTTTTATAGTTACATCATATAAGTCAGAGTCTTTTTCTGATTTAAACCACTGAGGATATACTCCTGGTTTTCCATTTTTTAAATAATCAAATTTTAGATATTCATAAAAATATTCATCAGCAAAATCTTTATATTTAGCAAAATCTACAAAATAATTAAATAAAGATAACTCTTTATGCCCTATATCTAAAAGTCCGCTCATTTTAAAGAAACTACTAATATCTTCAAAAAACTCAAAACTTGATGGATAGTATTTTTTTATTATATAATTTAAACTTTTTTCAAACTTTTCAGAATTATAATAGTAATTTAGTAATTTTTCTACCTCTTTTATTCTTACAATCTCTTTATAAGTTAAAAAATCATTATATAAAACTTCATAAGGTGGAAATTCTATATATTGATATCCATATTTTTCACTTGTCTTTTCCATATTTGTTCCTTTTAATATCTTTAAAAAGCCAAGTTGGATCATTTCTGGTTTTAAATCATATACATAGTTAAAAGATTTTTTAAATATATTATATGTCTCATATGGCAGTCCTGCTATTAAATCTAGATGTAAATGTATATTTTTACTAATTTCTCTAACATTTTTTTCTAGTTTATCTAATAAATTTCTTCTATTTATGCTCTCCATAGTATCATAATTTATACTTTGAACACCTATTTCAAATTGAAAATAGTCCTTAGGTACTTTTTTCAACAGTTCTAAGCTCTCATCATCTAAAATATTAGCATTAATTTCAAAATGAAAAGTTATTCCCTCTCTATAGTTTTCTATTAAGTATTTCCAAATCTCTAAATAACGCTCTTTATTTATATTGAAAGTTCTATCAACAAACTTTAAAAGTTTTATATTTGATTCTAAAAATATTTTCAAGTCTTTTTTTACTCTATCAATTGAAAAATATCTAACACCTTTATCTATAGAAGACAGGCAATATGAACAACTAAAAGGGCAGCCTCTCGAACTTTCATAGTATAGTATTTTACTCTCTTTCATTATTTCATCAAGAGAATATGGAAATGGAATCTCATCTAAATTATGTGGCATTTGCTCCTCATATATCCCTTTTATATCTATAATTTCCTCTTCTAATAACTTAACAAAAGCTCTTTCTCCCTCGCCCTTTATTAAAAAATCTACTTGCTCATCTTTAAGTAAGTAATCATCTCCCATATAAGTTGCTTCTGGTCCGCCAACACCTATTTTTAATTCTGGCATTATTTTTCTTAACTCTTTTATTATTTTAAAAACATAATCTCTATTCCATATATATGTTGAAAATATTACTACAGCTGGTTCTTGCTCATGAATCTCTTTTATTATTTGTAGAATTTGATTGTTTACATTTGTTTCATATATCTGTACATTTTTATTAGTGTACTCTTCTGAATATTTTTTTAAATACCTTACCGCTAAATTTGTATGTATATATTGACTGTTTATTGCCACTAATAAATATTTTTTCATTTTTCCCCTCTATACTTGTTCTTTATTCTTTTATATTTTTTTTCTGAAAATCTAGATGTTCCTTATAAGTTCTACTAAAGAAATGATATCCATCTCCCTTAGCAACAAAGAATAAATAATCTGTCTCTGCAGGTGAATATGCAGCATCTACAGAATTCTTATCTGGACTGGCTATAGGTGCTGGCGGTAATCCTTTATTTTTATATGTGTTATATGGTGATTCTATCTCTAAATCTTTATAATACATTCTTTTTTTTGTATAATCATATAAATAATTTACCGTAGCATCTGAAGAAAGAGTCATCCCTTTTTTCATTCTATTGTAAAAAGCTGAAGCGATTATAGGCTTTTCATCTTTTTTTACAGCTTCTCTCTCTATAATTGATGCCATTATAAGCTTTTGATAAAAATCCTCTTTATCAGGATATTTTTCAGGTGGAAACTTCTTTAAAAACTCTTTTAATATTATTTCTATAGCTTGATACTCACTATAATTTGAAGGAATCAGATATGTTTCTGGATAAAAATATCCTTCAAAGTTCCCGTTTGGAGTTGGATAAGGGAATTTCATTATTTTTAATGCTTCATATATTTTATCTGAGTTCCATTTTTCATTCTTCACAAGAATTTTCACTATATTTTTAAAACTATATCCTTCTGGTATAGTAACTTTTTCAACTTTAGAACTACCACTTTCTAGTATATTTATTATCTCTTTGATTGAATAGTTACCTCTAATTTCATAGTATCCAGCTTTTATTTTTTTACCGCCATCTCTTGTCTTTAGATATAACTTAAAATACATTGATTTTGTTATTTCTAATTTTTCAAGGGATGTTATTAAAGGTGCATCTTTTTTTATCTCTAGAAGAGTTTTATATTTTACCTTTTTATTAACTGAATATTCATACGACACAAAAAAAACACTACAGATTACTATTATTAACATTAGAATTTTTATAATATTCTTTTTCATTTTTTTCTCCTTATAACTATATTATTACTATTATACTTTAATTTTAAAAATTATTCAAAATTAAAGTACACACTATAACAAAACAATTTTATATGAAGAAAACTGCCACTAATTTTTATAATCAGTGACAGTCTGTTTTTTATTATCTTTTTTTACTTTCTTTAGCCTTTTCAATTAAAGGTTTCTTTCCAGTTCTTTCTACTTCAAAAGCATCAATTATTACTTCTGCTTCTTTAAATGGAACTGATACGAAAGAGAAATTCTCATAAAGCTCAACGTTTCTTATTTTGTTTTCAGCTACATTAGCTTTCTTACTGATTTTATCTAACAATTTCTTTAAAGTAATTCCATCTTTTTTACCTAAAGCGATGAATAATCTTACTTTACCTGTTGTATCTAAACCATCATCATCAGAAGATGTATGTCTCTCTCTTGATACTCTTTCTCTTGGCTCTCTATCTCTAGAATCTCTTGAGTCTCTTGAATCTCTATCTCTTCTTGGGCTATCTCTTCTATCCGAAGGTGAAGAAGATGAAATTTCAGAGTAGTTGCTCTCATCAAGTTCGTGATCATAAGCATTCTTAAGTAAAGCTGCTATGATTGTATGAGGATCTGAGTTTACTAATAACTCATTTGCCATTTCATCAAAGTTCTTGAACTCTCCACTAGCAATTATTGCATCTATTTCAGATACTATTCTTCCTTTTTTAGCAATGATGATATCCTTGATTCTTGGAAGTTTTTCTTGTCTGATTTCTGTCTTAACTATCTTTTGAATATACATAAGCTTTCTATATTCAGATGGAGTTATGAAAGTAATAGCTGTACCTTTCTTTCCTGCTCTTCCTGTTCTTCCTATTCTATGTACATATGCTTCAGCCTCTTGAGGTATAGCAAAGTTAATAACGTGTGATAAATCGTTTACGTCAATTCCTCTTGCAGCAACGTCTGTTGCAACTAGAACATTAAGTTTCTTAGCTTTAAATCTCTTTAAAGTTACTTCTCTGTGGTTTTGGCTAATATCTCCATGTAATCCTTCAGCATCGTACCCTCTATCGTTAAGTTTTCCAACTAATTCATTAACGTCATTTTTAGTTCTACAGAAAACTATACCATAGAAATCTGTTGCTAAATCCATTATTCTACATAATGCTTCAAACTTATCTCTATCTCTTACTTCGAAATAAATTTGGTCAGTTAAATCTGTAGTTAACTCTCTAGCTTTTACAGATAGAACTTCATGCTCTTTCATGTGGTTTTGAGCTATTCTTAATATCTCTGGAGCCATAGTTGCAGAGAAGAATAACATTTTTTTGTCTTCATTTGTAGATTCTAATATTTTTTCGATATCTTCAACGAATCCCATGTTAAGCATCTCATCAGCTTCATCTAATACAAAGAACTTAAGGTTATCTATCTTTAAAATTCCTCTGTTCATTAAATCCATAACTCTTCCAGGTGTTCCAACAACGATGTCTACACCTTTTCTTAATTGTTTAATTTGGAATTCCATTGATTGTCCACCATAAACTGGTGCTACTCTTATTTTTCTACCGTAAGATAATGCGCTCATCTCTTCTGATACTTGAACTGCAAGTTCTCTTGTTGGTGTTAAAACTATAGCTTGAATATGTTTTCCATTCTCATCTATTGTCTCTAATATTGGAAGAGAGAAAGCCGCAGTCTTTCCTGTTCCTGTTTGTGCTTGACCTATTATATCTTTAGTTCCTGTTAAAAGTGCAGGAATCGTAAGTTCTTGTATTGGACTTGGCTTCTCATACCCTTTTTTTGCTAAAGCCTTTAACGTTTTTTCTGAAAGCCCTAAATTTTTAAATTCTACTAATTTTTCTAATTTTTCCATTAGTCACATCCTTAATTTTTTTTTTTATAATAAAAATCAATATTTTTTCTATTTACTATTTATTCTAAAATCTCTTACAGCCATTAAGACTACGCTTAAACATATAAATATGTAAATATCTCCATTTTTAACTTTGTTTTATAATCTAATTTAACATATTAAATATACTAAATTAAATTTCCCATATCAAATTATTATAGCACACTTTTTAAAAAAATTACACTATTTTTATTTTTATTATCCATTAATTGAAAATATGTATAATTTCAACAACATTTTTCCAATAAAGCATTCCGTTTCAGGACTCACTATCATTTCATTAATTTTTTCTACATGAAAAACACCCTTTATTTTTTTGATTTTATTTAATTTTTTCTTTTTATATAGTATAATTAGGTATGTTTATAATCTTTACAAATTAATTTTTATAATAGAGAGGGAGCGTTATGAAACAAATAGGAATTTTTTATGGAACAACTTCTGGCAAAACAGGAGCTATAGTTGAAGAGATAGAATTTAATCTAAAAAAAATAGATCATGAAGTTTTTAATGTTAAAGATGGTATTTCAAATATTAAGAATTATGAGAATTTAATTTTAATTTCTCCTAGCTACGGGGTAGGAGAGTTACAAAAAGATTGGGAAGATCACTTAGAGGAGCTAAAAACAATAGATTTTTCAAATAAAACTGTAGCTCTTGTTGGTCTTGGAGACCAATTTAAGTTTGGAGAAAGTTTTGTAGGAGCCATTAAAATATTGTATGATATAGTTATTTCAAGAGGTGGAAAAGTTATTGGTTTCTCATCTACAGAAGGGTATCTATTTAAAGAAAGTGAAGCCATTATAGGTGAGGATTTTATTGGTTTGGCTCTAGATGAGTCTCAACAAGATGACCTTACTCCAGATAGAATATTCTCTTGGATAAAAAATATTTTATCTGATTTTCAATAATCAATAATATCAATACTAAATAGAATAATTAGTATTGATTCTATTTAAAAATATTATTAAACAAAAATTTAGGGTTCTTTAAATTAATTTTTCATAATTTAAAGAACCCTTTTTTTATATTTTTTATTTTAAATCCCATATTTTTTCTTTAAATTATCCAAAGAACCATCTGATTTCATTTCTAATATTATATTATCTACTTTATTAATAAAGTCTGAAGATGTATTTTTATAAAATGCAATTCCTATCGTATCTCTATTCAATTCATTTTCTTCATAAATTTCAGGATATTTAGCTCTGTATATATCACTTATTTCTCTACTTGTTATAGCGTAATCTACCTCTCTTGATACAAGTTTTTCTATAACCTTATTAGTATCTACTTCTTCTATTATTTCTATATTTTTTTTATTTTCTATTAATGATTTAAAATAAGTTCCTTTTGCTATACTGTAAATTTTTACATTATTATCTCTTATTTTATTTTTTTTATTAGCTAAAGTTACTACAACTGTTTCCATATAAGGTTCTGAGAATTTTAATATTTTTTTTCTTTCATCAATTATTGATATGAATCCTACTCCCATATCAGTTTTACCATCTTTAACTCCTGATATAATTAGTGAAAATGCTTTTTCTACAAAAGTTATTTTAAACTCTCCTCTTTTTGCTATCTCTCTCATTAAGTCAGCTTCAAACCCTAAAATTTCCCCTGTATCTTTATCTTTATAATTAGAAGGAGAAACACCTCCAGAATCGATTGCAACAGTGTAATGATTTTTAATTTCTTTTTTAGCTCCACATCCCCAAAGAAAAATTGTCCCTACAACTATTAAAAAAATAATTTTTTTCATTTTTACCTCTCCCAGTCTAAGTATTTTTTTATCAACTATTTAAATTGCCACTTTTTAGATTCCCCGTTATTTATTAATTATATATCATACTTTTTCTTTAAGTTTTCTATTGTTCCATCGGATTTCATTTCTAGGATGATCAAATTTATTTTTTTTAAATCATTTTTATCTATTTTTTTAGATACCACAAAGGCAATCTCACTATTTTCTAGCACTTCTTTTACATATAATTGAGGATTTTCTTTTATTATTCTATGTCCTGCCCCTGAATCTGTAATTATATAGTCAATCTCTTTACTTATAAGTATGCTAACTAACCGTTCCTCTTTATTCTTTACTACAATTTTATCTCCAACTTTTTTAGCAATTTTATCTTCAAATACGCTGTTTGTCTGAATTCCATAAATTTTATTTGCAATTTTATCATACTCAATCTCTTTATTTCCCAAAACAACTATCTCTGAATTGCATAAAGGTTCTGTAAAATCTATGACTTTTTTTCTTTCATCTGTAATTGAAAAAGCTGAAATCCCTATATCATAACGACCTTCTACTACTCTGTCAATAATTCTAGGGAAAGGCTGATTATACCATTCGAATTTAAACTCTCCCCTTTTTTCTATTTCCTTTATAATTTCATAGACAAAACCTTTTTTTTCTTCGGTTTCATCATCTATATATATAAAGGGGTCATAATCAAAAGAAGCTACTACTTTATGGATTTTTTCATTATGTTTACTCTCACTACAACCTAAAAAAAATAAAATTAACGTTATTATAAAGGTTATATATCTTTTTTTCATTTATACTCCTTATTCAACATTATATTTTTTCTTTATAAGATCTAAAGTTCCATCATTTTTAATTTCAACTATTATTTCATTTACTTTTCTTTGAAAACTTTCGGATAGTTCTTTTGAAAAAGCAATAGCTATTGAATCATCTTTTATTGTTCTTTCTTCATAAATCATTGGATTTTTTTCTATATACTTAACTCCTATTCTACTATCTGCAATGGTATAATCTATCTCCTTTGAAATAAGTTTTTGCATTACACCCTCTCTATCCACATCTTCTACTATGATAGCATTTTTCATATCTTTTACATAGTTTTTAAAATATGTTCCTTTAGGAAATCCAAAAATAAGTTTCTTTTTATCTAGATTTGTATTTTCTTTATTTCCTAAAACTACTACTTTAGAAGTATAATATATCTCTGAAAAATCTACAACTTTTTTTCTCTCATTAGTTATGGTAATAAATCCAATTCCCATATCCAGATTCCCTTCTTTTACTCTAGGTATAATTGATAAAAATGAACTTTCTACAAAGTTTATTTTAAATTTTCCTCTTCTTGCTATTTCGGCTATTAGCTCCGGTTCAAATCCATTTATCGCTCCGGTTGAATTATCTTTATACTCGAAAGGATAACCACTATTTGCATCAATTCCCACCGTATAACTTTCCTTTTCCATTCTTTTTTTATTACATCCAATAACAAAAACGCTTACTAGGACAATAAAAATAATAATTTTCTTCATAATTTATTTATTCTCCCCTTTTATCTTCCTTAATTAAAAAAATAATCTATACTAACATACGACATAATTAGATTAGTACCTCCATCATTCCCTGGATAATCTCTGCTTTCATCTTGCCAAAAGATTGCATATGTCAAACCAAACTCTTCATTTATTCTATGGTTTCCCTTTACACCTATTCTAAATTTTCCACCAGTATTAATTGTATAATTTAGAGAAGTATCATCATTATTTTGTTCTCTGACTAGAACAGTATTAAAAAAAGGCGTTATATATCCTTTGCTATAATTAAATTGATAACCTAATTTTAACCAAACTTCATAAAATGAATAACTTTCATAATCTTCTCCATAATACTCAATTGAAGGTACTATATAATTATCTTTATGAGGTATTTTTTTTCCTAGCTCTATTCCCCCATAATTTCCCTTTTCATAAATTCCATTACTCTTTTCTGGGGAATCCCCTCCATAATAACCATTTAAGAAGTATAGTTTCTCTTCAAAATATCCACCGAATTCCCATCTAGTTTTATCTTCTTTTAGAGATGAATTTCTAGAAATATAATCTCCATTTCTAGTAAAATAACCATCACTTTTACCATTATAAAGTTTTATTCCTCCATAAACAAATCCTTTACCTGGAAAAAATTTTAAAATTTTTCCACCATAATATGTTTCATCTAAATAACTTTCTCCATCATAGAATTTTCCTTCTTCCCTCTTTCCAACAAAGACAGAGTAACCTAAAGTATCTTTTTGAGTATAAAATTCTAGTTGATTATTAAAATACTCCTCATCACTAAAATTTCCTCTAGGTGCATTTGCTCCGCTATAATGGCTCATATACTCTGTTTCATTTGAAAAAGAAAGCCTTGTATTTATAAAGCCTAATTTCTCTTGTTCATCTTTATTTATAATATTTGTATTTTGATGTATATTTAATCCATTTCCCTCTAGTGTGCTTATTGGGATTTCATTGTAAGATGTTTGTTTACCTACACTCCCTTTTTTTTCTCCATTTTTATTAACACCAAATATATCAAAACCTTGTGAATCATATTTTGTTCCCGTTTCTTTATTTTTATTATCTATTGTCCAACCGTCTACATTATACTTTGTTCCTGTTTTTTCATTAATACTATTTTTATTCCAACCATAGATATTATATTTTGTTCCTGTTTCTTTATTTATACCCTGACTATTCCAACCATATTGGTCATACTCACTTTTAGGAGCTGAGACTGCTTTTTTTCCACCAAAAACATCCAGACCTTTCCTGTTATATTTTGTTCCTGTTTCTTTATTTATACCATTAATATCAAAACCATTTCTATCATACTTTGTTCCTGTTTTTTTATTTTTATTATCTATTGTCCAACCGTTCTTATTGTACTTAGTCCCTGTTTTTTTATTAATCCCATTCCTATCCCAACCATACTTATTATACTTAGTTCCCGTTTCTTTATTTATACCTTCTTGACTCCATCCATATTGATCATAAACTACAGACGGTGATACCACATTTTTAAAATTTTCTAATGATCTATCTTTGTTATTAACTCCATAAATATTAACGTTAATTAATGATAGTAAACAAGCTAATTTAATAATTTTTCTATTTAATTCCATTGTCATCATTATCCTTTTTCTTAATCAGATAAATAGTTAAACCTGCAAAACCTACTAATAGCAATAATAATATTTTTACAGCTTCCATTTTCTTTTCTTTGTTTGATGTATCTTTTTCCTCAACCACTTTATTTACATCTAAATCTATTCCTTCTTTGATATTTATAGCTAAATAACTATCTCCCTGAAATTTATTTAATTTAAAATTATTTAAAATATTCTTATAGTACATATTATTATCAGTGAATACTACTAAATTATGTGACTCTTTCTCCTTGATAATCTGGACTGCTGAATAGATATTATCACCTAAAAATTGGAAATTTACATCACTTAAGAATTTACTTCTATCTCTATTGTACTTCAAAAATAAATTTTTCGATAATTCATCTATAATTGGATTATCTTTAGGATTTCCTATAATAATAATATTCTTGTCTGCATCATCATTTTCAAGATAAGTTATATTTCCTGGAATTGATAAATTAGCCCCCATAATTCTAAATAACTCAAACATAAATTTTAAACTTTCAAAATCATCTGAAACTGCTAATCCTAACTTATTATATTTACCACCTTTAATGAATGGTGCAGGAAAGTCATGAATCGTAAATTCTGTTTCCTGTGTAATATCACTTTCTATACTACTTTCACTTTTCACTTCAATCCATGGTTCAGGAACTCCATCACAATTAAATTCTGTAAGCAAGTTACTTTCAAATTCTATATAATAACTCTTATCATTATTTATTAAATCTGTATGAAGGGGAATACTCACACTTAAATCATTATTAAAACTAGTAAACTCTTTATCCCAAATATTTTCCCCATTTACAGCTACTCTTAAAGTACTTCTGTTATCTCTTATTAATTCTGAAAAGCCAAGTTTTAGTTTTAAAATAATATTATCTCTTTTCTCATCTTTAGGAAGATTAATTTTTATAGATTGTCTATTTTTCCCTATTCCTGATAACATTATATTATCTATACCTAAACTTCTAAAACTGATTTTTTTCTTTAAACTTTCATCTACATATTTTGTATCACTATAATCTTGAATAACTGTAAACTTTCCTGATATTTGTTTCAATAGCTTTTTATCTATAAGCCAATTTATTCCATTTCCCATATTTCTCGAAATTGATGTTTGAATAATAATTTTCTTTTCTGGATTAACAAAATTATCAATTATTTTTAAAGCTAATCCATTTCTCATTAAACTTACTTCTTCATCTGTAAAAGACTTCTTTAAGATATCTGGTAATCTATTAAATTCACTTATAACTATAAAGTTATCATCTAATTTTTCTATATTATTAATATTAAGAATTTGTACCTCATCTTTTGAATTGGAATTTATATTCCCTAAAAAAGCCGCTACATTTGCTAATCCAATTTTTTCACGTCCTGTAGCTTTCTCATGCATAAGAATATTTATCTTCTTTTCACCAGAGTCAGAATATTTATGCAAGAAAGGTAATGGAAAACTAGATAAATCTATTTTACTGTTATCTTCAACATATTCTAAAAATAAAAAAGCCTTGTCTATCCTAATCCAGTTAGCTGGACTCATCTCTTCTAAACTACACTTATCTTCTGTAATCATTTGAAGTTTTTTAATAGAGAATTTATTTGCTCCAACTTTTAAATATTCTTTAGGAATCTCAATTTTTTTTATTATTTTGTCATCAGCTGTATTTAAAGCCATACTATTAAGAGGTTTATCATTTATATAGTAAGTTATTGAAGAGTTATTCCCTTTTGTTAATTCTGAATAAGATAACTCTAGATTAATCGTTACTGCATTTTTTATATCCCAGTTCCCTTCTATAAAAAAATAAGCATCTCTACTTCTATTAAATCCTCTTATTTCTTCTCCTTGGGGTATTAAAATTGTTTCTACTACTTCCCCGTAACTTAATATAGAGATTGTTAATAATTGGAATAATAAAATCAATAATTTTTTCATTTTATCCCTTCTCCTATTTTCATAATTTTATTGAAATCTTTCGGTTTTATACCATTTGACCTCTCTTTTTAAAATTGAATCTTTTGTAAATTGATACAAAGAAATTATTGCTAAATAAAGCCACAATTGTGTATACGTAAAATAACTTAAAATAATTAAGAAAAATGATCTTCTATTTAGTTCACCTTTTTCAAAACTTAAAGTATTAGCTACTTGCAATACGTACAACACAAATGTTAATAACCAAATCAAATTTATATTTCCATTAATAGTTAACTCAATTCCAAATATTAAATTACATAGAAATATCGTATGTGACAATAATACTGAGAATAAAAACAATATATAAACCATAAAAAAGTTAACTATATCAATGTAATAAACATTATTTTTATGAAAAGGATTTTCTGTCCAATATTTAAAAATTACGTATAGATTTCCTTTTATCCATCTTATTCTCTGCTTTACAAATACCTTCAAGGTCTCAGGTTCCTGTTCCCATGTTACAGCTAAGGGCATAAATCTAATTTTTTTACCAATTTTATAAAGTTTTATACTTATTTCTGTGTCTTCTGCTATAGCTTTAGGATCAAATCCTCCTACATCCTGTAAACATTTTTTTGAAATAATATAATTAGTTCCTGGTATTGTACAAAGATTAAAGAAATGCCATCTTCCTCCTTGAGCAAGCCATTGAAATGATAATCCTTCAATATTTATCATCTCCGTTAAAAGATTCTTCCTTTTATTCCTAGTTCTAAATTTTCCAACAACAGCAGCATATCCACCATCAACTATCGTTTTTACCAAATATCTAAGGGCTAGAGGTTCAGGTGTATTATCCGCATCATAAACAGCTATATAATCCCCTTCTGTAAATTGCATCCCAAAATTCAAAGCACCTGCTTTTCCTTTTCCTCCAGATTCTTTTGTTGTATCTACCATTACAAAATGTTCTCTACCTTTTGTCTGTTTAAATTTTTCAAACACACCTCTAGTATTATCACTGGAGTTATCATTTATTACTATTACTTTTAATTTATCTTTTGGATAATCGAAAGAGCTTATTGCTATCATAGTTTGTTCAATCACAGTCTCTTCATTATGACAAGGAATCATAATTGAAACCATGGGAAATTCATTCATATTATCTAAATATTTTTCTTTCATATTATTTATCTCAATAAAATACCTATATCCATGGTACATTAAAAAAAGATTATATACTAAGGCTACCCATATAATTACTGCAACTCCTAAAAATACTATATCTATTTTTGTCATTATTATTCCCCTTTAAATGAGTCTCCATACCCTTTTCTAACAGATTTGCTTAAAAAGAATACCATGATAATAATACCGAATAAAAAAATCAATAAAATATTATTTGTAACTCTTGTTATATCTGTACTGGGTTTCTCTATCCCTTGTACCTTAATCTCTTTTATTTTTAATTCACTTATTAACTGATTTTTTAAAAATTTTTCAAAAATATACTGTAAATTTTTATCATATAATATTTCTTCACCATTTACAAAATAATTCCCCTTAACTTCTTCTTGCCAAATATATGGAATTTTTTTTGATTCCGAAATAAAATAAGCAAAAACTTCACCTTTAAATTCATAATCATATACTGATGTTTTTTCTATTTGAATCTCTTCTCCATACGCAATCATTCTCCTAAATGTCCCAGCAGTTTCTTTATAATTATATTTCAGCATCTCTATTGTCCCTATTGTTTCAGAACTTTCATTTTTTTCAAATACTATATTTATATCCTTAAGCTCATATTTATTTTCTAAATAATTTTTTAGCAACTTTTTACTTGTTTCATCACCTTGAATTATTAAATCTTTTGAAAATATAGTTAGCGTCATAAATAAATATAGCAAAATCTTAAACATCATACTCTAATCCTTTTTCAAGTCTCTTATAAGCTAAGATTTCATTCTCGTCACTTTTTTCTATTGTTATTCCTGCCATTTTAAAAGGAATATATTTTACTCCTGTTTTTGAGTCTGGATATTTTATCTCTTCTTTTAAATCTTTTCTTAATTTATCAACTACCTCTTTTAATTCTTCTGAATTTACAGAGTATAAAAGAACTCCAAACATACCTTTATCCAAAAAAAATCTTTCTGAATAGGGTGGAACTACTTTTTTTAAAGAGTTTGCCATATATCTATTAAACTCTTCCATCTCGTTAGAGTTTAACCCTGATCTTAATATTTTAAAATCTGTTATTTCCATAATTACAGCTGATGATTCTACATTTTTATTCTTAAAAACATTTATAAAAAGTGATATATAGAATAAAAATTCTCTTTTATTTTTTAATAATGTTACGTCATCTCTAACAGAGTACTTTTCTATAGAATCTCTTTCTTTTTTTATTATTTCTTGAATATCATTTAATCTTCCTTGTATAGCCCCTCCTACTAAAACACCAATAGGAAAATTAAAAAACCATTGATAATAACTAATAACTTCATCTGATGCTATTCTGTTGTTGAATAGTTGATAATATATCCAAGCTGCATAAATTATAAGTGTTACTCCGCATGATATTATAGCTATAGTCTTGTCTACTGCTAATGACATTCCTAATAGAACAACAAAAATTGTAATTAAGTACATTTCTTCAGCACCTGGTCTAATTTGAAATATTGACCTAATTGATGCTGAAAATCCTGCTATAAAAAATATTGTTAATAACAATATATAAATGTCTCTAATGGCTTTTTTCATTCTTTCTCCTCCAAGTCAGATAATAAAAGTATCAACAAATCAAAAGAATATAACTTTCCTTCCCCTTGGGATATTGGGAGCATATTTCCATTCAATAATACTTTTATTTCTTGATCTATTTTTTTTATAAAATCGCTATCTTTTTCTTTTAAAAAAATTTTTTTTAAGTAAGCATATATCGCTGTTGACTTTACTTTTGATGTAGGATTTCCTAACAAATCATATTTCGAATATAAACCTCCATCTCTTTGAAAAATTACTTTTAAAAATTTTAAATCCTCTTCAATATTTAGTCCTGCTGCTTTTCTATTTTCTATGACTATTAAATAAGTAAGCATATTTATCTCTTTTATTTTTTCAAAACTCTTATTTTTCACATTATATATTTCATAATATAAAGGAAGATTATTTTCTGTTTTTATTCTACTTTCTCTTAATAACTTAATAGATTTTTTTAATACTTCTTCATACCTCTTGTTCATTTGTGCTAACATTGAGATAGCAACTATATCAACATAATGTGTAGAAACTTCCTTAGATACTCCGCTTCTATCTAGAAAATCTGTTAAATACCCTTTTTTTTCTAGATTTCTTATCCCTTTTTCTAATTGTCTAATATCCGCTTCATATTCACCCCATAGAGAGTTAGCATATACTAAGGACTTTAATACTCTCAAATCATCAATTGTTGCACTTGAATTACTCTTTTTTTCATCTTTATTATTATATTCCCAACTAAAAAGTCCATTCTTTAATGTCATATTTAATTTTAAATATTGAAAACTTTTTTCAAATAGCTCCTTATTTCTTATGTAAACAGCGTATTCCATTATTAACCCTTGAGTTTCAGATAAAACTCTGTTATCTGTTTTTATTTTATTATTTATAAAAAAATAATTTGTATCTATAGATCCCCTTTCTACTAAGTCATTAATTACTACTGTATTTTCAAAAAAAACACCTTTATTTACATTATATTTTGGCACATCAACCTTAATAATCTCTACCTTTTCCTCTTTTCCACACCCAGAAAAAATTAGTATCGCCACTATTATAAGTATAAATAAATTATTTTTTTTCATCATACAATTTTGTAATTGCTTCATATATCTTCTTGCTTGCATCTCCATCACCATAGGGATTCTTCATCTCCTTATGCATATCTTTAGCTAAATAAAGTCTTTCCATCTCATTAAAAATTTTTTCAGAGTCTGTCCCCACAAGAAATCCTATTCCTTCATTCACAATTTCTTGTCTTTCTGTTTCCTCTCTTAATATAAGAGTATATTTATTATAAGAAGGTGCCTCCTCTTGAATTCCTCCTGAATCTGTCATTACAAAAAGCGAATTCTTAACATAAGCTGCTAGCTCTTTATAATTTAAAGGCTCTATAAATTCAATTCCTTCCCATAACTCCTTTTTCATTACAGTAATCTCTCTCAATTTTTTATTTAGATGTACTGGATATACTACCTTTACCTCTGGATATTTTTTACAAAACATCTTTATTCCTGTTAGAGCTGAAATAACCCCTTCTGGTATAGATTCTCTTCTATGCATTGTTAGAATTATATATTTCTGCTCTTTTAATTTTTGACTTGTAGCAATATTATCTAGTTCTAATTTATTTATTTCTTTATTCAGATATATTGCATCTACAACAGTATTTCCAGTTAGTATTATTCTACTTTTTTCTACACCATTTTTTAATAAATTTTCACAAGCTTTCTCTGTTGGTGCAAAATGAAAGCTTGCTATTTGGCCAATTAGTCTTCTATTTACCTCTTCTGGAAAAGGTCCATATATATTGTCTGTTCTTAATCCTGCCTCTATATGCCCCACTGGAATCTGATTATAAAATGCAATAAGAGCTCCTATAAATGCAGTTGTTGTATCCCCTTGAACTAGAACTACATCAAATTCATTATTTTTTATTACCTCTGCTATTTTTTTTACTAACTCACTTGTTAATTCTTCAAGAGAGTTGTCTTTTCTTTCAATCTTCAATTTTATATCCGGCACTAGTTTAAAAACATTAAGTGCCTCATCTAACATTGCTTCATGCTGTCCTGTAGATATTAAAGTAACCTCTTCCCCTTTTTCCTTAAAATAGTAATATACT
Source organism: Fusobacteriaceae bacterium (assembly GCA_051656905.1). Lineage (GTDB taxonomy): Bacteria > Fusobacteriota > Fusobacteriia > Fusobacteriales > Fusobacteriaceae > JAGNZR01. The sequence continues at coordinate 4,869 of JBOFJQ010000026.1, read as the reverse complement.
GGTGCTATTTTTATAACTTCTGGCCTAGTTCCGAAAATTATTCCTATCTTCATAATATATCTCCTTTTTTATCTGCATTTCTATTGTTTTCTAGCATTATTTTTATTATTACTTTTAGTATTATTCTTAAAACAGATTATTTCTCCTCTAAATTCTAAAATAAAGAAAAGGATTAAAATAGATTTTATTGAATATTTAGTTAATATTTTTTTACTTAAAAAGGATGGTACTAATGATGAAAAAAATTATTCTATTACTTCTAATTTTTTCAACTTTATTTATTGGGTGTGTTTGGCAAAATAAATTTACTCAAAAAAATGTCTATGTTGTTGGAATTGATGATAGCGATCCGCCTTTTCTATATAGGGATAAGTCCAGTGAAAAGCTTACTGGATTTGAATATGATCTTATTCTTGAAATAGCTAAGAGAGGAAAATTAAAATTAGAAATGGTTGACGTTAATTTCTATAATTTAATTCCACAATTAGTTACAGAAAATTTAGACTTAGCTTTAGGAACTTTTACTATTACTGAAGAAAGAAAAGAACTTGTTAATTTCTCTGAATCCTATCTTGAATCTGATATTGTTGTTGTTGGAATAAAAAATAACACTAAACTCCAAGAGACAAAACCTATTTATTCGATTCCTAAGGGATCTGTCTTTATAAATTATATTAAAAACATCAAAAATATTACTATTATTGAAGAGCTTAATTACGATAAAATAATTGAGAAAATGCATGCTAATGAAATAGATTATGCTATTATGGATAAGGCTAGTGCAATTTTACATTGTAACTCAAATCCTCTTCTTTATATAAAAAATACTATTCAGAAAACACAAGTAGCTCTTGCTGTATCAAAAAAAATAAGCTCGGAAGATCTAACTAAAATAAATAATATCATTTTAAAATTAAAACAAGATGGCACTATTGAGATTTTAAAAAGAAAATATGGTATTACTGAGTAATGATTATATTATAAAAATTTTTATTTATTAATTTTTACAAAAAAAATGAGAGAGTATTAAAAACGATCTAAATAACCATATTTTAAAGGACTTTCTCGCACAACATTATAACATACAAAAAAAACAAATTCAACATGTTATAATACTTAAAAAATTTTAGTATTGCACTTTGCATACTATTGTAACATTTTATCATTACATAAAAAACCCTTAGCTCTATAATATATAAAGCTAAGGGTTTTTTATTGTTTCTTATTATTTTTTATTGTAATTTTTATTTATAAATTCAATCATTCTATCAGTTGCTTCTAGAAGAATTTCTGTACTTTCAATTAGAGATATTCTTATATATCCCTCCATAGAAAATGCACTTCCTGGTACTATTGCAACTCTCTCTTGTTCTAAGAAATCAAGACAAAATTTATAGCAATCTGTTATACCAAACTTTTTTAAAGGAATAAAAATATAAAAAGCTCCCTGAGGTTTTATTGGATCTATCCCTGCTGCTTTAAATCTATCATAAACTTTCTCAGCTCTATCTTTATAGATACTTACAACTTTACTTATATCACTGCATTGCGTAAGAGCTACAAGCCCTGCCATTTGAGATATTGAAGAGGCTGAAGTTACACTATATTGATGAACTTTTAAAAGATTTTTTCTTAACTCTTTGCTAGATATTATATACCCTATTCTCCAACCTGTTAGAGAGTGTGATTTTGAGAAACCACTTAATAAAATTACATTATCTCTATACTCATTTGTTAAAAAGCTATTATATTCACCCTCAAAAATTATCTCATTATAAACTTCGTCACTAATTATATATAAGTCATTTTCTTTAGCAAACTTTAAAATTTCATCTCTATTTTTTTTAGAAATAAGTACACCAGAAGGATTTGAAGGATAATTTACTATTATCGCTCTTGTTTTAGGTGTAACATACTTTTTTAGAGTTTCTACAGTTAACTCATAATTATCCTCTGAGGTATCCATTTTTATAAGTTTTGCCCCTGCAAGAATTACAAGTGGTTCATACCCAGGATATGCTGGAAGAGGTATTAAAACCTCATCCCCTTCTTGGATAATTGTTTTTACTGTTGTAGCAATACCTTCAGTTGTTCCTACTGTTATTATTATCTCTTCTGCTGAACAATTAACGTTATATTTACTTTCATAACTTTTAGCAATCTCTTCTCTTAAAGCTATAAATCCCCCAAGTTGTGCATAAGAAATTTTATTTTCTTCTATATATTTTTGTATCTCTTTCGTTATTATTTTAGGTTGCTCTAAATCTGGTTCTCCAATGGTAAGATTGATTAGATTCTTTCCTGTATTTGCATTTTTATATTTTGCACTAGCTTCAGATATTTTTCTTATAACTGAAACTTCTATTTCATCTAGTTTTGAGTTTACTTCTAACATTCCTACCTCCCGTATCTTATTTTTTATTTTTTATTTTTTATTTTACTCATTTTTTTATCTTTTCTATTAATATTATAATTTTCTCAACGCTTCTACTAATTCAGTTTTTGATGCTGTTTTACTATCTTTTATTTTTACTACCTTCGCTGGATTTCCTGCTACTACTACACCAGGTTCAACATCTGATAATACAATAGCTCCTGCTGCAACAACAGAACCCTTCCCAATCCTTACACCTTCGATTACAACAGCGTTAGCTCCTATTACAACATCATCTTCAATAATTACTGGACTAGCACTTGGTGGCTCAACTACCCCTGCTAAAACAGTTCCTGCACCTATATGGCAATTATCTCCAACCATAACTCTTCCACCAAGCACAGCTCCCATATCAATCATAGTTGCTTTTCCAACTTTTACACCTATATTTAATATTGCTCCCATCATTATTACAGCATTATCTCCAATTTCAACCATATCTCTTATAATTGCACCAGGTTCAATTCTTGCATTTATGTGTCTTTTATCAAGTGTTGGAATAGCAGAGTTTCTTCTGTCATTTTCTATATAAACATCTTTTATTCTATCTTTATTCTCTTCAAGAAAAGGCTCTATTATTGAGTTTTCTCCTATTAAAACGTATGATTTATCTCCACCAAAAACCTTTACTCCTTCTAATTTCGAAGGATCTATATCTCCATTAACATAGGCTTTAATCGGTGTTACTTTTTTTGAATCTCTTATATATCTTATTATCTCTTCTCCATGATTAATCATATTTGACATATTCTCTTTCCTCCATTTTTATTTATACTCTTTTTAATTAAATAAGACATCTCTCATTTGATATATTCCAGGCCCCTTTGATGCTAGCCACATTGCACCTTTTAAAGCCCCATTAGCAAATATTCTTTTTGAGTGTGCCTCATGTTTTATTTCAATAACTTCATCTTCTCCTGCAAAAATAACAGAATGTTCTCCAACTATAGTTCCCCCTCTTAAAGAGTGAACTCCTATCTCATTTTTATCTCTTTTCTCAATTCCTGATCTACCATATTTATAACTTTTCTCTTCTGTTAAAGCCTGGTTGATCTTTTCTAGTAAAGTTTTAGCTGTTCCACTAGGTGAATCTATTTTCTTATTATGATGTTTTTCAATAAGTTCTATATCCCATTCATTTAACACAGGAACTATTTTACCCATTATTTCATTTAAAAGATTTACTCCTAAAGATGTATTTGTCGCCATTATAAGAGGAAATCTATTTGCGTTATCTTGTGCGTATTTCTTTTGTTCATCTGTATGTCCTGTTGTAGCTACAAAAAGAGCTACTTGATTTTCTTTACAATACTCTACTAAGGGCTCTAATTTTGTATAATGAGAAAAATCTATTATTACATCTGGTTTTTCCTGTAACTCATCTAAAGAATGAATATAATAGTCTGATGAATCAGCTCCATCATCAATAATTCCAACTAATTTAAGCTCTGTTCTCTCATTTATTTTTTCTACTACTATTTTTCCCATAGCCCCATATCCATGTACAGCAATCTTCATAAGTTACTCCTAAATTAAATTTATTTTTTTCATTTCTTCTTTTAAAATCTTTAATGCCCCTTCACTTATTTCGTAAAGTGGTGCTCTATAGCCTCCAACATTTTCCCCTCTTAAATTAAGAGCTGCCTTTACAGGAATAGGATTTGTTTCAATAAATAACGAATTTACAAATCCGTTTAATTTAAGTTGCATTGTTCTTGATCTCTCTACGTTATTTTCTACATAGTTATAATATATATCGTGAGTCTCTTTAGGCATAACATTTGCCAAAACAGATATTACTCCCTTTCCTCCTATAGCAGTTACAGGGAATATTATATCATCATTTCCTGAATATACATCAAATCTATCTCCGTATAATCTAATAATATCCATTGCATAGGTTATCTCTCCACTAGCTTCTTTTATTCCAACTATATTTTCAACATTTCTTAATTCACCATAAACATCTAGAGGTATATTCATAGTTGTTCTTCCTGGTACATTATATAAAATAATTGGAATTTTAACCGAACTTGCAATCATTTTAAAATGTTCAATTAATCCTCTTTTATTTGTTTTATTATAATATGGAGTAATTACTAAAAGCCCATCTACTCCTAACTTCTCAGCCTGTTGACTAAGCTCAATTGAATGCTTAGTATTATTAGAACCTGTTCCTGCAATTACTGGTACTCTTCCGTTTACAATTTTTACAGTTCTTTCTATAATCTCTTTTTGTTCTAAATCACTTAAAGTAGAAGCTTCTCCTGTAGTACCTGTGACAACTATTGCATCAGTTTTATTTTCTATTTGAAACTCTATCAACTCTCTTAGTTTTTCAAAATTAACCGTCATATCTTCATTAAATGGTGTTACTAATGCTACCCCAGAACCAACAAATATACTCATTTACTCCTCCATTTTCTACTTTTTAT
>JBOFJQ010000025.1:0-51780 GCA_051656905.1 Fusobacteriaceae bacterium | reverse complement strand
ACGAAGATTTGTTATTAGATTCGTTAGTTTAATCGGTGGTGACCTCTTAAACATAACTTTTGATTTTCTCTCTATTCTGTTGTTAATGTCCTTTTAACTTCGTCTCGCGTTTCTCTCGCGGACAAGAATTATCTTACCATAGGGAACATTTTTCGTCAACACTTTTTTTGATTTATTTTTAAGTTTTTTTAAAATAAATACTCTTTATACTTTTCTTTTTTTTATAAAAATAAAAAATCTATTGAAAACACTGTATTTTTAATATCAGCGTCTCAATAGACTTTATTTTAATATTTTATTTTATCTTTATAAGAATTATTTAAATACATCTCTCTTAATTTAAAATATTTCACCATTGAGTACAGAGCACTAGTTACAGATATTACGAATCCCTCAATTCCATCTAAAAAACCTAGTCTGATTATATACATCTTTATAAATTTATATAGAGGATTAAAAACAATTTGAAATATAGAACTTTTCTTTCCCTTTCTATAATAGTCTAAAGCACCCTCTGTTGTGTATCTATTAAATTTCGAAAAATAATCTTCCAATGTTAAATACGAGTGATGATATAAATCCCCTTTTAATTTCTGAATTGAAATGCTAGTTACAAACTCTTCATGAACTGTATTGTCATTAAAATGCCCTCCATCCTTTGTAAAAAGTCTAATTGCATAAGATGTTCCCCATCCTCCATGCTTTAATTTTTTCCCAAAACAAAATGAAACTCTATTTATTTCATATACTTTTTCTGTATCAGGGGTTGGTTCTTCAACTATTTTCTTTATATTATCAAATAATTCTGGTGAAACCTCTTCATCTGCATCTATATTAAGTATCCATTCCTGTGTGCATTTAGCTATTGCACTATTCCTCTGCTTCCCGTAACCTTTCCATTTCTCTGTATAAAATTTAGCGCCAAATTCTTTCGCTATACTTTCTGTATTATCTGTAGAACCGCTATCTATTATAATTATTTCATTTGCTAATTTATGAATAGAGCTTAGTGTCCTTTTTAAATTTTTCTCTTCATTACAAGTCATTATTGCAACTGCTAATCCCATGACTCCTCCCCCTTCTCTAATACATTATATAATTCTATTAAATTTAAATTTAATTTTCATTATAATTTAATAATATTTCACTTTTTTTTATTTCCATTTTTCTATACTTAACTCCTGCTGCATCTAACATTTTTTTTGAAGCAACATCAGAATCCGTTCCATTATATTTATCAGAGAGATAAACTATCTCTTTTATTCCAGATTGAATTATAGATTTAGCACATTCGTTACAAGGAAATAACCCTACATATATAGAGCAACCTTTTGTAGTTTTTATACTATTTAAAATAGCATTTAATTCAGCATGGCAAACATAAGGGTATTTTGTTTCTAAAAATTCTCCTTCTCTCCCCCAAGGAAACTCTTCATCTGAACACCCTTGTGGAAATCCATTATATCCTACCCCTACTATTTTTTTTTCATCGCTTACTATGCATGCTCCAACTTTAGTATTTGGATCTTTACTTCTTTTTCCAGAAAGTATTGCAATCCCCATAAAATATTCATCCCAAGATATATAATCTAAACTTTTCATCTTTTCCCCCTTAACACTAAATCTGCTAAAACAATAGCAACAATTGACTCTATAATAACAGGAACTCTTAGTATAAATGCTGCGTCATGACGCCCTTGTACTTTTAGCTCTTCCATCTCTAGACTTTGGAAATTAAAAGTTTTTTGTGCCTTCAATATACTTGAAGTAGGCTTTATTGCAACATTAAAAACTAGAGTATTACCGTTAGTAATTCCACCGTTTATTCCACCATTATTGTTAGTTAATGTCTCTCCACTCTCATTTATAAATACATCATTAAATTTGCTTCCTACCATTTTACACCCTTTAAACCCACTACCAAATTCAATGCCTTTTACTCCAGGAATAGAAAAAATACCATGTGCTATTAAAGATTCTACTGAATCAAAAAATGGTTCTCCTAATCCTATTGGCAGGTTTTTTATCTCACATTTTATAACTCCACCTACTGAGTCTCCATCATTTTGTAATTTTAAAAGATAATTATCTATCTCACCCTGTACCATATTTTTAAGGTGTTTATCCCCTAGTTCTACTATTTCTGTATTATAACCTATCCTTTCACAATTTTTTTCTAATATTTTTTTTGCAACATATCCAGCTGCAACTATTCCCACTGTTAGTCTACCTGAAAAATGTCCACTTCCTCTTAGATCATTATACCCTAAATATTTGCACGTAGATGTGAAATCTGCATGCCCTGGTCTTGGATGGTTCTTAAAATCTGAATATACTTTTGAATTAGTATTACTATTTTCAAAAAATATATTGATAGGGGCCCCTGTGGTATGACCTTGATATACTCCAGATAAAATTATAGGTTTATCTTGCTCTAATCTTTTTGTTGTTCCCACTGCACCACTTTTTCTTTTATTCAATTGTGCAACTAATTCCTCTTCAAGAATTTCAACACCTGGCTGAACTGCATCAATAACTACTCCTACTCCAGCACCATGAGACTCTCCGTAAATACCAACTTTAAATATACTTCCGAAACTATTCATAATCTTTACCTTACCTTAATCGTTATTATTGCTACTTATATTTTTATATTTTATATTTTTATTATTTACAAAATTATACCATATAAATACAGACTTTGTAGCATTGTTTAAAACTATTATTTATCTTTTACTTCTAGCTTTTTTTTATATTTTAAAATATTTTTCCATAATTTTTATCATGAATCTCCATCATTTTGAACTGTGAATAATTGACTTCTTGTTTTGCTTCTTCACTATCTACTATATCTACTTTTAATTTTATATATAAATCTTTTATATTATTAGTTACCCCTTTACTCTTAAACAGAGTTCCTATTATTGGTAGATCTGCAAAAAAAGGTACCTGACTTTTGTAAGCACTGCTACTGGCACTTTTCATTCCCCCTATAAAAATAGTGTCTTTATCATTTATTTTTACTGTTGTAGATAGTTTTCTAGTAACTTTGGGATTATAGCCACCCTTAGAAGTTATTGTGGATGAATTTCCAATAAAATTACTGACCTCTACATCTATCTTCAAAAGAATTGAATTATCAATTTTTATTATTGGTGTTACCTCTAATATTATTCCCGCATTTCCTGTAATAGGCTCTGTATTAACTTGACTTTCATTGCCGGTATTAACACTCGTTGTTTTATAAGATACCAAGGTTTCCTCTGTTATATCAAATTTTCCTGTTTCTCCATTTAAAACTATTATTGACGGAATTGCACTAACCAATGCATCTGTTGTTCCTTGTAATAAATTTATTGAAAAATTTAAAAATTCATTCTTATTATTAAAAAATTTTATAAATTTAATTGTAGAACCTAATCCATCTCCAACTTTTTCATTTAAAATTCCTATACTTTTTCCATTAGAATCTATAGTAGAATTTGAATTTTGGGATTGCCCTGGAAGTTGCATAGTCTTTGGTAAGTCCTTTAAACTTCCATTTTGATAAGCCCATGAAAAACCTAAATTTTCAAAAAGGTTATCTGTTATTTCTAAGGTTTGAGCTGCTATTCTTACTTGCTTCATTTGAATATCCATATCTCTAACTATCTCCCTTGCTACTCTTACTATATTGGCTTCCCCTTTAATAAGTAAAATATTTAACTTTGTAAAAGAAGAAACTGTTACCTCTGAATTAAGAGTTGAATCTAGTATTTTTTTTACCTCATCTGAATTAACATGAATTAAAGTTATTTTTTCAGTTACTTTTTCGTCACTTTCTATATGGGTTCTAGAAGTTAATGCTTTATCATTCTCTATTTTTTCGTTAAAAGAGACTATTTTATCACCATTTTTTACCAAGACTAAATCTAATTTTTTTATCTTTTCTTTATCATCTATATTTACGAATTCACCCTCAGTATAAAACCCCTCTTTTTCAAATTTTACTATATATGATCCTGGCAAAAGGTTATTTACTATATACTTTCCACCATAAGATGAAAATGTTTCTATTACTCCACTATTTAATACTGAAATCTTCACTCCATCTATCCCAGTATTATATCCTGACATTTTAATAACTCCTGATAATGAATTACTTATTATATCTCCCTCTTGATAAATATAAGTATCTCCACTTATCTTATTCAGTTTCAAGCTATTTGTACTGGATATTAAATTTAAAACTCTTCCTAAACTTTCATCTTTCAAAAAATATAAATCTATAGTTCTACCCTTTATTTTCTCATCTACCAAAATTGTTATGCCTGTTTCTTCAGATAAGATTGCAACAACTTCACTAAGCTCTACACCTTTAAAATTCAGTGATTCTTTAAATTTGATTCTTTCTATATCATTACCAATTACTTGAAAATTAAAAAGAATATATATAGTAAGTATCTTTAAAAAATTTACGATTTTCATTTATCAACTCCTAAAAACACTTCTATTTTGCCACTTTTATATAAGATATTTGCTTTTCACTATTCTCTATTTCTATTATTTTTTCATTAAATATTCTAACTTTATATTTATTTTTATTAATTTCTATCTCTTTTTCTCTTTTTATAATATATTTTTTCCCATCATCAAAAATAATGACACCATATAGATTTCCATTTACACTTAAAACTCTTACTTTAGATATCATTAATAACGAATCACTTTTCTCTATACTTATAAACTTTATATTTTCCAGTGATTCCTCATATTTTTCTTCCTTTTCATAATCTGTACTTTTATTAGGAAAAGAGTATTTAAAACTTAAAAATAAAAACAATATTATTAGTTTACTTAATATTCCAAACCTGACAACTACTGTCAACACGGCCCTCTCCCTCTTTCGGATTAAGTTCTAATCCATCCCATAAGCTTATACCTATCTCATCCTCATCAAAAATGTATGTTACTTCTTTTGTTGATAATACAGCGTTATCTTTTAACTCCATATTGTCACAATTAGTTCCTAATATGTTGACTCCTGGCACTCCTTTTATTGTTGTTGCATCTATCTTCCCCACGTACATTCTCAAAGCACCTTTATCTAAATATTTTTTATTAACTAATAATTTCAAATGGGCTAGAGTTAAAGGATAGCTAGCTTTTGTCATTCCATAAGGTATATAACCTGTAACAGTTCCCTTTGCTACTCCTGATCCTGTCGCTAAATTTTCACTTCCTAGAATTCTATTTTTTTCAGCAAAATATAGATTTGAAGCTGTCCTTAAAGTCTCTAAAGTTACCTCTATTTTTACATCTTTTGCTTTTAATAAACTCAGTCTAACTTTAGGTGTTATTAGCGCTGCTAAAATACTAATAATTGCCACTACAACCACTAGTTCTATTAAAGTAAATCCCTTTTCTTTATTTCTCATAAAATCTCCCCCTTATTTTATTAATAGATATTTTAATTTTCCAAACCTTAACTTTTCTTTTTATATTATACTCTTCTAATCTGTAGTTTTTCTGAAGCTATCTTATATTTCTAAAATAAAGTTTTATGAAGGTTTTATACTTTCAAATATAATGTTATAATAAATATAAATTTAAATCTTCAATTTACATAAATATATATCTACAAAGGACCTTTTATGAAACTTATAAAAACTTTTATTCTATTTTTTACAATTATATTTTTTTCATTTAATACTGTTTTTTCAGAAGAGTATCTAATAGCTTCTTTTAATACTTTAAGATTAGGGCAAAACAAAAAAGATTTTGCTAGAATGGCTCAAATTTTAAATAATTTTCCTTTGATTGGCTTAGTTGAAGTTATGAATCAACAAGGAGTAGAAGAACTTGTTGACGCTCTAGAAAAAGAATCAAAAGAGAAATGGGACTATCTTATCTCACCTTATTCTGTGGGAACAGATAGCTATAAAGAGTTTTATGCTTTTGTATGGAAAACTAGTACTGTTTCTCTTATAGAAGAGGCTGGATTTTTCAATGACTCTTCTGACTTATTTATTAGACCCCCATTTGGAGCTACTTTTAAAATTCAGAATTTTGATTTTACATTGGTACTAATGCACTCTATTTATGGGAAAAATAAAAGTTACAGACAAGCTGAAGCTTTCTATCTAAATGAAGTTTATGAATACTTTCAAAATTTAGATCCTAATGAAAACGATGTTATTATTGCTGGTGATTTCAATCTTACTGCTAACAACAAATCTTTTTCCCCATTAACAATCAAAAATAAAGATAAGGTTATTTATGCCTTAGATCCAAGTCTACTCACGACAATTGGAGCAAAAAATCTTGTTAATTCTTATGATAATATGTTTCTTTCTAAAATTTATACAGAGGAGTTTACAGGAGTAAGTGGAGTTTATGACTTTACAAATAATCACTTTGAATATGCGAAAAAATTAATTTCTGATCATCTGCCTATATTTATAGAAGTATCTTGTGGAGGAAATGATGATGACTAATTTTGAAAAGGAGTAAATACTATGAAAAAAAATATTGCTTATATCTTTTTAAATGGAGATTTAATGGGAGAGGCTTCCTTCTATGAAAATTATATAAAAAATAATCCTGGTGATTTTTTTTGTGCTGATGGGGGTTACAATCACTGTAAAACTTTAAATATTTCCCCTTCAGAAGTATGGGGAGATTTAGATTCCATCAATAATGATGATATAAAAAATTTAAAAGATAATAAAATCCCTATTATTCAATTTAATAAAGATAAAGATTTTACAGATGGTGAACTTATAATAGAATCTATCTATAAAAAAAATTATGAAAAAATTATTATAATAGGTGGGCTAGGAGGAAGACTGTCTCATACATTGACCAATCTTTCCTTTATTATAAAATATCAAAATACAATTTTTTTAACAGAAAAAGAAGAAATTTTCTTTGTAAATAAAAAACATACTTTAACTGATTTAAAAGGGATAACTGTCTCTTTTATCCCCTTTAGTTCAGATGTTGAATCTCTAACTTTAGAAGGATTTAAGTATCCTTTACTAAATCACAAACTTATTTTAGGTTCATCTATTTGTATGAGTAACATCATTAGTAATAACCCTGCTCTTATATCATATTCAAAAGGCTACTTAATAGGTATAAAAGAGTTTTCTATTGACAACCTTTGAATATTGTTATAGAATTATCAAAGTGAATTTTTATTTTATAATACCAAGGAGGCTTTTATGTTAAAAGAAGGTATATCTTTAACTTTAGAAAAAATAGTGAACGAAAACGAAACTGCTTCAAAAGTTGCTTCTGGAACATTAGACGTTTTTTCGACTCCCATGTTAATTGCTTTTATGGAAAATGCTGCATTTCAACTTGTTCAACCTGAACTTGATGAGGAGAGTTCAACTGTTGGAATCTCTATAAATGCAAAGCATTTAAAGGCTAATTTAGTTGGAGACAAACTAAGTTGTGTTGCTACTCTTACTTCTATAGAGGGTAAAAAATTAAATTTCTCTGTTCAAGTTTTTTATATGGATACATTAGTTGGAGAAGGAGAACACTCTAGATATATCATTAACAAAAAGAAATTCTTAGAAAATATAAAAAGATAAGTTTAAACTTATCTTTTTTTTTGAGCTTTCGTAAATATAATAAAATTATATTCGTCTAAAAATTAAAATTTATATAGGAGGATTTTCATGGAGAACATTAATATGAAAACAAAATTAGTTTTAGGGCTACAGCATGTACTTGCTATGTTTGGTGCCACTGTCCTTGTTCCTTTTTTAACAGGACTTAACCCTTCAGTTGCTTTACTTACAGCTGGTATAGGAACTCTTCTATTCCATGCTTGCACAAAGGGAATTGTTCCAGTATTTCTTGGATCATCATTTGCTTTTATCGGAGCTATCTCTTTAGTCTTAAAGGATGGGGGAATTGCCAGTGTAAAAGGTGGAGTTATCTCTGCTGGAATAGTATACATGATAATGTCTTATGTTATAAAAGTATCAGGCGTTGAAAAAGTTAAATCTTTTTTTCCACCTGTTGTTGTTGGTCCAATCATAATGGTAATTGGATTAAGACTTAGTCCTACTGCTCTTAGTATGGCTGGTTATCATAATGGAGTTTTTGAAATGAAAAGCTTAATTGTTGCATTAGTTGTTATTACAAGTATGGTTGGTATAACTATGCTCGAAAAATCTTTCTTTAGATTAGTTCCTATTCTTATATCTGTAATACTTGGTTACTCTACAGCATATATGTTAGGAATGGTTGATTTTCACTTAGTAAAAGAAGCATCTTGGCTTGGATTTTCTCCAGAAGCATTAACTTCTTTAACAACTCTTCCTGATTTTTCACTAACATCAGTACTTGCAATTGCACCAATAGCTCTTGTTGTTTTTATTGAACACATTGGTGATATTTCCACAAATGGAGCAGTTGTAGGAAAAGACTTCTTTCAAAATCCTGGTATATCAAGAACTTTACTTGGAGATGGAGTAGCTACTGTAATTGCTGGTTTCTTAGGTGGACCTGCTAATACAACTTACGGTGAAAATACTGGAGTACTTGCTGTTACTAAAGTTTATGATCCATCTATTCTTAGAATAGCTGCTTGTTACGCTATAGTTCTTGGAGTTATTGGAAAATTTGGAGTAATGTTACAAACAATACCTGTTCCTGTTATGGGAGGAGTTTCTATTATTCTATTTGGTATGATTGCCTCTGTAGGAGTTAGAACGCTTATTGAAGCTGAACTAAATTTTGCTCACTCAAGAAATCTTGTTATTGCATCAATAATATTTGTTTTAGGAATAGCTATTGATAATATTATTGTTTGGAGAACTGTTTCTTTATCTGGTCTTGCAATAGCTGCAATAATTGGAGTTTCTTTAAATAAAATTTTACCTCAAGATAAATAAAATTATGACTCATAGCAATTAAAAAATAATATAAAAATAAAAAAGATTGATAAGTTTTTAGGAATAATCCCTATTTACTTATCAATCTTTTTTTATAATTAACTATAGTTCCTCTTTTTTTGAAGCTTCTACTTCTTTTTCAATATGCTTAACTTTCTTACTAATTTGATTTACTCTGAATTCTAAAGAAGTTAAAATCCAAAATTGAAAATGAGTTACCCTTTGAGTTTCTCTTATCATCCAAATTAATTTAAAAATCGCTATTAACATAGCAACTAATAAAGTTACCATTAAATTAAGTTTTGCTAAAGCAATTCCCGCAACTAATATTACCAGTATAATTCCTGTTAATAACTTATTTACTAATTTATTTTGTTTTGTCTCATTAACTCCGCCGATTTCACCGACAATCTCTCTGATTCTCTCTTTTTCTCTTTTAAATTCTTCGATTTCTTCTAATAACTCTTTTTCGTTTGTCATATTAACTCCTCCTTTCTATACTCCCCAATCTCTAGGATATCTAAACTCTCTTTCCATTGTTCTTGAAGATAATTTTAGTATTATTGGTAATTTTCTTTTATATTGAGAAAATTTTATTTTTTTAGCAATTTTTTCTATTATCTCTTTATTAAATCCTGATTCCAAAAGCTCAAACATATCTTTTCTTTCATCAATCATTTCATAAAGGATTTTATCAGCTTCTAAATATGAGAACCCAAGCTCACTCTCATCTGTTTGTCCTTCCCATAAATCTGCACTTGGCTTCTTATCTATAAGTTCACTAGGAACTCCCATATATCTAGAAATTTCCCATATCTGAGTTTTGTATAGATCTCCTATTGGATTTAAAGCTGAAGCAGAATCTCCAAACTGAGTACTATATCCTAGTAATATTTCTGTTTTATTAGAAGTTCCAAGTACTAGCGCTCCCTCTTTAGCAGAATAATCAAATAAAATAGACATTCTTTCCCTTGCCATTTTATTTCCTTTTCTCATATTTGAAATGTCTTTTTCTATTTCAAAATATGCATCAACCATAGGTGTAATCTCTATAAGCTTCGACTGAATCCCTAACTTCTCTATAACAAGCTTGGCATGCTCTACACTCTCTTTGCTTGAAGATTTATAAGGCATCATAATTCCCAATACATTTTCTGGACCTAAAGCTTTCGCTGCGATAAATGCAACTATTGCTGAATCTATACCTCCAGAAAGACCTAATACTACTTTTTTAAATCCTGATTTTGTTACTTCTTCCTTAACAAAATCAACTAAAACTCTCTCTGTTTGAGCTAAATCTAAATATAGTTTCTCTGACATATTCTTACCCCTCTTGCGTAACTTCCTCTCTTTTTTCTCTATCTACTCCAAATTTTCCTAGTTTACAAGCTCTGTAGTCTCTTAAAATTGTATATGCTGCTTGAAGAGTGTTTAAAGCTTCACCTTTCATTATCATTTTCATTCTTAAAGCTATTTTTTCAATTATTTCTAAATTATTTTCACTATAATCTTCGTCTAATAATTTATATTTATTTTGTAATACTTTCCATTTTCCATAATTTTTCATCTTTGAAATTAAAAGAGCAGCTACCTCTTCAACTGGAAGAATTTCATCTTTTATAGACCCTACTATTGCAAGGTTATATCCAACTTGATCATCTTCAAATTTTGGCCATAAAATTCCTGGAGTATCTAAAAGTTCTAAACCATCTTTTATTCTTACCCATTGTTTACCCTTTGTAAATCCTGGCTTATTTCCAACTCCAGCACTATTTTTCCCTACTATTCTATTAATCAGTCTTGATTTTCCAACATTTGGTATACCTGCAACTACAAGTCTTGCTGTAACTGATTTTAATCCCTTTGCTAACATTCTTTTCTTTTTTTCTGCAAAAACTTTATCTATTGTAGCAAAAAGTTGTTTTATATTTAAACCTGTTTCAGCACTTATCTCTAAAACTTCATCTGCCATATTATTTTTCTTAAAATAATCTTTCCAGAAATTAAGCTCCTCTTTTTCAACAAGATCTGATTTATTAATTAAAATTATTCTTTTCTTTTCTTTTGCAAATTTTACTATATCTGGATTTTTACTTGATAATGGTATTCTTGCATCTACTATTTCTAAAACTATATCTACAAGTTTCATATTATCTTGTATCATATCCTTAGTCTTTTTCATATGACCTGGATACCAGTTTATTTTTGTCATTGACATAACTTTTACTCCTTATTTAGGATACAGCTCTCTTTAAACTATACTCTCTTATTTTTACTTTATTTTATTATTTTATTAGTAACGTTCTTTTAAAATTACTCTTTATCCTCTTCTTCTTCATCTTCAAGATCATCATAGTCTTCATCTTCATAATCTTCATCTTCAAGATCGTTTTTTCCTACTTTTGAAAATTGACTATATTTATTTTTTCTCTCTTTATCAATTTCTAGAACTTCATCTTTACCTTTTATAAGAAGAACTATTTCTCCCTTTATAGGCTTTTCTCTTAATCTTTGAAGAACTTCTGTAGTTGTTCCTCTAATAATTTCTTCATATATTTTTGTTATCTCTCTAACAATTACAACATATTTTACACCCATAACTTCTTCTATATCTTCTAAAGTTTTTTCAATTCTATGAGGAGATTCAAAAAATATTATTGTTCTTTCATCATCTTTAAGTTGTTTTAAAAGAGTTTGTCTTCCTTTTTTCTTTGGTAAAAACCCTTCAAAAGCAAGTCTTCTACAAGATATTCCTGCAACTGATGCTGCTGTTGTCATTGCACTTGCACCTGGAATAGGGATAACCGGTATCCCTTCCTTCAGTACAGCATCTACAAGTTCAAAACCTGGGTCTGATATGCAAGGAGTTCCCGCATCAGTTGTTAGTGCAACTGATTTTCCATCCCTTAATAGCCCTAATACATTTTCAATCTGATGATGTTTACTATGCTCATCGTATCTATATACTGTTGCATTTATTCCTAAATGAGATAATAGTTTTTTTGTTACTCTTGTATCTTCAGCAAAAACATAATTTGCCTCTTTTAAAACTCTTATTGCTCTAAGAGTTATATCTTCTAAATTCCCAATTGGTGTTGCTACAACATATAACATACTTTATCTCCTATTTCTCTATATTTTTCTTTTGTGCTTCTGGACTTTTAACAGGAGCATTTTTACTCTCTTTTTCTTTAGTTTCTTTAGCTTTATCTTTATCTTTTTCAATAGGTTTAGGATTTACTTTTGCAACATAGTTAAGATTAAGTTTTTTAGATAAAACTTCTAAAGCTTTTTCTAATTGATAATCAACTTTATCTTCATACTCTTTAGCTTCTTTTTCCCCTTTTACCTCTTTTATTATCTCTTTTTTATTTTCTTTTTGAGCTTCCTCATCAACATTTGTAATCATTCCGTCAAAAAGCATATATTTCTCATCTTCTTCAACTTTTATATCAGGTTCAATTCCAACACCATGAATAGATACCCCACTTGGAGTATAATATTTAGCTATTGTAAGCTTTATTCCATCCCCATCTGGAAGAGGTATTACTGTTTGCACACTTCCCTTTCCAAAAGTTTTTTCCCCTATTAAAGTTCCTCTTTTATAATCTTTAACAGCTCCAGATACTATTTCTGAAGCAGAAGCTGACCCTTCATTTATAAGAATAACTAGTGGTATATCCCCTAAATAGTTCCCTTTTCTACGTCCAATCTCTTCCGGTCCATTTTTTGTTTTAGTACTTACTATTTTATCTTCCTTTACAAATAAAGATCCTATTTTTATAGCTTCTTCTAGAGAGCCCCCTGGATTACTTCTTAAGTCAAAAACTAAAGCTTTCATTCCATCTTTATTTAATTTAGTTAAGGCTTTCTGAACATCTTTAGATACATCTTGACCAAACTGAGTTAATCTTAAGTATCCAATGTTATTAACTAACATTTTACTTTTTACATAGTTAAGTTGAATCATCTCTCTTTTTAATTCAAAAACTTTAGTCTCTTTTATTTTTTCTCTATAAACTGTTAATTTTACTGTTGTTCCCGGTTCACCTTTAAGTTTTTTAGCACACTCTTCAGATGTTAATCCAAGTGTAGAATCACCGTTTATAGCTATAATTTTATCTTTTGGTTTTATCCCTGCTTTATATGCTGGAGTATCTTCTATTGGAGAAACTACAAGTAAAACATCATCAGGCTTTTTTTGTATAATCATTCCTACCCCTGGATATTTGCCTTTCATATCTTCGTTGAATTCGTCCATCTCTTTTTTAGTAAAATAATTAGAATGAGGATCTCCTAAAGAGTCTGTTATCCCTTTTAAAGCTCCATGAAGCATCATTTTTTTATCTACTGGTTTTTCTCCCACATAATTTTCACTTATTATATCCATAATATCTGAAATTTCTTTTAATTCTCTTATGTTATATAAAAAACCTGTATTCCCTTCTACGTCTTCTTTTTCAGCTGAAAAAGAAAAACTAAACATGCACATTAATGAAACTATTAATATAAACTTATTCTTGAATTTTAACACTATATCTCCCCTCCTAAAGTTTCCCCTTCTTTAATAATACTTCTTAACTCTTCTTCTGAATATTCTCTTCTCTTATCATTTTTCATAGTGATTAAAGAAATATACTCAACATTTCCCTTTCCACCTTTTATAGGTGAAAAATCTATGTGTTCTATATTCAATTTTTCCTCTTCTACAAAACTTATTATCTCTCTTATAACTTTTAAGTGTTGCTCTTGGTCTTTAACAATTCCACCTTTACATATTCCATCTTTCTCCACTTCAAATTGAGGTTTTATAAGAGCCATAAGAATAGTGTTTTCATTAAAAAATTTTATTAAATCTGGTATAATCTTTTTTATAGAGATAAAAGAAACATCCATAACAATTATATCTATTTGACTTCTGTCAACATCATCTTGAGTCAAATTTTTTATATGCATGTTTTCTAAAGATTTAACTTTTATACTATTTCTAAGTTTATAATCTAGTTGATTTGTTCCTACATCTACTGCATATACGTAATCTGCTCCATTTTGAAGTGCACAATCTGTAAATCCACCTGTTGAAGATCCCACATCCAAAACTGTTTTTCCTTTAAAATCAATATTAAAACTTTTTATAGCTTTTTCTAATTTATATCCCCCACGACTTACATATGGGCATGTATGACCTTTAACTCTTATACTTAAATCATCAGTAACTTTTATCATAGTTCCACTTTTATCTATTTTTTTTTCATTTACTATTACATTTCCAGCCATAATAGATCTTTTAGCTTTTTCTGTTGTTTCAAAAAACCCCTCAGCCACTAAAAGTACATCTAATCTTTCCTTCATATTTTCTCCTTGGAACTATAAATAAAACTAAATTTCTCTATTAAATATTTCTGAATCTTCTAAATAATTAATTAAATCTGAGTCTAGAACAAGTTTTTTAACCCCTTCTTTTGTTACTAGTTTTATTAATGAGTCTGTTTCTATTATTCTTTTCTCAAAAAATTCATCACCTAATGGAACTTTTTTATTTTTCTTATAATATCCTACTAACTGCTTTGTATTTTTTATATTCAATTCTTGCTTTGTTCTTTTTAGTCTATCTTTTAAAATACCAGAAGTACATGAAAGTAACTTTCCTATCTCTTCTAAATCAAAACCTTCTACCATAAGCTTCAATATTTTGTCTGAAGCTACTGGATTTATTCTATGATATTTTGCAGAATACTCATCTGCTTTATGAACAATATGAGCTTCTCTACTTCCAGGTTGAATTTTCCCCCATCTTCCATGATGAGAAACAACTATATGTAATATGTTTTTTGTTATATTAGGTTTTAACTGATAGCCAAACTCTTCCTCTATCTCCTCTAATAACTTTTGACACTCTTTTACTACATAATCTGGATTTTTTATCATCATTTGAGAGTGAGAGATATCTTCACCCTCTTTTCTTATACTTCCTTTACTCAAATCATGAATAATTACACCTATTATTAAGTCAAAAAATTCTATTTTTTTGCTTGCTACTTCTAAATTTTTAAAATCTTTTAAAATTTGGCTTTCACAACATTTTAAAACATCATATGTATGGATAGATACTTTTACTCCTGAATCATCATAATTTTCCAAATCTTTTACCTTAGGATGCTCTAAAAGTCTACCTATAAATTTAACAGCAAGAGTGTTGTTGTTAACCATTTATACTTCCTTCTATCTTTTTTAATAAATTTTCACCACGTAGTCCTAGCTCTTTCATTAAAATATCTCTACTTCCATGAGGAATTCTATAATTTTCTATAGCAATTATATTAATTTTTTTATTAACACCTATATCATTCAGATGATTTACTATTGAACTTCCGAAAGAGTTCACCTTATAATTCTCTTCTAAAACGAATATATCTTTATATTTCATAAAATTATTTTTTATATAATCTGTATCCAGTGGTTTTATAGAAGCTGCACTTACTATAGTTGCATTTATTTTTTTCTCTTTTAATAAATCTTTTATCTTCATTACTTCTTCAAACATAGTTCCTGTTGCAACTAATAAGACATCGTTTCCTTTTTCTACCTCTTGCCATTTACCTATTACAAATTTATTTGGCAGTTCATACTTATAAGCAATTTCACGAGGATATCTTATTACCACCGATTGTTTTTGTACATCTTTTGTTACATCTAATATCTCTTTTAACTCCTCTAATGTTGTAGGAGAAAATATCATAAAGTTTGGTACTGTTAGAAAAAGAGCTACGTCATAAATACCATTATGAGTCTTTCCATCTTCTCCAACAATTCCTGCTCTATCAATTATAAACTTAATTGATAGCTTCTGAAGGGCAACGTCATGTATTAACTGACTAACTCCTCTTTGTAAAAAGGTTGAATATAATGCTAAATATGGATTTTTACCACCCATTGCTAAGCCTGCTGCATAAGTTATTGCATGCCCCTCACAAATACCAACATCCTTTGACCTATTGGGAAACTCTTTAAAAAAACTTCCTAGTCCTACCCCTTTTACCATTGCTGCTGAAATTCCATGAATATTTTTATCTTTTTCAGCCATCTCCAAAATCTTTTCTCCAAAAACACTAGAATAACTTACACCACTAGCCTGTGTTAATCCAGTTTTTAAATCAAAAGGTGAAATTCCATGAAATTTTTCACAATCTTTCTCTGCGAAAGAGTATCCTTTCCCTTTTTGTGTTTTTACATGTATAAATGTTGGTCCATCCTCTTGTTTTGCTTTCTTAAGACAATTCTCTAACTCTACAAAATCATGTCCATCTATTGTTCCATAAAAATTAAATCCAAAACTCTCTGAAATACTTAAAGGAGATAAAAATTGTTTTACTGAAATCTCCGCTCTTTCTAGTGTAGAAGTTAATTTTTGTCCAAAATTTCCATCGTTAATAGTTTTAATTATGCTTCTTATATCTCTTTTTACACCTTTATAAATATTACTAGTCATAACTTTACTTAAAAAATTAGAGAATGTTCCTATATTTTTACCTATAGACATCTCATTATTATTTAAAATAACTATTATATTTTTAGATTCCTCTCTATTCATATTATTCAATGCTTCCATAGAATGACCATTACAAATAGATGCATCACCTATCACTACAATAACTTTTGCTTCAGTTGTTTTAGCTATTCCACAAGCAGCTGAAAGAGCTGTCCCTGCATGTCCACTAATAAACTGATCATGTATGCTTTCTTCTGGATCTGAAAAAGGTGACAATCCATTTCTTTTTCTTATTGTTGAAAATCTATCTTCTCTATCTGTTAAAATTTTATGAACATATGATTGGTGTCCTACATCAAATATTATTTTATCTTCTGGAGAATTAAAAACTCTGTGAATAGCCATGGTTAATTCTACTATTCCTAAATTAGGAGCTAGGTGTCCGCCATTTTTACTCACAGTTTTTATTAATAACTCTCTTATTTCCTTAGCTCGTTCATTAAGTTGCTCTATATTCATCTCTTTTAATTTTTTCATATAAACCCCTAGTTTAGATTAAATAACTTCTAAATAGAAATGCAACTACAATTCCTAATACAGCTCCTACTAAAACTTCAAAAGGCGTATGTCCTAATAACTCCTTTAGTTTCTCCTCTTGGATACCTGTTATTAATGAATTATTATGAAATTTTTCAATTAGCCTGTTTATTATTCCTGCGTGCTGTCCCGCTGCTCTTCTTATTCCAGAAGCATCATACATTACTATTCCAGCTAAAATCATAGCTATAGCAAAGTCTGTACTTTTGAATCCATTTACAATTCCTATGGATGTTGCCAAAGAAGTTACTGTGGAGCTATGAGAACTTGGCATTCCACCTGTTCCCCATAAAGTTGATAGCTTAAATGTTTTATTTACAAAAATATCCACAAGAACTTTATATCCTTGAGCTAATCCCCATGATAAAAAAACAACATCTAAAACTCTATTTCCAAAAACAATCCCCTGCTCCATAACTCCTCCATCTTACTTTATTACTTAACTAATTTTAACTCTAATGATATTGTTGGTTTCTCTTTATTTTCTTTAAATAAAATAATTGTTCTTCCAACTATTCCAATAATCTCTCCATTTATAGCTTCAGCAACTTTTCCAGCAATTTCAGATGTTTCTTGCTCACAATTTTGAAGAACTTTTATCTTAATTAACTCTCTATGTGCTATTGCATCTTCAATACCTTGAACTATATTCTCTGAATATCCCTCTTTTCCAATTCTAACTATTGCTACTAAATCGTGGGCCTTTTTTCTTAAAAAAGCTCTTTTTTTACTTGTTATTATCATTCATTATCTCCTTTTGTTAACCCTTAAACTTCCATAATCATTGGAATTATTATTGGATTTCTTTTTATTTTACTATAGAAAAATTTAGCTGCTAAATCTCTAATGCCATTTCTTAAACCTACAACATCACTCTTACCATTTTTTTCATATTTTTCTAATAATGGTTTTATGCTTTCTATTCCTTCTCTTAAGAATTCATCCATTTCTTTTCCATAAATAAATCCTTTAGTTACTATTTCAGGTCCTGCTAATATTTTTCCACTCTCTTTACTTAAAGTGAAGTTAATTACTACAATACCATCTTGTGAAAGTTGTTGTCTATCTTTTATTACTGTATTACCTATATCTCCTACACCTAATCCATCTACTAAAGTTACTCCAGCGCTTACTTTTCCACTTATAGTTACTTTAGATTTTGTTACTTCAACTTTTTGACCATTAACTGCAATAACAATATTTTCCTCTTTCATTCCTGTTTCCATTGCAGACTGCTTGTGAGCTTTTAACATTCTATACTCACCATGAATTGGCATAAAATTCTTAGGTTTTACTAAATTTAACATAAGCTTTTGCTCTTCTGCACTTCCATGTCCAGATACGTGAATTCCAGCGACTTTCTTGAATACCACATCAGCATTTTCTTTTGCTAAGTTATTTATGTTATTTGATACTGCCTTTTCATTTCCTGGAATAGGCGTTGCCGATATAATTACAGTATCCCCTTTTTTAATTTTTATATGCTTATGCATCCCTTTAGCAATTCTAGATAGAGCTGCAAGAGGTTCCCCTTGAGTTCCAGTACAAAGAACAACAGCTTTATTTGCTGGCATTTTATCAATTTCGTATAAAGGAACGATTAGATTTGCAGGAACTTTTAAATATCCTAATTCAGTTGCTATTTCAAAAACTCTAACCATACTTCTACCGTCAATAGCTATTTTACGTCCATTTGCTTCTGCTATATTTACTATTTGTTGTAATCTATGTACATGAGAGGCAAATGCAGCAACAATTATTCTTCCTTTTGCTCTTAAAAATTCAGTTCTAAATGATTCTCCAACTGTTTTTTCTGAAGGTGTGAATCCTTCTAATTCAGAATTTGTAGAATCTGCAAGTAATAAATCTACACCGTGCTCACCAAGTTGTGATAATCTAGCAAAGTCAAAACTTCTTCCATCTACAGGTGTTAAATCTATTTTGAAATCTCCTGTATTTAGGATTGTTCCTGCTGGAGTTGTAACTGCTATTGCATAAGCGTCAGCTATTGAGTGAGTTACTCTGATAAATTCAACTGTAAAGTATTTTCCAACTTTTACTTTTGTTCTTCCTTTTACCTCTTTCCCTTTAGGAAGATCACTTCTATAATTTAAGCCTTCAAACTTCGCTTTAACAAGTCCTAAAGTTAATTTTCCTCCATATAATGGTACTGACTTATCTATCTTTTGATATAAGTAAGGAATTGCTCCAATATGATCCTCATGTCCGTGAGTTATAAATAACCCTTTTATTTTATCTTTATTATTTTCTAAATAAGAAAAATCCGGAATAACTAAATCTATCCCTGGAAGATTTTCATCTGGGAACATTACTCCACAATCCATTATAATAATCTCATCTCTATATTGGACTACAGTACAGTTCTTACCTACTTCTTCTAGTCCTCCAAGAGGTATTACATACATTTTTTCTTCTTTTTCCACAGAAACTTTTTTCACAAGTTTTTCATCTGTTCCCTCTTTAGCAACATCCTCTGTAGCAGTTGCTAATACTGGTGTGTCTTTTTTTGGTTTCTTAGTTTTTTTGGGTTTTTTATCAATAAAATTATCTTGTGTTTCTTTAACAACATTTTCTTTCTTTTCTACAATTTTATTAATCGATTCTTTTATTTCTATTTCTTTACTTTCAACTTTTTCTTCACTTTTGTTTAAACTTTTACTTTTATTTTCACTTCTAAGCTCTTCTAACTCTTTTTTTATATTTTTTATGTTAAGAGAAATATCTTCTTTTAGTAAATCCTCATTTTTTTTTACCATTTTATCTCCTTTTATTTTAATCAACACTAAACTTCCCACTATTTTTTAATTCATAATATTTATCTACAAACTTCTTAGCTACTCCCCCAGCAACTTTTCCTCCGCCACCAGCTCCTTCTAATAAAACAACAAATACAACTTCTGGGTTTTC
The DNA here is from genome assembly GCA_051656905.1 of Fusobacteriaceae bacterium. GTDB lineage: Bacteria > Fusobacteriota > Fusobacteriia > Fusobacteriales > Fusobacteriaceae > JAGNZR01. The sequence goes on along the minus strand of JBOFJQ010000025.1, from coordinate 31,872 downwards.
CATTGGAAAATACCCCGATACCCATGCATGAGTTTCTTTAGATTGTGCATTTTGTGCTGAACCACTTTTTGCCCCTATATTTATCCCTGCTGTTCTCATTATCTTTGTAGTTCCGTTGTCATCTGCTACTGTTTTTCTAAGAGCCTCGTCCATAAGAGTGTAATACCACTGCGGTAAATCAATTTTTATAGCAACTTCCTTTTCTGTGCTCTTTCTTTCTTCTCCAATTTCTTTTAGCAATTTAGGTTTATATGCATACCCTTTATTAGCTAGAACACAATAAACTTGTAACATTTGTAAAGGTGTTACAGACACGTAACCTTGCCCGATAGACATATTTATACTGTCACCTTTATACCAAGATTGTCTAAACCTTTTTCTTTTCCATTCTGGATTGGGATTTACCCCTTTTTTCTCTCCAGGCAAATCTATTCCTGTAGCTTTTCCTAAACCAAACATATCTGCATACTCATATATAGATTTATATCCATATAAGTCTGCAAATCTATAATAGTATGGATTTACTGATTCAACAATTGATTTTGTCATATTTACATAACCATGACCACCAGCTTTCCATGCTTTCCATTTCCAATTTCCAACTTCATAATAACCTGGATCAAAATATTCTTTTTGTGGATCAACACCTTTTGACAAGAATGAAAATGCCGATATTGGTTTATAAATAGATCCTGGTGGATACTCTCCTGCAGTAGCTTTATTATTTAAAGGTCTTCTCTTATCAGTTATAATATTTTTCCACTCTTCTGGGGATATTTGTGAACTAAAAGTTTCAAGAGAATATGTTGGGTAACTAACCATAGTTATTAAATTTCCAGTTTTTGGATTTATAGTTACTACAGCCCCTGTTAACCCTTCATCTTTTAAAACTTGTTCCATATAACTTTGTAATTCATAACTGATAGATAGATATAAATTTTCCCCATTTATAGGGGCTCTCTTATCTATTTTTTTACTTAATCTGTTATAAGCATTAACCTCTATTCTTTCAGCACCTGCGATTCCTCTCATCATAGAATCATACTGCTTTTCTAGCCCATTTTTCCCTATAATATCTCTTTGAGTATATCCTTCATCCTTTAACTGTCCGAATTCTTTATCAGATATTTTTTTTACATATCCAATTATATGTGAGGCAAAATTATCATAAATATATTTTCTTTTAGAATAAATTTCTACTTTTATAGGTGTATCTTTATCTGTTTTTTCTATTATTCTATGAGCTAATTTTTCCTCTAAATTCTCCACCAATACATTCTCTCTCGTATAAGTAGAAAGTTCTCCATACTTGATTCTTTTCTTTATAAACTCTGCATCAAATCCAGTTATTTTAGAAATTTTTTCAATAGTTTCATCATCATTTTTTCTTTCCTTAAGATATATCAATCTGAAACCTGTTCCATTAGTTACTAAAACTTTTCCTGTTCTATCATAAATTTTTCCTCTTTCTGGTTCTATTCTTCTTAACTTTATACGGTTTTCCTCTGACATTTCTACATATTTTTTATATTGAAAAATTTGAAGATAAAACATTCTAGTACCTAAAGTTAAAAATAATAAAAGTGTTATAATTTTAAAAATGATTTCTCTGGTTTCACTATCATTTCCTAGTTTTACCAAATTACTTTTTTTACTAAATCTTTTCTTGAAATGCTTCATAATCTTACTTTTTCCTTTTTAATATATCTACATAAAAATAATTAACAAAGTATAACCCTATAAAGTTATATAAATAAGTAAAAATGCTTAAATACTCTCTATAGACTAAGTTTAATATTACAGCTTGAACTATCATAAAAATTAATATGTTGTCTCTTTTATAATGTAGCTGACTCAATAATATAAAATATAATGTATAAATTCCAAAAATACTTAGTAATATAATATAAAAATTGCTATTTTGAAGTGAATATAAAAAAATAATAATAATGACGTTTAATAAGTATCGCTTTTTTCCTTCACTACACAAATACAATAAGTATGGCAAAATGAATATAACACTAATTATTTTTATTTCTAAGGTGATTTCTACAAAGACTAGCAACAGCGATATTATATGTACCATATTTCCTCTCTTAATTATTTCACATTTATTTTTATAATGTTTCCTAATTCATTATTTTCTACTAATTTTTTTATATCTAACTTTTTACCTATTTTATAAGCAACATAATAATTTTCTTCTGAGTATTCAATAGTTTCATCATTATTTTTCTCATCTGTATCTTTAATTTCCACTTTAGAATATTCATTCTCTTTTAAAATAGAGTTTACCTCTTCACCTCTATCTTTATTTCCAAAAATTTTAATTTCTATATTTGAAGTACTTTCTTCCCCTAATATTAAAACTAAGTTAGCTACTGAAGGAACTGATGGAATCTCTTTTATTTTTATGTATTTTTCATCTAAAGCCTCCACAATCTCTTCAACTTTCTCTTTAGGTAGGTTATTTATAATTACATAGCTTCCGCCTACCTTTTTTTCATATGTTGCTGCATTATAGTTCAGTTTAAATTTAGATTTAAGCTTTTCTCCTATTTTTCTAGAGTATCCCGCTTTTCCATTTGCATTTAATACATCAATAACTACATCTTCAAAAGGTGTATCAGTAGTTTTTTTATACAACTCTTGAAATACTCCATTAATACTTGAAGTTAAAATGTAACGCTTATCATTTATAGATGTTTCAGGTATATTGATTGCATTTTTTACACGTATATCAACACTTCCTAATTTTATAACTTTATAAGTATCTATTCTTTCTGGAAAAATTCTATTCATAACTTCAAGTATTTTTGAATAATCCTTACGATCAGCCATATCTCCTATAGTTAAATCTTTTTCGATTTGAATATCAAAAGGGATTTTTATAGCTAACTTATCTTCATAAACAGCTATTAGATTTTGTTTTCCAACAATCATATATTTACTATTTTTAGTGATTTTATTATTACTTTTGTTAATATTTTTTACAAAAAATAGGCTTAATCCTACTATAAGAGAAAATATTACTGCTGTTACTATTATTATTTTAGTTAGTCTCTTCACCTATAAGTACACCATCCTTTAAATCGGTTATCTTCACTGTATATATCTGGCCTATTCCCAATTCTTTAGACAATACTTTTACTTTTAAATAATTACTTGTATGCCCAAGTGAATTTCCTTTTATATTTTCTTCTATTAATGTCTCTAATTGTATTCCTATGTATTTCTTCTCTGCTATTTCTTTCATTTCTAATCTTAATTTTTCTAAATCTTCTGCTCTATCTTTTTTATCTTTAACATCTACTTTATTGGTAAAAGTTGAGGCCAAAGTACCTTCTCTATCTGAATATTGAAAAATATGCAAATCTAAAAACCCAATACTTTTTATAGTATCATAAGTATTTTTATGCATCTCATCCGTCTCTCCTGGGAATCCCACTATAACGTCTGCAGTAAACTCTAGTTTCTCAATACTATTTTTTATTTTTAAACAACGCTCTTTTATAAGAGCTGAATCATATTTTCTTTTCATTGCTTTTAAAACAGTATCATCACCAGATTGCAGGGAAAGATGAATATGAGGTAAAACCTTAGGATTTTTAAACAATTCTATAAATTCATCACTTATTCTATCTGGGTATATTGAACCGAATCTTACTCTTTCAACACCTTCTACCTCTAAAATTTTCTTTACTAACTTCTCTAAAGTTATATTTTCTTCTAAATCATATCCATAGTCACCAATATTTATCCCGATTAGAATAATTTCTCTATAACCTTGTTCAACAATTTTTTCTATTTCATTTATTATATTTTCTGCTTTTCTTGAACGACTTTTCCCTCTAGCGAAAGGTATTTTGCAATATGAGCAAAAACTATTACAACCATCTTGAATTTTTATATATGCTCTAGACATCTCTCTTAACGTTGCAATTTCATACTCTTCATATTCATCCTGAGAAAAAATACTCTCCCTTGTTAAAACATCGACTTCACTTTTCCCTTCAAGATTTTTAACTAAATTAACTATAGCTTGTTTATCTTTATTTCCAACTATATAGTCAACTTCCTCAATATTCTCTAGCTCTTTAGAATTTGTTTCCGCATAACATCCTGTTAAAATAACTATAGACTCAGGATTGTTTTTTTTCGATCTTCTTAACATATTCCTTGTTTTTTTATCAGCTATACTCGTTACCGTACAAGAGTTTATTATATAAATATCTGCTATATCTTCAAAAGGTACTTCTATATACCCTAATTTTCCTAATTGATTTTTTATGCTCTCTGTCTCATATTGATTTACTTTGCAACCTAAAGTATGAAAGGCTACTTTTTTATTCAAATTCATTAACTAATACCCCTCCTACAACAATAGCTGCTGTTTCTGCTCTTAGTATTCTATTTCCTAAAGTAACTATTCTACACTTTTTCTCTCTTAAAAAATCTATTTCATTTTTTTCAAATCCACCTTCAGGTCCTATTATATATAATATTTTCTTAGGTTTTTCTTCTAAATTTTTCAGTAAGTTTTTCAGATTATTTTCTCTAGCTTCCTCATAAGGCACTATCACTAAGTCATATTCTTCCAATTTTAAATTTGCCAAAGAAACTGGTTCAGGTATATTTACAAACTTTACACCTTGACACTGTTTTAATGATTCCTTTGAAATAAGGTCCCATTTATCTTTTTTTTCATTAAGTTTCACAACACATCTTTTGCTAAAATATGGAATAATCCCATCTATTCCTACCTCTGTAAGCTTCTGAATCGCTAAATTCATTTTGTCATTTTTTAGCATTCCCATAGCAACATCTATCTGTGTTATTCTTGAAAAAGAATCTTCTCTTTTCTCTAAAATTTCGCAAACTATCTCTTTTTTTTCAACTTCAATTATATTAAGTATATATTCAAATTCACCATCTACAGCTCTTATTTTTTCATTTACCTTAACTCTAAAAGCATTTTTAAGATGGTTCACATCATTTTTATCTTTAATTATTACTAATTTTTCTTTTATTTCATTATCATTTTCATTATCTATAATAACACTTATCAAGACTGATCACCTATTCTATTATTTGATTATTTTTTACTAAATCTTCTAAAGTTGTGTTTTCTAATATCTTCGTCATAGCTGCATCTAATTGACCCCAAATGCATCCACCTTTACAGTCTTGTTCTTCACAACAATTATCATTTTGTCCATTATTTTCATTACAGTCTATAACTTTTTCATCTTCATCTAAAATTCTATACAAATCATGAAGAGTTATATCTTTAGGATCTTTCAACAACTTATATCCACCTGTTGGTCCTCTCTTACCTTCAATTATCTTTTCATTCTTTAATTTAAAAAGAATTTGCTCCAAATACTGCACTGATATACTCTCTGCTTCTGATATTTCCTTTATTCTAACTAACTTTCCCTCTTTACTTTTTTCAACTATATACTTTAAAGCCTTTATTCCATATCTAACTTTCGTGCTTACTTTCACTATTCCACCTCTTTTTTATTACTAAACTGCTCCATGGCCTTTTCTGTAACGACCCTGCCCCTATTTGTTCTTTTTATAAAACCAATTTTTACTAGGTGTGGTTCATAAACCTCTTCTATTGTTCTTCTATCTTCACCTAGCAACAAAGCTAAACTTTCTATTCCAACTGGTCCACCATTATAATTGTTTATAATAGCCTCTATTATCTCCCTGTCCAGTTCATCTAATCCTGATTTATCAATTCCTAATATATCTAAGGCTTCTAGAGATAATTTTTTTTCAATTTTTCCATTTCCTCTTATATCGCAATAGTCTCTTACTCTTTTTAAGAGTCTATTTGCTATTCTTGGTGTCCCTCTTGATCTTAAAGCTATCTCCACAGACGCTTCATCTTCTATTTCACTTCCAAGTATGCGTGCACCTCTTTTTATGATGCCCACTATCTCTTCCACTGTATAATATTTCATTTTATGAGTAACTCCAAAACGATCACGTAGAGGCGAACTTAGTAATCCAGCCTTAGTTGTTGCTCCGATTAATGTAAATTTTGGAAGTTCTATCCTAATAGATCTTGCTGAAGGCCCTTTCCCAATTATTATGTCTAGCTCCCCATCTTCCATTGCAGGATAAAGTATCTCTTCTACAGAGGTATTTAATCTATGAATTTCATCAATAAACAGAATATCATTTTCCTCTAAAGAGGTAAGGATTGCTGCCAAATCTCCAGCTTTATCTATAACTGGCCCTGATGTAATTTTTAAGCTTGTACCCATTTCAGTAGCTATTACTCCTGCCAAAGTAGTTTTTCCAAGTCCTGGTGGTCCATAAAGTAATATATGATCAATAGCTACTCCTCTTTTTTTCGCAGCTTCTATATAAATACTCATTTTATCCTTCAAGCTTTCTTGCCCAACATAGTCTTTTAAGGTTTTCGGTCTTAAAGTTTTTTGAATATCTAATTCATTCTCCATCTCTTCAGGCATTACAACTCTATCTGGCATTTTCTACTCCTATCTTATCACTATTTACATCATCATATAAAAAAGCTTATTGCTGCTTGAAATGCACCAATAACTCCTCCTAATACTGCTCCTATAATCTCTATGTGCTTAAATTCTGTTTTAGCTAAAGCAAAAGTTATCTCTTCTAACTTTTCTAAAGAAAATGAATCTACATTTTTTATGATTATCGCTTCAAAATCAACTTCTTCTTCTAAAACAGTAAACAATTCCTCAATTACTGCTTCTTTATTACTTAAAACAATATTTTTTATTCCAGAAGTTATTTTTTCCTCTATTGAACTGCTCATAAACATGGCAGCCATAGGAAATATCTTAACAATTTCATCTTTTACTTTACCTTTTAGTAACCCATCTATTATCATTTCTAAATGTAATCCTAGCTTTTCTTTATCTAAAGAACCTGTTATATCTTTCATAGAGATAACATCTGACTTTATAGTTTCAGCAATTCTCACTCCAATCTCGTGTTTTCTTTTTGGAATTACACCTTGAATCTTAAAAAAACCTAAATTTATCTCTCTATATGGTCTGAATAACATTTTTATAGCAACATAGTTGGTAACCCATCCTATTAAAACGCCTATTAATATAATAATCACTATCTTTAATCCCATAACTCTCTTACTCCTTATTTTTTTACTAATCTAGTAAAGATTTTACCATATTTTTTAGTATTTTTCAATTAAAAAAGGAGAAGTATGTTCAACTTCTCCTTTTTACTTTTTTATTATTCAGAAACAGAAGTAGAATATTTCTCTATTAATTCTCTCTCTTCATTTTTTTCAGAATCTATTTCTATTTTCTTGATAGATAATTTTATTTTTTTCTTTTCTTTATCCATTTCAACTATTTCAGCCTTTACTTTATCTCCAACTTTGAACTTATCTTTTAAATTCTTTAAGTTTTCTTTCGAAGCTAATTGAAGAGGTATAAATCCATCTACACCATTTTCAATTGTTACAAACATCCCTGAATCTATAATTGTTTTAATAGCTCTTTCAATTTGGTCTCCAACTTTATAGTTTTCTAAAGTTTTTTCCCAAGGAGATTTTCTTAAAGCTTTTAAACTTCCTTTTAATTTTCTCTCTTGAGCATCTAATTCTACAACTAAGTATTCAACTGTATCTCCAACTTTAGTTGAAACTCCCTCTTCTCCTATCCAATTTAAATCAGATTGGTGAATGAAAGTTGTTACACCATCTTCATCTTCAACGAAGATTCCAAAATTCTTAACATCTACTACTTTACCAGTTAATTTTGTTCCTACTTTAAATTTTTCTTCAGCATTGCTCCATGGATCTTGTGATAATTGTTTAATTCCTAATTTTATTTTTTTAGTTTTTGCATCCATATCCATTAATTTAACTTTTACTACGTCGTTTTCTTTTACAAAATCACCAATGTTGATTTTTTTAGTATTCCATGTAAAATCAGAAACGTGTACTAATCCTTCAACACCTGGTACTACTTCTACAAAAATACCGTAAGGTACAACTCTTGTTACTCTTCCTTCAATTAAATTACCAATCTTTTGTGTTTCAACTAAAGTATTCCAAGGATTTACACTTAATTCTTTTATAGATAATTTAAGTTGTTTCTTCTCTGTATCTACACCTAAAACTTTAGTTTCTACAACTTCTCCAATTTTATACATTTCAGAAATGTTTTGTACTTTATTCCAAGAAATTTCAGAAATATGAACAAATCCTCTTAAGTTTCCAAATTTTAAGCTAATTCCAAATTCTAATATATCTACTATTGTTGCTTTTACAACGTCTCCAACAGATACTTTTCCTAACTCTTCTATTATCTCTTTCATTACTACATCTTTTCTAGAGAAAATAATTTTTCTTCCTTTTTTATCAACTTTTATGTCTTTGATTACAACATCAATATTTGTATTTGTTACATCTGCATCTAATTTACTAGAAATTTCAGAAAGTGAATTTGGTAAGAACCCTTGTTGTTTCATGAATTCTAATATATATCCACCGTTTATTTTTTTAAGTATTTTACAAGTTATGATTTCTCCATTTTCAAAAGCTTTATCTAAGAATTTATTTCCTTCTTCCATTTCTACTTTCTTTCTAGATCCGATTAAAAATTCACCTTCGTCAGATTCTCCGATTAAAATTATTTCAACTTCATCTCCAACTGTAAATCCATCTAACTCATCTATTCTAACTCTTATTGCTGTTGGTTGTCCTATTGCATCGATATACGCAAAGTTTCTATCTTCTTGCGCTATTCTTCCTACAATTTTCACCTTTTGTTTATCATTATCATCCGTTGGGAAATAGTCATTTAACATTTCCTCGAATGACATTCCCTCAAACTCGTTATACTCCTTGTTAGCCATTTATTTTTAGCCCCCTTATTTTATTTTCTATTTTTATTATAACTTCTTCTGGTGTTGACGCTCCAGCACTAATCCCCACTGTTGCAATTTTTTTAAACCAATTTATATCCAACTCTTCTTCAGAGTTAATTAACTGTGTATTAGCATTATATTTTTTAGCTATTTCATAAAGTTTTTTAGTGTTAGAGCTATTTTTCCCTCCAACAATTAAAACAAAATCTACTTTCTTAGCTAGCTCTTCTACTGCTTCTTGTCTTTCTTGTGTTGCACTACATATCTTGTTATATATATTAACATTCAACTTTCTATTTTCCAAGTAATTTTTTATCTCTTTTATTTTATCTTTATTTAATGTTGTTTGAGTTAACAACGAATATTCTGTAGTAGTATTTAAACTTTCTTCTTTACTTTCTAACTCTGGCATGCCATCAAACACAGATACATTTTTCCCAAAAGACAATATACCTTTTACTTCAGGGTGCTCTTTATCACCTATAAATATAATTTTTTTTTGGTCATTTTCTAATTTAACTAATTTTTGCCTAATATCTTTTACAAATATGCAAGTAGCATCTTTTATTTCAACTTTTCTTTTTTCTAGGATTTCATAAATCTCTTTTGTCGTTCCATGTGCTCTTATTATAACAATATCTCCATCTTCTAAAGAATCCTTTCCTGTTATAAGATCACTTTCTTCCAACATTTTTAAGCCAAGTTCTTTCATTGCTTCCACTACATGTTCATTATGAACTAACATGCCTAAAATATAGATTTTTTTCCCCTCTTTTATCTTATCAGCTACCTCTATACATCTATTAATAGCTTCTTTAACTCCAAAGCAAAATCCCATTTTTTTAGCTCTTATTATTTCCAAACTCAATTACTCCTCGTTGAATTTTTTAATTTCTATTAAGTCTCTTAAAGATTCTAACATGTCATCTTCATCTGGTCCATCTATTTCTAAAGTTAATATTCTTCCTTGCTCTGCCGCAAGAAGCATAAGACCCATTATACTTTTTCCATTTATCTCTTCATCGTCGCATTTTACGACTACTTCTGACTCAAATTTTGCAGCAGTTTGAACAAAAAGAGATGCGGGACGCGCATGTAAACCAGCTTTGTTTTTAATTTCTACTTGTGCTACTTTCATTTTTCTTCCACCCTATTTTCAATTTTTTAATTATGACCTTTTTAATTTATTAATTTCAAGCCTTTTAATTATAACTCAATTTCATTATTTTTTAAATACACATTTAAAATATTTTTTACATCTTCTGAATTTTCCACATTTAAAATATTTTCTTTTACCTCAGTCAAATTAAAAAATTCAATTTCTCTTATTAAAGACTTTATTATTTTTATAGAGTTGCTAACCATACTAAACTCTTTTATTCCTAAACTTAGAAGAGCTAAGCATGCTAATTTATCTCCTGCAACCTCTCCACAAACACAGACAGATTTCTCATATTTTTTAGCTGCTTCTACAACATAATTTATAATTTTCAATACAGAAGGTTCATAAAAATCGTATAACTCCACTAAATTCTCAGATAATCTATCTGTGGCAAGAACATATTGAGTCAAATCATTTGTTCCAATACTAAAAAAATCCACATGCTTTGCCATCTGTTCAGCCATTAAAGCAGCAGAAGGAACCTCAATCATAATTCCTTGTTTTATATCTTTATTGTATTCTATCCCCTCTCTATCCAATTCATCTTTACACTCTTGAACAATTTTTTTTATTTCAATTATCTCTTTACAATTAGTTATCATAGGATACATTATTTTTATTTTAGAATTTTTAATAGATGATTTTAAAATAGCTCTGATTTGCGTTTTAAATATTTTTTTATGCTTCAAACTACATCTGATTCCCCTAACTCCTAAAAAAGGATTATCTTCTTCTGCCATTTCAAAATAAGGTAATGTTTTATCCGCTCCAATATCTAAAGTTCTTATGACAATCTCTTTCTCTCCGATTTTATCATTAAGAGCTTCATATTCGATTACTTGCTCACCTTCTGTAGGAAATTTTTTAGATTCCATATACATTAGTTCTGTTCTGTACAGTCCTACTCCATCAATAAAATTCCTATATTTTTCACTTACTTCTTTGCTACTACCAACATTTATTTTAAGTTCTATTCTAACATTATCTTTTGTTATTGCTTCTAATTTCTCAAGTTCAGCAAGAGCTTCCTCTTTCGCCCTTTTAATTTCGCATAATTTTTGATATTGCTCAATCTCCTCTTGAGTTGGATCTATTATTAATTTTTCAAAACCTTTTCTTGAATCCAAAATAACAACATTTAATTTATACTCATTTTCAAAAACCCCTTCAACTCCCATTAAAGTTGGAATATTCAAACTTTTTGCTAAAATAGCAACATGAGATGTTGTTCCTCCATATTCAAAAACCAATCCATTTATATGCACTCCTGCTTCAACAGCTTTCAAAAGTTGTGAAGGAAATATTTCTTTTGCAAAAATTATTTTATAATCCAACTTTTCTCTTCTTAAATCTTTCTCTATTAAATTAAGAATGATTCTCTCTGATATATCTTTTATATCAATAGCTCTTTGAGCATATAACGGATCTTTTATTTTATTAAATAGTTGGATATATTTTTCTGAAACCTCTTTTACCGCATATTCTGCATTTATAGCGTCTTTTTTTATTTTATTTTCAATATCTTTTATAAACATAGGGTCATCTAACATCATTATATGGGCAGTTAATATCTCTAACTCATCTGGAGTTACTTTTGATTTTAATTTTCCCTTTAATTCCTTTATCTCTAACTTAGATTTTTCTACTGCACCCTTCCACTTTTCTAACTCTTTTGGAACATCAGAAAAATTTAGCTGGACTTTCTCTATTATAGCATCATTTTTTTTATAAAGAAAAGCTTGACTAATTACAACACCTTCACAAGCACTTTTACCACTTTTTCTGAAACTCATGTTTTATTTCCTCCCATTTTGTAAAAACTATTGACATTTATGTCTCAATATTTTATAATTACCTTGTATTATTATATCATATTTTTTTTTATTTTGGGGGTAAAAATGGAACAAAAATTAGAAAAAAAGAGTTTACTTAGTAAATTTCTAAATGTTGTCGAGATTGGGGGAAATGCATTACCACATCCAGTTACATTATTTGCAATCTTTGCTTTAGCAATAATAATACTATCTGGTGTCTTTGGGGGAACTACAGTTTCGTATGTTAAACAAGGAAAAGAGGTTACTGTAACAGCTAAATCTCTTATGAACGCAGAAGGAATTAGATACATATTTAATTCAATGGTTAAAAACTTTACAGGATTTGCTCCACTTGGAACAGTTCTTGTTGCTCTTCTTGGAGTTGGAGTTTGTGAAGGAACTGGACTTATGTCAACAGTTATCAAAAATACTGTAAACAATACACCTAAAAAAGCTTTAACAGCTGTACTAGTATTTGCTGGTATCATGTCAAATATTGCTTCAGATGCTGGTTATGTTGTTTTAATTCCACTTGGAGCTATTATATTCTTATCAGTTGGTAGACATCCAATCGCAGGACTTGCTGCTACTTTCGCAGGGGTTTCTGGAGGATTCTCAGCTAACTTATTAATTGGTACTTTAGATCCACTTTTAGGAGGTATCTCTACTGAGGCGGCTAAACTTATCAATCCTACTTACACTGTATTACCTACAGCTAACTGGTACTTTATGGCTGCATCAACTTTCTTTATTACTATAGTTGGTACTTTAGTAACTGAGAAAATTGTTATACCAAGACTTGGTGAATATAAAGGTGACGAAAAAGCTGATTTACATGATTTAACAGATTTAGAAAAGAAAGGGTTAAGATGTTCTGGAATTACAACTCTTATTTATATAGCACTTATGTGTTACTTAACTATTCCTGCTGATGCAGTTTTAAGAGAAGGTGGAACTTTAAATAGCTTCATGCACTCTGGACTTGTTCCTGCTCTTATGTTCTTCTTCTTAATACCTGGTATTACTTATGGAGTAGTTGCAAAAACTATTAAAAGTGAAAAAGAAGTTTGTGCTATGATGGGAAAAGCAATGTCTTCAATGGGTGGATATTTAGCTCTAGCGTTTGCTGCATCTCAATTCATCGCATACTTTGGATACTCTAACCTAGGAACAATCCTAGCAGTTGAAGGAGCTTTAGGATTAAAAGCTATCGGATTTACAGGTTTACCTTTAATGATCGCTTTCATATTCCTTGCAGCATTCATCAACTTATTTATGGGATCAGCTTCTGCAAAATGGGCTATCATGGCTCCAGTATTTATCCCAATGTTAATGCAATTAGGATATTCACCTGAGTTAACTCAAGTTGCTTTCAGAATTGGAGATTCATGTACTAACTTAATCTCTCCATTAATGTCATACTTTGCTTTCATCGTAACTTTCTGTCAGAAATACGATAGAAAATCTGGTATGGGAACTCTTATCGCAACAATGTTACCTTACTCACTAGCATTCTTAATTTGCTGGACTGTTGTATTCGTTGTTTGGTACTCTTTAGGTCTTCCAATCGGACCAGGAGCTCCATTATTCTATACAGCTGGATAATATTAAGACAATATTAAAAATAAGAATTAAAATTAAAAACGGATGAATAATTTCATCCGTTTTTTTATATTTCTATCTGTTAATCCTCGATATTTATCATTGCAATTATACAACTTCTCTCTCTTACTTTATATTTATTATCTTTTATTTTTACTTCACTTTGCAAAAAAGAATCTCCCTCTATATTAGTATCCATTATTAAATCCCACTCTTTACCTTCAACTTTAGGAAGTAAAAAATCTAAAGGTTTACTATAAGAATTTAAAGCAACATATATTTTTCTTTTGCCTGATTTAAACATCACTCCTAAAGTGTGGGAGTAATAGCTAAAATCTGGATTACTTGGCTTTACTCCATGAAAAGTTATATGCTCTTCTATTTTTTCATACTGCCTATTTCTAAGCAAACTGTTTTTCTTTCTAAAATTTATAATAGCTCTAAAAAAGTCTCTTATCTCTTTAAAATTTTTAGCTCTATCCCAATCCACTCTATTTAAACTACTATTATGACAATAAGCATTATTATTTCCATCTTGAGTTCTGCAAAGTTCATCTCCCATACTTATCATGGGAACTCCTTGAGATATCATTAAAATTGTTATCATATTTTTTATTTGCTTTCTTCTTGTTTTATTTATCTTAGAACAGGTACTTTCCCCTTCAACCCCATGATTCCAAGAGTTATTATTATTTTCCCCATCAGAGTTTTTCTCCCCATTTAGAAAATTATTTTTTTGATTATATGAAACTAAATCCCACATAGTAAAACCATCATGAGCAGTTATAAAATTCAAACTGCTTTCAACTGTTTTATTCATAAATTTAAAAATATCAGGACTTCCTTGGATTCTTTGAGATAACTCATATACTACTCCACAATCACCCTTTATAAAACGTCTTATACAATCTCTATATTTGTCGTTCCATATGCTAAAATTTTCAGGAAATTCATTTAAATAATATCCACCACCTGCATCCCAAGCTTCAGCATAAAATTTTGAATTACATAAAATCATATCTTTGGAAATATCATTTATAAGAGAGTATTCTGTTCCTAACCATTTTCCTTGTTCCCCTCTTCCTAGTATCGATCCTAAATCAAATCTAAAACCATCTACTCCTATTTTTGTATACCAATATCTCAAAGAATCCAAAATAATATTTTTAGCAACAGGATGATTACAGTTAAATGTGTTACCTGTTCCTGAATAATTTTTATAATATTTTTTGTTATTTTCCAACATATAAAATATTGAATTATCCATTCCTTTAAAGTTATATACAAATCCATCCCCGTTCCCTTCTGCAGTGTGGTTATATACAACATCCAAAATAATTTCCAAACCTTTTTCATGAGCTGTATCAACAAACTCTATAAACTCTTTTAGAACAGCTTCATAATACTGTAAATTGCTCTTTTCTACAGAAGTGTATTTATTGGTTAGTGCAAAAAACCCTATTGGATTATATCCCCAAATATTAAGTAATTGCTCCCCTGTTTTTTCATTTTTTCCAACTGAATAATCATCGAATTCAAATATAGGTAAAAGTTCTATAGTTGTTACTCCTAATTCTTTTAAATAATCCAATTTCTCTATTAATCCTTTTATTGTCCCCCCTTTGGATACCATAGAGGTTTCTGATTTTGTAAAAAGTGATATGTGCAGCTCATAAACTATTTCATCAGCTTTATTTATTTTTGGTCTTTTTATATATCTATCAAAAATTTTATCATCAACAACAACATTTTTTCTATTTTTCATTTCAATATTTTTTGTATATATTCTTGAATAAGGATCTAACAAATGATTTTCAAAATCAAAAATTTGCCCCTCGTTAGCTATTGTAGGACCACCTATTTGCCAAGTATAAAACATATTTTTTTTAATCCCCTCTAAAAAAATATGCCACACATCCCCTGTTCTATTTGTTTTAGAATTTAATTCACAAGAAAAAAGCACCTGGCTTGAATTTTCATCATCAAAAATATTTAATACAACTTTAGTAGCATGTTTTGAATATATCCCAAAGTTTACTCCGTTATTTGAAACATTTGACCCCAGTAAAGGACTTCCCTTTTCTATCTTAAACATTTATCCACCTCATTTTTAACAACCTTATTATGTAATTATAACACATTCCATTGGCTTTTTCCCTGTTTTATATAACTTTTCAATTGATTTTATTTATTTTTTTTAAAGCTTTGAGGAAATCTTTTACTTGAAAAAAACTCGTAAAAGTAGTAAAATCTAATGATTCAATAAAAATAAACTATTATAAAGAAATCTTAAATGAAGTTTCTTTAAAATTAAAATAAAAAGGGAGTTTGATTATGTTTATAGATGAGGTTATTGTAACAATAAAAGCAGGTGATGGTGGTGATGGTGCTGCTACTTTCAGAAGAGAAAAATGTATCCAATTCGGAGGACCAGATGGTGGTGACGGTGGAAAAGGTGGAGATATCGTTTTCCTTGCTGACCCTAACATCAATACTTTAATTGATTTTAAATTCAAAAAAATATTTAAAGCTGAAAATGGAGTTAACGGAGCTAAAAAGCAGATGCACGGTAGAACTGGTGAATCTCTAATTATAAGAGTTCCAGTGGGAACTCAAGTAAGAGATGCTGAATCAGGAAGACTTTTACTTGATTTAGCTGAAACTCACGAAACTAGAGTTTTACTAAAAGGTGGAAAAGGTGGAGCTGGTAACGTTCACTTTAAAAACTCTGTTAGAAAAGCACCTAAAATTGCTGGAAAAGGTAGAGCAGGAGACGAGATAAGAATTAAGTTAGAACTTAAACTTATTGCTGACGTTGCACTTGTTGGATACCCTTCAGTTGGAAAATCAAGTTTCATCAATAAAGTTTCAGCTGCTAACTCTAAAGTTGGAAGCTACCACTTTACTACTCTTGAGCCAAAATTAGGAGTTGTTAGACTTGAAGAGGGGAAATCTTTCGTTATAGCTGATATTCCTGGTCTTATTGAAGGAGCTCACGAAGGTATCGGATTAGGACACAAGTTCTTACGTCATATAGAAAGATGTAAAATGATTTTCCATATTGTTGACGTTGCTGGAATAGAAGGTAGAGACCCTATCACAGATTACGAACAAATTAATAGTGAATTAAAAAAATTCTCAGCTAAACTTTCTGAGAAACAACAGATAATTTTAGCAAATAAAATGGATTTATTATGGGACATGGAAAAATATGAAGCTTTCAAAGCTCATGTTGAAAAAGATGGAAATCTTGTATACCCTATTTCTGTAATTTTAAATGAGGGAATCAAAGAGGTTCTTTATAAGTCTTACGATATCATTCAAGAAATTAAAAGAGAACCTTTAGAGGATGAAGCTGATATTAGACAAGTTCTTCGTGAGCTTAAAGGTCAAGATGAAGACTATGTTATTAAAGAGGTTGAAGAGGGAGTATTTGAAATTACTGGTAGAATTGTTGATAATGTTCTAGCTAAATATGTTATTACTCTTGAAGATGAGTCTATTATTAACTTCTTACACATGATGAAATCATTAGGACTTGAAGAAGCTATGAGTAATGCTGGTATCCAAGATGGAGATACTGTAAGAATTGCAAATGTTGAATTTGAATTCGTAGAGTAGTGATGTTAAATGAAAAGAAAATATGATGCAATAGCTATTGCCGGCCCTACGGGGGTCGGTAAGACTTCACTCTCTATAAAACTAGCTCAAGCTCTAAAGGGTGAAATAATTTCATCTGATTCAGCTCAAGTTTTTAAAGAGTTAGATATTGGTACTGCAAAAATAACAAGTGATGAAATGTCAGGTATTCCACATCACTTAATAGACATATTAACTCCCACAAAGAAATATTCTGTGGGAGATTTTCAACTTGATTGTGAAAAAGTTTTAAAAGATTTAGAAAAAAGAGAAATATTTCCTATTGTTGTTGGAGGTACAGGTCTGTATCTTGATTCTATTACTGAGGGTCTTTCTAAATTACCACCAGCAGATAAAGGATTAAGAGCTTCCTTCACTAATATTACAACTGAGGATTTATACACTCAACTTCAAAACTTAGATTTAGAAGCTGCAAATAACATTCACCCTAACAATAGAGTGAAAGTTGAAAGAGCTTTAGAGGTTTGTCTTATTTCAAAAGACAAATTTTCTACTCTTTCTAAACAGAATATAAAAAACAACAATTTTACATTCTTAAAAGTAGCTTTAGAGAGAGATAGAGAGCATCTTTATTCAAGAATAAATCAGAGAGTTGATATCATGGTTGAACAAGGTCTTGTTAAAGAAGTTACCTCTCTTTTTGAAAAGTATGGAGATTCTTTAAAAATGCTTAATATCATAGGATATTCTGAGATAATTTCTTATTTAGAAGGCTTTATTACTTTAGAGGAATCTATTGAAAAAATAAAGCAAAATTCTAGACATTATGCAAAAAGACAATTTACTTGGTTTAGAAATTCTAAAGATTATATATGGTATAATATGGATGAACTTTCTGAATCGGAAATTATTGCTGATATTTTAAACAAATTATAGCAAATATCTTTGAATCTATCCTTGATAAAATAGCCACTGTATGATATTATTTAATTAAGTAAATTTATAGGAGTTAGATTATGTTAAAAAGACTTTTAATTCTGATTTTTACTGTTTTATTAACTGCTTGTTCTAATATTTCAAATAGACCGTTGGAAGATAAAGATAGAGTTATTCTTACCAATCAATTAAGTCAGTTTAAAGTTCATTTGAAGGACGGAAATATAGATGAATTAAAACCTTTTTTTAATGATACTCTTAGAAATAATTACGTTTTAACTGAGCTTGAAAACACTGATTTTACAAATATTGATATTCTTTACTCAAAACCTATTTTTATAAACAATACAGCTATTAATACTATAGCTTTTCTTACTAATGGGAAGACTGTTTATTTTGAAATCACATATAAATTTTTAAATAACAAGTGGGAAATAATTGATATTCGACAAAAAGGGGATAAGTAATGTTAAAAAAGAATGAAGTAAAAATTAATATCCCTTCGTCTTTAGAAAATCTTGCACTTATTAGAGCTCTTGTCAAAACTTACCTAGAACTTCATCATATTGATCCTAAAGAGGTTTTTCAACTTTTATCTGTTGTTGATGAACTAGCTACAAACGTTGTTGAGCATGGATATCAGTATCAACCTGGAGATATTATAATTGAAATTAGTAAATCTAATGATAGTATACGACTTCTCGTTGAAGATAATGGACTAGGCTTTGACGAATCAAAGATTAGCAAACAAGAGGGGGGAATGGGTCTTTTTCTAGCCCGAGCTATAGCTGATGATTTTAAAATAGAAAAAAAAATCAACGGTACCATCTTTAAAGTAGAAAAAAAACTAAGGGAGGTTAATCAGTAAATGACAGTAGATTTTGAAATTGTTGAAAAAAACCTAAACGATATTAAGGTTATTAAAATTATAGGTGAGTTAGATGCTTTAGTTGCACCTAAGCTAAAAGATAGAATATCTAAATTAGTAGAAGCTGACACAGTAAAATTTATAATTGATTTTGAAGATTTAGTTCACATTAACAGTTTAGCTATGGGGATCTTAAGAGGAAAACTTAAAATAGTTAAAAATGCAGGTGGGGATATTAAACTTGTTAAACTTAACGAACACATCAAGACTATTTTTGAAATGGTTGGATTAGATGAATTATTTGAAATATATGAAACTGAAGAGGAAGCGGTTAATAAATTTAACTAAAAAATTATTAAAAGGAAAAAAATATGACACTTTTTATATTAATGAGTACTGGTTTTATTGCTGCTGCCATAATTTTTTCTATGATTTATAAAAAGTCTGTTATTGATAAAAAAATAGCTGACCTTAATAATCTAGAAGATGAAGTTATGAAGGCTCAAATAAAATCTAAAGAGATCTTAGAATCTACAGAAAAAGAAGCTGCAGCTATGAAAAAAGAGTTAGAGCTTAAAGCTAAAGAATCTATATATCTTATGAAAGAAGAAGCAGAAAAAGATATTAAAAATTCTAAAAATGAATTATTACAAAAAGAAAGTAGACTTACTAAAAAAGAGGAAACTCTTGATGGGAAAATCGAAAAACTTGAATTAAAATCACATGAGCTTGAAAATATTTCTATGAATTTAGAAGAAAAAAAGCAAGATATAGAAAAAATTAGACAACAACAAGAAGTAGAACTTCAAAAAATTGCTGGTTTATCTAAATCAGAAGCAAAAGAAATTTTTATGGCTAAACTTAAAAATGAACTTACTCATGATACAGCTATTGCTATAAAAGAGTTTGAACATAAACTTGAAGATGAGAAAGAGAGAATTTCAAAAAGAATCCTTTCTAACTGTATAAGTAAAGCTTCAGCAGAATATGTTGTAGATGCAACTGTTTCAGTTGTAACTTTACCAAACGATGAAATGAAAGGTAGAATAATAGGTAGAGAAGGTAGAAATATCAGAGCTATCGAAGCTTTAACTGGTGTTGACATCATTATTGATGATACTCCTGAAGCTGTTGTTTTATCAAGTTTTGATGTTGTTAGAAGAGAAACTGCTAGACTTGCAATTGAAAAATTAATTACAGATGGAAGAATCCATCCTGGAAAAATTGAAGAGATTGTTCTTAAAGCTCAAAAAGAAGTTGAAAAAGATATTATTGATTCAGGAGAAGCTGCTCTTATTGAGTTAGGAATTTCTAGTATGCATCCTGAAATTGTTAAAACTATTGGAAAATTAAAATTCAGAACAAGTTATGGACAAAATATATTAGTTCACTCAATTGAAGTTGCTAAACTTTCAGCTAATATTGCTGCTGAAATCGGTGCTGACACTGAAATTGCTAAAAGAGCTGGACTTTTACATGATGTAGGAAAAGTATTAGATCATGACATCGAAACTTCTCATGCCTTAATTGGTGCTGAATTCTTAAAGAAATTTGGAGAAAAGCAAGTTGTGCTTAATGCTGTTGCTGCTCACCATAATGAAGTTGAATTTGAATCTGTTGAAGCTATATTAGTTCAAGCATCAGATGCTATCTCTGCTTCAAGACCTGGAGCAAGAAGAGAAACTCTTTCTACTTATATTAAGAGACTGGAATCACTTGAAGAGATTGCAAAATCTTTTGATGGTGTTGAATCGTCTTTTGCTATTCAAGCTGGAAGAGAAATTAGAATAGTAATTAATCCTGAAATTATTAGTGATGATCAAGCTACTATTATGGCTAGAGAAATGGCTAAGAAAATTGAGGAAACTATGCAGTATCCTGGTCAAATTAAAGTTACAATTTTAAGAGAAACTAGAGCTGTAGATTACGCAAAATAAATACTTGAGGTGTTCAAATTAATTTTTGAACACCTTTTTAAATAATTGCAATATATATTCTAAACCTATAAAATATATAATATCCTTTTAAATCTAGGAGGTGAATTTTTACTACTATGAATACTTATTCTATAATTCATAAACCTTTTTCAGAGATTACTTTTTCTAAATTTACTGACAAAGATTTTAAATTTTTGAAAAAATTAAAAAAATTAGGAATTAATAGCATTTACGATTTACTCTATTATTTTCCTAGAAGTTACGATAATAGGACTAATATGAAAATTATTTCAGAAGTTCAAGACAATGAATATACTGTTATTAAAGGAGAGGTTATTAATATTAATCTTTCATACTCTCCAACTAAAAAAAATCTTGTGAGAGCTACTATTTCTGATGGTAGCGGAGTTGTTGAACTTACTTGGTTTAGTTCCCCTTATGTTTCTAAAGTTTTAAAATCAGGTTCTGAATACTATTTTATTGGTACTATTAAACACAGTAACTTTGGTTTAAAAATGGTTAATCCTGAATTTAAATTAGTTTCTGCTCAAAATACAAGTTTTTATAAAGGTGAAATTTTACCTATTTACAGTAGCACAATAGATATTTCACAAAATATGTTAAGAAAATATATTCAGATTTTTTTTAATGATTTTTCTAAAATTTTTCTTGAAAATATTCCAAATGAAATTCTTCTTAAATATAAGCTCATGAGCAGAGTTTTAGCTCTTAAAAACATCCATTTTCCCAGTGATGAAAAAAGTTTAGAAGGGGCTAAAAGAAGATTTGCAGTGGAAGAGTTACTACTTTTAGAGATGGGAATTTTAAGTTCCCGTTACAGTGTTGATACTTCTAATCACTCTAATTATATTTTAGAAGATAAAAAAGAATATGTAAAAAAATTCTTATCTACTCTAAAATTTCAACTTACAAACTCTCAAAAGAAAATTGTAACTGAAATTCATAAAGAGTTATCTCAAGGGAAAATTGTAAATCGTCTCATTCAAGGTGATGTTGGAAGTGGAAAGACAATTGTATCTATGATTTTACTCCTTTATATGGCTGAAAATTCTTATCAAGGGGTTATTATGGCACCTACTGAAATCTTAGCAACTCAACATTATCTGTCGCATAAGCATGATTTCGAGTCCTTAGGCTTGAAAATTCAGCTATTAACAGGTAGTTTAACTGCTAAAAAGAAGCTTGAAATTGTAGAAGCTGTAAAGAATGGAGATGTTGATATTATTGTTGGTACACACTCCCTTATTCAAGAGAGCGTACAATTTAAAAAACTAGGTTTGATTGTTATTGATGAACAGCATAGATTTGGAGTTGAACAAAGAAAGATAATTAGAGATAAAGGAGTCCTTGCTAATCTTATTGTTATGAGTGCTACCCCTATTCCAAGATCCCTTGCACTCAGCATTTACGGTGATTTAGATCTATCTATTATAAATGAACTTCCCCCTGGAAGAAAATCTATAAAGACTAAACACCTAAATTCTGAAAATGATATAAAAAAAATGTATGATTTCATTCATAAAAAACTTAGTGAAGGGAGACAAGCATATTTCATAGTTCCTTTAATTGAAGAATCTGAAAAATCATCTTTAAAGTCAATTATTGATCTTTCAGAAGAAGTGTCTAAGTATTTAAAAGATTTTAAAATAGGAATTCTTCATGGAAAACTTTCTTCAAAAGAAAAAGATTCCGTTATGGAAGATTTTAAAAATGGTATTGTTGATATTATTGTCTCTACTACTGTTGTTGAAGTTGGAGTTAATGTTCCTAATGCTTCTATTATTGTAATTAATAACTCTGAAAGATTTGGACTTTCTTCTCTTCATCAACTAAGAGGTAGAGTAGGAAGAGGGGAGCATCAATCTTATTGTTTTTTAATATCCGATACTAAAAATGAGACCTCAATTGCTAGAATGGAAATTATGGAGTCTACCAATGATGGATTTAAGATTGCTGAAGAGGATTTAAAACTTAGAAAACCCGGTGAAATTTTCGGTGTAAGACAAAGTGGTGTTACAGATTTTAAATTTATAGATATTATTCATGATGTAAAAACTATAAAACTTGTAAGAGATGAATGTATTGAATATTTAAAAAATAACAATGGAACTATTAAAGAGTTTCCACTGCTAATAGATATAAAAACAAAATTCACCACAATTTCTAATTAATAAAAAATGGATAGATTAAGGATCTATCCATTTTTTTACTTCTATTTCTTGCTAAGCTCAATTGATTTTTCTATAGTTTTTGAAACTGCTTTTATAACAGAATTTCTAAATCCTTCCTCTTCTAAAGTACATACTCCTACAATTGTAGTTCCCCCAGGGGAACAAACTGCATCTTTCAGTATTCCAGGGTTAGTTTTATTCTCTAAAACCATTTTCCCTGCTCCTATAAGAGCTTGAGAGGCAAAATAATAGCTTTCTTCACGAGTTAACCCATATTTAACTCCAGCATCTGACATAGCCTCTAAAAATATGTATCCAAAGGCTGGTGAGCTTCCTGCCATTCCTATGAAAGCATCAATTTTATTTTCTGGAAGTATTGAGCACTTTGAGCTTTCACTTAATAAAAATTCTATTTTTTTAATATCCTCAGGTTCAATATTTTTATTTGGTGTAATAGAAGTCATTCCCTCTCCAACTAATATTGGAATATTTGGCATTATTCTTATTATTTTTTTATCATTTCCTAATAACTTTTCTAATTTTTCTATTGTTACTCCTGCTGCCATAGAGACAAATAACTGAGAAGTATTAGCATTTTTCAAATGCTCACTTATTGCTTCCTCTATCTGATAAGGTTTTACTCCTATAAAAATTATATTCATATTTTCTTTTACAAGAGAATCAAAAGGCATAATAGGTCCATTCTCTTTCATATTATCATAAGTTTTTTGAGATTTTTTAGCTACATAGTAAGAGTTCTTTTGTATATTTTCATTTTTAGATTTAAGTAATGATTTTAAAATTGAACCACCCATATTTCCTATTCCTACAAATAAAATATTCATATTTTTTATATGATATAGAATTCTATATCATAATCCCCCTTTTATTTTTATTATAACTTTATTCTCATATTCTACATTATAAAGTAAAAAAAATATACTTAAAATAAAAAAGTTAGAAGACAAATTTGCATCTGCCTCCTAACTTTTTTATTTTTTATTATAATTTTTCTAAAATATCATCAGGAATATCAAAATCTGCATAAACATCTTGAACATCATCTAATTCATCTAATGTATCGAATAAAAACATAACTTTTTTAGCTGTATCTAAATCAGTAATATCAACTTTATTATCAGGTAACATTGTTATTTCTGCATCTTCATACTTAAATCCTGCTGTAGTTAGGTTTCCTAAAACAGTTTGGAACTCTGTAAAATCAGTTATTATTTCAAATAACTCATCTTCCATTTTAACATCCTCTGCTCCAGCTTCTAAAGCTGCCATCATAAATTCATCAGAATCTAATCCTTTTGCTGATACTGTGATAAGTCCAACTTTTTTAAATTTCCAAGATACAGCACCATCAGTTCCTAAATTTCCACCTTTTTTAGTAAAAGCAGCTCTTACTTCTCCAGCTGTTCTATTTTTATTGTCAGTTACACACTCAACAATGAAAGCTGTTCCACAAGGTCCATACCCCTCGTATCTGATTTCCATCATTTCATCCCCAGCTAACTCTCCTGTTCCCTTCTTA
The DNA here is from genome assembly GCA_051656905.1 of Fusobacteriaceae bacterium. Lineage (GTDB taxonomy): Bacteria > Fusobacteriota > Fusobacteriia > Fusobacteriales > Fusobacteriaceae > JAGNZR01. Next base: position 7,320 of record JBOFJQ010000025.1, on the reverse strand, counting down.
ATTGCTCTTTCAAGAACGTCCTTAGTCATGTTTGCTGATTTAGCTTTTTCTATTGCAAGTCTTAATCTAGGGTTAAATCCTGGATCTCCACCACCTTCTTTAGCTGCGATAGTTATCTCTCTTCCTATTTTTGTAAACACTGATGCTCTTTTTTTATCTTGAGCCCCTTTTCTGTGTTTGATGTTGTTCCATTTACTGTGTCCTGCCACTTTTAATCCTCCACTTTTTATTTTAGTATTTAATCTCTAATAATAAATATTTATTATTTATCAAATTTAATTCTTGCTTCTTCAGTAATTTCTTCTATAAAGTTGCATAAGTTATAAGAAACTTGATCCTGTGATCCTCTTCTTCTTACATTTACAGTTTGCTTTTCTAATTCCTCTTTTCCTATGATAATTTGAACTGGAATCTTATATTTTCCATTAGCTTCTCTAATTTTATATCCAATTGATTCAGCTCTATCATCAAGCTCAGCTCTTATTCCCTTTTCTTTTAATTGTTCAACTACTTCTTTAGCATAAGATATTACCTCATCATTAAGTGTTAATACTTTTACTTGAGTTGGTGCAAGCCATAGTGGGAATGCTCCTGCATAGTGCTCCATTAATATCCCCATAAATCTTTCTATAGAACCATAAACAACTCTATGAATCATTACTGGTCTATGTTTTTCTCCATCTTCTCCAATATATGATAAATCGAATCTCTCTGGTAAGTTTAAGTCAAGTTGAACTGTTCCACATTGCCAAACTCTTCCTATTGCATCTTTAATTTTAAAGTCTAGTTTTGGACCATAAAATGCTCCATCTCCAGCATTAATTTTGAAATCTCTTCCAACTTTCTTTAATGCAGCTGCAAGAGCAGCTTCTGAAGTATCCCATATTTCTTGAGATCCTATAGAATTTTCAGGTCTTGTTGATAACTCTATTGCATATTCAAATCCAAATAATCCTTTATAGAATTTATCTATAAGGTTAATTACTCCAATTATCTCTTCTTCTATCTGATCTGGTCTCATAAAGATATGAGCATCATCCTGTGTAAATGTTCTAACTCTCATTAATCCATGTAAGGCTCCTGAGAACTCATGTCTATGTACTTGACCTAATTCTCCAGTTCTAATTGGTAACTCTTTATATGAGTGTATATGGTGCTTATATGCAAGCATTCCACCTGGACAGTTCATTGGTTTTATAGCAAACTCTTGCTCATCAATTTCTGAAGTATACATGTTTTCTCTATAGTTAAACCAGTGTCCTGATGTTTCCCATAATTCTTTGTTTAACATTATAGGAGTTTGAATCTGCTCATAACCAGCTTTTTCATGCTCTTTTCTCCATAAATCTATAAGAACGTTTCTCATAACCATACCTTTTGGTAAGAAGAATGGGAATCCTGGTCCATACTCACTCATAAAGAATAAATCTAACTCTTTTCCTATTTTTCTATGGTCTCTTTTTTCAGCTTCTTCTAAGAATATTAGGTGATCTTTTAATCTTTGATCATCAGAGAAAGCAAGTCCATATATTCTTTGTAACATTTTATTTTTAGAATCTCCTCTCCAGTAAGCTCCTGCTAAACTTTTAAGTTTGAAACTTTTTAAGTAAGAAGTCGATGGTACGTGAGGTCCACGGCAAAGATCCATAAAGTCTTGTTGCTTATAGAAAGATAACATTTCTCCCTTAGCTATTTGTTCAATAATCTCAACTTTATATATCTCTCCTAACCCTTTGAAATGCTCTATTGCATCTTCACGAGTCATCATTAGTCTTTCTATTTTTATATTTTCTTTAGCTATTTTTTTCATTTCAGCTTCAATTTTTACTAAATCTTCATCTGTGAATTGCTCTTTTGGATCAAAGTCATAATAAAATCCATTTTCTATAGCTGGTCCTATTGCTACTTTTGTTTCTGGGAATAATCTTGTAACAGCATGAGCCATTAAGTGAGCTGTAGAGTGTCTTACTATCTCTTCTCCCTCTGGAGAATCTATTGTTATTAGCTCAACATTTGCATCTCTATCTAAGATATAGCTCATGTCAACAAATTCACCGTCAACTTTTGCTCCTACAGATTTTTTAGCTAATGAGCTACTAATTTTTTTAGCTATTTCAAACATGTTAACTTTTTCTTCAAAAATCATTGAATCTCCACTTGGTAACATTATCTTCATTTTTAACACCCCTATATTTAAATTTAATTTTTTATTTTTGATAATATACATATCTTTATCTCTGTTTCACTCTTAAGTATTTGTGAAAAAAAATACCATTTAAGCTAAAGAGCCTAAATGGTATATATACAAAATTGTATATTTAATTACAAGCAACCACTATAGACACTTTAAGATAACTCAAAAAGATTTGTGTCTATTTTGATAATAATTATCTCACTAGACCCAATCTGTAAAAAGTATTCGTGGTAGTGGTAGTCACTCTTAACATAAAAATACAACTCCTTTAATTTACTTAAGAAAATGATAGTATATTTCAACTATTCTTCTGTAAAGTTTACAGTAAATTTATTTAATTGTCAATATTAATTATCGTCAAAATCAACATCAGTAGCTTTAATACCGCTTAAAACTGATGATATTGGACTTTTCGAATTATCTCCAGCATTTTGTTTAGCTCCGATTCCAAAAAGAGGCATATCTGGGAATGTTAACAATGCAAATTGCAGAGCTACTTTCCATTCGTTATCTCTCTTACCAAAATCATACTCTGTATAGTATGCAATTGACCACTCATAGTATCCCATCTCTTTTCCTAGTTCAACTCCGATAGTTCTTGCATTTTTACTTTCCCCTGGACCATTGTCATCATAATAGTAATCTTTTTCTAGCTTTCCATAAGCAGTTACTCTATAACCTTCACTTGGTTTACCTATTTTCATATTAAGCATTACTCTATACTCGTCATCAATATCACTACTTTGCTTTTCTGTTCCAGGTCTACCAAGCCATGCCCCTTTGTTATTTACCTCTTTAGAATATCCAAATCCTATACCAATTCTTCTTTGAGAATATCCAACATTAAATCCTACATCTTCCAGTGAATCAACAAAATCTCCTGTCTGATCATACTTATCTTTATTTTTTTCTGCATATCCATTAATTGAGAATTTACGGTTATAATCCCCTGTAAAGGCTTCTGGTCTCTTCCAAGATTCAGTTAAATTAAACTTCTGAATACCGTCTTTTCTTTGTTGTTGACGCTCTTTTAATATATATGCTGCTTTATCTAAATCTTCAGTAGTTAGGTTTTCTTCATCTTTATCAAACTCTTTTAAAGCATATGTTTTTAAAAATTCTGGATCCATGCTCTTATCTAAGAATGAATATCCAAGTCCATAAGTATCAGTTGAATAAGATAAAGAGTTAGCATTCTTTTCATCGTATGAAGCTTGTCCATTATATCTATTTCTACCATAATTAGCAGAATATTTATTTTCATAACGTGGACCATAATCTAAGTAAGATACTCCATACATTTTCTTATCAGTATCTATCTCTTTTATATCTCTAGTATAGTTATCTCTTGTGTCACTACCATTAATATAATTTAAAGTAAGTCTATCTCTATCTTCAAAATCATATGAATATGTATATGTATCCATTTTAATCTCTTCAAAAGAGTCATCTGTATTTTCTATTTTCCAAATCTCATAATCTATCTCTTGTCTCTTATAATCAAAAGTGTGTTGCTTATATTTATAATTAAATCCATAATTTTTATAACTTAAATCATTTTTATTCTCTTCAGGTTCATTATCATTTGTAAATCTCTCATTTGTTCCATAAGTAAGTTTTAGCTTTTGATCACGAGCTAAATCTAAATCTAAACTATTTTGTAATACAGTATTTTTCTTATCTCCTGTACTTGCACTATCAACCATATCATAGTTAACCTTATAAACTCCATCTACTGATGATGTGTCAAATCTAACTGTGTCTTCAAACTTATTAAAGTTTTCTTTATGTTTAAATAGTTCATTTTCTTCGTTATAGTTTTGGTATGAATATCCAAAATCATTTCCTAATTTATTTCCTTTACCCTTTAATAAATCTACACTGTGAGTAAATCCTAAATCAGTTCTAGTTGAATTTTCTGCAAGATCATTTTTGTCAACACCTGTTACATATTGATCTGAATATTTATCATATCTTCCACCTGCATAAGCTCCGATTTTACCAAAAGAACCTATTTCAAATGGTTTTTTCTCAAGTTTATAATCTACGAATTCTGATTCATATTCATATTTCTTATATCCTTTTCCTTCTTTGTCTCTATCTCCATATTCATAGTTATAGATACCTTCTCTATCTTTTATTCTACTTTTTTCTGTTCCTCCACCTAGTGTGAAAGCGAAATCTTTATTGTATAAACTTGACCAACCTCTACTCTCTGTTGCTCTTTCCTCTACAATGTTTTCATATCTATTATACTCATTATCTCTTCCTCTCGTAGCTCTACCTTGATAAGAAGTATCAGAAGATTTTCTATACTGTACTGTATCTCTTGTTGCATCCTGTAAATAAGATAGTTCATTTTCAATTTTCTTTACGTCAGCTCCAGAAATGCTATCAAAACTTCCTACAGAATACTCTCCTGCTGTAAATTTAAATGTTTCACTGTTATATTTATCATACTCAGGTATTGATTGAACTGTATAGTCTCCATATTGCCCTGTTAATGTACTACTTAAAGATTCTCCTCTATTTGTAAACAACTGTGGTTTTAAATCTTCATTTTGCTCCATGAATGTTAACTTTCTATATTTATCTCTAGTTGATTTATCATAGTTAGCATGAAGTTTATTTCTTTTATCAAAAACTTCAAAACCATAGCTTTCATCTTTACTTCTATCTAGCCCTGTTGACCCTGGAGCCATCTCTTTTAAATAGTTATAGTAACCTCCAACTTTATAGTTATCATTATCTTTATATAAACCTAAGTTAGTATAAAGAGATGATCCACTTGCTCCACCCAGTGTACCATTGGTAACTCCTGGCATATTATTAGCATTATCAAGTTCATCATATAACATAAGATCATAAGCATCTTTATCTGTAACTTGCTTTATTTTAGATGTAAAATTTATGTCTTTATCTTTCCCCATTCCTTTTAACTCTGTTTCTAAATTAATAAACTCATTTCTATCTGTTTTTTTTACTTCATGACCTTTCCCAGGCCCTTTTGAGAAAAAGTTAGTATCTTTTTTATCATCTATTATACTATCTAAAGCTGAAATATTATTATTAGTTCCACTTAAAATATTCATATCAAAACTTCCATACTCTCCTGAGTACTTATGAATAAATTCATTCTGGTATCTCTTGTCAACATCGCTATCTTTTTTCTTTAGAACTTGAGTATCATTCATATTCCACTTCATTGATCCGAAGTCATCAGTCTTATACCAGTGCTCCATTCTTCCAACCATTAATCCCTGTTTGTCAGATATTTTAGGAGCGAATCCACCCTTATATTTATCATCTTTATTTCCCCATAAAGTTCCCCATGAAGTAGCGAATCCAAAATCATCATCACCTGATACATATGTTGGAAATAAAGGCACTAAAGATGTAGGTCTTATATTCTGTCTAAACCATGGAAATTCAAAAGGAAGGTAACTTGTATCACCTTTATAAAAATCAATATTTTTAAATGTTATCTGCTTATCTGGTTCTATGTATGTTGTTTCAGATATAAGATGGTAACCTACTTTTTTAGGGTCATTATTTTCAACTTTTCTAATTTTTGGATCTGTTGTAAACCAACCGTTTGTTAATAAAGTATTTCCATTTCTATACTCTATTTTTTTTCCACCGTAGTACACCTTTTCATTAGGGTAATCTGCATAAGTAGCACTGCTTACATCAATATATCCAAAAGCATTATAAAAATCTCCATTCTTTCCATCTTCAGTTATATTTCCCTTTTCAGCTTTTAAATAACCCCTATTATTAGGATCTTTTAATTTAGCATTAAATGGTTTCTCAATATATATCATACCTTTTTCTTTATCTCTTCTTGTCTCAAAAACATTTAGTTGAAGATCACCATAATTAGCTTCTAATCCTTCTGTTGAAACTAATGTATCTGCATTTAAATCAACATCTACCACATTCTCAGTAAACGTTGTTATAGCTACTACTAAAAAAGCTCCTAATAACAAATTTTTTCGATTATCTTTTTTCACTAAGCTCCCCCATTTTATATTTTTTTCCCCACTATTTTATTGTTTCAATAATTGTATTTTTTCCATTAGTTCATTTCTATTTCTATATCCAACTAATGTCTCCACTAAATTTTTATCTTTAAAAAACAGTATCGTTGGTACACTTTTTACCCCGTACTTTTCTACAATCAAAGGATTTTCATCAACGTTAACAATATAAACATTATCAGTTTCTTTCTCTAAATCTTCAACTAAGGCCATTATTATTTTACATGGTCCACACCATTCAGCACAAAATATAAGCAGTGTTAACCCTTCATAGGTTTCTGAATCAAAATTCATTTTTTTATTTTCTAAAATCTTATCCATATTTCCCCCAATAAATTCCATAAACAAAACTTTGAATAGTTTAGTTTTCGCTTGTAACCTTTCTTTCAGCTTGAGATTTACTAATATAGTAAGGTTCTAATGTAATTAAATTATTATTCTCTTTTCCTAATGATATTTCAGCTAGTATAGAAGCTCTTGGAATAGATAGTGAATTTTTAGCAAAAAATGCATTCCCCCCCATCTCTTCTTTTATTATTTCTTTGTAGTTAATTGCTCCATCTCCTAAAAATAAAACTTTATTATTTTTATACTCTGTTAATATCTCTCTTATTTCTCCGTCACAATAATCTTTTTCTAATTCTAAATTATCCTGTAGTTTATTATAAACACCGTAGTAAACTCTCTCTTTTCTTGCATCTATCATAGATATAACTTTTATATCATTATCTACAACAGTTGATAAATTCGCAATTATATCCAGTGTGTTTACACCTATAATTGGTTTTCCTAGAGAATACGCTAAACCTTTAGCTATTCCAACTCCGATTCTAATTCCTGTAAAAGAACCAGGGCCTATGCTTACAGCTACTTTATCTATATCTTTAATTGAATATTTAGAAATTTTAAAAAGCCCATCGACTGCATTCATAATATTTTCAGAATGATTATTTCCACAGTTTAAAATTATCTCTGCTATTACACCTTTATCTTGGGAATAAATAGCTACTGCACCTACTTTCGTAGAAGTATCAATTGCTAAAATCAACATTTTTAAGTATCTCCTCCCCTTTTTCTTTATTTCCT
>JBOFJQ010000024.1:0-20839 GCA_051656905.1 Fusobacteriaceae bacterium | reverse complement strand
GAACTGAATAAGTTGCCTGGAATTGGAAGAAAAAGTGCAACTAGAATAGCCTTTCATATGCTTAATTTAAGCATGCAAGAGGCTGTTAAATTTTCAAATACAATTCTAGAAGCTAAACAAACTATAAAAAAATGTGCTACTTGTGGTAATTTATCCGAAAAAAATCAATGTTCTATATGTGCTAGTGAATTCCGTGATAAATCTATTTTATGCATAGTTGAAGATAGTAGAGATATTATTTCTTTTGAAAAAACTGGTAAATTTAAAGGTGTATATCATGTTTTAGGTGGTAAACTAGCTCCTTTAAAAGGCATCACACCTAATAAGCTAAACTTAGAATCTCTTATTAAAAGAGTAGCAAGTGATAATATAACTGAAATTATAATTGCCATCAATCCTGATTTAGAAGGGGAAACTACAACACTTTATCTGTATAAATTATTAAAAGATTTTAATATAAAAATTACTCGTATTGCTAGTGGAATACCTATTGGTGGTAATATTGAACATGCGGACTCAGCAACAATTTCTAGAGCATTAGAAGGACGTCAAGAGATATAGTCGTATAATATAAAACGGTCTTATAAATTAATTTTAAATATATTGTTTGGAGGTATTTTAGTGAAAAAAATTCTATGTGCTACTCTTCTAACTTTACTTACTTTAAGTAGTTATGGTAGCGAATATGTAACAGAGGTAAAAGTTATACAAGGTCAATTTGTTGAAGAAAAAGGTTCGACGAGCAAAGTTTCTAAAATTGTTGATTCACCTAAAGAGACACCTGTAAAGAAAGAAATTGCTCCTATTAAAGAGCAAGAAGTTGCAGTTCCTGAACCAACTCTTGATTCAAAAACTACTCCTTTAAAAGAGGAAACAATCTCAAAAGAAGAGTCAGGAAAAACTGAGGAGACTACAGAGCCTCAAAATTCTGCTGTTGTTCCTGAATCACGTGAAGAGGTTTCTAAAATTGTAGATGAAACTCCTGAAGAACCTGTTTCTAATGTTGCTGATAAATCTCAATATGATTTTACAAAAGTTCATAACTTAAAAGTTACTGAAACTCCTGGTATAGAAAAAAAATCAGATTACTTAAGAATAAATACTAGAGTAACTGTTTTAGAAGAGAAGACTGTTGGAGAAAAAAATCCAGTAAAATATTCTAAAATAAAATATAAAAAAGATAAAAAAGTTTCAACTGGATGGGTAAAAAGTAATGCATTAACAGATAAAATAACTGATACATTACCAAAAAATTGGTCTCAACTTGACTTTACTCCTATGCCTAAGAAAAATTATAAGAGTAACCCTAGAGTTGCAGTTAAAGGTATCTATGTTTCTGCAACATCTCTATCTGTTACAAAAAGTTTAGATAGACTTATTGACCTTGCAAATAAAACTGAAATTAACGCGTTCGTTATTGATGTAAAAAATGATGATGGTCACCTACTATGGAAAATGCCTAATGTTGTTGAAAAAAATGGTATCCCTTCAGATACTAGATCACCATTTAAAGACATTGCTCCAACAATAGCAAAACTTAAAAAGAATAATATTTATTTAATAGCAAGAATAGTATCTTTTAAAGATCCTACTTATGCAAAAACTAAAGCTAACAAAACTATCTTAGACAAAAGAACTGGAAAACCATTTACTAATGCTGATGGATTAATTTGGGTTTCTGCTCATGATAGAAGTTTATGGCAATATAATATAGATGTTGCTAAGGAAGCTGCTAAAGCTGGATTTAATGAAATTCAATTTGACTATGTTAGATTCCCTGCATCTAATGGTGGAAAATTAGATCCTTATTTAGATTATAGAAATCCTAATGGAGAGAGTAAACCAGTTGCAATTCAAAGATATTTAAAAGAAGCATATAAGCAACTATCACCTTTAGAAGTATATACTGCTGCTGACGTTTATGGTCAAGTAGGTACATCTCCAGATGATATGGCTCTTGGACAATATTGGGAAGCTGCATCTAATGCTGTTGACTATATTTGCCCAATGGTTTATCCAAGTCACTTTGCAAATGGAACATATGGAACAAAAATTCCAGATGCTGAACCTTATAAAACAGTTTATGGTTCAACTAGAGACTCATTAAATAGAGATAACAATATTGATACACCTGCTATTATAAGAACATGGATACAAGATTTTACTGCTCGTTGGGTTAAAGGGCATATTAACTATGGTGTTCCTGAAGTTAAAGCTCAAATAAAAGCTCTTAATGATTTAGGTCTAAAAGAATATATTTTATGGAATGCTAGTAACAGATATAGCTTCGAAAAAACAAAAAACAACTAATACAATTGTAAAATAAAAAAAATAAAAAATTTTTTTTAACTTATTTTTACATGTAAACACTAGAAAAATAAAGAGATAGTGCATATCTCTTTATTTTTTATTATGACTGTTCAATAAAAGATATTTCAAAAAACTATGTATTGTGTTATAATAATGAATATGTATTTTTTTGGGAGTTGATATTTTTGGATGGTATTATATGTATAAATAAACCTAAGGGAATAACTTCCTTTGATGTTGTAAGAAAGCTAAAAAAACTATTAAAAGAAAAGAGAATAGGACATACTGGAACCCTTGATCCTCTAGCTACAGGTGTTATGATTATCTGTGTTGGAAGAGCTACTAAAATGGTTCAAGACCTTGAAGGTAAAGATAAGGATTATCTAGCTGGCTTTGATCTTGGTTATAAAACGGATACTTACGATACTGAAGGAACTATTATTGCTAAAAAAGATTTTGAAGTCATTAATAAAGATGATTTAGAAAAAGTCTTAGATAATTTTAAAGGGAAAATAAAACAAGTGCCACCTATGTATTCTGCCTTAAAAGTAGATGGAAAGAGGCTTTATGATTTGGCTAGGGAAGGAATCGTTATTGAAAGAAAAGAGAGAGATGTTGAAATTACAAATCTTACTTTAGAAAGCTTTAATGGTAAATCTGGCGAGTTATTCTGTTCTGTTTCAAAAGGAACATATATTCGTTCACTTATCTATGATATTGGAGAAACTTTAGAAGTTTACGCTACAATGACTGCTCTTAATAGAACAAGAGTTGGAGATACCCCTCTTTCTAAATGTTATACTTTAGAAGAGATTGAAAATATGTGCAACGAGTCAAATTTTGACTTTATGTTTAGTGTTGAAAACTATTTTAATTATCCTAAAATAGAAATCATCACAGAGGAGCACCTAAAATATTATAGAAATGGAAATAGCTTCTCTTTCACTGGATTAGATGGATTATATTCTGTCTACTATAAAGATGAGTTTATTGGACTTGGAAGTATAGAAAAAAACAGATTAAAAGGTTATAAATATTTTTAATCAGAATTTAACGGTTATAAATGTTCAAAAATATAAAATTAAAATAAAGGAAGTGTTTAATGAAAATTAAAAATGTAGCTATTATAGCTCACGTAGACCACGGTAAAACAACACTAGTTGACTGCCTATTAAGACAAGCAGGAGTATTCGGAGCTCACGAACTTGAAAGTGTTGCAGAAAGAGTAATGGACTCTAACGATATCGAAAAAGAAAGAGGAATCACTATATTCGCTAAAAATGCCTCTGTTCACTATAAAGATTATAAAATTAACATAGTTGATACTCCAGGACATGCTGACTTCGGTGGAGAAGTACAAAGAATCATGAAAATGGTTGACTCTGTTATATTACTAGTTGACGCGTTCGAGGGAACAATGCCTCAAACAAAATACGTTTTAAAGAAAGCTTTAGAGCAAGGACATAGACCTATCGTTGTTGTTAACAAAATCGATAGACCAAATGCAACTCCTGAAGAAGTTTTATATACTATATATGACTTATTCTTAGAATTAAATGCTAATGAGCACCAATTAGAATTCCCAGTAGTTTATGCTTCTGGTAGAGGTGGATTTGCTAAATTAAACTTAAACGATACAAGCGACAATATGATTCCATTATTTGAAACTATTATTGAGCATGTACCTGATCCTGAGGGAACTAAAGAGGAAGATTTACAATTCTTAATCGCTAACATTGAATATGATAACTATGTTGGTAAAATAGCTGTAGGTAGAGTTTATAATGGTACAGTTAAAAAGAACCAAGAAGTTATATTAATAAAAAGAGATGGAAAACAAGTTAAAGGTAAAGTATCTGTAATCTACGGTTACGAAGGATTAAAAAAGGTTGAGGTTCTTGAAGCTTCTGCTGGAGATATCGTATCAATAGCTGGACTTCCTAACATTGATATTGGAGAGACAATTGCTGATGCATTAAATCCAAAAGCTTTACCTCTTATCGATATAGATGAGCCTACACTTGCTATGACATTCATGGTAAATGACTCTCCATTCGTTGGAAAAGACGGTAAATTTGTTACTTCTAGAAATATCTGGGATAGATTACAAAAAGAATTACAAGGAAACGTAAGTATGAGAGTAGAAGCTACTGAATCTGCTGACGCTTTCGTTGTTAAAGGTAGAGGAGAGCTTCAACTTTCTATACTTTTAGAAAACATGAGAAGAGAAGGATACGAAGTTGCAGTTTCTAGACCAAGAGTTATATTCAAGGATATCGATGGAGTAACTTTTGAGCCAATCGAACTTGCTGTAATTGATGTTGATGATAACTTTACAGGTGTTGTTATAGAAAAATTAGGAAAAAGAAAAGGAGAATTAGTTACTATGAATCCTGGAACTGACGGGTATACTCGTTTAGAGTTCAAAATTCCTGCAAGAGGACTTATCGGTTATAGAAGTGAATTCTTAACAGATACAAAAGGATCTGGAATCTTAAATCACTCTTTCTATGATTTCGAAATCTACAAAGGGGATATCCCAGCTAGAAACAAAGGAGTTTTAATCTCTTTAGAAACTGGTAAAACAATTGCATATGCATTAGGAAACTTACAAGATAGAGGAATCATGTTCCACGATCCAGGTGTAGAAGTTTACGAAGGTATGATAATTGGAGAGCACAACAGAGAGAACGACCTAGTTGTTAACGTTTGTAAAATGAAAAAACTTACAAATATGAGAGCATCTGGATCTGACGACGCTATTAAATTAGCATCTCCAAGAAAAATGTCTCTTGAGCAAGCTTTAGAGTATATCGCTGATGATGAATTAGTAGAAGTAACTCCAAACTTCATAAGAATAAGAAAAAGACATTTAAGTGAAAACGAAAGAAAGAAAAACGAAAAGAAGGGGTAATCTATGATTAAAAGAGCTCATATCGTTATATTTATTGTTTTAATTTTTCTAGCTGGTTGTAGTAATGGTGAAAAAAAGCAAACAATTAATGCATTAGATGTGTATAATAGCATTCTAATTGATGATAATGTTGCTCTTTCCCAATCTTTATCTCAAGGGTTCCCTATTAATTATAAAAATAGGGATTCTCTTTCTTTGTTAGATTATTCTGTTATGAAAGATTCTCTTAAGAGTATTGAATTGCTTTTAAGTAAAGGGGTAGATCCAGACAAAAAATTTAGTATTTTTAAAGTAAAGAGTCTTAGTGCTCTGAAAATTTTTGTCAAAAACAACGCAAACTTAAATATTAAAAATGAATTTGGTGAGCCCCTTTTAATTAATTTTATAAAGAAAAAACCTACAAATTATTCACTTCTTTTAATTGAAAAAAAGGTGAATATTAAGGCAACAGATGATGATGGATGGAGTCCTATCTTTTGGGCATCAGTTACAGGTGATAAAAAAATTCTTGATTCTCTTTTAAAAAAAGGTGTTTCTCCTTTAATTAAAGATTCAAAAAATAATTATCCTGTATACTACGCTAGTGAAGAAGATAAAATTATTTCCCTTCTTAAATATGACTATAATTTAAAAGAGTTAAATGCAGATGGGGAAGTTATTTTAGGTGAAGTATATTTAAAAGCAGTAGCTAATAATTCTACAAACATTATAAATCTTCTTTATAAAAAAGGGGTTAATCCTAACTATAAATCTTATGGTAGAGGCGCCCTTAACATAGCAACTGAAGCTAACAATCTTGAAATGATTGAATTCTTACAAGCTCATGGAGTTAAAGAATAGTTTTTATCTTAATTTAAATAGAGATTAGTGTCCTATTAGCACTAATCTCTATTTTTTATTTCTATTACTTTTAATTTTTTCCTAAAGTTGCAACTAATATAGCTTTAATAGAGTGTAATCTATTTTCAGACTGATCAAAAACTACTGAGTGTTCCCCCTCAAATATATCCTCTGTAACTTCCATCTCTTTTATTCCGTACTTCTCATATATTTCTAAAGAGATATCTGTTTCCAAATTATGATAAGCTGGTAAACAATGCATAAATATAAAATCTTTATCTAAATATTTTGAAAAATCACTTTTTACTTGATAAGGGCTTAAAATTCTAATTCTCTCCTCCCAAATAGAAGATGTCTCCCCCATAGAAACCCAAACATCAGTGTATATAACTTTGCAATCTTGGATTCCTTCTTGAATATTCTCAGTTAATAGCAGTTTTCCCTGCGAAATAATATTTAGTTCATTACACTTTTCTATAATATTTTTATTAGGGAATAACTGTTTAGGTCCAACTAATCTAAAATCTAATCCCAGCTTAGCTGCTCCTATTAGAAGTGAATTAGCTACGTTATTTCTTCCATCACCAATATAAGCCATCTTAATCCCTTTTAGTTCTCCAAACTTTTCTTGTATAGTCATAAAATCCCCAATTATTTGTGTAGGATGACTCTCATCTGTTAAAGCATTAAATGTTGGAATTTCAGAGAATTTACTTAGCTCTTCAACAATATTTTGGCCATAACCACGGTAAACAAGTCCATCGTAAAATCTTCCAAGAACCCTTGCAGTATCTTTAATAGATTCTTTTTTTCTCATTTGAGTTCCATCTGAATAGATGTAAGTAGCTTTTCCCCCTTGATCTTGAATTGCTACTTCAAAAGCACAACGAGTTCTTGTAGATGTTTTTTCAAAAATCAATGCAATGTTTTTACCTTTTAATGCTTGAAACTCAGTTCCTGACAGATTTCTCTTTTTTTAATTGAGAGCTTAACGTAATAAGTCCCTCTAACTCCTCCTTGGTGAAGTCACTAATTTTTAAAAAAGATTTTTCTTTTAATAACGAAATACTCATAATCTTACACTCCTTTAATTGCAGTTTTCTGCATTTCATAAAAATATATTAGATACACAAAATATATAAAAAAGTCACAGTAACTTTTTAGTTACTGTGACTAATCTATTAAAAAATATTAGTTATATAAAAACAATATAATATATAATTATATATTATAATTTCCACACTCTATTATCTTATTAAAAGCATTATCAGTAACAAAAAAACATAAGGAAAATATCTAAACAAGATATTTCTATGCAATAAATTATAATTTATCACTATTTCCTTAAAGACATTTTTTTTATCACTTATATACCTCCAAATTCTTTATTTCATTAATACTATCAATATTAATTCCAATTGTCAATCTATTTAATTTTTTTTATATTAAAATTAATTACTGAAATTTATATTAAAAATATTAAAGGCGATTACTTAAATAGAATAATCGCCTCCATCTTTATTTATTTTTTCAAACTATAACATAATTCTGTTCAATTTTATTGAATTTTTTAGATAATTCCTTGTAATTCTTCTTCAAATATTCAATCTCTTCAAATAAAAATGAAGTTGGATTTTTTACTATTATTAAATCACTTAAATTTCCTTTATAGTATTTCTTCACATCTTTCATTGAAAAGTATAAAAATGCTAAAGTAACACTTTTTATATTGGTAAAGTCTATTACTATTTTTGTTTTATTTACAACAGCTTCCATAATTATTTTATTTATTTTTTTTGCATTTATTGGACAAATAAGTGTTGATGTCTTTAATATTTTTTCTAAAACCAATGTCATTTTTTCCTCCTACTAATTGCGTTAGTACTCAATATTTAGATGCTAAAAGTCTAGAAAAAGTTTAAAATTTTTTTTTATTTTTAAATTTGCATCTCTCCCTTCACTTTTTCGACTACTTCATCACTGGATAATATTCTTAAAAGCTCTAAAGAAAAATCTAAAGATGTCCCCGCACCTTTTGAAGTTATTATTTTATCCGATATAACAACTTTTTTATCCACATGTTTACCTTGCCTTATACTTTTTAAAACTGCACTATGACACGTAAACTCTTTTCCTTCAAGTAAAGAACTTTTATCCAAAATAGTTGGAGCTCCACATATTGCTCCTATATACTTTGAGTTTTTAAAATAATAATTCAATAATTCTACACTTTTTTTATCTTCAGATAAATTTTCATATCCTGGGTATCCACCTGGTAAAATTAATAAATCACCATCTTTCATATTTTCAACATCTATAGTAGTATCAGCTTTAATCACTACGTTGTTAGAGGATGCAACCTCTAAGCTATCATAAATAGATACAGTTACAACACTAATTCCACCTCTTTTTAATACTGCAACAGGTGTTAAAGCTTCAATTAATTCAAATCCTTTAGCTAATAAGACATATACTTTTTTCATAGTTATATATTAACGAATATTTTCCGTTAAACTCCTCCTTTTATAATTTTTTTTATTCTAAATTTTTTTATTTTTATCAAGTTACCTCATTCTATAACTATAATTTACATTATAAAAATATAAATTATATATCATTCCTATATTATAAAAATGACAATTATGATAAAATATTAACAAATACTAAAATTAAATTTATTAAATGGAGGTGAGGATTAGTTTACTAATCCCTATTTATGGAATATATTATTGATGAGAGATATGACGGAGTTAGACTGGATCGTTTTCTAAGAAAAATGCTTCCTAATACTCCTCTAACAGAGATATTTAAAGGATTAAGAGTTGGAAATATCAAACTTAACGGAAAAAAAGCAAAAGAAAATGCTAGAATTGAAAAGGGAGATATAATTAAAATATTTAAACTTCCTGGAGCTTCTATTGAAGAAAAAGAAAATCAAGTAGAACTAAAAAATAAATTTATTAATCTTTCTGAAAAAGATTTAGAAGTTATAAAAAAAGGGATTGTTTTTGAAAATGACAATCTTGTAATATTTAATAAGCCTTTCGGTCTTGTTATGCATGCTGGCTCTAGCCATGATTACGGACTTAATGAAATGCTTATGTCATATTATAAAAATCCTGATCTCGCTTTTGTAAATAGAATAGACAAAGAAACCTCTGGAATGGTTATTGCTGCTAAAACACTTCCTTGTGCAAGAGAGTTATCTGAGGAGATTAGAGAAAATAGAGTAGATAAAAGATACTATATTTTAGTTGATGGTGTTATTAAAACTAAAAATTTTACAAGGGTTAGCTTTTTAAAGAAAACTGAGACTGAAGTAGTAGAGCTACAAGCTTATGAGAAGGGTGCTAAAGAGAGTATTACTCATTTTGAAGTAGTAAGTGCTAGTAATTCCAATACTCTTCTTATAGGTCAATTAGACAGCGGTAGAACTCATCAACTAAGAGTACAACTTTCTTCAATGGGGAATCCTATTGTGGGGGATAAAAAATATAATCCTAAGACTAAGTGTAAAAGAATGCTACTTCATTCTTACTACTTAGAAATAAAAAAATACAACTTGAAATTTGAGTTACCTATACCGGACGAATTTAAACCACGTTAAAAAAAGTCTCCTTTAAAAGGAGACTTTTTACTATACTATTTTACTATAAACTTCATTTATTTCATGTCCTAAAATTGCTTCAATCCCTCTTTTAAATTGTTCCTTATCTCCACTTACATAAAACTCAATTGCTCCTGGCTCTGTACTTGGATTCATTAAAGAAATCTCAGTTAGTCTTTCTTTTACTTCCTTTGCAGTTTCAAACGCTGGGTCAACAATTATCCCTTTATAATGCTTTTTTATATCCTCTAATATAATAGGATAATGAGTACACCCTAAAACTAAAGTATCTATATTTTTAGGTAAAGGTGACAAATATTCTTCTAAAAGTTCAAAACGATTCTCAAATGTATTCCATCCTTGCTCTATCATAGTAGCAAATAATCCACACCCTGCTTCAAATACTTCGATCTCTTGCTCTATCTTTTTTATCTCTTTTGTATAAGCTAAATTTTTAACTGTGAATGGAGTTGCTATTACTCCAACTCTTTTATTTTTAGTAATGGTTACTGTAGCACGTGATCCTGGATTTATTATCCCTATAACTGGGACAGTTATAACTTCTTGTAATTTTTCCAATGCTGCCACTGTTGCTGTATTACAAGCTATTACTATAACTTTACATCCTTGCTCAACTAAAAATTTTGATATTCTAACACTTCTTTCCTCTATCTCTTCCTTTGTTTTTTCACCATAAGGAGAGAACAGTGTATCCCCATAGTAAACTATACTCTCATTTGGAAGCGCTTCATTTATTCTTTTAAGAACTGTGACTCCACCAATTCCTGAATCAAAAACTCCAATTTTTCCTCTATCTCTCAACTTTTTCTCACCTTTACTTTAAATTAGTATTTATGTAGAGGCCATACAGTATTTTATCTTTTAAAATAACCCACATTGTACATCTCTTCTATATTAATATCATAATGTAATTTTCTTTTTAATTGTTTTCTATTTTTATTTGTTTTATAAATATTATACTATAATATTTATAAAAAAACTAGGATAGTAACAGCTTTATTGAGGTAAAATTTATAAATATAAAAAGTGAGACTCTGAAAATTCAAGAGTCTCACTTTTAAAGTATTTTTTATATCCATTTTAAATATAGTACTTTTTATTATATCCAATAAATCCAATGATTTATTTAGACCTTTCTAATTACTCCCACTCAATAGTAGCTGGTGGCTTAGATGATATATCGTACGTCATTCTGTTAATACCTTTAACCTCGTTAATGATTCTATTAGAAACTTTATCTAAGAACTCATAAGGTAATCTTGACCATGTAGCTGTCATAAAGTCTATTGTATCTGCAGAACGAAGAACTGCTGTATACTCA
This sequence comes from Fusobacteriaceae bacterium, assembly GCA_051656905.1. GTDB lineage: Bacteria > Fusobacteriota > Fusobacteriia > Fusobacteriales > Fusobacteriaceae > JAGNZR01. The sequence continues at coordinate 9,826 of JBOFJQ010000024.1, read as the reverse complement.
TAAGTTCTTTCATCTCCCATAACTCCAACAGATTTTACTGGTAATAATACTACGAAAGCTTGGCTTACTTTTTGATATAATCCTGCTGCTCTTAACTCAGTGATGAATATATCATCAGCTTCTCTTAATATATCAGCTTTCTCTTTTGAAACGTCACCTAATATTCTAATTCCTAGTCCTGGACCTGGGAATGGATGTCTATCGATCATAGGATCTGGAATTCCTAACTCTCTTCCAACCGCTCTTACTTCATCTTTAAATAACTCTCTTAGAGGTTCTAAAAGTTCAAACTTCATATGCTCAGGTAATCCTCCAACATTGTGGTGAGATTTTATTGTTTGTGATGGCCCTTTTACAGATTGAGACTCAATAACATCTGGATAAATTGTTCCTTGAGCTAAGAATTTAACATCTGTTAATTTAGATGCTTCATCATTAAATACTTCAACGAACTCTTTTCCTATTATTTTTCTCTTAGTTTCTGGATCTGAAACTCCTTCTAACTCTCTTAAGAATCTCTCTTCAGCATTAATACACTTTATGTTCATATGGAAGTGCTCTCCATAAATGTCCATTACATTTTTACCTTCGTTCTTTCTAAGTAATCCTGTATCAACAAATATACATATTAATTGATCTCCAATAGCTTTATGAATTAACATAGCTGCAACAGATGAATCTACTCCTCCAGAAAGTGCTAACATAACTTTATCTTTTCCAACTTTCTTTTTGATATCTGCAATTGTTTCCTCAATATAGTTACCCATTGACCAATTTTTTTCACATTTAGCTATTTCAAATACGAAGTTTTCAAACATCTGTTTTCCATAAACTGAGTGTGTTACCTCTGCATGATATTGAATTGCATAGATATTTTTTTCTAAATTAGCAATAGCTGCTATACATGAAGTTGTATGGGCTATTTGTTTAAATCCTTCTGGAATAACACTTACGTGATCTCCATGAGACATCCAAACTATACTATTATTTGGAACATTTTTAAATAATTTTGATTCAGCATCATCAATAACAAGTTCAGCTTTTCCAAACTCTTGCATATCTGCTCTTTCTACAGTTCCACCTAATAATCTACTAGTTAATTGCATTCCATAACAGATTCCTAAAATAGGTATTCCTGCATCATAAATAGCTTTATCTACTGTAGGTGACCCTTCTAAATAAGTTGAAGCTGGTCCTCCTGACATGATTATTCCTCTAGGCTCTCTCTCTAAAATTTTATCAAGTGGTTCAAAATATGGAACTACCTCTGCATAAACACCCATCTCTCTAATTCTTCTAGCTATAAGCTGATTATACTGAGAACCGAAATCAAGAATAACAATACTATTTTTTTTCATTTGTTCCTCCAAAATTTTATATTTATAATAATTTAATTTTTAACGTTTTTATAATTATTAATCTCTAAATGTAACTTTTCCATTTTCGAATTTTTCAATAATTGCCAATGATTTTAAATCTATTCCTTGCTCTCTTAAAATTTTTCCACCATCTTGGAATCCTTTTTCAATTGCAATTCCTATTCCAACAAGTTCTGCTCCACCTTGTTCTATTATATCTTTTAATCCAAAAGCTGCTGCTCCCATAGCTAAGAAGTCATCTATTACAATAATTTTGTCACCTTTGTTTATAAATTCTTTAGATACACAGATGTCATATTCTACACCCTTTGTAAATGATTTTACTTTTGTAGTGTAATAATTACTCATTGTTCCTGGTTTATTTTTTTTTGCAAATACTAAAGGAACTTTAAATTCATAAGCTGTTGTTAATCCAATTGGAATTCCTGATGCCTCTATTGTTAAAATTTTTGTTACTTCTTTTCCTGAAAAGTGATTTTTAAACTCCTCTCCCATTTTATATATTAAATTAGGATCTATTTGGTGATTTAAAAAACTATCTACTTTAACTAATTTGTTATCAATTATTTTCCCTTCTTTTTGTATAATTTCCTTTAAAAATTCCATCTGAAATACTCCTTTTGTATAAAAAATTTACTAGATAAAAAAAGAGGGCTATTTTCTCTCTTTTCAAAAATGATAAGTGAAAGAAAATAACCCTCTTCTGAATGTACGTAAATTAAAAAATTAGGTGTACAATTAGAGGATTTAAAATATAAGAATATATTTTAAATCTTTATTTAGGATTATAAGATTTCACTCGTAGCGGCTAATTCTTGGTCAACCGTAGAAACTCTCAACCATATTATGAGGATATATGAGTAAATTTTAATAAGTTTTATTGTTTAATTATGATACCATACTTTTTATGAATGTGCAACAATTAAAAAACCTATTTCTTTATTTTAAAAAGAATATCTTAGATATAATCCATTATATTTTAACTATATTTAAAATAACTTTTTATATAAATCCAGATATTTTATAGCTGATTTTTTCCAAGAATTATCAGAAGTCATCCCTAATAACATTATTTTTTCCCACTCTTCTTTATTATGATAAATAGAGTTTGCATATTTTATAACATGAAACATGTCATGAGCATTATAGTTTCTAAAACTAAATCCATTTCCTATTTTTTCATATTCATTATATGGTATAACGGTATCTTTTAATCCACCTGTCTCTCTCACTATTGGTACAGTCCCATATCTTAGAGATATTAACTGTGAGAGTCCACAAGGTTCAAACTGTGATGGCATTAAGAACATATCTGATCCTGCATAAATTTCTTTTGCTAATCTATTATTAAATCCTATATTAATACTTACTCTTCCTGGATATTTTTGAGCTACATCTTGAAAAAAATCTTCATAACTCTTTTCTCCATTTCCCAAAAGAATAAATTGGTAATCTGTCTCTTGTATTAAATTATCAAATACTCTTATAATTAAATCTATCCCTTTTTGTCTATCTAATCTTGTTATAATTGATAATATTGGAGCTCTTTCATCAAGACTTAATTTTAAATCTTGTTGCAATTGCTTTTTATTTAATTTTTTATTCTCTGTGTTTAAAGCATTAAAATTTGAAAATAGTTCTGAATCCTTCTCAGGATTAAAGACATCATAATCTATTCCATTTGTTATTCCATAGAGTTTAGAATTATTATGAATAAATAATCCTTCTAAATTCTCACCGTAATAAGGTGTCTTAATCTCTTCAGCATAACTTTCACTAACTGTTGTAACTATATCTGAATAATTAATACCTGCCTTCATAAAAGAGATACCATTATGAAATTTTATCCCCTCTTCATTATAATAATATTTGGAATCTATTCCTAAAATATTATTAATTTCATTATATCCAAATTGACCTTGAAATCTTAAATTATGAATAGTAAATACACATCTTATATTTTCGTATTTTCCTTCCCTTTTTTTCTCATTTAAGTACAGAGGTATTACCCCAGTATGCCAATCATTACAGTGTATAATATCTGGATAAAAATTAATAATATCAAAGCTCTGAATTACTGCCTTAGAAAAAAAAGCAAATCTTTCACAGTCATCATATTCTCCATAGATATTATTTCTAAAAAAATATTGCTGACTATCAACAAAATAGTAAGTAATCCCATCTAACTCTAGCTCTTCAATTCCTACATACAAACTTCTCCAAGCTAGTTTAATAGATTTATGACCTATAAACTTCATTTCTTTCTTATATTTTTCAGGTATCTGAGAATATTTTGGCAAAATTACCCTAATATCTACATCCTCTTTTTTTAACTCTTTAGGTAAGGAATAAGCCACGTCACCAAGTCCACCTGTTTTTATGAATGGCCATACTTCTGCAGCCACAAATAAAACTTTTTTTTTATTCATTAATTCACCACCTAAATTTTATTTACAAAATCTACAAGATCTCCTTCTATAAGTTTATTCCAAAGCTTAGAAGTCAATGTATTTCCCTTTGTAAGTACAAAAGGATAAGACGGAGAAGAAGCTAATACTTCATGAGCTCCTATCGTAGTCTCTACATCTAAAATTATATTCTTTAAGCTTGCACCTGTCTTAATATGACATCTTTGCATTATTACACAGTTTTCAACAACTGCCCCTTTATCCACTATAACTCTTCTAGATAAAACTGAATTTTTTACAGTCCCTTTTATCTGACAACCATTTGAAATTAAAGAGTTTTTTACTTCACATCCTTTTTCATAAAATGATGGTGGAGTATCTTTTTTTCTCGTTGATATTTGTCTATCATAATTAAAAATCTCATTTTTTACCTCAGGGTTTAAAAGAGATAAATTAAATCTGTGATAATCTATAACAGAGTTAATACTATAAAGTAATCCTTTAAATTCATAGCACTTTATATTCAAATTATCACTATTATTGAGAATAGCTTCTTTAAATGTACTATAACTATTTTTAGACATCTCTTCCCCGACACATTTAATCAATAAAGCCTTACTTATAATAATAATTCCTGCTGATAAATTAAACTCCTCAGTAAAATTAGCATTTTTCCCATTGGATATTAATCTATTATCTGAATCTATCTCCATAGTATCACATTGGTAAAAATTATCATCCCTTACCTTTTTATAAACCATTGTTACATCTCTACTATCTGATTCATGGTCTCTTATAACTTTTTTTAAATCAATATTGTATATCATAGAAGTATCTACAATAATCATATTTTTCTCTTTTGATCTTAGAAAATATTTTAAATTATTTTCTAAAATTTCTATTCTATTATTATACGAACTTTCATTGTATTTATCTAGAAAAGTAATTCCATTATTTTTTCTATCTAAATCCCAAGAAGCTCCTGTCCCAATATGTTCAACAAGAGTATTGTTATTTTTTTCATTTCCCACAATTGCTACATTTATTATCCCTGCATTAGTAACATTAGAAAGATGAAAATCAATTATTTTATATCTCCCACCAATAGGCAAACTTCCATGATTTCTATATTTTATAAGTGAACTCATATCTTCTAAAGGTTTGTGCAGTGTAAGAACAGCCATATAATTATTTAGCATAATTAATTTTCACCTCCTATAATTTTTCCATAAGCAATAACCTCAATATCCCCTTCTTTTCCTATTGAGACTCCTTCCTTTATTGTTACTCTATTAGCTAATATAGATTTTTTTATGATTACGTTATCCTCTACTATTGTATTTTTCATTATAACAGAATCTACAACCTTAGATCCTTTCCCAATTTTTACCCCTGAAAATATTATTGAATTTTCAACTTCACCATAAATTTCACACCCTTCATCAATTAAAGAGTTTATTATCTTAGCGTCTTGTGAGATATACTGCGGAGGATAACTTTCCTGTTTAGTATATACTTTCCAACTTTCATCATAAAGATTCAAATTATCATTTCCTGATATTAAATCCATGTTTGCTTCCCAAAAAGATGATATAGTTCCCACATCTTTCCAATACCCTTCAAATGGGAATGCATAAATCTTTTTCCCCGCATTTATAAAACTAGGGATTATATTTTTACCAAAATCTTTTTCTGAATTTTCATCTAAATTATCTTTCACTAACTCCTCTCTTAACTCTTTCCAGTTAAAAATATAAATCCCCATAGAAGCTAATGTACTCTTTGGATTTTTAGGTTTTTCATCAAATTCATATATAGAAAAATCTGGATTTGTATTCATTATTCCAAATCTTGACGCTTCTTCTATCGGAACATTTAAAACAGAAATTGTTGCAACAGAATTAACTTTTTTATGAAACCTTAACATAGCACTGTAATCCATTTTATAAATATGATCTCCTGATAAAATAAGAATATATTCTGGATTATATTCATCTATATAGGCTAGATTTTTAAAAATAGCATCTGCTGTTCCTAAATACCAATCTCCACCATCCTTTGTAGTATGAGGCTGTAAAACTGTTATTCCACCTTTTTTTCTATTCAAATCCCAAGGAGACCCGTCTCCAATATGTCTATTAAGCACGTGTGGCTCATACTGTGTTAAAACTCCCACTGTATCTATCCCTGAATTGATACAATTACTGATAGTAAAATCAACAATTCTAAATCTCCCACCAAAAGGTACTGCTGGTTTTGCAATTTTTTCTGTTAATGGAACTAGACGACTCCCTTGTCCTCCAGCTAAAATCATTGCTATAATATCTTTTTTCATTTAAATCCCCTCTTTTTATCCCTTTTTGATTAACACCGATTATTTTCAATTACTTTCTAATTCTTCCTCCTATTTTTATTCCCTAATCTTAAAATTTTCATATACTTTCATGTATTCTTTTACCTGTTGAGATAAAGTACATCTAGTTTTCATACATTTTTCTACTTTTTTATTCCACTCTAGCTTATTATTTCTATATTGTTCAAGAGCTTCTTTTACTTTTTCTATAAAAAAAGTATCATTATAATTATTAAATAAGAACCCCTTCTCATCTGTTATTAAATCCTTAGAATTAGAATCTGAATACCCCACCGGCACCACTCCATATCTCATTGATATTAAATCTATGAGTCTACAAGCTTCACTTTTAGATGGAGATAACATAATATCTGATCCAGATATTATTTTCCTAATTAAAGAATCAAAATTATTTTCTGCACTTTGAGTTGAAATTTTATCAGGGAATAAATATGAATAGTAGTCAAAGTAATCTTCATAAACTTGTTCTCCATTCCCCACTACAATTACTTCAACAATCTCTTCTAAAATTGCATCAAACTGCAACTTTACTAACTCCATTCCATTTCGATAATTAAGATTTCCCAGTATAACTATTATTGGAATCTCTAAATCTATTTTTAGTCCTAACTCTTCTTGCAAAGCTAATTTATTAACAGTTCTTTTTTCTATAGTACTATATGTATAGGATTCTTTTATTTTTTCATCTGTTTTAGGGTCGAAAATTTCTTTATCCACCCCATCTCTTATACCTATTATTTTTTTCTTATAAAATTTAAAGAAACCAGATAACTCTCCAGATATTTCTTCTTTTTCTAACTCTTTAGACAAAAGTTTATTTCTTACACAAACTATATCACTATATATTACTCCTGCTTTTAACAATAATATCGAGTCATAGAACCCTAATTCTTCATCTTTAGAATATTTTTCAAAATCCAATCCGAATACGTCTTCTAAATCTTTTTTATTTGCATACCCTAAGTTATCTAGGTTGCTAAAAGTATATATTGTTTTTATTTTAGAAAGTTTTCCCTTCTTATTCTCTTCCTCTTTACGCTTTTCTTTTTCTAGATAAATTGGTATTAAGGCTGAGATAGTATCATTACATTGAATAATATCTGGATAAAATTTAATAATGCTAATAGCTTCTAAAACAGCTTTAGAAAAAAATGCAAATCTTTCACAATCATCAATCTCTTGATATATATTTTCTCTATTATAGTAGTACTCATTAGAAATAAAATAATATTTAATGCCGTTATTTTCATACAACTCTATTTCAAATTTTTGTTCTCTCCATACTAAATTTACTACTCCACTGCCAATTCTTTTAAATTTTGATGTGTATTCTTCTGATATTTGAGGATATTTTGGCATTATTACTCTAATATCTACATTTTCAAAACTTGAAATTTCTTTTGGAAAAGAGTAAGAATTATAAGATTTTTCATCAATTCCAACAAAAGGATAACTTTCTCCTGTTGCATATAATATTTTCATAGACACCACTCCTTAAAAATCTATCTTTTAAAATTACCTTTAAAAAATATTCCAGATAAAGGTGGAACTTTTATCTCTAGATAATATTCATTATCTTCATTTTTTATAGGTAATAAATCTCCTGCATTAACTGCAGTTGGTGAATAACTATTAAAAATTTCATGATAAATTCCCAATCTAGGAACAACTAGTTTATATTTTAGATAAGATTGATTGGAGAAATTAAAAAATGATATTATAAAATCATTTTTTTTGTTTCCGTACCTTGAAAAAGCAAGTGTATTGTCATCTCTATGTGTAGATATCCACTCTAGACCTCTATTATCACTGTCTTTCTCCCATAAGCTTCCTTGTTCAAGATAAAATTTATTTAATGCCCTAATATAATTATGATACTCTCTATTAAAATCTTTAGTCAGCACATGCCACTCTATTACCTCTTTAAATCTCCATTCTAGCCCTTGTGCAAGTTCATTACCCATAAAGTTTAATTTCTTTCCTGGGTGAGCAAACATATATGCCATATAAAGTTTTAAATTAGATATTTTTTCAAGAAAATCTCCTGGCATCTTATTAAGTAATGAAGATTTTCCATGAACAACTTCATCATGAGATATTGCCAAAGTATAATTCTCTGCAAAAGCATACATAAATGAAAATGTTAACTTATTATGATGAATATTTCTCAGGATTGGATCCCACTTCATATAACTCAATGTATCATTCATCCATCCCATATTCCATTTAAATGTAAAGCCAAGTCCCCCCTCTTCTTTAGATTTTGTTACTAGGGGCCAAGCTGTAGAATCCTCAGCAAAAGTTAATGCTGTAGGTATCTCTTCTTCTATAACTGCATTTAAATTAGACAAAAATTTTATCCCACTTAAATTTTCATCTCCACCATTTATGTTTTTCATGTTAAAATCTGGATTTTTTCCAAAATTTAGATATAAAATATTTGCAACAGCATCTATTCTTATTCCATCTATATGAAATTCTCTCAGCCAAAACAGAGCATTAGAATTTAAAAAACTTAAAACTTCCAATCTAGAAAGATCAAAATTACAAGTTCCCCATTGTGGATTTTCTCCTAATTGTGTGTTGGAATCTTGATAAGTTGCTGTTCCATCAAAATTATACAAACCATGAGAATCTTTACAAAAGTGCCCAGGAACCCAATCTAATATAACCCCCACTCCATTTTCATGAAAATGATTTACAAAATACATAAACTCTTCAGGAGTTCCATATCTACTTGTAACTGAATAATATCCTGTTATTTGATATCCCCAAGAATCATCTAAAGGATACTCACAAATTGGCAATAATTCTACATGAGTATAGTTCATATACTTCACATATTCTAATAATTTATGGGCAATTTCTCTATAATTTAAAAACTTTCCATTTTCATCTCTTTGCCATGAACCTAAATGCACTTCATATATATTAATTGGAGAATTTTTTTTATCTTTTTTTTCTTTTTGTATAATCCATTCAGAATCATTCCATAAATAAGTGGGAACTCCATGAACAATAGAAGCTGTATTTGGTCTTAACTCTGATGAAAAAGCGTATGGATCTGATTTTATATGAATTTCAGAAAATTTATCTTCTATACTAAACTTATATAATTCGCCTTTTTTTATATCTTTTATATCAAGTTCCCAGATACCTTTTATATCTATTTTATTCATAATATTTTTTTCTCTATTCCAATTATTAAAATTTCCTATAACTGAAACGGATAATGCATTTGGAGCCCAAACTCTAAAAGTGCAGCCCCCTTCATAGGGGTGTGCTCCTAAGTAAAGATAAGCTTCTTTATGTTGTCCGTTACAAAATAATAAAATATTTTCATCACTATTACTCATAAAGATCACCACCTAATATTAATTGTTATCTTGATTATACTCCATAGATGATTAAAAATCTACATTTCATATAATTTATTGTATAAAATTATTTAAAAATAAAAAAAAGAGGGATTTCTCCCTCTCTAAAAATTTTTTATCTTAATAATTAGTTTCCAGCTTTCTCTACATATATAGATACTTTCTTTTTATCTTTTCCGAATCTTTCGAATTTAACATAACCGTCAATTAAAGCAAAAAGAGTGTGATCTTTTCCCATTCCCATATTGTTTCCAGCATGGAATGCAGTTCCTCTTTGTCTAACTATGA
>JBOFJQ010000023.1:0-2020 GCA_051656905.1 Fusobacteriaceae bacterium | reverse complement strand
AGTTTTTGCTGGGGGAATACAACATTTTATAAATCGTTATGTTTCAGATTGTGTATTTGAAAAGAAATATTATGAACTAAAAAGTTCTTATACAGGTATTATGAAAATTACTATAGTAATAACATATATAGCTGGGGTTTTCTTTATGGAAAATTCAACATTTCCAAATTACTATAAATCTGCAATAATAAAATTATTTTTAATTTTAACTATGACTTGGATTACTATGGCATATGTAAGTATAGTTCGAAACTATAGATATATAGCACTGAGTTACGGTGTTGGAAGCATTATAAGTTTGGTTTTAGGAGGTTATTTCTTTCTTGAAACCCCTTTACAATCAATGAAAGACTTTCCCCCATACTCAATTTTACTTGCATTTATCATTGGAATAGGAGTAACATTCTTCATGCTCTCAACATATCTTTTACTAGTCTTTAAAGAGGGAAAAGAAGGAGAGTTTGACTTTGTCAGAGTTGGAAAAAAATATTCTGTTTTAATTATGGTTGGAATTTTCTATACGCTGGGAGTTTGGGGACATCTCTTTGTACATTTTTACTTTGGGGAGTCATATGTAGTTGGAGGGGTATTTAGGGTAGTGCCTTTCTATTCCTCAACAATATTTTATTCATTCTTTATTACTATACCAACATTAGTATATTTCTATGTTTTTATGGAAACAAATTTTTATACCCTTTACAGAAATTATTATGCACTTTTAAATTGTAATGGGACATATAAAAAAGTTGAAAATGCTAAGAATTTAATGAACAATGAATTGAAAAAAGAGATTGCTTATAGCATGAAACTACAATTTTTAATTTCTTTAGCAGCGAGTCTAGGAGCAGAGCTGATATTCTCATATTTAGGAATAACTCTTTATAAACTAGGGTTATTTAAAATCACTAATTTCTCAGCACTATGTGTAACTTTTATTTCAATATTCATAGTGTTACTGTTATATTTTGATTATAAAAAACAAGCATTAAGAGTCTCAATAGTATTTTTTATTACAGCTACATTATTTGAATATTTAACGCTGTTATTAGGAGACGAATATGCAGGATTTGGATTCTTTATGGGAAGTTTTGTTTCTGTTATTTATGCAAATCAAGTTTTATATTATCACTTAGAAAAACTTAACTATGAAACATTTTATAAACAAAATTTTGTTGATAGTAAAACACCAACAATATTATTGTACTTACAGAAGTTGTTAAATAAAAAAGGATATTTGGTAGTCTTGGGAATTGTAGTACTTTTATTTACAGGGTGTAGTTCTTATGATGAAAGAGGATTTAATAAAAATACAGGTAAGAATTGGCATACTATGAGTAAATATGATGTGAATGGTATTGATGTAAATAATATGGGATATGAAGGTTATGATATAAATGGATTTAATAGTCAAGGATGGAATATTTATACAGATTCACCATCTGATTATTATGGATTTAATAAGGAGGGTATAAATAAAGAAACAGGTACAGAATATGATGAAAGAGGATTTAATAAAGAAAATATAAATAAAGAAACAGGTACAGAATATGACAAAAATGGATTTAATAAGGAGGGTATAAATAAAGAAACAGGTACTGAGCGTGATAAATTAGGATGGAATTATTACGGACTTAATTTAGAAACAAATACTTATTATGACAAAAATGGAGTGAATAAAGAAGGGATAGATAAGTATGGATTTAAACCTAATGGAGTCAATATTTACACAAATACAATCTATGATGGAAATGGTTTTAATAAAAAAAGAATTCATAATATCACAAAAACACTGTATGATCAGAGAGGTTTTGACAGGGATGGAATTCATAAAGAAACTAAGAGTAAATATGATTTAGAAGGTTTTAATTCCGATGGAATAAATAAAGAAACAGGCACTGTGTATAACAAGGCAGGTTGGACTTATTATGGTCTTAACAGGGATACAAAAACTTATTATAATAATCATGGAATAACTAAAGGAGGGGTAAGTAAGAAAGGTTTTGATAAGACTGGATATAAT
>JBOFJQ010000022.1:0-21942 GCA_051656905.1 Fusobacteriaceae bacterium | reverse complement strand
TAGAGAGTAAAATAATTGTTAGAGATTTTGAAGATGAGATAATAAAAGCTTTAAATTATGCTCAAAAAAATGCTCAGTTAATAATTGTATCAGGAGGAATGGGACCAACACTAGATGATATAACAAAAGAGTGTATTGCCAAATTTTTAAATAAACCTCTAATCATAGATGAAATAGAAAAAGAACAGTTGATTGAAAAATTTAGAAAAATATCGATAAATTTTAATCCAATCAATTTAAAAGAAGTAGAAAAACCAGAAGGTTCAATAAGTTTTCTAAATGAAGTTGGTATGGCAAATGGAATATTTATTGAAAATATAGCTGTTTTTCCAGGTGTTCCTAAGGAGTTATACCATCTTTTACCTAAATTTTTAAAGTGGTATAAGGTAAACTATATAAAAGATTCAGATGAAATATATATAAAGGATCTAATAACTGTAGGTATTCCAGAATCTTATTTAGAAGAGAGAGTCAAAAAATATTTTACAGAAAAAGAGGTTTATTATGAATTTTTAGTTAAGGATTATGGTATTCTTATTAGGTTACAATCTAAGCTATCGAACAAAAAGACAGTGGAAAAAATTGTAGAAAACCTGTATAATGAGTTAGGAAATAATATCTATGGTGAGGATAAAGAGAGACTTGAAACACTACTGATAGGGAAGTTAAAAGAATTAAAAATGGATATCTCAGTAGCTGAATCATGTTCTGGTGGGTTGCTATCTTCTAGAATAGTTAGCATTCCAGGTGCTTCTGAAGTATTTAAAGAGGGATTAATTACTTATAGTAATGCTTCAAAAATAAAAAATTTAAATGTAAAAGAATCAACATTAATCAAGTTTGGTGCTGTAAGTCCAGAGACTGCAAGAGAGATGGTAGAAGGATTAACCACTGATGTAGCAATATCTATAACAGGTATTGCAGGACCAGATGGAGGAACAGAGGATAAACCAGTAGGTCTTGTTTATATAGGGATAAGAGTAAAAAAAGAAGTAACAGTAATAAAAAATATATTTAGAGGAAATAGAGATAGAATAAGAGAAAAAGCAGTTATTCAAGCACTGTTTGAAAGTATAAAATTTTTAAAAAAAGCTGAATAGATTTTTAGGAGGATTGTTGTGAAATTAGAGATAAAATTTTTAAATTCAATACGTTTTACAAAATTATTGATAGCAGCAAGTAGATGGCTTTCAAAGTATTCTGACGTATTAAATGATCTTAATGTCTATCCTGTTCCAGATGGAGATACTGGAACAAATATGTCTATGACTCTTCAATCTGTAGAGAATGAGCTTATTAAACTAGATCATAAAATAAATATGGAAGAGTTAATAGAATTAGTTTCTGACAGTATAATACTAGGTGCAAGAGGGAATTCAGGACTAATTTTATCTAAGTTTATTCAAGGCTTTTTAAATGGAATAAAAGGGAAAGAAGAAGTAACTATACCTGATGTAGCAAAAGCTTTTGATTTAGCTAGTAAAAATGCTTATAGTGCAGTTAGTGGACCTGTAGAGGGGACAATGCTAACAGTTATAAAAAGTGTAGCAGAGGAAGCTTTAAAATATAAAGGGCCCGAAGATGATTTTATTTTATTTTTAGTTCATGTTAAAAATGTAGCTCTAAAAGCTGTCGAAGAAACTCCTAATATTTTACCAAAATTGAAGGAAGCTGGAGTAGTGGATGCAGGAGGAAAAGGAATCTTTTATATGTTAGAAGGATTTGAAAAGTCAGTAACAGATCCAGAAATGCTTAAAGATTTAGAAAGAATAGTAAAATCTCAAGCAAATAGAAGAGAGAGATTAGAAAATCAAGGGCTAGAAACTGTAGTAGAAGATTCTAAAAATAAGTATTCAGTAGAATTCATAATTCTATCTAAAGATCTGAATATTGTTGAGTATAAAAAAGAGTTGTCAGAATATGGAGACTCAATATTTTGTGTACAAACAGCTAAAAAAGTAAAGACTTATATGCATACAAATAATCCAGGATTAATTTTAGAAATTGGATTGAAATACGGAGAACTTGATAATGTAAAAGTGGATACTATTGTTAGAAATCACTTTATTACACAAAATGCTAAAAGAGAAAGTGAAGAAGGGTCTGAAAAAGAGCAACCTTATTATATGAATATAGGAAATAATGATTTGAAGATCCCTGATATAGCTGTAGTTACAGACTCATCTTCAGATTTAACAAGAGAATTAATAAAAAATTTAGATATAACAATAATACCATTAAAAATAAAATTAGAAGAAAATAAATATTATAGAGACGGTATTGACTTAGATAAATCTTTATTTTGGAAAAATATATCAGAGGATGGAGTAATTCCCAAAACATCTCAACCATCACCAGGAGAGTTTAAAAAGCTGTATGAAGACTTATTTGAGAAAGGGTATAAAAAGATAATTTCTATTCATCTTTCTTCTAAATTAAGTGGAACACAACAATCTGCAAAGGTTGGAAAAGAGATGCTAGAAAAGAACTCTGAGAATGTAATTGTAATAGATTCTAATACAGCTAGTGTAAACTTAGCTTATCAAACGTTATATACAGCAAAAAGAGCTAAAGAAAATGCATCTATTCAAGAGATTATAACTGAACTGGAATATATTCAAAATAAAGAAAAATTATATTTTATTGTTAATGATTTAAATTATTTATTGAGAGGCGGAAGAATAAGAAAAGGAAAAGCTTTTATAGGCGATATTCTAAATTTAAAATCTGTGTTAAAAATTAATGATGGTGAAATTAACTTTGAGGGAAAATATCTAGGGGAAAGTGGAGTAATAAAAGCTTTAGGTAAAATTATAAAAAATGATAATTCAAAAAATAAAGTTGATATAATGTTAGGTTGGGGTGGAACAGAAAAAGAGAAGCAATCAATCGAAAAAATTGAATCAGAAATTTTGAATTTTGAAAATGTAGATACTATACAAAAATATGAAATTGGAAGTACAACAGGATCTCACACAGGGCCAGTTTATTGTATAGGGATAGTACCTAAAAAATAAGACTAAAATATTAAGGAGATAAAAATGGCAATATTAGTTTGTGGTGGAGCAGGATATATAGGTAGTCATGTTACAAAATTATTAATAGAAAATGGAAAAGAAGTTATAGTTTTAGATAATTTACAAACAGGACATGTAGATGCAGTTGATCCAAGTGCAAAATTATTCTTAGGTGATTTAAGAGATGAAGAGTTTTTAGATAGAGTATTTAAAAATAATGAAATCCAAGGGGTAATAGATTTTGCAGCAGATTCTCTTGTAGGAGAAAGTTGTGTAGACCCTTTAAAATATTATGAAAATAATGTTTATGGATCAGCTTGCCTTTTAAAAGCAATGAAGAAGCATAACGTAAATAAAATCGTTTTCTCTTCAACTGCAGCAACATATGGTGAACCTAAAAATATTCCTATATTAGAAACTGATGAAACTGTGCCAACTAATCCTTATGGAGAAACAAAGTTAGCTGTAGAAAAAATGTTGAAATGGTCAGAAAAAGCTTACGACATAAAATATACAGCTTTAAGATATTTTAATGTAGCGGGAGCGCATTTAAGTGGAAAAATTGGTGAAGACCATTCAGTTGAGACTCATTTAATCCCATTAATCTTACAAGTACCTTTAGGAAAAAGAGAGAAAATAGGAATTTTTGGAGAGGATTATCCAACAGAAGATGGAACATGCATTAGAGATTATGTTCATGTTATGGATTTAGCAGATGCTCATATAAAAGCATTAGAAAGACTTTTTAATGGCGGAGAAAGTACTGTTTATAACCTAGGAAATGGGGAAGGTTTTTCTGTTAAAGAGGTTATAGAGTGTGCTAGAAAAGTTACAGGGCATAGTATCCCAGCAGAAGTATCTGAAAGAAGAGCTGGAGATCCTGCAAGATTAGTTGCAAGTTCAGAAAAAGCTATGAAAGAGTTAAATTGGATTCCTAAATATAGTACAATTGAAAAAATAATTGAATCTGCATGGAACTGGCATAAAAATAATCCTAATGGATATGAGGATTAATTATGACAGAGAATACAAGAATATTTAGATTTGATGAGATAGATTCAACAAATGTATACTTAAAAAATCTAAATCCTAAACACAATTTAGATTTAGTAATAACAAAAACTCAAACTAATGGAAAAGGTAGACGTGGAAATAAGTGGATATCAGAAGAGGGATCCGCAATATTCTCAATAATACTTGAAGATAAAAAGAAAATGGAAATGTTAGAATATACTAAGATGCCACTAGTTATGGGGATTGCAGTATTGAATGGGATTAAAAATTTTCTTGTTAAAAATAATAAAGAGAGTGTGGCTCAGCTACTTTCATTTAAATGGACTAATGATGTATATCTAAATTCAAGAAAAATAACAGGAATTTTAGTAGAAAAATCAGATGACTTTTTCATTGTGGGAGTTGGAACAAATCTTAATAATAAAATCCCAGAAGAGTTAAAAAATTATGGGATTTCTATATTTGAATTAGTAAATGAAAAAATGGATACAGAGGAGCTAATTTTTGAAATTGTCTCTCAGGTAAAGGACTATTTTTATAAATTACAAGATGGAAAATGGTTAGAAATTATAAAAGAGATAAATTCTAAAAATTTATTAAAAAATAGAGAGATATCAGTTCATTTTTCTGATAAAATTTTAAAAGGAACAGCGAATAACATACTGGAAAATGGTTGTTTAGAATTCTTTTTGGAAAAAGAGAGAATGGAACTTTCTATTGGAGAAGTTCATTTAAAATTATAAAAAAATTATTTCAAGGAGTAAAATTTTATGGGGATGAAAATTCCACAGCATGTGGCCATTATAATGGATGGAAATGGAAGATGGGCCAATAAAAGATTTTTACCAAGAAGTGTAGGACATAGTGAAGGTGCTAAAAATTTAAAGAAAATACTAAGTTATGCAGATAAAATAGGCGTAAAGTACTTAACTGTCTATGCTTTTTCAACAGAAAATTGGAAAAGGGCCGAAGAAGAAGTATCTGCTTTAATGATTTTATTTAAAAAATATATAAAAAATGAAGAGAAAAACTTCATGGAAAATAATATAAAATTTATTGTGTCAGGAAGAGAGGAAAATATACCTTTAGACCTTTTAAAAGCTATAAGAGAATTAGAAGAGAAAACATCTCTTAATACAGGAATAACTTTAAATTTAGCTTTTAATTACGGTGGGAGAGCTGAAATAGTTGATGCAGTAAATAAAATAATAGCTAGTGGGAAAAAAAATATAACAGAAGAAGATTTTAAGGAATACTTATATAATAATATTCCAGATCCAGAACTTATAATAAGAACTAGTGGAGAATATAGAATATCTAACTTTTTATTGTGGCAGATAGCATATTCAGAGTTTTATATAACAGATAAGTTGTGGCCAGATTTCAATGAGCAGGAGTTAGACAAAGCGATACTAAGTTATGGAAATCGAGATAGAAGATTTGGAGGGATAAAATAATGCTTAATAGAATATTAATAGCTATTTTGGGAATTCCAATCTTAGCATATGTCTATTATTATGGAGGGATTCCTCTATTAATATTTGTAAATTTAGTAGTAGGAATAGGATTACATGAGTTTTTTTCTATGGTAAAGAAATCAGGTAAAGAAGCCTATTCGACATTTGGAATACTAGCAGGTTTACTAGTGGTAAACATGACGTATTTTTCAAATAAGTTACAATGGGAGTATGAAGATACTACTTTAATAGTGATAAGTATAATTACTTTAATGATTTATAGAGTTCTAAAAAATAAAGTTGAAAATTCTTCCATGGCAATTGGAACAACAATTTTAGGAGTGATATACGTAGGTGTATTTTTTTCAAAAATGCTCTCAATAAGTTTCCTACCTAATGGAGGAAAATTACTTTTAACTCTACAAATTTTAGTTTGGCTTTGTGATAGTTTTGCTTATTTTGTTGGTTTATCTTTTGGAAGAAAGTTTTTTAAAAGAGGATTTAGTGAGATAAGTCCTAAAAAATCAATAGAGGGATCAATAGGAGGAGCTTTTTTTACAACTATATCTCTATACGTAGTAAATCATTATTGCAAAATTTTTCCAATAGAGTTTTCTGTAGCTAGTGTTATAATTATGGGGATTGCTTTAAGTCTTCTTATTCAAATTGGAGATTTAGCAGAATCTATGTTTAAAAGAGAGTTTGGAATAAAAGATTCTAGTAGATTATTAGGAGAACATGGTGGAGTTTTAGATAGATTTGATAGTCTTATTTTCGTTTTACCTATAGTATTTTACTTTTTTTCTTTAGTTATTTATTAAGATTAATATTTAGAAAAATAAAAGATTAGAATCTAGAAAAATTAAAGTGAAAGGGTGATTCAAAACTAGGTTTTGACACCCTTTTTTTAAGGGGGAATTATATTGAAAAAGATAGCCATTTTAGGCTCAACAGGAAGTATAGGAGTTAATGCTTTAAATATTATAAGAGAAGCTAAAGACAAATTTCAAGTTGTGGCTCTTTCAGGTCATGGAAACTATAAACTATTGTTGGATCAAATAGAAGAGTTTAAGCCATTATACGTCTCTATAGGAACGGAAGTAGGCTATGAAAAAATAAAGGAAAAATTTCCAAATATAAGTATATTCTTAGGGGATGAAGGCTTAAAAACGATAGGTTCACTAGATGATTATGATATATTGTTAACTGCAATAAGTGGTGCTGTTGGAATAGATGCAACAGTTGAAGGGATAAAAAAATCAAAAAGAATAGCCTTAGCAAATAAGGAGACAATGGTTGCAGCAGGGGATTATATAAATAAACTCTTAAAAGAATACCCTAAAGCTGAAATAATTCCTGTTGATAGTGAGCATTCAGCTATATTTCAATCAATGCTTGGTGGAAGAAGAGAGGAAGTTTCAAAAATAATAATAACAGCTAGTGGCGGGACTTTTAGAGGAAAAAAAATAGATGATTTAAAAAATGTAAAAGTTGAAGATGCGTTAAAACATCCTAATTGGTCTATGGGTAAAAAGATAACTATTGATTCATCTACTCTAGTAAATAAAGGGTTAGAAGTAATAGAAGCACATCAACTTTTTGGAGTTTCTTATGATGAGATAGAGGTTGTTGTTCATCCTCAAAGTATAATTCATTCCATGGTTGAATTTAGAGACTCAAGTATAATTGCTCAGTTAGGTGTTCCAGATATGAAACTTCCAATTCAGTACGCTTTTACTTATCCCAATAGAGAGGCTAATATAGTTTTAGATAAGCTAGATTTTAAAAAAATATCAAATCTAACATTTGAGCAACCAGATAATGAAACTTTTAAAGGGATAGAATTAGCTTTTAAAGCTGGAAGAATAGGTGGAACAATGCCTGCAGTATTAAATGCTGCTAATGAAGTTGCTGTAGAACTTTTTTTAGAAGGTGAAATTAAATTTTTAGAAATTTATGAAATAATAGAAAATGCTATGAGCAATCATAAAGTTGCAGTAGTTGATGATGTAGAGTGTATAAAAAAAGCGGACACAGAAACTAGAGGATTTGTTTATAAAAAGTACTCTAAAAAATAGAGCTAAGGGGGAAGAATGGGAAGAATAATTGTTATAGAAGGGACAGACTCTAGTGGGAAACAAACTCAAACAGAGATATTGTTTGATAGATTAAAAGATATTAAATTAAATGTAAGAAAACTTTCATTTCCTAATTATGAGAGCCCAGCGTGTGAACCTGTAAAAATGTATTTAGCTGGTGAATTTGGAAAAGACCCAAAGGTAATAAATCCATACCCAATTTCTACAATGTATGCAATTGATAGATATGCATCATATAAAAAAGATTGGGAATCTTTTTACAGTTTAGATGGAATAATTGTTACTGATAGATACACAACTTCAAATATGATACATCAAGCTTCAAAAATAGAAAATTATGATGAAAAAATTAATTATTTAAATTGGTTAGAAGACTTAGAATATAAAAAAATGGATATTCCTGCACCAGATATTGTTATCTTTTTGAATATGCCACCAGAATCGGCATTAAAATTAATGCAAGATAGAAAAAACAAGATAACAGGGGAAGAAAAAAAAGATATTCATGAATCTGATTCAGAATACTTAAAAAAATCTTATTATAACGCTTGTGAAATAGCTAAAATAAAAGGATGGAAAGAGATAGCTTGTTCAGAAGGGGATAGAATTAAATCTATCGATGAAATAAGCAAAGATATATATGAACTGTTACTAAATGAAAAAATTATTTAAATAAATAAAACTTAGTATTATAAAAATACAAAAATTATTATATAATATAGGAACATAACTTAAAAAAAGGGGAAAATGAGTGAATATATTATTAGCGCTATTAGTTTTAGGGATAATTGTTTTAATCCATGAATTTGGTCATTTTATAACAGCTAAATTATTTAAAATGCCAGTTCAGGAATTTGCTATAGGAATGGGCCCTCATATATACAGTTACCAAGGGAAAAAAACAGTATACTCTTTAAGATCAATACCTATTGGTGGTTTTGTAAGTATAGAGGGAATGGAAGTTGATAGTAAAGTTGAAGATGGTTTTAATAGTAAACCACCACTTCAGAGATTTATTGTATTGTTTGCTGGAGTAGCTATGAATTTTATTCTAGCCTTTGTTTTGATTATTTCACTTTTAATGGTGAATGGAAAATCTATTCAAAATACTAATGCAGTTGTAGGGAATATAGTTAAAACTAGTAATTCTATAGATAAGCTATTACCTAAAGATAAAATACTTGAAATTAATGGGAATAAAATAATGAAATGGGATGAAGTTAGTGAAAATATAACAAAGATATCTCAGACTAATGAAAAAGATAAACCTTTAAAAATTTTAATAGAAAGACAAGGGAAAGATTTAGAGATAGAAACAATGTTGACTTATAATGTTGAAAATAAAAAATATTATTTAGGCATTATACCTGAATTTTTATTTGAAAAATATGGATTTATAGAAGCGGTGAAGGAATCAACTAATGTATTTAATAAAATTATATTAGAGACTTTAAATGGAATAAAACAATTATTAACAGGTAAATTGAAAAAAGAAGATATGAGTGGACCTATCGGAATTATAAAAGTAGTAGGAGAAGCAAGCCAAGGTGGAGTAGAAGTGCTTACATGGCTAACTATAATGCTTTCTATAAATATAGGAATATTTAATTTGCTACCTTTTCCAGCTCTAGATGGTGGTAGAATAATTTTTGTTATTTTAGAATTAATAGGTATAAAAATAGATAAAAAATTTGAAGAAAAAGTACATGTTGTAGGGATGATAATTCTGATTGGAATGATAATTTATGCAACTGGAAATGATATTATGAATATAATGGAGAAGTAATTATGATGTTTCAAAGAACAGAGTTGTTATTAGGAAAAGAGGGTCTAGAGAAGTTAAAAAAATCTCATATAATTGTTTTTGGATTAGGTGGAGTTGGAGGATATGTAGTAGAAGCTCTAATTAGAGTTGGAATACAAGAAATCACAGTTGTTGATTTCGATACAATAGATATTACTAATCTAAATAGACAGATAATAGCTACTCAAAATACAGTTGGAAATTATAAAGCTGATGTGATAAAAGAAAGAATTTTATCAATAAATCCAGAAGTTAAGGTAAATGCTTATAGAGAAAAATTTACTGAAGAGACATCTTCTATATTTTTTAATGATAATTTAACATATAGCTATGTAATAGATGCTATAGATTTGGTGAAATATAAAATTAAAATAATAGAATTATCAAAAGAAAGAGGGATTCCTGTAATTTCTTGTATGGGAACAGGAAATAAACTTAATCCTGAAATGTTGAAAATCTCTGATATTTCAAAAACTTCAGTTTGTCCTCTTGCAAAAGTAATGAGAAAAGAGTTAAAAAAGAGAAGGATAAATAAAGTGAAAGTGCTTTATTCTGAAGAAGTACCCAAAAAACCTATAAATGAAGAGGGAAGCAGAGAGAAAAAAGTTAATGTAGGAAGTGTTTCTTTTGTACCTTCAGTGGCGGGGTTAATAATAGCTAGCCAAGTAGTTAAAGATATTTGTGAAACAAAATAATATATATGAAAATAGAGAGTTATAAAAATAAAGTGATTTTAGAAATGTATGGGATTATGAATCTCATAAAAAACTAATTTTCTTTAAATTTTAACTCTCTATTTTTTATATATTAAAATATCAATGTTGTATATTAAAGTATAAGAAATATATATTAAAATATTAGTACTAAATGTCAGTGTCTTTAATACCGTTTATTAGATAATGTGTTAGTTGCTCTAAAACTTTAAATTTATCAGGAATATTTTTTGTAAAAAATAACTCAATTCCTAAATAATGAGAAATTCCAATTAAAAAATTACTAAGTAATTTTTTCTCTTCATCACTGTAAGATGTATCTGCAAAAGACTTAAAATAAAGGCTTTCCACACTATTAAAGTATTCAGTTGAAATATGATTAGAAATAAATTCAGCTTCCCTGATTATTTGATATCTGTGTGGAGAATCTTCAAAAAAAGTTATAATTAAAAACAGATAATTTATATGCTTTTCTAAAAGATTTGTAGAGTGTTTACTGTTAAAATCTAGAAAAAAAAGAAAAGAGTTGGATAACTGTGTTGTAATCTCTTCTAAAAACTGTTCTTTTTTCTCAAAATAATTATAAAAGGTTCCAATAGCTATATTAGAATGTGTTGTAATATCTATAATTTTTACATTGTTATATCCTTGTTCTCCAAAAAGCTTTTCTCCATAATATAAAAGTTGAGCTTTTTTATTGTTGGGATTAAATGGGATTATAGTATATAAAGGTTGATCTTGCAATTTTTCAAAATCAAAACTTTGATTATTGAAAATACCATTAAGAATAAGATTACTAAGAAACTGAATATTTGGTTTTAAATTAGCCTTAGTGTAAGCAACATTTATAAAACGAATACCTGACATTATATAAAGGTATTGTATTCCATTAATAGGTTTATTATAAACTTTTTCAATAGAATCAATATAAATTTTTCTTAATTTTTGTTCATATTCAATAAATTTATACTGTCCCTCTCTGTAAATTTTAATAATATCAAATTCTTTTTTAGCCATATACAGATTAATTTCAATAAAGTGCTCTAATCTTTCCTTAACACTGTTTCCTTGAATTTCAGAAAAAGCTTTTTCTAACCTTATACAAGTTTCTTCTAACAAATATTTGAAAATCATTTCTTTAGATTTGAAATAGTTATAGATAGTTCCATTTGAAATTTCAGCCTCTATGCAAATTTGAGATAAAGCCACCTCTTCATAAGGTAACTTAGAAAAAATAGAAATAGATGTATCTATAATTTTATTTAATGTTTGTTGCTTTTTCATTTTATTCCTCTCTTTATATAATTTAAAGCGATGCTAATGTTCATACATTATAAAACTATCCATAAAAAAAGTAAAATGAAATATTAAAAAAAAAATTATAGAGTGCTAAAGTGAATTTGTTCCCATTTTTTATGATTGAAAATTTTTGGATTAAAGAGAGAAAACGTACATAATTTAAGAAAAAAAACAGAGAACTAACGTTCAAAAAAAACAGTACGACAGTATTGTTTTTTTACTAAAGGTTCTTTTTTGAAACCAAAAGAAAAATAAAGATATAAAATATGTAAAAAAAGATTGAACTTTTTTATGAAATATGGTTTAATACATTAAATAGAATTGGTTCTCAATTTATTTAAAGCAAAATTAACTGAAAAATAAGGGGAAAGATATGAGAAGAGTAGAGTTTTTATCTGCAAAAGAAGCGGTTGAAAAGATTTCTTCTGGGGAAAGGGTTGCTACAGGAGGTTTTGTAGGGATAGGAGTTCCAGAAACAATTTTAAAAGCTTTAGAAAAAAGATTTTTAGAGACAGGATCACCCAAAGGATTAAATTTAATATATGCTGCAGGGCAAGGAGACGGTAAAGAAAAAGGATTGAACCGTTTTGGCTATGAAGGAATGGTAGACACTGTAGTAGGAGGGCACTGGGGACTTGCACCTAAATTAGGAAAATTAGCTTTTGAAAATAAAATCAAAGGATATAATCTTCCACAAGGAGTAATTTCTCAATTATTTAGAGACATAGCAGCTGGAAAACCAGGAACTATATCAAAAGTAGGAATGGGAACATTTGTAGATCCGGCAATAGAAGGTGGAAAAGTTAATAGTGCAACAAAAGAAGATATAGTTTCAAAAATTAATATACTTGGAGAAGATTATTTATTTTTCAAAGGATTCAAAATAGATGTAGCGATTTTAAGAGGGACATCAGCTGATGAATTTGGAAATATAACTATGGAAAAAGAATCTTTAAAACTTGAAGCAGAAGCAATAGCTATGGCAGCAAGAAATTCAGGTGGAAAAGTTTTTGTTCAAGTAGAAAGAAAAATAAAAAGTGGTTCAGTAGATCCAAAATTAGTTCAAATTCCTGGAATTCTAGTTGATTATGTTGTAATGGCAGAAAGCTTAGAAGATCACATGCAGACATTTGGTACTCAATTTAAAGAGGAGTATGTAACTTCTAATATAGTTGTAGAAGCTAAAAATGACGTTATGGAATTAGATGAAAGAAAAATAATTGCAAGAAGATGTGCAATGATATTAAAGAAAGAAGATACTGTATTAAACTATGGAATAGGAATGCCAGAAGGTATAGCGGCGGTTTTACAAGAAGAGCAACAAGAAAAATACTTTACTCCAACAGTTGAACCAGGGGCAATAGGGGGAACTCCAGCAGGAGGATTAAGTTTTGGAGCATCGGCAAATCCAGAAGCTGTAATTTCTCAACCTTCACAGTTTGATTTTTATGATGGTGGAGGAATAGACGTAGCATTTTTAGGATTAGCACAATGTGATACAGAAGGAAATATAAATGTTTCAAAGTTTGGTCCTAAGTTAGCAGGTTGTGGTGGATTTATCAATATAACTCAAAATGCAAAAAATGTTATCTTCTGTGGAACATTTACAGCAGGAGGATTAAAAATAGAATCTAAAGATGGTAAATTAAATATTTTAACAGAGGGAAAAGTTAAAAAGTTTATACCAAGTGTAGAGCAAATAACATTTTCAGGAAACTTTGCAAGAGATAATGGAAAACTAATAACTTATGTAACTGAGAGAGCAGTATTTGAACTTAGAAGTGAGGGATTAACTTTAACAGAGATTGCCCCTGGAATAGATTTGGATAAAGATGTATTAGAGCAGATGGAATTCAGACCATTAATTGCAAAAGATTTAAAAATCATGGATGAAAAGATTTTTAAAGATGAAAAAATGAATTTAGAGTTTTAAGGGGTTAAAATTTTAAAGGGTTAAACTTTATAATTAAATTAAAAAGAAAAAATGGAGGAAAAATGACGTTTGGAGTAATAGGGATTATAATATCATTGTTTTTATTGATGTATTTAGCGTATAGAGGGGTTTCAATTCTTCTATTAGCACCAATCTTGGCTTGTTTTGCAGTTCTTATGGGAGGAATTGGGCAACCAGGAAGTGCACATTTAATGGCAACTTATACAGAAACTTTTATGACAAGTTTAGGGGGATATGTAAGAAGTTACTTCCCAATATTCATGCTAGGGGCAGTATTTGGAAAAGTTATGGATGATACAGGATCAGCAAAATCTATAGCAACTTTTATCTGTCATAAGTTAGGAAAAGAAAAAGCAGTAATAGCAATAGCTTCAGCTTGTGCAATTTTAACATATGGAGGAGTATCTCTGTTCGTTGTTGCATTCGCAGTTTACCCAGTTGCAGCAGAATTATTTAGAGAGGCAAATATACCAAAAAGATTTGTACCAGCAACAATAGCAATAGGAGCTTTTACATTTACAATGACAGCTCTTCCAGGAACACCACAAATTCAAAACGCTATTCCAATGGCATATTTTGGAACAGATGTATATGCAGCTCCTGTATTAGGAATTGTAGCTTCATTAATTATGTACTTTGGTGGAATAATTTGGGTTCAAAAAAGAGCGTCAGCAGCAATGGCAAAAGGTGAAGGATATGGAAATCACCCAAATGAAAAATTTGCAAAATTTGATTTAGATAAATTACCAAGCATTTCAGTAGCATTGTTACCAATATTTGTAGTATTAGGAATGAGTTTTGTTCTTTCTAAATTCGTATTTCCATCAATGGATTTATCTTATTTAGTAGATTACAAAACAACAGCATCAAAAGTAGTAGGAAACTGGAGTTTAATAATATCTTTAGGAGCTTCTATTATAATAGCTTTAGTTTGTAACGCAAAAAGATTAGAAAGTTGCTTAAAAACTTTAACAGATGGTGTATCAGGATCATTCTTAGCAATTATGAACACAGCGTCAGAAGTAGGTTACGGGAATGTAATTTCTGGACTTGCAGCCTTCGCAATTGTGAAAGGGGCTATATTAGGATTATCTTCAAACCCAGTTGTATCAGAAGCAATATCAGTTACAACTCTTGCAGCAATAACAGGTTCAGCTTCAGGAGGGTTAAGTATAGCTTTAGGAGCTCTTGGAGAAACATATGCAAGAGAAGCTGCAGCAATGGGAATAAATCCTCAAGTAATGCATAGAATAGCATCAGTTGCATGTGGAGCTTTAGATACAATGCCTCATAATGGAGCAGTAATAACACTTCTTGCAGCAACAGGATTAACACATAGAGAATCATATGGGGATATTGCTATGTGTACAGCAGTTATTCCAGTAATATCAGCAATAGTTATAATTATTCTTGCAAACTTTGGTGTAGTATAAACTAAAAAATATTAATAGCTTAGCAATCTGAAAATTCTAAGCTATTAATATTTAACTTTTATTTAATGTGGAACTTTATCTGAATTATAATAAAGAAAATTTTAATAGAGAGAACTAAAAATCTTTAACAAAAACTTTGAATTGGACAAAATTAAGGTTTAAAGATAAAAAAAATTATAGTGAAAATCAATTGAAAACAAAGTGTTATACAACAATGTGAAAGGCAAAATGAAAACATAATGTTGCATATCTGACAAAAAAGTAGTAATTTATAATGGTAATTTAAAATATAGTTAATTCTTTAGGAGGTTTTAAAATGAAGTTTGCAGATTTAAAAGTTGGTATGAAAGATTCAGTTGCTAAAATTATAACAGGAGAGGATATTGATAAGTTTGCGGACATTAGTTTAGATAGAAATCCTGTTCACTTAGATGAAGAGTATGCAGCTAAAACAATGTTTAAGAAAAGAATTTCTCATGGAATATTAGTAAGTGGATTAATTTCAGCAGTTTTAGGAACTAAATTACCTGGAGAAGGAGCTATCTATATGGGACAAGAACTTAAGTTCATGGCACCAGTATACATTGGAGATGAAATCACAGCAACTGTTGAGATAGTTGAGTTAGTTCCAGAAAAAAATAGAGTTATATGCAGCACAATTTGTACAAATCAAGATGGAAAACAAGTTATTGTAGGAAAAGCTACATTATTACAAAAATAGAGTCATTAAAAGTTAACATTAAAAATAGATTAAGATTAGGAGGAAAAAATGGATTTTATGTTAAACAAAACTCAGGAGCTATTTAAACAAATGATAACAACATTTGCAGAAAATGAAGTTAAACCTTTAGCTGCTGAGGTAGATGAAGAAGAGAGATTTCCAGTAGAAACTGTTGAAAAAATGGGGAAAGCTGGTATCCTAGGAATTAATATTCCTACACAATACGGTGGAACAGGTGCAGATCAAATAATGTACACGACTGCAGTAGAAGAATTATCTAAAGTTTGTGGAACAACAGGTGTTATATTATCGGCGCATGCGTCTTTAGGGGTTTCTCCTATATTAGAATTTGGAACTGAAGAGCAAAAACAAAAATATTTACCAAAAATGGCAACAGGAGAATGGCTAGGAGCTTTTGGACTTACAGAAGCTGGAGCAGGAACAGATGCTGCTGGACAACAAACAGTTGCAATTTTAGATGAAACTACAAATGAATGGATCTTAAATGGTTCAAAAATATTTATAACAAATGCAGGATATGCACATGTATATATAGTAATGGCAATGACTGATAAATCTCAAGGATTAAAAGGAATATCAGCATTTATAGTAGAAAAAGATACTCCAGGATTCTCAATTGGAAAAAAAGAGAAAAAATTAGGAATAAGAGGATCAGCAACTTGCGAATTAATATTTGAAGATTGTAGAATTCCAAAAGAGAATCTTTTAGGTGCAGTTGGAAGAGGATTTAAAATTGCTATGATGACTCTTGATGGAGGAAGAATAGGAATCGCTGCTCAAGCTTTAGGAATCGCAGAAGGAGCTTTAGAAGAGACAATTAAATACGTAAGTGAAAGAAAACAATTTGGAAAAGCAATTGGAAAATTCCAAAATACTCAATTCCAAATAGCAGATATGTATGCAAAAGTTGAAGCAGCTAAATTATTAGTATTTAAAGCAGCTTGGAAAAAACAGTCTAAACAAGCTTACTCTTTAGAAGCAGCAACAGCTAAATTATTTGCAGCTGAAGCAGCAATGGAAGTTACAACAAAAGCTGTTCAACTTCATGGTGGATATGGATATACTAGAGAATATCCAGTTGAAAGAATGATGAGAGATGCTAAAATAACTGAAATTTATGAAGGAACTTCAGAAGTTCAAAGAATGGTTATTTCTGCAAACATAATGAAATAAAAATAAAAAGAAAAACAACTCGAAGTTATTTAGGAGGATAAATAGATGAACATTGTAGTGTGTATAAAACAAGTTCCAGATACAACAGAAATCAGATTAGATCCAGTTACTGGAACATTAATCAGAGATGGAGTACCAAGCATAATAAATCCAGACGATAAAGGTGGATTAGAAGAGGCTTTAAAATTAAAAGAGCAATGTGGAGCTCACGTAACAGTTATCACAATGGGACCACCACAAGCTGATTTAGCTTTAAGAGAAGCTTTAGCTATGGGTGCAGACAGAGCAATATTATTAACAGATAGAAAATTTGCTGGAGCAGATACTCTTGCAACATCTCATGCATTATCAGCAGCGATCAAAGAGTTAGAATTTGATTTAGTAATAGCTGGAAGACAAGCAATAGATGGAGATACTGCACAAGTAGGTCCTCAAATCGCTGAATTCTTAGGATTACCTCAAGTTTCTTATGCGAAAGAGATTCAATTTGATGGTAAAAATACTTTAAAAGTAAAAAGAGTTATAGAAGATGGATACTACTTATTAGAAGTTCAAACTCCTGCTCTTTTAACTGTATTAGCTGAAGCTAACAAGCCAAGATATATGCATGTTGGTGGAATAGTTCAAGCTTTCAGTAAAGAAGTTGAAATTTGGGATACAACAAAAATAACAGTTGATGAAGCTAAATTAGGATTAAAAGGTTCTCCAACAAAAGTTAAAAAGTCATTTACTAAAGGTGCTAAGCAAGCTGGAAAATTACATGAACCTCAAGATGCTAAAGAAGCTGCAAGATTAATAGTAGACAAATTAAAAGAGAAGTTTATTATTTAAAAATCTAAAGAATAGGGAGAAGAAAACTATGAATTTAAATGATTATAGAGGAGTATTTGTTTTTGCTGAACAAAGAAATGGAAAGATAGAAAACGTTGCATTAGAATTAATAGGAAAAGCAACACAATTAGCTACAACATTAGAAGAGAAAGTAACAGCAATACTTTTAGGAGATAACGTATCAGCTTTAGCTACTGAGTTAGTTGAAAATGGAGCGGATAGAGTTTTAGTTGTAGATAAGCCAGAGCTTAAAAATTATGATACAGAAGCTTATACACAAGCTATATCAGCTATTATCACTGAATACAAACCAGAAGTTTTATTAATTGGTGCAACAACAATTGGAAGAGACTTAGGACCAAGAATTTCTGGAAGAGTAGAAACAGGATTAACAGCAGACTGTACATCTTTAGAAGTTGGAGAAAATAGAGAGTTATTAATGACTAGACCAGCTTTTGGTGGAAACTTAATGGCTACAATTATTTGTCCAGATCATAGACCACAAATGTCAACTGTAAGACCAGGAGTTATGGCAAGACTTGATACAGTAGTAGGAAGAAAAGGAGAAATCGTTAATTTTGCAATAGATTTCGACAAATCTAAATTTAGAGTAAAACTTCTTGAAATTGTTAAAGAGGGTGGAAAGAAAGTTGACATCACTGAAGCTGGAGTATTAATTTCTGGTGGAAGAGGATTAGGAAATAAAGATAATTTTGATAAATTACAAGATTTAGCAACAGAAGTTAAAGGATTAGTATCAGCTTCAAGAGCTGCAACAGATGCTGGATGGATTGCACATGATAGACAAGTTGGACAAACTGGAAAAACAGTAAGACCAGGTGTATATTTTGCAATGGGAATTTCTGGAGCAATTCAACACGTATCAGGTATGGAAGAATCTGAGTACATTATTGCAATAAACAGAGATAAAGATGCTCCTATATTTGGAACTGCAGATTTAGGAATAGTTGGAGATGTTAATAAAATAGTTCCAGCTATAGTTGAAGAGTTAAAAAAATCTAAACTTACAAAATAATAATTAAATTTATGACAACCTCAAAGGTAATTTTTTAGCTAAGGATTAGAAAATTATACTGAGGTTGTTATAGATTAAAACCAATGAATATATTGAAGTTAAAAAATTAAAAATTTAATAGTTAATGGAAGAAGGGAAGGAGGAATAGAATGTCAAAAGTATATATAGTATCGGCAAAAAGAACTGCAGTTGGAAGTTTTTTAGGAAGTTTAGCACCAGTAGCGCCAGCTGAATTAGGTGGATTAGTAATAAAAAACATAATAGCAGAAACAGGAATAAATCCAGCGAACTTAGATGAAGTTATAGTTGGAAATATTTTACAAGGAGGTCATGGACAAGGTATTGGAAGACAAGTTGCCATGGCTGGAGGAGTTCCTAAAGAGGTTACAGGTTATGCTGTAAATATCTTATGTGGAAGTGGAATGAAAACTGTAATGAATGGATTTAATGCAATCAAAGCAGGAGAGGCTAATCTTATTATAGCTGGTGGAGTAGAGTCAATGTCACAAGCTGGATTTGTTATTCCAGGAAAAGTTAGATTAGGAAACAAAATGGGAGATATGACAGCTGTAGATTCTTTATTAGTTGATGGATTAACAGATGCATTCCATAAAATTCACATGGGTGTAACAGCTGAAAATATAGCAGCTGAGTATGGAATTACTAGAGAGCAACAAGATGCTTTTGCAATAAAATCTCAAGAGAAAGCAATAGCAGCAGTTGATTCAGGAAGATTTAAGGATGAGATTGTTCCTGTAGTAATA
This sequence comes from Fusobacteriaceae bacterium, assembly GCA_051656905.1. Lineage (GTDB taxonomy): Bacteria > Fusobacteriota > Fusobacteriia > Fusobacteriales > Fusobacteriaceae > JAGNZR01. Next base: position 2,606 of record JBOFJQ010000022.1, on the reverse strand, counting down.
AAAGGAAGAAAAGGGGATATAATTGTTGATACAGATGAATATCCTAACAGAGGAACATCTCTTGAGAAGTTATCAGGATTAAAGCCAGCTTTCATAAAAGAGGGAACAGTAACTGCAGGAAATGCTTCTGGATTAAACGATGGAGCAAGTTTTGTTCTATTAGCTTCAGAAGAAGCAGTTAAAAAATATAATTTAAAACCTCTAGTTGAATTAGTGTCAGTTGGTCAAGGTGGAGTAGATCCAAAAACAATGGGAATGGGACCAGTTCCAGCAGTTAAAAATGCTTTAACAAAAGCTGGATTAAATTTATCTGATATAGGATTAATAGAGTTAAATGAAGCATTTGCTGCACAATCATTAGGAGTTATAACTCAGTTATCAAAAGACTGTGGAGTTTCTATGGAATGGTTTGCTGATAAGACAAATGTAAATGGTGGAGCTATAGCAATAGGGCACCCTCTAGGAGCATCAGGAAACAGAATAACAACAACACTTATCCACGAAATGAAGAAAAGAGGAACTGAGTATGGAATAGCTTCTCTATGCATCGGTGGAGGATTAGGAACAGCTTTATTAGTTAAAAACGTTAAATAATTTATAAATATTAGGGATTAAATACTAAATATAGAAATATTTAGTATGGAATAAGGAATAATTTAAAATAATATAACTTAAAAATTAAGATAAAGTGGAGGGATTTAGAATGGAAAGAGTATCAGGAAAAATAGCTTTAGTAACAGGAAGTGCAAGAGGGATAGGAAGAGCAATAGTTGAAAAGTTTGCAGCAGAAGGTGCACAAATGGTAATCTCTTGTGATATGGGAGCAGCTACATATGAGCAATCAAATGTAAGACATGAAATTCTAAATGTAACAGATAGAGCAGCAGTAGCAGCTTTAGTTGCTAAAATTGAAGAAGAGTTTGGAAGAATCGATATTTTAGTAAACAATGCTGGAATTACAAAAGATGCTTTATTAGTAAAAATGACTGAAGACCAATGGGATGACGTTATTAATGTAAACTTAAAAGGTGTATTTAATATGACACAAGCAGTTGCACCAGTAATGACAAAAAATAAATATGGTTCTATAGTTACATTATCATCAGTTGTAGGATTATATGGAAACGTAGGACAAACAAACTATGCTGCAACAAAAGGTGGAGTAATAACAATGACTCAAACTTGGGCAAAAGAGTTAGTAAGAAAAGGAGCTCAAGTAAGAGCTAACTGTGTTGCACCTGGATTTATTGAAACTCCAATGACAGCAGACTTACCAGAAAAAGTAATTCAAATGATGGTTGATAAAACTCCACTTGCAAGAATGGGAAGACCAGAAGATATCGCTAATGCTGTATTATTCTTAGCTTCAGATGAGGCATCATATATTACAGGACAAACAATAGCAGTTACAGGTGGATTAGTAATCTAATAGAAACCAAATAATAAATAAGAGAAAACATCTTTTGTCAAAGTTAGTTTGATAAAAGATGTTTTCTTAATATATTGGACTTAATTATGTTGACACAACATATAAAATGTGGTATCATTATATAGATTTGCGCATAATAAAGGTCTTCAGCAACCTTTTTTAGCGAGTTGAGATATTCTTAGTTTTAAATCTAAGGATATAAACCATTAATTAATGGTTTAGAAACAATTTTTTTATACTTATGGAGGTGTTGAAATGTACGCAGTTATTAAAACTGGTGGTAAACAGTACAAAGTTACAGTAGGTGAAGTATTAAGAGTTGAAAAACTAAATGCTGAAGTTAACGCAACTGTAGAATTAGGTGAGGTTTTATTAGTATCTAATAACGGAGAGATCAAAGTTGGAACTCCTGTTGTTGATGGTGCTAAAGTAGAAGCTACTGTTGTTGCTCAAGTAAAAGGGGACAAAGTTGTTAACTTCAAATACAAGCCAAAAACTGGATATCATAGAAAGAAAGGTCACAGACAAAACTTGACTGAGATCAGAATTACAGCTATAAACGCTTAATTCCTATGACTAAAATTGAAATTTTAAAAAAAAACGGTAGTATTGTAAAATACAAGGCTACTGGACATGCAGAATATGCAAATCATGGTGAAGACATTGTCTGCGCTGCAATATCTACTAATCTTCAATTGCCTTTAGCTGGGCTAACAGAGATTTTAGGACTTATACCTAAATTTGAAATTAGTGAAGGCTATTTAGAAGTTGATCTTAGAGGATTAGATTTGCAAAATAAAGATAGAGAGGTCTCTATTCTTTTAGAAAGCATGCTCCTTATGTTAAGAGAATTAACAAAGGAATATCCAAAATATCTAAAGCTTGTTGAGAAGGAGGAAAATTAAATGTTATTTACTTTAAATATACAATTGTTCGCTAAGAAAAAAGGACAAGGTTCTGTTAAAAACGGAAGAGACTCTAACCCTAAGTACCTTGGTGTTAAGAAATATGATGGTGAGGCTGTTTTAGCAGGTAACATCATAGTTAGACAAAGAGGAACTGCATTCCATGCTGGAAACAATATGGGAATGGGAAAAGATCACACTCTTTTTGCTTTAATTGACGGTTATGTTAAATTCGAAAGATTCGGAAAAGATAAAAAGAAAGTATCTATATA
>JBOFJQ010000021.1:0-86076 GCA_051656905.1 Fusobacteriaceae bacterium | reverse complement strand
TTAATGTTTCTATTACTATCCAGTCAGTTAAGTGACCTTTACCTGTTAATGCTAAAGAACCGTATAACTCAACTTTATAGTTCTTAATATCGGGATGCTTAGCTTTAAATTGCTTTGCCGCTCTTTCTGGACCCATAGTGTGTGAACTTGACGGTCCATTTCCTACTTTAAATAGCTCTTTTAATGAATCCATTTTTAATTCCTCCGTGATATATTAAAATTATTAATTCTTAGGACTTCTACTATTATTAAATACTACGCTTCTCTTATTTGTCCTCTATATTTTTCACTAATTAAAGCCACAACTTTTTCTACAACATCTTTAATCTCTTGTTCTTCTAAAGTTCTCTCTTTATTTCTAAGTACGAAAGTTATTGCTACTGATTTTTTTGAATCTTCAATACCTTTACCTTTATAAACATCGAATATATCAGCTGATTCAACTAATGAAGATATTTTCTTTATGTCATTTAACATATTTCCAACTTCTACACAGTCATCTAAAAGAATCGATAAATCTCTTTTTACTTCTGGATATTTAACCAATCTTTCATATTTAGATTTTCTTTTTATATATTTTTTTATTAATTCTAAATTAAACTCTCCTAAAAGTGCTCTATCTCTTTTTATATCCATTTTCTCTGCTAAATCAGGGTGAATTTCACCAAACACTCCAATTTTTTCATTTCCAACAAATACATCCACAGCTCTTTCTGGATGGAAATTAATATCTGTAGTTCTTAAAATATTATATTTTGTAATACCTAACTCTCTAAACATATTTTCTACATAACCTTTTATAGAGTAGAAGTTATATGATGTTGGTTTTGGATTCCACAGTGTTCTCTCTTTCTTTCCTGAAAGAGCTATAGCTATTCTATACTCTTCTTTCGCTAACTCTTCAGCTGGTAAGAATACTTTAGAAACTTCGAAGAACCTTAAGTTATCTTGATTTCTGTTGTAGTTATCTCTAATGTTGCTAAGTAAGCTATACTGAAGTGTTGGTCTCATTGTTATGAAATCTTCACTTATTGGATTTAAAATCTCTATAGTTTTACCTTCTATTTGCATAATTTCTATGGCTTTTTTAGATACGAAACTATAGTTTATAACCTCTTTTAAACCTATTCTCTTTAAAATATCTTTAACTTCATCAACTAAAGCTATTCCTTCGTCTTTTTTTCCAGCACTGATATCTTCTACAGGCATTACATCTTCAATGTTTTCAAATCCATACATTCTGATTATCTCTTCATATAAATCTTCAGTTCTCTGTAAGTCATCTCTGTATGTTGGAGGAGATATTAACATGTTATCTAAGTCTATAATTTCAACCTCTAACTCAAGATTTCTTAATATTTTTGCAACTATTTCAGTCTCTATTTTCTTCCCAACAAAAGCACCTAATTTTGTTATATTAAGTGGAATTTCAATTTTATCTGTTTTTTGAATATTTTCGTTGATAATTCCTTTTAATACATCTCCTCCAGCTACTAATCCAACTAAGTGAGTTATTCTATTGATAACTACCTCTTTGTTTTCTTTATCTATTCCTCTCTCAAATCTATAAGATGAATCTGTTGATACACCTAAAGCTTTTGAAGTTTTTCTTATGTTTTCTGGAGTAAAGTAAGCAACCTCTATAAAGATATTTTTTGTATTTTCATCAATTTCACAGTTAGAACCACCAATTATTCCTGCTATTGCAAGTGGTTTTTCTGTATCAGCTATAATTAATTCTCCATCTAACTCTCTTTCTACACCGTCAAGAGTTACTAATTTTTCACCTTTTACTGCTGCTCTTACTTCTATTTTAGATTCAGCTATTTTATTGGCATCAAAAATGTGAACTGGTTGATTATATTCAAACATAATATAGTTAGATATATCTACTATGTTATTAATTGACTTTAATCCCATTGCCATTATTCTTTTCTTTAACCATTCTGGAGACTCTTTTACTGTTATATTTTTGATATATTTACCATAATATTTTTTACATCTCTCTTTATCAAGAATATCTACAGATATATTCTGTTCAATTCTTTCTATAGCTTCATTTATATCTGTTTTTGGATATTTAGTTTTTCTACCATAATATGCTGCAATCTCTCTTGCTATACCAATATGAGAAAGGCAATCTGGTCTATTAGGTGTGATTTCAAGTTCAAAAATTACATCGTTCATTCCTAAATAAGCTCTATATTCTTCACCAATTTGAGCATTCTCAGGTAATATAATAATTCCACTTGCATCGTTACCTAAACCTAATTCAACCTCTGAACATAGCATACCTTGAGATTCTACACCTCTAATTTTGCTCTTTTTGATTTTGAAATCTCCAGGAAGTGATGCACCTATCTTAGCTACAACAACTTTATCTCCTAGTTTGTGATTTTGAGCTCCACATACTATTTGAAGAATCTCTTCCTCTCCTACTTTTACTTTTAAAAGAGTTAGTTTTTCTGCTTCTGGATGTCTATCATATTCTACAATTTCACCAATTACAACATTTGCTAAATCTTTACCTTGAATCTCAATAGCTTCAACCTCTTGTCCTATCATTGTTAAACTATTTTCTAACTCTTGTATATCCTCTTTAATATCAACATATTCCTTTAACCATTCTAATGAAATTAACATTTATTATCTCTTCTCCTATATTTAAGTCTTATCTTTTTTTCAATAATTTTTCTATTTAAATTGCTTTAAAAATCTAACATCATTTTCAAAGAAAGCTCTTAAATCATCTATTCCGTATCTTAACATTGTTATTCTTTCTATTCCCATTCCAAATGCAAAACCTGTATACATTTTACTATCATACCCTGCTGCTTTTAAAACTTCTGGATCTACCATTCCGCATCCCATTATTTCTAGCCAACCACTATTTTTACAAAGTCTACATCCGTCACCTTTACAAATTACACATTGAACGTCCATTTCAGCACTTGGTTCTGTAAATGGGAAAAAGTGTGGTCTGAATCTTACTTTTGTATCTCCGAAAACATTCTTTACAAATTCAGTTAATATAGCTTTTAAATTTGCGAAAGAGATATTTTCTCCAACCATTAATCCCTCTAATTGGTGGAACATTGGTGTATGAGAAATATCATAATCAGATCTATAAACTTTACCTGGGCATATCATTCTAAATGGAGGTTCATTTTTTAACATATATCTCACTTGAACTGGAGATGTATGAGTTCTTAAAACTTCATCATTTTTTATGTAGAATGTATCTTGCCAATCTCTTGATGGGTGATTCTCTGGAATATTTAAAGAGTCAAAATTATATTTTACTTTCTCTATTTCTGGTCCTTCTGAAATATCAAATCCCATTTTTATAAATATATCTTTTAAAAAATTTGTTGTCTCAGTTATTGGATGGAAAGATCCTAGCTCAACTTCTTCACCTGGAAGTGTGATATCTATTTTTTCTTCCTCTATTTTCTTTAATTTCTCTATGTTTTTTAAAATCTCTTTTTTCTCGTCTAGTGCTGCAGTTACAGTATCTCTTACTTCATTTACTTTTTGACCAAATGTTGGTCTCTCTTCAGGAGTTAAATCCTTCATTTTTTTTGATAAATCTGTTATCGTTCCTTTTTTACCTAAAAATTTGATTCTTAAGTCTTCTAATTCTACCATAGAACTTGCTTTTTCTATGTTTTCTAGTGCTTCCTTGATTATTATATCCATTGTGCTATGCATTACTCCTCCAACTAAGTTCTAAATTTGTTTTTGAAAAAAATCTATCTGATTTTTTTTTATACTTATTATACCATACTTTCCCTCTATCATTGCTCCAGGGTTAAAATAAAATATTTCATTTACTTTATTTAAATATGACCTATGCGTATGTCCAAAAACTACAATATTAACTCCTAACTCTTCACCTTGTTCTTCTATATGGCGTAAATCTGACTTTACACCATATAGATGACCATGAGTCAAAAATATCTTTTTTTCACATACTTCCAACAACTTATTTTGTTCTAAAATATCTGTAAAATAATCACAATTACCCCTTACAGATTCATACCTTAATCCCTTATAAATATAGCTTAATTCTTTTATATCCTCTAGACAATCACCAGCAGATAGAATTAAATCTGGTTGTTCCAGTTCATACACTTTTATTATATTTGATAACTCTCCGTGAGAATCACTTATAACTAAAATATTCATTTTAACTTCCTTTAACCTATATATATTGCCATCTTAGCTTTTTCAAGTATTTTTAATCCTGATCTTCCCATTATCTTTTCTACAAAGTAATTTCTGCTAAGATTACCCATAATAGTAACTCCATTATTTTCCACATTCTTTACAAACTCTATTAAACTCTTTGAATCTGAAAACTTCTTAACTTCTATTTTTTTCTGTTTAGAAATTAGATATTCATTAAGTTTGTTTTCTTCACTAGAGTTTTCCTGAACTGAAATAAACTCTTTTATTTCAGGAAAATCTCTAATAAAGCTGTAACAACTTCTGTTTACTTCAACACTATCATCATTTGCTATATATATGTCTGAAAATTTAAGTTCCTCTTCTCCTAGTATCAAAGTAGCTTTATAATTTTCTTTTAAAACATCCATTAAAATGTCTGAAGCAACTACTCCTTTACCAAGGACAAGTAAATCATAACTCTTCATATACTCTCTTATAGTTTCACTTATTATTCCAATTTCATAAGTTAAATCTATCTTTAATTTTTCCTCTTTTAACTCTTCAACTAATGATTTTAACTCTTCTTTCTCTATTTTTATCATATCATCTACAAAAAGAGGATAGTTAACATTTGCTATTAACCCTTGTCCCATAGACATTGTTTCTGTTATTACATCTCTTACTAAAATTGCATTTAAATTATATCCAAATTTTTCTTTTAAATAGATACAACTCTTAATTAAATTGTGTGTATTCTCTTCATTTCCAAATAAAACTAAAGCTTTTTTCATTTTTATACCTCCGAGATTTTTACATATTTTTAATCTTGATTTAATTTATTTTATGTAAGTTTAAAACATTTTTAATTAATTTTTGTCTATTTCTGGAGTTTTAACCCCTTCTTCTGTTAACTCATCATTTTCTATAGTTGAAAGATCTTTATCTTCGTTTAATTCAAATTCAGAGAACTCTTCCTCTTCCTCAGCTTGAACTGTAGCAATAGAAACTAATTTTTCCTCTTCTGCTATTCTCATTATCATAACACCTTGTGTTGCTCTTCCGTAGATAGATATCATATGTGCTGGTGTTCTAATAACTATTCCTGAAGATGTTATTGCCATTACCTCTTCCTCATCAACTATAGGAGTTACTGATACAACAACCCCTGTTTTAGAGTTACATCTAATGTTAATTACACCTTTTCCAGCTCTACCTTGAAGTGGATATTCATTTATTCTAGTACGCTTTCCAAATCCATTCTCTGTAACTGTTAAGATAGTTGCTTCCTCTTTAATAATTGAAGCAGATACTATTTCGTCATCTACTTTCAGTGTTATACCTTTAACACCTGATGCATTTCTTCCTATCTCTCTTATTTCAGCCATTGGGAATCTTATAGCATTTCCATGTTTTGTTGCCATAAACATCTGATCTTTTTCATCATCCATTAATCCAACATAGATAATATCATCATTTTCTTTCAGTTTAATAGCTCTTATACCGTTACTTCTTAAGTGTTTAAATTCGTCTAAGCTAGTCTTCTTAATAACACCTTTTTTCGTAGCAAATATAATGCTTCTATGCTCAGTAAACTCTTCAACTTTTATTATAGATTGAACCTTCTCGTTCTCTTCTAATTTTATTATGTTAGCTATTAACTTACCTCTTGATTGCTTAGAGAAATCTGGTATTTCATAAACTTTTAAGCTAAATGCTCTACCTTTATCAGTAAATATCATTAAGCTATTAAGGTTTGAAGCAGCGTATATTTTCTCAACAAAGTCATCTTCAACTGTGTTTTGAGTAGAAACACCTTTTCCACCTCTTTTTTGTGCCTTGTATTTACTAACTTCCATTCTCTTTACATAACCTTTATTAGTTATTGTTATAATAACATTTTCATCTTTTATAAGATCTTCTGCATTTATATCCAATCTTTCTGCTTCTATTTGAGTTCTTCTATCATCAGCATATTTATCTTTTATATAAATTAAATCATCTTTAATAATTGTGAAAACTCTTGAGTCATTATTTAAGATATCATTTAAATCACTAATTAAAAGTTGAATTTCTTTGTATTCTGCATCAATTTTTTCTCTTTCCATACCTGTTAATCTTTGAATTCTAAGTTCAAGTATAGCTTTTGCTTGAGCTTCACTGAAAGAGTATTTAGCTATTAAGTTTTCTTTTGCTGCATTAGAATCTGGTGAAGCTTTAACAATCTCAATTATTCTATCAATATTCTCTAAAGCTATTACAAAACCTTGTAATAAATGAGCTCTTTTTTCAGCTTTATCTAAATCAAATTTTGTTCTTCTAACTATAACTTCAAATCTATGTTTTAAATACTCTTCAAGTATCTCTTTTAAAGTAAGTACTTTTGGAATGTTGTTTACAAGAGCAAGTAGTATTATACCGAATGTATTTTGTAGCTCAGTGTATTTGTAAAGTTTGTTAAGAATTAATTCAGGTTCTTCACCTTTTTTAACCTCAATAACTACTCTAATTCCATCTCTATCAGATTCATCTCTTAAATCTGTTATACCTGTTAATTTCTTTTCTTTTACAAGTTCAGCTATTTTTTCAACTAAACTAGATTTATTAAGTTGATAAGGTATTTCTTTTATAACTATCGAAACCTTTCCATTCTTAGCTTCCTCTATTTCAACTTTTCCTCTAACTCTTACTCTACCTCTTCCAGTTAGGTAAGCATCATAAATACCTTTAGTTCCATCGATTATTCCACCTGTTGGAAAATCTGGACCTTTTATATGGTGAATAAGCTCTGCTGGAGCTATTTCAGGATTATCTATAAGAGCTAAAACTCCGTCACATACCTCTCCTAAGTTATGAGGTGGTATATTTGTTGCCATTCCTACAGCAATTCCTGTTGCTCCATTTAATAATAAATGAGGAACTCTTGCTGGTAAAACTGTTGGTTCATCTAGGGAATCATCAAAGTTTTTTCTAAAATCTATAGTGTTTTTATCTATATCATCAAGTAATTCACCTGTGATTTTAGACATTCTTGCTTCCGTATATCTCATTGCTGCCGCTGAATCTCCATCTATTGAACCGAAGTTTCCGTGACCATCTACAAGGGGATATCTATAACTAAACTCTTGGGCCATTCTTACCATTGTATTATAAACTGAAGAGTCTCCATGTGGGTGATACTTACCTAAAACTTCTCCAACTATTCTAGCTGATTTCTTGTGAGGCTTATCATAAGTCATTCCCATTTCATTCATTGCAAATAATACTCTTCTATGAACTGGTTTTAATCCATCTCTTACATCTGGTAAAGCTCTACTTACTATAACACTCATTGAGTAATCTAAGTAAGATTGTTTCATTTCATCTTCTATATATCTATTGTTTACAGCATCTATTGAATTTGTAATATTGTTCGACATTAATCCTCCTCAAAACTAAAAAAACATTTTATTAACGTTCGTATACATATGTTTTTTTTATTTCCACTATATTATTTTCACTCTATTAAATATCAAGATTTTTTACATACTCAGCATGCTCTTCTATAAACTCTTTTCTAGGCTCTACTTTATCACCCATAAGTTTATCAAATAGCATATCAGCTGTTCTTGCATCATCTATCGTTACTCTTAATAGTGTTCTTGAATCAGGATTCATTGTTGTTTCCCAAAGTTGCTCAGGGTTCATCTCTCCTAATCCTTTATATCTTTGAAGGGTATATTTTTTTCCTTCGCTCTCTAAACTTGTTGCTACGTCTTTCATCTGTTTATCACTATATGCGTAAACAACTGACTTTCCAGCAGAAACTTTATACAGTGGTGGTTGTGCTATAAATACATTTCCACATTGAATTAAATCAACCATATATCTGTAGAAGAATGTCAATATAAGTGTTCTTATATGAGCACCATCTACGTCGGCATCTGTCATTATTATTATTTTTCCATATCTTAATTTTTCTATATTAAAATTGTCTCCAATACTTGTTCCAAAAGCTGTTATAAGAGATCTTATCTCTGTATTTTCTAGAGCTTTATGAAGACCAGATTTTTCAACATTTATAATTTTTCCTCTTAAAGGTAATATCGCTTGGAAAGCTCTATCTCTTCCTTGTTTTGCAGAACCTCCAGCTGAGTCTCCCTCAACTATATATACTTCGCATTCTGCTGCATTTTTAGATGAGCAATCTGCAAGTTTTCCAGGTAATGAACCAATATCTAGAGCAGATTTTCTAAGAACTAACTCTCTAGCTCTTTGAGCAGCCTCTCTTGCTTTTTTAGAGTTAAGTATTTTATCTACTATCCCTTTAGTTATGTTTGGTGCATCTTCTAAGAACATTTTTAAATGAGAACCAACAACAGATGAAACTATACCTGTAACCTCTGAGTTTCCTAATTTTGTTTTAGTTTGCCCTTCAAATTGTGGCTCAGGTATTTTTATAGAAACTATAGATACTACCCCTTCTCTTACATCTGTTCCTTGAAGTTTTCCATCTTTATCTTTTATAAGACCTTGAGCTTTTGCAACATCATTCATAACTCTAGTTAAAGCTGTTCTAAATCCAGCAACGTGAGTTCCACCTTCATGAGTATTTATATTATTTACGAAAGAGTATATGATCTCTGATTGATTAACTGTATAAAGCATAGATATTTCAACTATTACTCCATCTTGCTCACCTGACATAAAAATAGGATCTTTTACGATTCTTAAAGTTTCTGTTCCAACAACATCATTTAAGAAGTCTACTATTCCACCATCAAATTTTAATAGTTCATCTCTTTGTTTTTCTTTATCCTCTTTTCTTATATCTTTCAAATGTATTGTTAACCCTTTATTTAAATATGCTAACTCTTTTAATCTTGTATGAAGAATAGAGTAATCATAAACTAAAGTTTCAAAAATATCACCGTCAGGTTTAAATCTTACTGTTGTTCCAGATGTTTCATCTGCAACATCACCTATAATTTTTACATCTTCTTGAGGCACACCTCTATCATATTTTTGGTACCATACTTTTCCATCTCTTTTTACTGTTACTTCTAACCATTCTGAAAGTGCATTAACAACAGAAACTCCAACTCCATGAAGTCCTCCTGACACTTTATAGTTATTATTTTCAAATTTTCCACCAGCATGCAGAACAGTTAAAACGATCTCCATTGCTGATTTTCCATATTTTGGATGAATCCCTGTAGGGATACCTCTTCCATTATCAGAAACTTCTATAATATTCCCAGGTAAGATAGATATATCTATCTTGTTACAATAACCTGCAAGAGCTTCGTCTACAGCGTTATCTACTATTTCCCACACTAAATGGTGTAGTCCTCTTTCTGATGTTGTACCTATATACATTCCTGGTCTTTTTCTAACCGCTTCTAAACCTTCTAGTACCGTTATATTTTCTGCTTGATAATTATTATTACTATTACTCATTTATTCCTCCAAAACTCTTTTCTTATCTCTTTTCCATTACACCTATTTTTATTCTTATGTCCTTTATGATTTCATCTTTTAAAATCCTATTAACTTTAAAAATAATATCTTCTTGGGACATCCTTAAATAATTAGCAACAGAACTTGTATCTGCAACTACATATAGACATTCATCAATAATTTTTAAAGGATAACACCTTTCTGTTAAAGAATCCCCTACAACTTCATTCCATTTTGCTTTTAAATATACTTCTCTAAGTTTTTTACTTTTTTTTAAGGCTTCATCTATTATTTCTGATGTATTCTTAATCTGTATCATACACAACACCATTCTCTACTCTAAATGTTTTACAGGGTATCCCTATTTCCGTAGTTGAACTTATTAAAAGTTGAACACCTCTATTTTTTAAAAAAGTTAATATACTTTGTTTTCTATTTTCATCAAAATAAGAAGATATATCATCTATGATAAATATGGGTTTCTCTTTTTTTTCTTTAAATATCATATCTATTTCTGATAACTTTAATGCAAAAACTATGGATTTTTTTTCCCCTTGAGATGAATAACTTTTAGCATCTTTATCGTTTAAGTAAAATCTAAATTCATCTTTTTGAGGACCAACAAGTGTATAGCCATATCTTTTTTCTTGAAAGCTTTTCTCTTTTAAATTAGCTTTTATTTTTTCTTCAATAGAATTTATTGTATCTTTTTTATCATAATCTATTTCCGAAATATATTTTACCCCTAACTCTTTCTTGTTATCAAAAATTTTTCTATAGTTCAAGTTAAGAATTATACCTATATTTTTTATATAGTCCATTCTTTTTTTTATTATCTTTGCAGCAAGTTTTACAAATTCCTCTTCATAAACTTCAAAAACATCACCCTTATAAATTCCTGATTTCAAGTGATGATTTCTTATTTTTAAAATTTTAGAATAGTCCTTTATATTTTTAAAATACTCTTCGTCCCCTTGAGAAATCTCTTCATCAAAAAATCGTCTCCTCACACCTGGAGGTCCTGTTATCAGTTCAATATCTTCAGGAATAAAAGAGACAACATTAAGTTTTCCATAGTAATCATCGTAAGTTGTTTTTTTTGAATTATAACTATACTCCTTTTTCTTTTCAGAAAACTTTATAGCTATAGTCTTTTCATCTATCTTGTCTTTATAAGAGAGAAAAACTCCGCATTTATCTTTATTGTATTTTATTAACTCCTGAATTTTAGAAGTTCTAAAACTTTTACCTGTTGCTGCAAAATAAACAGCTTCTAGGACGCTTGTTTTTCCTTGTCCATTTTTCCCGTGAAAAAGTGTTATACCGTCGGAAACGTTAAGACTATAATCTTCTAAATTTCTAAAATTTATAAAGTTTACTATCTTTAGTTCCAATTTATCCCTCCGTTAAAATAGATTAAATCTCCATTTTTTTTACAATATATTCACTGTCTTGAAATTTTACTTTATCTTCTGGATAAAGTTTTCTTCCTCTTCTAAGTTCTGGCTCTCCGTTTACAAGTACCAATCCCTCTTGAATGAAATATTTTGCATCTACCCCACTGTCTACAATTCCAACCCATTTCAAGAATTGATCCAATTTTATAAAATCTGTTTTGATTGTTATTATGTTCATTTTTTACCTCCCCAAAACACTATTTTTTCTGTATAAAAATAGTATACTTCATTATAAAATAATACCATAAATTTAATAAAAAGTATATTTTTTTTTACTATAAAGCTTTGTATTCTTAGGTTTTTTTATATAAAAAAGTGGGTCAACAAAATAGTTAACCCACATACTTTCATAATTAAAAAATTTAGTTTATGTTTTTATTTTTTTAATTGAAAAAATCCTCATTTAAAAGTCTTTCAATATATTTTTTTATTGTATTTTCATAAGCTGGTTTCAATTTTTGTTTTACAGTTAACAAAGTTTTTTCAGGCATGTTAGTCTCTGCACAACATAATTTTATTGCTCTTTCCTCTACTTTTAATTTTTCGAACTCATCTAAAGCATCATACTTAGCACCAAAAACTCCAGCTTTTTTTTCATGTATATCATCATTAATAAATTCTTTTAATGTCCTTACTTCCTCTTCTTTTGGAGTTTTAGGAACTGTTATTACTGTATTAACAAATGTTTTTGCAGCTCTTTTTATTCCAGTTTTTGTCAATTTATTTAAATTTGAAGTTTCTGAACTACACCCAAAATTTCCAAAAAGAGTTAAATTTTCTTCTTTTCCTGTTTTTGTCGGCACTTTATGCTCAAGTCTCATATTATTTATTACACCGTTTAGATATTGAACTAAAGATGTATTAATATTGCTATTTAAGCCTTTGTAAACTTCATTTAATAATTTTACAGTAAATGCTTCTCCATAACTTAAAAATATCTTTTGTATTTTATTTTCTGCTCTTTTATCCCAAGCTTTATTAAAATATCTATTTCTTTTAGCTTTCTTTATTTTTTCAAGAACACTTTCAGGGAATTCAAATTGAGGCACTTTTTTACTCTCTTTAGGTTTACTATTTGTTTTCTCTATAACTAAAGCCTCTTCAATTTTTTGTTTTTTCTCTACCGTTGCTGTTTTTAAATCTTTTTTACTGTCTTTAGATTCTAAAAGATTAACATTATTTTTTAAATTGTTTTTTAGTGTATGCTCTGAAATATGACAAGCTCCATCTTTTTCAATATTAAACTCATAAGTTATATAATAAGTATTTTCTTTTTCATTGTAATTAGACTGATAAGATTTTATATATTTAAGGTCAGCTAAAATATCATAAGCTTTTTCTATTCTTCCTAAAACCTGTTTTAATCTACATAAAACATAATTTTTAACATCTCCATTTTTACTTACTCTCTCTGTAACTTGCTCAGTCTTTAATGGAATTATAGCAGCTAAGGTTCTAATATTTATTGTATTACTATTTTTATCATATCTCATCTGACTTATATATTTATAGATTCTTGCAGCAATAGGATCTATATTCATCATTTCAACTAAAGTTTTAGAATTATATTTTATATATCTCTTATCCTTTATTTTTTTTCTGATATTTTTATTCAGTGTAATTCTATAATAGATTTTTTTTCCTACTTTTAGTTTTTGATAAGTTAAAAGTTTAAATTCCTCATCTTCAAATTTATAAGCTCCAAGTTTTGTATGATTAGAAACAACAAACTGATACTCTGTATTTTTTAAATTTTTTAGAGCTTGCTCAACTTTTGTATAATAAGTTCTATTCATTTTGTTTCCAATAAAATTAACTATAAAATCATTAATTTCAAAATCGATATACTCATTATCGTCATCAGCATCTTTTTTTCCTTCATACATAGATATAAGATACGTATAAATTTTTTCTTCAAATATAGATGGTTGAAAAACTTTATCAGCTGCATTTTTGGCAATTAATGTGCAGTGCATACTTACACCCATATCTTCAAAAGTATATTGAAAATTTATTCTTTTATTTTGTTTTTGTGGTGTAAAAAAAGGAAATATTAACATCTCAATAGGAATGTTAATAATATTATCTTTTAAATTCAAAAAATTTCCTGTTCTTTTAATTATAACTTCCCTAACTTCAATATCAGGAACTTCAGTTAGTTTTATTTCCATTTTTTTGATATCATTACTTAGAGCCCCAGATGTTAAAATATTAAAACTATCAACATCAGTTTCTACAGCTTCAGAATCTGAATCATCTTGGTCTTCTAAAATAATAATGTCTGATTCATTAAAGTTTTCAACATCTTCTTTTTTTAATTTTGTACTCATAAAACTCCCTTAAATTTCAAATAAAAAATATGTATACGTATAATAATAATTTAATAATAGATTATACTATATAGTTGTGTATATAAGCAATAATATTTTTTTTTATCTTTTATATCTTTTTGTTTTATCTTCCCTGAGTTAATTACCCCGTAAATACTCATAATTAATTTTATTCATAAGTTAAAAAAGTCATTTTTCCATTATGTATATAAACAAAAATAATTAATTTCAATTAACTTTATCTATTTTTTCACTGTGCCTATTGAGTATTCTTTTTATCTAAAAAATTTCCTTTAAAAAAAACTCAATAAAAACAATACTTTTACATTTGTATATAGACAATAATATTATTATTCTATTTTATATTTTATTTTTTTGTTGCAAATACTGTGTTTTTTATTTTATTATAATTTTTGAATCTCATAAAACTTAATAAAGAGTAAGAAAATATTATCTGTATATAGACAATAATATTTTATATTTTATAGTTTGATTTTTTCCCTTGTTATCATTAAAGATTTCTTTTTTTTTATTTTAAGTTTGGTCTATACATTAAACATTAATACATTAAACATACTAATGATTTTTTTTTGGTTGTCTCTTTTATTTTTTTTTTGAAATATTAATTAGTAAAAAAATATTGACAAAATTATAAAATTACTATAAAATACTAATCTGAAATACAGGAATATTTTAGGAGGTGAAGTAACAATGAAAAGAACATTCCAACCTAACAACAAAAAGAGAAAAAAGGACCACGGATTCAGATCTAGAATGGCCACTAAGAACGGTAGAAAGGTTTTAAAAAGAAGAAGAGACAGAGGAAGAGCAGTATTATCAGCATAAAACCCGGTGCATAATTCACCGGGTTTTTTAAAAATTTAAACTTGTGATTTTTGGGAGTCTTATGAAAATTGAAAAAATAAAAAAAGACAAAGATTTTCAATTAATTTATAATAAAGGAAAAAAAGAGTTTGGTTATTACACTCTTATTTTTTTTGATGAAAATAATAAAGATCAAATTAATTTAGGAACTGTAGCAAGTAAGAAAACAGGAAATGCTGTTTGCAGAAATAGATTAAGAAGATTAATCAGAGAATATTTTAGGTTAAATAATATTAAATTTGAAAAAGGTTTTAATATTGTTTGTGTAGCAAAAAGAAAAGCTGGAGAAAATATAAAAACATTGATGTATAAAGATATAGAAAAAGATTTGAATAAAATTTTTAAAAGGTCTAATATAATATAATGAAAAAGTTTTGTTTAATGTTAATAAAAATTTATCAGAATTATATTTCTAAAATTTTTGGAAAAAAATGTAGGTTTTATCCATCATGTTCTCAATATACGTATGAAGCTATAGAGAAATACGGAATTTTAAAAGGAATTTTTTTAGGAATAAAAAGAATTTTAAAATGCCATCCTTTTCATCCAGGAGGAAATGATCCTCTTAAATAGTAAAAATAATATAGAAATTAATTATATAATATCCTAAGAAGGTTTATAGTGTAAACTTCTTAGGATATTTGTTCTTTTCTTTTATAAATAAAAATGATATAATGTGTAAGAGAATTTTTTGTAAATGGTTTATAATCAAAACTGAATAAATAAAAAAATAAAAAAATTTGTAAAACAACTTATAAATAATAAAATTAAAATGGAGGAAATAATAATAATGCAATTTTTATATGATATTTTAGCAAAGGTTCTAATGGAGCTTTACGCAGTAATGGGAAATTTTGGTTTAGCGATTATCGGAATAACAATTTTAACAAAATTAGTAACTTTACCTTTAACAATAAAACAAGATAAATCTATGAAAGCTATGAAAGAAATACAGCCTGAAATAGATAAAATAAAAGAGAAATATGCAGATGATAAAAAAATGTTAAATCAGAAAACGATGGAACTTTATCAAGAGAAAAAGATAAATCCTGCAGGTGGATGTTTACCTTTACTTATTCAAATGCCAATATTATTCGCATTATTTGGAGTATTAAGAACTAATCCAGATATAGTTTCAAAAGCTGGAGAGGTAGTATATCCATATATTTACTTACCATTAATTCCAAGTACAGAAACATTCTTATGGTTATCACTTGGAACACCAGATCCATATTATATATTCCCATTAATAAATGGAATATTATCTTATGTACAACAAAAAATAACAGGAACTAGTGATAATCCTCAAATGAAGCATATGATGTATATGTTCCCTGTAATGATGGTATTTATTTCTTATAAAATGCCAGCAGGACTACAGCTTTATTGGGTAATATCAAGTTTAGCAGGTATAATACAACAATATTGGATTATCAAAAGAGGAGAGTGCAAAAAATAGTATGCAAAAGACGATTGAAATAAAGGCAATGAGTAAAGACGCAGCTCTTCAAAGAGCATTAAAAATCTTAGAAACAACTTCTGAATATGTAGTAAGTGTTATTGAAAAAGAAAAAAGCAGATCTTTCTTAGGGTTATTTAATAAAGAGGGTCTATACGCTATTACTATTGATAAAGATAAAAAAGCTGAAGTAGTTATTGAAAAAACTGAAGCAAAAGTTGAAGTAAAAGAGAAGAAAGAGTATAAAGAACATAAAGAGCATAAACACCATGAAGAGAAATTTGTAAAAAAAGAACAAGTTAATACTTCACATAAAACAGAGAAAAAAGAAGAAAAAAGAGAAGAGATAAAAAAAGAAAAAACAGTTACAGAGATAAAAGAGAAACCAGTTGTAAAGGTAGATAGAGCTGCTAAAAATGAGCTTATTTTATCAAAAACAAGAACTCTTCTAGAATTTATGAATCTTAATTTAGAAGCGGAAATAACTTCTGTAGAAGGTAAATATTATGTAGTAAATCTTTTTGGTGAAGATAATGGGATTATTATCGGTAAAAAAGGAAAAACTCTTAATAGTTTTGAGTATTTATTAAATTCTATGATAAAAGATTGCAGAATTGAAGTTGATGTTGAAGGTTTCAAAGAAAAAAGAAATGAAACTTTAAGAGAACTAGCTAAAAAAATGGCTGAAAAAGCTTTAGCAACAAATAAAATCATAAGATTAAATCCTATGCCACCAAGAGAAAGAAAAATAATTCATGAAATCATAAATCAGTATACAGAATTAGATACTTTCAGTGAAGGAAAAGATCCAAAGAGATATATTGTAATTAAAAGAAAAAAGTAGGTGTAAACCAATGTACGATACAATAGCAGCCATATCCACTCCTAGAGGGGAGGGGGGTATTGGTATTGTTAGAATTTCAGGACAAAAATCCTTAGAAATTTTAAGTAAAATATTTAAAACAAAATCAGGAAAAAGTGTAGAGGAGTTAAAAAACTTCTCTATTAATTATGGTCATATATACAACGGTGAAGAGTTAATAGATGAGGTTCTTGTATCTATTTTAAAAGGACCAAAAACATATACAAGAGAAGACATTGTTGAGATAAATTGCCATGGTGGATTTGTTATAACTGAAAAAGTTTTAGAAACTGTTTTAAGATATGGTGCAAGACATGCAGAAGTTGGAGAGTTTACAAGAAGAGCTTTCTTAAACGGAAGAATTGACTTAACTCAAGCTGAAGCTGTTATAGACATTATACATGGAAAGACAGAGAAGAGTGTATCTCTTTCTCTAAATCAGTTAAGAGGGGACTTAAAAGAGCAAATAGCCCATTTAAAAAAGCTTTTATTAGATGTTGCTGCACACGTTAATGTTGTTTTAGATTATCCAGAAGAGGGAATAGATGATCCTCTACCAGAGGGACTTGTAGATAATTTGAAATTTGTTATGGTAACTGCAGACAAACTTATAAAATCTTATGATAAAGGAAAGATGATTAAAGAGGGTATAAAAACAGCAATAGTTGGAAAACCCAATGTTGGAAAATCATCACTTTTAAACTCTGTTTTAAGAGAAGAAAGAGCTATTGTAACTCATGTTGCTGGTACAACAAGAGATATAATAGAAGAGGTTATTAATCTTAAAGGTATTCCACTTGTACTTGTAGATACTGCAGGAATTAGAAAAACTGAAGATATAGTTGAGACAATTGGTGTTGAGAAATCTAAAGAACTTATGGAGACTGCGGATCTTGTTCTATTTGTTATAGATGGGTCAGAAGAGTTAACAGATGAAGATTTTAAAATACATGAAAAAATAAAAGCAGCTAATGTTATTGGTATTATCAATAAAATAGATGTTGAGAAAAAAGTAGATGTTACTGCACTGGACAAAGTTGAAAATTGGATAGAAATTTCAGCTAAAGAGAGTATAGGAATAGATGAAATGGAATCTAGAATATATTCTTATATTGTAAAAGGTGATATTGAGGATAACTCTCAGAAACTTATCATTACAAATGTAAGACACAAATCAGCTCTTGAAAAAACTAAAGATGCTGTAAAAAATATATTTGAAACAATAGAATCAGGATTACCAATGGATCTTATAGCTGTAGATTTAAAAGAGGGATTAGATGCTCTTTCTGAAGTTACAGGAGAGATTAGTAGTGAAGATTTACTAGACCATATATTTAAAAATTTCTGCGTAGGTAAATAGATAAGAAAAATATGTATATAAACAAAAATAAATATAAAATTTTAAATAAAAAACAATTGCTTGAATAAGATTAATCATATTATTCTTATTCAAAGTAATTGTTTTTATTTTCTAAGTAATTAAATTAAAATACTAATATAGAGAGGGATATATGAAAGCATTTTTAATAGGTATTTTATCAGCGTTATTTTTCTCTTTCACTTTTATATTAAATGAAAGTATGAGTGCAACAGGTGGAAGTTATTTGTGGAGTTCATCTCTAAGATATATTTTTAGTTTACCGATTTTTTTTATAATTGTTTTATCTAAGAACCAAGTAAAAGAAGTAATAAAAAGCATAAAAGAAAATATGTTTCAATGGATATTGTGG
Source organism: Fusobacteriaceae bacterium (assembly GCA_051656905.1). Lineage (GTDB taxonomy): Bacteria > Fusobacteriota > Fusobacteriia > Fusobacteriales > Fusobacteriaceae > JAGNZR01. Next base: position 67,747 of record JBOFJQ010000021.1, on the reverse strand, counting down.
AGTACTATAGGATTTGGATTATTTTATCTTCCGTTAACTTTTGCTTCTAATTATGGAGCTTCTTGGTTGGTTGCAGCAACATGGCAGATAACAATAATTGCAGGAGCATTAATGACTCCTTTTTTTCCTAAAATAATTAAAACTGAATTAGGAATAGAAAAAATTAAAAATAAATTTCCTAAAAAATTTTTAAAAATATCTCTTATAATACTTTTAGGAGTATTTATTGTTCAAATAGAAAATTTCCAGTTAACTTCTTTAAAAGAGGGGATATTAGGAATAGTTCCAGTAATAATTGCTGCATTTTCATATCCTTTAGGAAATAGAAAAATGATGGCAGTATGCGAAAATAAATTGAATACATTTCAAAGAATATTAGGAATGACAATATGCAGTATGCCTTTTTGGATTATAGTATCTGCATATGCAACTCTTACAGTTGGCTTACCAAGTGGAAGTCAGATGTTTCAATCTCTTTTAGTTGCAGTGTTCTCTGGAGTAATAGGAACAACATTATTTTTTAAAGCTACGGATTTAGTTGCTCATAACACTCATAAGTTAGCTATAATTGAATCAACTCAAGCTTCAGAAATAATTTTTACTATATTAGGAGGAATTATTATATTAGGTAGTGGAATTCCCAGTACAATTGCTTTATTTGGTTTAGGATTAGTAATTTGTGGAATTTTATGGACAAGTTTTTTAAAAGAAGATGCTTAAAAATATGTATATAAACAAAAATAAAAAAATAATAAACAAAAAAATAATAAGACCTTTTTTAGGGTCTTTTTTATTTTTTTATAAAAAATTAATTGTTGACAAAAAAAATAAGTTATTATAATATATACCCTATAGGGGTATAAGGTATATGTAGAAAAAATATAAATATTTTTAATAAGGAGGATATAAAGGTGGCAGAGTGTATAGATAAAGAAGCAGTAACAAAAAGATTAAAGCGTATAGAGGGTCAAATACGTGGGATTATAAAAATGATTGAAGAGGATAAACCTTGTGAAGAGATTTTAATTCAAATAGGAGCCTCTAAGGCAGGTCTTCATAAAGCAAGTCAGTTAATGTTAGAGGAACATTTACAACATTGTGTTTTAAATGGATTAAAAAATGGAAATCAAGATGAAACAATAAAAAAATTAATATCAGCACTTAATCAGTTTTCAAAAACTTTATAAGGAGGATAAATATGTCTATGAAAAAAGAGTTTAAAATAGAAAATCTTCACTGTGCTAATTGTGCTAGTAAAATAGAGGCAAACATAAAAAAAATGGATATAGTATCAGATGTTAATATAGATTTTTATAATAGTAAACTTATATTAGAATTAAATAGTGAAATGGAAGAGGATCTCATAGTAAAAAAAATATCATATATATGCGATAAAATAGAACCTGGAACTTATATAAAAACATTGAGCACAGAAAAAGAAGATAGAACAATTTTGAATGAAGATATAAATGTAAGCGAAGAATTTAAAGAAAATGAAAAATTAGATGATAGTAAAGATAGTTTTAATGAATTTATAGTTAATATAGGTCTAATTATTAGTATTGTTATTTTTGCAGTATCGTTTTTTATGGACTACATTTTTTATAAAAATATGTTATTATTATTAGCTTATTTCTTATGCGCTACAGATATAATAATAAAATCATTAAAAAATATAAAAAGAGGAAATTTTTTAGATGAAAACTTTTTAATGAGTATAGCAACTATTGGTGCTTTTGCCTTAGGAGATTTTTCAGAAGCTGTTGCTGTTATGATTTTTTATAAAGTTGGAGAATTTTTTCAAGAGAAAGCTATTAATAACTCAAAAAAATCTATTGAGAAATTATTGTCTTTAAAGGCTCCATATGCAAACTTAAAGCTAAGTACAGGTGAATTAAAAAAAGTTAATCCTGAGTCAGTAAAAATAGGTGATATAATCACAGTAAAAACAGGAGAAAAAATACCTTTAGATGGAAACATTATATCAGGTGAATCTTTAATAGATAATTCAGCATTAACAGGTGAGTCGGTTCCAATTTTAGTTACAACAGGGGCTGTTATTTTAAGTGGTGGAATTCTTATAGGTAGTTCTGTAGATGTAGAGGTTATATCTGTTTATTCAGACTCAACAGTAAGTAAGATTATAGAGCTTGTAAAAAATGCAAATTCTAAAAAACCAGAATCTGAAAAATTTATAACTAAATTTGCTCGTTTTTACACGCCAATTGTAGTTCTATTAAGTATCTTAATAGCTACAGTGCCTCCATTTATGTTAAATCAACCTTTTAGTATTTGGTTTGGAAGAGCTCTTGTATTTTTAGTAATATCTTGTCCATGTGCTCTTGTACTATCAATACCACTAACATTCTTTAGTAGTATTGGATACGCTTCTAAAAATGGTCTGCTTATAAAAGGTGGAAACTATTTAGAGAAACTTTCTAAAATTGATACAATTGTTTTTGATAAAACAGGAACTATAACGAAAGGAAACTTTAGTATAGATGAAATTATCAAAACAAATGGTACAGAGGAAGAGTTAATAATGTGTGCCAAAGCAGCAGAGTATCTATCTAATCATCCAATAGCAAAAGCTGTTTTAGATTATAAATCTGAACCATTAAATACTGAGCTTATTTTAGATCATAAAGAGCTACCAGGAAGAGGTGTCTCTGTTGAGTATAAGGGAGATAAAATATTAGTAGGAAACCACTTATTATTAAAAGAAGATGGTATTGAAGTAAAACCTTATGATACTTTTAAAACTTCAGTATATGTTGCTAAAAATGGTGTGTTTTTAGGAGTTATATTAATAAGTGACCAGATAAAAGAAGGGGTTACAGAGACTGTAACAAAGTTAAAAGAGTTAGGAATAAAACTTTATATGCTTACAGGAGATTCTAATTCAATTGCACAAAATGTAGGGAATACAATAGGATTAGATTCTAAAAATATTTTTGGGAATCTTTTACCACAAGATAAAGTTGATCATTTTGAAAAGATAAAAGCTAGTTCTAAAAAAGGAGTTATCTTTATTGGGGATGGAATTAACGACTCCCCTGTACTTGCTCTTGCTGATGTAGGAGTAGCTATGGGAGGAATTGGAAGTGATATAGCAATAGAATCCTCAGATATAGTAATAATGAATGATGAGTTTAAAAAAATTCACTCATTAGTTGTGTTAGCTAAGAAGAATAAGAGAATTTTATTTGAAAATATTACTCTTGCACTGGGAGTTAAAGCAATTGTAATGATACTTGGAGTTCTAGGGTATGCTAATCTATGGTTAGCTATATTTGCAGATGTAGGAGTATCAATAATGGCTATTTTAAACGCTTCTAAAATATTAAAGAGCAAGTAATAGTTTTATAAAAAAGAAAAAGTGTGATTAAAAATAATCACACTTTTATTTTTATTACAGTACGTATACATGTTTAATAGTACAAATTTACTTTATTTTTTTAATCTCAATATAATTAATTCTATTAAAAATATAGCAATAAGAGATAAAATTACTACATGGTGAATAGGAATAATTTTATTAGAAAAAAGTTCAAATCTTATTGTAACCACCGATATTATTGATAAAACTAAAGCAACGATATATGTCTTTGTTTTATATTTCACAGTTTTTAAAATAAAATTTATTATTGATAGTATGAATATAAAAACAATTAAATCTAATATTCTTTCTGTTAAAAATATTTCAGAAATCTCTCTATCTATAAAATAGTTATATCTCATTACTCCCATTTTTCTACTTCCAAAATAGATTAAAGCAGCGCAAGGTATAATACTCAATAATTGGAATAATCTAAAAATAATAATAAATATATTCTTTTTCAAATTATTCACCTATAGAAACTGGGTTGTTTGGATTACTACTCCATTCATACCAACCATTAGAGTAAAGAGACGCATTTTTAATTCCAATAACTTTTGAAAAAACTAAAACTTCAGCAGCTCTCCAACCACTACCACAAAAGAATACTAATTTTTTATTAGGATCTATTCCTAACTCTTTCCATCTTGCAACAATTTCATTCCCATTTTTCATAGTATTGTCTATATTTCTATAAACTTCTAAGTGATTAGCATCTGATCCTGATTCACCCCAAACAGATCCTGTAGGTCTTCCTTTATATTTTAGGTCATAATACCCAGATATTTTACCTATATATTCATCCCAAGTTCTAATATTTACAAGTAATTCTTTATCTTTATTTGTAGTAGCTTTTTTAGCTTCCTCTATTCCAACTATAAAATCTTTATTAAGTGGAGTGTTAGATCCAAAGTTATCTACTGGTACTTTAGGATTACGTTTTGTTTCAAGAGGTAAATTTTCTCTTTTCCAAGCAGCAAGTCCACCATTTAAAACAGTAACTTCAGCAACACCCATGTACTGCATTATAGCAGAAAGTCTATAAGAAGGCATAGGATCAGTACTATATAGTATTACTTTACTATCTTTAGTAATTCCATTATTTTTAGCAAACTGAATAAGCTTATCATCAGGCATTATACTCCAAAGAGGAGCAAACTCTATCTCATCAGTATTAATATGAACTGCTCTAGGTAGATGGCCATTTAAGTAGTCTTCAGCAACCTTTTCTTCTCCCCAAGCAACTTCAAATACCATAATATTCTTATCGTTGTTAATTTTATCAGCAATAACCTTAGCAGGAGCGATAAGCTTATAATTAGGATAAGACACTAAAGGTTTTTTAGCTTCTTCCCACTTTTTTACATTGAATAAAGAGATGTTAGTAATTCCTTTTTTATAAAGGTAATCAGCAACAATTTTTGCATCTTTATCATTAGAGTCATAAAGAACTACTTTTTTATCTGAAGTAATTCCTTTATCAGAAAGAGCTTTATTTAGAATAGCATCTTTATCCTTAGAATCTGTTGAAATCCAATTATAAGCAAAATCAGTAGCTCCTTCAATATGACCACCAGATTTCATATTGTCCAGTGCCCATCCATTAAAAGCATCTCCAATTCTAGTATCAACCACAACAACATCTTTATTATTTTTTATTTTTTCCATATCTTTTACAGATATTGTATTATAAGTTTGTGCAAATATACTTAAAGTACATATTAAAAATAGTGTAACTTTAGAAAATATAGATTTTAAATTAAGCATTTTAATTCTCCTGTTTATTAATTTATTTTTTAATATAACACTTAATATTATTTTTTATTATTGATAAGTAGCATATAAAAATTATTCACACTCTTAACCTAAGAGGCAAGAAAAATCATTGTCACGTCATATAAAATACCTCTCCTTTGAAAAATATTATTTTATAAATTAACTAAAGTTCTAATTTATTTTTAAGAAGAACTTAATTCAAAATAAATTATATCATTAAAAATTATAAACCTCAATTATAGTAATAGAAAAAAATCTTGTGCTATAATAAAAATAAGGGGGGATGATTATAATGATTATAATTCCATTAGTTGAAAACTTAGAAGTAGATGGATTTCAATCAGAAAAAGGGTTAAGTCTATATATTGAAGTTCAAGGTAAAAAAATAATTTTTGATACTGGAAGAAGCGATATTTTTATGAAAAATGCATTAAAATTAGGAATAGATATTAGTGATATTGATTTATTTATAATTTCACATGGGCATAGTGATCATTTTGGTGGAATAAAGTATTTGGCTTCTAAAAGAAAAGAATCATCACAAATATATGTAGCAAAGGAATCCCTTGATGATTTTGATTTTAATTTTCATGGACAAAAAAGAAGTATAGGAAGATATAAAGAATCTAAAGTAAAAAGTGTTGAATTTCATAATGGATTAGAAATATCAAGAAAGATTTTTTTAATCAAAACAGAAAAAAAAGAGAGAAGCTCTAAATTCTTAAGAAATGGGGAAATAGATGATTTTAATCATGAAATTCATCTTATTATTATGGAAAATAATAAGGTAAATATCATTACAGGTTGCTGCCACTCAGGTGTATTAAATTTATTAGAGTCAGTAAAAAAACTATTTCCTAATAAAGAGATAAACTCTTTAGTTGGAGGTCTTCACACAAGAAGTTATATAGTAAAACCTATAAAACTTATTAGATTAATATTAAGTTTAAAATCTTATAATATATCAAAATTAATTTTAGGACATTGCACAGGGGAGAAAACAAAAGCCTTTATGAGGGTATTCTTGAATAATATTTTAAATATAAAAATAGGAAAAATTTATAATGTTTAATTATTATTTTATTATATTTTTTTTAATAAATTGAAGCTCATTTATTTTTGTTAAATATTTTAATTTATTCAAAATTAAGGGAAAAACATACAGATTTATTAAAATGTCTTTTGTTATTACTCTAAATTTTGCTATAATTTAACAGTTAAATAATGTATAATAAAAAGTAAAATAAAAAATAAACTTTAAATATAAGAAATAAAAATAGTTTGAAATAGGAGAAAAATTTATGAATAAATATGATGTGATAGTTGTTGGAGCTGGACATGCAGGAGTGGAAGCAGCCTTAGCTTCAGCAAGAATGGGAAAAAAAACAGTACTATTTACTCTATATTTAGATAATATAGGGATGATGTCTTGTAACCCTTCAATAGGTGGACCAGGAAAAAGCAACTTAGTTGCAGAGATAGATGTATTAGGTGGACAAATGGGATGCCATACAGATAAATATAATCTACAGCTGAAGCATCTAAATACAAGTAAAGGTCCAGCAGCTAGAATAACAAGAGGGCAAGCTGACAAATACAATTATAGAGTAAAAATGAAAGAAGTTATAGAGCAATCAGATAATTTAGATGTTATACAGAGCTGTATAGACGAACTTATCGTTGAGGATGGTAAATGTATAGGGGTTATTTCAAACTTAGGAATAAAGTACTTTGCAGAGGCTACAGTACTGTGTACAGGGACATTCTTAAAGGGAAGAATAGTTATTGGTGACGTAGAGTATAAAGCTGGAAGACAAGGGGAGATTTCTGCAGATAAGCTTTCTGATAGTTTAAGAGCAAATGGAATAAAAGTAGAGCGTTATCAAACTGCTACACCACCGAGAATTGATAAGAGAACTGTTGATTTTTCAGTTATGCAAGAGTTATATGGAGAGGAAAATCCTATTTATTTCTCAATCTTTACAGAGAAAGAAAAAAATAGTATAGTTCCAACTTGGTTAACTCACACAACAGAGCAGACAATAAAAGTAACTCAAGATTTATTAAAATACTCACCAATAGTAAGTGGAATAATAGAAACGCACGGACCTAGACACTGTCCTTCACTAGATAGAAAAGTTTTAAATTTCCCAGAAAAACATAAACACCAGATATTCTTAGAACTTGAATCAGCAGAATCAAATGAACTTTATGTAAATGGATTAACTACAGCAATGCCTCCATTTGTTCAAGATGAGATGTTAAAAACTATAACAGGTTTAGAAAATGCTAAAATAATGAGATATGGTTATGCAGTGGAATATGATTATGCTCCAGCTTTTCAACTGTATCCAAGTTTAGAATCTAAAAAAGTTAAAAATCTATTTATGGCAGGTCAGCTTAACGGAACTTCAGGTTATGAAGAGGCAGCAGCTCAAGGTTTTATGGCAGGAGTAAATGCTGTTAAGAAAGTTGAAGGGAAAGAACCTATTATAATAGACAGAAGTGAAGGGTATATTGGAGTTATGATTGATGACCTTATTCACAAGAAGACGCCAGAACCATATAGAGTTTTACCTTCAAGAGCTGAATACAGATTAACTCTTAGATTTGATAATGCTTTCATGAGACTTTGTCATCATGCAAAAGAGGCTGGAATAGTTTCTCAAGAGAGAATAAACTTAATGGAAAAAGGTATATTAGATATTGAGAGAGAGGTTTCAAGAATAAAAGAGACAAGTATCTCTATGAATGAAGCTAATAAAGTTTTAGAACTTGTTGGAGAGGAACAGAGATTAACAAAAGGTGTTAAAGCTTCTGAAATTTTAAAGTTTAGAAATGTAAGTTATAGTGATTTGAAAAATGTTATGGAGATAGAAGAGTATCCTTATTTTATTACGAATCAAATAGAAACAATAGTTAAATATGAAGTATTTATAGAGAGAGAGAAAGAGCAAATAGAGAGATTTAAGAAGCTAGAAGATATGAAAATACCTTCCTCTATTGATTATATAGAGATAAAAGGAATATCTAATATAGCTCGTTCAGGTCTTATGGAAGTTCAACCTTTTTCAATAGGAGAAGCTTCTAGAATAAGTGGAGTAACAGGAAACGATATTGCACTACTAATAGGACAAATAAAGAAGTAAGGAATTTAAGGAGATATTTTATGATTATAAAAAAAAGCAAATCTATGAGAGAGCAAGTTTATGAGAAGATGAAAGAGATGATATTTAGTGGAGAAATAAAGCAAGGTGAAAGAATTGTAGAAGTAGAGTTTGCTGAGAAATTCAATGTAAGTAGAACACCTTTAAGAGAAGCAATTAGAATGCTGGAGCTAGAAGGACTACTAGAGGATAATGTTGGAGTAGGAGTATCTGTTAAAAAAATAGGTATGTCAGATATTCAGGAAGTTTATCAAATAAGAATAGCTTTAGAAGGGATTGTTTTAAAAGAGATAATAGAGAAAAAAAATCAAAAAGGTATAAATAAATTAGAAGAAATATTAATTAAAACAAAAGCACTTATAGATAGTTCAGCAAGTACAGACGAACTTTTCGAATTATTTTCAGAGTTTAACAATATTCTATATAATTTATCTAATTATCCTAAAGTTGTAAATCTTATAAAAAATATAAATATGTATTTAAGAATATTTAGAAAATATTCTGTAGAAAATATTGAAAGAAGATTAATAGCTTACGAGGAACATATAGAAATAGTAGAAGCATTAAAAAAAGGTGATTTAGAGAGAGCGTTAAGAATAAATGAAGCACATTTATTGGGATCTAAAGACTTTTTAATTGATAATTTAAAAAAATAAAAGATACAATATAACCCAAAAAGAAATTATATGTCTATAAAAAGGATATAAAATTTCTTTTTTTTTTGTTGACAAGAAATAAGTGTATACTGTATATTGTATACAGTATACAATAAAAATTTATATAAAAAAGGAGTAGCTAATGGAATTAAAAGTAAAAGCTATGTCTGGAACTGTAGAATCTAGTGATATCCAAATCATCGTAGAACCTCACAATTGTGGAATCGAGATAAATCTAGAAAGTGCTGTTATGAAGCAATATGGATCTGACATAAGAAAAGTAATTGAGGAAACAATTAGAGAGTTTGGTGTAACTTCAGCGAAAGTTTATGCTAATGATAAAGGTGCGATAACACCAGTTATAAAAAGTAGAGTTCAAACAGCTATATATAGAGCGTTAGAACTTAAAAAATATACTTGGAAATAGGAGGATACAATGAAATTAAGACGTTCGATGCTTTTTGTTCCAGGAAATAATCCTGCGATAATAAAAGATGTACATATATACAAACCAGATGCAGTTATGTTTGACTTAGAGGATGCTATAGCTGTAACAGAGAAGGATTCAGCACGTTTCTTAGTGTTAAACATGCTAACTAAGTTTAGAGAATACTATAAAAAATTAAATATAGAGACTGTTGTTAGAATAAATCCTTTAGATTCAGCTTATGGAGTAGAGGATCTTGAGTTTATAGTAAGAGCTCAACCAGATATAATAAGACTTCCAAAAACAGAAACAGCTCAAGACATATTAGATGTTGAAGCTCATATTACAAGAATAGAGGCTGAAGCTGGAATACCACATGGTCAAATAAAAATGATGGCAGCAATAGAGAGTCCTTTAGGTGCTTTCAATGCTCAAGCAATTGCAACATCGTCAAAAAGACTAATAGGAATAGCTATTGGTGGAGAGGATTATGTAACAAGCATGAAAACAAACAGATCACCTGAAGGTGTAGAGTTATTAATGGCTCGTAGCATGATTGTAATGGCAGCAAGAACAGCTGGAATAGCAGCGTTAGATACAGTTTATTCTGATATTAACAATGATGAAGGATTCTTAAATGAAGCTAAATTAATAAAGCAACTTGGATTTGATGGAAAATCACTTATTCATCCAAAACAAATCGAACTTGTACACAGTATCTATACTCCAACAGAAAAAGAGATTAAAAAATCTTTAAAAATAGTTGCTGCAACTGAGGAAGCTTTAAAAAATAATTTAGGAGTATTTACAGTTGACGGAAAGATGATTGATAATCCTATTATAGAGAGAGCGAAAAACGTTTTAGCTTTAGCGAAAGCAGCTGGCGTTAGATTAGAAGGTGAGGAGTAGTTATGAAAAATCTAAGAGTTACAGAGGAGCTATTAAAAAGTATAAAAGGGTATGAAGATAAAAAAGCATACGTTTCACCTTTTGAGTATTCTCCAGCAGGAAATCTTACAGATTCTGAAGAATTAAAAGAAAAATTAAAAAGAACAAAAATATTAAATTCATTAGAAGAGGCTATTAAAGCTTCTGGTTTAAAAGATGGAATGACAATATCTTTCCACCACCATTTTAGAAATGGTGATAAAGTTTTACCTATGGTATTAGAAAAATTAGCAGAGATGGGATTCAAGAACTTAAGAGTTGCTTCAAGTTCTTTAACAGGAGCTCACAACTGTCTAGTTGACTATATCAAAGCTGGTGTTGTAAATAGAGTTGAGTCTAGTGGACTAAGAGGAAAATTAGCAACAGCAATATCTGATGGAATCTTAGGTGATTATCCAGCAGTTATTCGTTCACACGGTGGAAGAGCAAGAGCTGTAGTTGAAGGAGATTTAAAAATAGATGTAGCTTTTTTAGGAGTTTCTTCATCAGATTGCATGGGAAATTCAAATGGTGTTGTTGGTAAATCAGTTTGTGGATCATTAGGATACGCAAAAGTTGATGCAGCTCACGCTGAAAAAGTAGTAATAATAACAGATACAATAGTAAACTATCCAAATCACCCTATTAGCATACCCCAAACAGATGTAGATTTTGTAGTCGTTGTTGATGAAGTTGGTGATTCTTCTGGGATAATGTCTGGTGCAACAAGATTTACATCTAATCCAAAAGAGCTTTTAATGGCTAAAAAAGTGCTAAGTGCAATGCTTGCATCAGGACTTTTTGTAGATGGATTCTCAATGCAAACTGGTTCAGGTGGAGCATCTCTAGCTGTAACTAGATTTATAAAAGAAGAGCTTATTAACAGAAATATCAAATGTAGTTATGCATTAGGTGGAATAACAAATGCTTTCGTAGAACTTTTAGAAGAGGGATTAATTGGAAAATTATTCGATACACAAAGTTTTGACTTAGGTGCTGCAAATTCTGTAGGTAGAAATGAAAGACATGAAGAGGTAAGTGCAGATTTTTATGCTAACCCTTCAAACAAATCTTGTGCTACAAATAGATTAGATTTCGTAGTATTAAGTGCTTTAGAAGTAGATAAAGACTTTAACGTAAACGTTATTTCTGGTTCAGATGGTGTAATTAGAGAAGCTTCTGGAGGACACTCTGATACTGCTGCTTCAGCAAAAGTTGCAATAGTAGTTGTACCTTTAGTAAGAGGAAGAATGGCAACACTTATGGATAAAGTAACAACAGTTGTTACTCCAGGAAGTACTGTAGACGTAGTTGTAACAGATTATGGAATCGTAGTTAACCCATTAAGACAAGATTTAATTGAGCGTTTTAAAAAGGCTAATTTAGAGACTAAAACAATGGAAGAGTTAAGAGAGATTGCTACTTTTATATCAGGAGAACCTGAAGAGATAGAGTTCACTGATAAAGTGGTTGCAGTAGTTGAATATAGAGATGGTTCAATTATTGATGTAGTAAGACAGATTAAAAACTAATAAGAAAATTAACAAAAAAAACTAAAAAAAACTTAAAAAACAAGGGGAGAGTCAAAGATTATGGCTAAAAATTTTAAAGAACTTTTTGATCCAAAAGAATCAAAGTGGGGGGGCCTTAATATAAAATTATTTTTATTAATGGCAATTGTAGTAGCAGCAGTTGTATATATTCCATTCGGAGGAAAAGAAGCAGGATTTTTAAGACCTAACTTCTTAATAATAATGACATTACTTGCAGTAATTGGTCTTTTCTTTGGAGAAATCGGGGATAGAATACCTTTCTGGAATGATTATGTAGGTGGAGGAACAGTTTTAGTTTTCTTCGCAACAGCAGTAATGGGAACATACAACATGGTTCCACAAACAGTTTTAAAATCAATAGATAAATTCTATGCATCTAATCCAGTAAACTTCTTAGAACTGTTTATACCAGCTCTAATAGTAGGATCAGTTTTAACTGTAAACAGAAAAGCATTAATAAAATCAGTTGCAGGATATATTCCTCTAATCTTAATAGGAGTAGCAGGAGCTTCAATTTGTGGAATGTTAGCTGGACTTTTATTTGGGAAAGCACCTTTAGATATCATGATGAACTATGTACTTCCAATCATGGGTGGAGGAACTGGAGCAGGAGCTATACCTATGTCTGAAATGTGGGCTCAAAAGACTGGAGAGGATCCTAAAAAATGGTTCGCATTTGCAATATCAATATTAACAGTTGCTAATATTATTGCAATCTTTACAGGAGCTTTATTAAAGCAATTAGGAAAGAAAAAACCTTCATTAACAGGAAATGGAGAGTTAGTAATAAACAACTCTAGAGATGTAAAAGAAGAGAAAGAGGTAAAAGTTGAAGCTGGTCAAAAAGAGTTTGCAGCAGCACTTTTCTTCACAGGAGTTATGTTTATGGTAGCTTGTATAGCTGAAAAGTTATGGGGAGCAATGAACATGCCGTTTGAAATTCATAAATTAGCATTCTTAGTTTTATTAACAATAGCTGTAAACGTTGCTGATATCGTTCCAGCTGATATTAAAGAGGGGTCTAAAAAGATGCAATCTTTCTTCTCTAAGCACACAATTTGGATCTTAATGGCAGCAGTAGGATTTGGAACAGATGTACAAGAGATAATCAACTCTTTAACTTTTGGAAACTTAGTTATAGCAATAGCTATAGTTGGTGGAGCAGTAGGAGGAATAATGCTTTTCGCTAAGAAAATGAAATTCTATCCAATTGAAGCAGCAATAACAGCAGGTCTTTGTATGGCTAACAGAGGGGGATCTGGAGATATCGCAGTTTTAGGAGCAGCGGATAGAATGGAGCTTATGTCATTTGCACAAATCTCTTCAAGAATTGGTGGAGCAATGATGTTAATTATAGGTTCGATAATTTTTGGTTTATTTGCTTAATTTTGAAAACAAAATTTCAAATTTAAAAATATTTCCTTTTTATGATTTTAATGGTAAAATATATCAACAATTTTATTATCTGAAAGGGGGACTTATGAAACTATCAAATAGAATTATGTCTTTAAAAACATCTCCAGTAAGAAAATTTATTCCTTATGGAGAAGCGGCAATAAAAGAAGGAAAAAAGATACACTATCTTAATATAGGGCAACCAGATATTGAAACGCCAAAAGAGTTTTTTCAAGCGATTCACAACTATAGTGAGCCAGTATTAAAATATGCTCATTCAGCTGGATTATCTGGACTTATACATGCAATTAGTGATTACTATAAAAGAAGAAATATGGACTATTCAGGAAACAATGAGATACTTGTTGTTAATGGTGGTAGTGAAGCTCTCTCTTTTGTTCTTATGACTTTATGTGATGAAGGTGACGAGATTGTTATTGCAGAGCCTTATTATGCAAACTACAATAGCTTTTTCGACACTTTAAGAATAAAAATAAATCCTGTTAAAACTTATGCAGAAACAGGATTTCACCTTCCATCAATGGAAGAGTTTGAAAAATCTATAACTCCAAAAACAAAAGCTATAATGCTTTCAAATCCTAGTAACCCAACAGGTGTTGTTCATACTGAAGCGGAGATGAAAATGATAGCTGAAATTGCTAAGAAACACGATCTTTATATAATCAGTGATGAGGTATATAGAGAGTTTGTTTATGGTAATAACAAAGCTATAAGTTTTGGAACTTTTAAAGAGTTAGAGGATAGAGTTATCATTATAGATTCTATCTCTAAAAGATACTCAGCTTGCGGTGCTAGAATAGGATGTATAGTTAGTAAAAACAAAGAATTTATGAGTGCAATTTATAAGTTATGCCAAGCTAGACTTTCAGTACCTACTCTTGAAATGGTAGGAGCAGTAGCTCTTTATCAATTACCTGATTCATATCTTGAAACAGCAAGAGTGGAGTATTCAAGAAGAAGAGATATACTATTTAAAGAGTTATCTTCTATTCCAGGTATATTAACAAAAGAACCTGAAGGAGCTTTTTATTCAGTAGTTAAACTTCCTGTTGATTCAGCTGAAAAGTTTGTAATATGGTTACTATCTCAGTTCCATATCAACAATGAAACTATTATGATTACTCCTGCTGAAGGATTCTATTCAACTCCAGGAGCTGGAAAAGATGAAGTTAGAATATCTTATGCAGTTAAAGAGGAAGATTTAATAAAGGCTATGGCAATTTTAAGAGAGGGATTAGCTAAATATAATTCACTTTAACTTTTAAACTTAAAAGGATGACTCTTAAGGGTCACCCTTTTTCAATATTAGGGGGTATATTTTTGAAAAAATTATTAATAACTGAAACGGTTCTAAGAGATGGACATCAATCTCTTATTGCAACAAGATTAAAAACTTCTGAAATATTACCAATTTTAGAAAAAATGGATAAGGTTGGTTATCACTCTTTAGAAGTTTGGGGTGGAGCAACATTTGATGCTTGTATTAGATTCTTAAATGAAGATCCTTGGGAGAGACTAAGAGAGATTAGAAAGAGAGTTAAAAATACTAAATTACAAATGTTATTAAGAGGACAAAATCTTTTAGGTTACAGACACTATGGTGATGATGTAGTTGAAAAGTTTGTTCAAAAATCAATTGAAAATGGAATCGATATTATAAGAATATTTGATGCATTAAATGATTTAAGAAATGTAAAAGTAGCAGCAGAAGCTACGAAAAAATTTGGTGGACATTGCCAAATAGCAATATCTTATACAATTAGTCCAGTGCATACACTTGAGTATTACTCAAATCTTGCAAAAGAGATTGAAGCTATGGGTGCTGACTCAATAGTAATAAAAGATATGGCAGGAATACTTTTACCAGAATATGGTTATAAGTTAATAAAAGAGATAAAATCTGTAACATCTCTACCTTTAGAGCTTCATACTCATGCTACATCTGGAATAGCAGAGATGCTTTACTTAAGAGCTATTGATGCAGGTATAGATATTGTTGACACAGCTATTTCAACTTTCTCAGGAGGAACAGCTCAGCCAGCAACAGAATCACTTGTTTATACTTTACAAGGATCAGAAAGAGATACTGAACTTAATGTTGAACTATTAAAGGATATTGCAGAATATTTCAAACCAATTAGAAAACACTATTTAGATGAAGGGATTCTAAATCCACAAGCTTTATTTACAGAGCCAAGTATATTAGATTATCAACTTCCAGGAGGAATGTTATCAAATCTAGTTTCTCAACTTACAACACAAAAAGCAGCACATAGATATGAAGAGGTTTTAAGAGAGATACCAAGAGTTAGAGAAGACATGGGATTCCCACCTCTAGTAACACCTCTTAGCCAAATGGTAGGAACACAAGCTGTATTTAATGTACTTACAGGTGAGAGATATAAAATGGTACCAAAAGAGATAAAGGACTTAGTAAAAGGGCTTTATGGAAAAACTCCAGCACCTATGAATGCAGACATAGTTAAAAAAATAATAGGTGATGAGCCAGTATTTACAGGTAGACCAGCTGATCAAATTTTACCTGAATTTGATAAAGTAAAAGAAGAGATAAGTGATTATGCAAAATCAGAGGAAGATGTATTAACTTATGCAATGTTCCCTCAAGTAGCTAGAACTTATTTTGAAAATAAAGATAAAAAAGTAGAAAAAGAGATAAAAGTTCAGACTATAAATATAGTATTTTAAAATAAAATATTGAAAGTATTGAAAAAAAGGAGTGTTTATGAATAACATGTTTGGAAGTCACCTTTCTTTTTTAGAATCATTGTTAGTTACAGCAATCTGCATGGGAATCGTGTTTGTGGTTCTTATGATTGTTGCTTATTTACTATCATTATTTAAATATATTCCAAAGGATTCTAGTAGTACTCAAGTTAAAAAAGAGGCACCACAAAAATCTGCAAATAATGTAGTTAAAAATTGTAATGATTCTGTTGAGAAGAAATTTAATCCAGAAGAGATAACTGATGAAAATATGGTTGTAGCAATGTTAGTTGCTTCAATGGAAGCTGCAGCAGAAAATGATGGAGCGTATATAAAAATTAGAAATATAAGAGAGATATAATAATTTTAAAAATTTAAAAATCTAACTAAAACTAATCAGTAGTTATAAAGGAGAGAAAAATGATAAAAGTATATAAAATTAAAGTTGGGGAAAAAGTTTACGAAGTAGAAGTAGAAGCAGTTACAGAAAAAGAGGGAACAATATCAGCTCAAAAATCTACAGCAAAAGTAGCAGCGACACCAGTAGCAGCATCTTCAGCAGAAGGGGAAAAAGTAGAAGCTCCTATGCAAGGTGTAGTAGTAAGTGTTGATGTAACTGTAGGACAAAAAGTAAACGAAGGGGATACACTTCTTGTAATAGAAGCAATGAAAATGGAAAATCCAATAGTTTCTCCAATTACAGGAACAATAGTTTCTGTTTCAACTTCAAAGGGAGCTACAGTAGAAGGTGGAGACGTAGTAGTAGTAGTAGCTTAATTAAAGACAAGAAAGGAGACTAAAGATGGAATTATTAAAAAATCTTTATATGACTACAGGGTTATATTTAATGACGTGGTCACAGCTTACAATGATTTGCATAGCTTTATTTTTAATATATTTAGCAATAAAAAAACAGTATGAACCATACCTATTACTACCTATATCTTTTGGAATGTTCTTAGTTAACCTTCCATCAGTACCAGGTGAAGGATTAATGGACCCAGGTGGGTTATTATATATCTTATACCAAGGTGTTAAAATGGGAGTTTATCCTCCATTAATTTTCTTATCAATAGGTGCTTGTACAGACTTCGGTCCGTTAATTGCAAATCCAAAAAGTTTACTTTTAGGAGCAGCAGCACAAGTTGGAATATTTGGAGCCTTCATAGGAGCTAATATGCTTGGAATGTCAGGAGCAGAAGCAGCATCAGTTGGAATCATAGGTGGAGCAGATGGACCTACAGCAATATATTTAACATCTAGATTAGCACCTCATATGTTAGGACCAATAGCTGTTGCAGCATATTCATACATGGCCTTAGTACCAGTTATTCAACCTCCTATAATTAGAGCTCTTACAACTAAAGAGGAAAGAATGATAAAAATGACTCAACTTAGAAATGTAAGTAAGAGAGAAAAAATATTATTCCCTATAATAGTTGCTGCAGTTGTTATTCTTTTAATACCTTCATCAGCACCACTTGTTGGAATGCTTATGTTAGGAAACTTAATAAAAGAGTGTGGACTAGTTAATAACTTAGTTGATAATATTAAAAATGCAATGCTTTATATCATAACTGTATTCATCGGATTAACAGTTGGAGCAACAACATCAGCAGAAGCATTTTTAAACCTTAACACTATAAAAATAATCGTAATGGGACTAATGGCTTTTGCTTGCGGAACAGCAGGTGGAGTTATATTTGGAAAAATTATGTGTAAATTAAGTGGTGGAAAGATTAACCCTATGATAGGAGCAGCAGGAGTATCAGCAGTTCCAATGGCAGCAAGGGTTGTACAAAAAGTTGGTCAAGAAGAGAATGCAAGTAACTTCTTACTTATGCATGCAATGGGACCAAACGTTGCAGGAGTAATTGGTTCAGCAGTTGCTGCTGGAGTATTACTAGCTATATTTAAGTAATAAGTTATATTTAAAATAAAAAATCCATTATCTGTATAGAAAGAAGATATTCTCTCTTAAGGATAATGGATTTTTATTATTTAAAATGCTATTTAAATTGAAAATTATTTTGCTGCTTATATGTATATAATCAATAATAACAAATTTGTTATGAATATAAAATGATACCAACAATAGCTGACGTAATAACAGTAGGGATTGGTCCAACTTTAAATTTAAGAACTACTATTAAAGTTGCTGCTAGTATCAAATAACTTTTATAATCGATTAAATTCTCATGATTCATAAGTAGAAATGCAGCACCTAAAATAAGACCGATAACAACAATTCTAAGTCCTTTAAATGCATAATCAACACAGTCTAAATGCTTATATTTAGCAACTAGAGATAAAAGTATAATCATAATAATAATAGAGGGTAAAACAACTCCAAGAGTAGCCATAACAGCTCCTAGGACACTATTAGAAGCTGTGTATCCTACATATGTTGCAGCATTAACAGCAATTGGTCCAGGGGTTACTTGTGATATAGCAACAATATCAGTAAATTGCCCCATAGTAAGCCATTTATTTTTTATTACAACCTCTTGAGATATAAGGGATAACATTGCGTATCCACCACCAAAACTAAAGATTCCTATCTTAAAAAAAGTTAAAAAAAGGTTTATATATATCATTTTTTATCACGTCCATAATATAGATTTCCAACTACTATACCTCCAACTATAAAGATGATAGGGGATATTTTAGCAACAGATATTAAAAGCCCTATTCCAAGAGGGAGTATAAAGTTTTTAGCATTTACTCCTGCTTTTTTAGACATAGATAATGCTGGAGCAAAAATAAGTGCAATAACAGCAGGCTTTATACCTTTAAAAGCGGCTATAATATAACTATTATTTTGAATATTCCTAAAGAACATTGCTATTAATAATATAATAAAAAACGAAGGTAAAACAGCTCCTAAAGAGGCTATTATAACTCCAGGGATTCCACGAAGTTTTTTTCCAATAAATACTGCTGTATTAACAGCCATAACTCCAGGAGCAGATTGGGCAACAGCTAAGGCATCGATAAATTCATCCTCTTTTAGCCATTTACGAGAATCAACAATCTCTTTTTTTATAATAGGAATCATTGCGTATCCGCCACCTATTGTAAACATACCGATTTTAAAAAATATAAAAAATAGTTCTAAATAGAATTTCATTTATCATCTCCTTTAAGAAAAGTCGTATCTTTAATGATATCTCTATATTTTATCAAAAAAAAGCAATGAAATACAGAAAAAAATTATAAAATGAATAGATAAACAGATGAATAAAAATTAAAACTATATAAAGTATAAATCTATTTCACTTAAAAAAGAAATACAATATGAATTGAAAAAATACATATTATCAAATAAAATATGTTATGGATTAAGTTATATATTTTAAAATTTAGGGGGATATTATGAGTATAAAAAATAAAATAAGTGCTTGGGAATTTTTTCAAAGCTTAGGTAAAACATTTATGTTACCAGTTGCACTACTGGCAGCTATGGGAATCTTATTAGGGATAGGATGTGCTTTTACAGGGTCAACAACAATAGCGATGTTTCCATTTTTAGGAAACACAATTTTACAAACTGCGTTTAATTTTATGATTAGTATCAGTTTAGTTGCATTCTCTTTCTTACCATTAATGTTTGCCGTGGCAATTCCCCTTGGGATGGCAAGAGAGAATAAAGAAATAGCAGCTTTTGCAGGTATAGTAGGATATATAGCAATGCAGCTTGGAACAAATTTCTATTTAACAACAATGAATTTATTAGATAAGACAAGTACAAAGTCAGTAATGGGAATAACATCTATTGATACAGGGGCTCTAGGGGCTTTAATTTGCGGAATATTAGTATTCTTTATACATGAAAAATATCAAAATATACAGTTACCAGATGCATTTTCATTCTTTGGTGGAACAAGATTTGTTCCCATTGCCACTGTTATAATTATGTCTATTGTAGGACTTTTAGTTCCTATTATTTGGCCATTCTTTGCATCTGGAATAAATAAAGTAGGAGCAGTTATTCATAGTGCAGGAGTATTTGGACCTTTCCTATTTGGAACTGGTGAGAGAATACTTTTACCTTTAGGACTGCATCACATATTAGTTGCAGCAGTTAGATTTACTGAAGCTGGTGGAACTTATGTAACTCCAAATGGGGAAACAATTCACGGAGCACTTAATATTTTCTATAAGCAGTTTGCTTTAGGACCTCAATTTGTTCAACCAGAAGTTACAAGATTTTTATCACAAGGAAAAATGCCTACATTTATATTTGGATTATCAGGGGCAGCCCTTGCAATGTATAAATCGGCATTTATTGAAAATAGGAAGAAAGTAAAAGGATTACTGATATCTGCAGTTGTTGCAGCAGCAGTTGGAGGAATAACTGAGCCAATCGAGTTTATATTCCTATTTATAGCTCCAGTATTATATGCTTTCCATGCTGTGATGACAGGTCTTGGATTTATGGTTATGGGAATGTTAAAAGTTATGATTGGTAATACAGATGGAAATATAATAGACTTATTAATCTTTGGTGTTTTACAAGGAACATGGACAAAATGGTATTTAGTAATACCTGTAGGATTAGTATGGTTTGCAATATATTATGTAGTATTTAAATGGTATATAGAGAAATATAATGTTGGAACTCCAGGAAGAGATAATTCATCTCAAGCACAAGAGGCTATGGATTCAGGAGATATAGGTGGATATACTGCTAAAGTTATGTTAGATGCTTTAGGTGGAAAAGAAAACATTGTGAATTTAGATAACTGTATCACTAGATTAAGACTGGTTTTAAAAGATAGTAGTATAATTGACGTGGAAGCTATAAAAAATGCAGGAGCAGTAAATGTAGTTAAGCTAAACGATACAAATGTGCAAGTTATAATTGGAACAAAAGTACAAGTATTAAAGAAACAGATGTTAAAAATAATGAACAACAATTAATGATAGTAGAGAAATGGAGGCATTATGGATTTCAATGAGATTATAGAGAGAAGAGGAACTTACTGTACACAGTGGGACTATATAGAGGATAGATTTGGAAAAGGTACTAAGGATTTAACTCCATTTTCAATTTCTGACATGGATTTTAAATCACCGCAAAAGGTTATAGATACTATTTTTGAAAGAGTTTCCCATGGTGTGTTTGGTTATTCTCGTTGGAATCATAATGACTATAAGTCTTCTATACAAGAATGGTACCTTAAAAGGTATAAAACAGATATTAATGAAGAGTGGATAGTGTATAGTCCGACAGTTCTTTACTCTATATCTTTAATAGTTGAGCTAATTGCAGGAGTTAGAGGAAAAGTTATGACTCATACTCCAAGGTATGATGGCTTTTCAAAAATATTATCAAAATATGATTTATATGATGTAAAGTTAATTCAAAAAGATGATGGAATATTTCATACAGATTTTGAAGCTATAGAAGAGGGATTTAAAAAAGGAGTTAAAGTATTTTTACTTTGTAATCCAGAAAATCCAACAGGGAAAATATGGAGAGAAGAAGAATTAAGAAGATTAACTGAGCTGAGTAAACAGTATGAAGTAATAATTATTTCTGATGATATACATATGGATATTGCAAGAAAAGAAGTTACACCAATATTAAAACTTGATTTAGAAAATTCTTTAATAGTATCATCACCTTCAAAAACTTTTAATATACCATCACTTGGTGGATCTTATGCTGTAATACCAGATAAAGATTTAAGAGAGAGATTTATAGACCATATAAAAAATGTAGATTCTCTATCATCAGCACCAATACTAGGAATACTTGCAACGATAGTTGCTTATAATCAATGTGAAGAGTGGGTTGACGAACTTAATAAATATCTTACTAAGAACTGTGAACTTGTAGTGAAGGAGTTAAATGGTTACAAAGGACTAAAAGCTTATATGCCTGAGGCAACTTATCTTATGTGGATTGATTTTAAAGAGACAGGACTCACTCCAGAGCAGTTTAAAGAAGCTCTTATAAATATTGGAAAAGTAGCAATTATGTCTGGAGAAAACTATGGAGATCCTTATAAAATTCGTTTAAATGTAGGAGCACCTATAAGTAAAATTCAAATAGGAATAGAAGGTATAAAAAGAGCAGTTGATTATTTAAAAATGTAAGCTATAATATTTTTAGGTGATTAAAATGAGTCTTAGAAAAAAAGAGATAGATATTTTAGAAATTTTATTAAAGGAAGCCTTTACTATAACGGAACTAGCTATAAAATTTAATACTTCAGAAAGAAATATTAGGTATATAGTTGATAATATTAATTTTTATCTTTTAAAAATATTAAAAGTAGAAATTGAAAAACAAAATAAAAAAATAAAGGTAAATTTATTAGAGGGACAGTTAGAATATTTTCTTAAAATAGTATATTCAGAGTATTATATATTGGAAAAAGAAGAGAGAGAGAAATTTATTCTTATTATGTTTTTGTTTATTGAAAATATAAAACTAAAAGATATAGAAATTCAATTAGATATAACAAGAGCGACACTAAAAAAAGATATGTTTCAAATATCTCAAGAGTTAAAAAATAGTGATTTAAAATTTATTTTCTATAAAAACAGATTTTTTATAGATGGGAATGAAAAAAAATTAAGACATTTTAAAACCTTAAAAATTTTACAATGTTTTGATATTTTAGAAGATAAATTTATATTTAAAGATTCTTTAGTGGAGAAAATATTTAAAAATAGTGGTGTTTTAGAAAAACTTAATGAATTTGGAAAATTATCTGAAGTAAGTAATATTGTTGGCACAGTAGAAAAAGATTTTGATATTACATTTTCCAAAGAGTTTAAAAAGCTTATAATAATTTTTATATTAGTTTCATTGGAAAGAGTAAGTAGAGAAAAAATAATAAATAAAAAATTTAATTATGAATTTTTAATTGAAACTAAACAATATAAGATTGTTGAAAAGAGAATGGAAAAATTAATTCCTAAAAATCTTAAATATGAATTAGTACATATGACAGAATATTTTATTAGTGGTGGAGTGAACGAAAATTTAGAAGAGCTAAAAAATAGTATAGAACTTTTTATTGAGAAATTAATAGAATATTTACAAGAAAAAATTCAGAAAAAAATAGGTTCTAAATCTCTAAACAATAGATTAATGAATTATCTAATACCTGCAATCTATAGACTTAGAAATAATTTTAGTTTAGGCGAAGTTGGAGAAAAAAAAGAGATTTATTTTTTTATTGAAGAGTTTTGTAAAAATGAAAATTATTTATTTGAAAAATTAACAGAAAATGAAATATATTTTATAGCTGAAGTTATTCAAGGAGAACTGGATGATAGTTCTAAAAAATTGATTAATCTTGAAGATATTATATCTATTGTAGAAAAAAATAGTGTCTCTTTAGATAAAGAAAATTTCATTAAAGATATTTTAGAAAAATATAGTTTTTTAATAAAGGTAGAATAAAAAAGAGCTTGTGCTCTTTTTTTTTAGTTTTAATATTTATAAAAATATTGAAGATAGCATAGAAAATATTGAGGAAATAGCTATAAGTAAATATTTAAAAAGAAGTATACTGAAGAATATATAAGTACTAAGGAGGTGTATTTTGAAAAAATATTTTTTTAGCTTTTCAACTTTATTAGGATACTTAATGGGGATTATAATGTATTTAAGTTATTTCTTCATAGGAACATCGTGGAATAATAAAGGGTTATTATTAGTTGTAGTAATAGTTGGTTTTTTTCTTCCTTTTTATTCTAAATTTAGTAATAAAATAGAGGAATTTATAAATTTAAAAACATCTTTTATAACGTTGGGAAGAACAGCAAGATTTATTTTTCAATTATTTTTTAATATTTTTATATTTAAAATTTTTATATTATTTAATGTAATAAGTAACTTTAATATTAAAGAATTAGGAGGTGTAATTGGAATTTCTTTTATGACAACAGTATCTTCCCAAGGAATTCAGTATTTTTGTTTAGCTCTTTCAAATAGAGAAATAGGTAATAAAAATATAAATGTAATGATTGGTCTTTCGATAAATATTGTGATAACTTCTTTAGCTGTTTTAGGAATCAAATTTTTAAAAGATTTTTTTGTAGTTAACAGCATTTTTTTTGGAATTATTGGTTTAGGAATTGGAATATTATCAGATTTAAGAAGAATTTTTCCAATAAAAGGGGGAATAGGAATTTTTTTTGGAACATTTAATCCATTTCATAAAATGCATTTAGAAATAATAAAAGAATTTATGATAGAGCGCCAATTAGAGAGAATATATATACATAGCACAGTAATACCTAAAATACATTTAGATGCATTGAGAAAAGGGGAAATAATTGTTGCGAAAAGAGAAAATGGAATGAAGGTATATGAAATAACAAAGAAATCTGATATTAATGTTAATTATTTTCCAACAGGTAATAAATTTTTTGAATTTGAAACAAGAAGAAAAATAATTGAGTTAGTAATAGAAGAAGAAAAATTAGACGATAAAGTAATAGTTATGAATGAAGTTTTATTGTATGAGAAAAATGGATTTTATGAAATTATAAAAAAAATAAAAAAGTTAAATCCTAATAAAAGATTGCACGGATTGCATGGCAGTGATATAGGTGGAATGTGGGTAAGAAATATATATGATGAAAGTGGATGGATTTATCCTTATAGTATAATAAGAAAAAACTTAATATCATCTACATTGATTAGGAAAGGAGTAAAGGGAATGGCTTCTGAGATAATAGAAGAAATCCTTGATAATATTGCAAAAGGTAAGGAGGCCTTTGTAGTTAAAAATAAAACATTTGATTTTTACGATGATATTTTAAGGGAAATAATTAAGGGGTAGAAATGGTAAAAATAAAAATTGCAGAAAATTTAGATGAATTGATAAAAATTTTTATAGTTAGGGGAATTGTATATGTTGATGAACAGAATTGTCCGTATGAAGAAGAGTTCGATTTAAATGATTATACTTCAACTCAGATATTAGGAGAAATAGGAAAAGAACCTATTTTATCAGCTAGAATAAGATATTTTGGTCCAGTTGCAAAAATTGAAAGAATTGCAATAAGAAAAGAATACAGAGGAAAGGGATATGCACGTGATTTAATTGAATTTATTATAAAATTTTGTGAAACTAAAGGTTATCAAACAATATATTTACATGCACAAGAGAGATTAGAAAAATTATATTATCGGTATGGATTTAGGAAAAAAGGTGAGCTTTTTTCATTTTCAAACTATGATTATATAGAGATGATTAGATATAATTTAGAAGCTGGAAAAGACAGTAATAATTTGCTAAAAAATGTAATAAAAATAAATAGACCAGAAAATAATCCATCTAAAGAGGGACCCTTAGAAAGAAAAGGAGAAAAAATGGATAGAAAAATATTAGTTTTAATAGATGTTCAAAAAGAATATTCAACAGAAGGAAGAGCATTTTATATAGAAAACATCCGAGAAACTCTAACTAGAGCAAAGAAAATTTTAGAGTTTGCTAGAGAAAAAAATTGGAAAATTATTCATGTAAAACATGAGCAAGATGGTGAAATATTTAATAGAAATTCAGAATTTTCAGATTACATTGAGGGTTTTCTACCTCTAGGGGAGGAGTATAAATTTATAAAAAATAACTATTCGTGTTATACAAATAGAGAATTTAAAGAAATTATGGAAAGAAATATAGAGAATGATATATATGTTATGGGATATAGTTCTACAATGTGTATTTTATCAACAATTATAGATGGATATCACAGAAAAAATAAAATAATATATATTGAAGATGCTTCAGATGCAAAACCTGAAGAGGGTGTTACATCTAGAGAACTTCATAAATATATGAAAATAGTTTTAGCTAAATATTGCAAATTAATGGATACAGAAAATGTGATTAAAGGTATCTAAAATGATAATTTATTTAAATATCTATAAGAGTTGGGAGCAATTTTTTGCTCCTTTTTAAATTGTTTTATGAAATTAGAGTAATTATTAAATCCAGTACTATACATGATTTCTTCTATAGGTGAGCTAGTTTCAAGTAGAAGTTTACACGCCATACTAATTCTTATCTTTGTGAGATAAGTTAAAATAGTAATATTATGTTTTAACTTAAAATTTTTATATAGAGTAGTTCTATTAGTACCTAGAGTTGGAATTAATTTTGTTAGATTTATTTTTTGTGAATAGTTACATTTAAGATGATTCTCTAGTTTTTCAACATCTATATTTGATAAGGAGTTAGAATGGCTACTGTTTTCTAATAGAGTCTCTATATAGAAAAGCAGTTGATAAAAAGTTTTTTTACTGTGGCAAGGCCATAAATCATCTTTTTGAATTTTAAGTTGAATATATAATTCTTTAAAATAATTTTTTATATTTTCTTTTTGTTCAAATGTGAGATAAATTTTTGTCTTATTATTTTTTAGAAAAGGTTTAATTAAAAAAAGGTCTAATTTGCTATTATTATCAAAATTATTATCTTTTTTTATATTTTCAAAATTATATTCAGAATTAATAATTCTTGGAAAAAAATTAATTGTTCCAATTCTTTATAATCTTTTAAAATAATATCTTCGGAATTTAGAAGTTCTAGAAAATAACTGTTGTTTTCACTATAAAAAAGAATAGATAAATAGTTTATAGGAAAAATATTTTTGAAAGTGCCTTTAAAGTAGGTAAGAGGTAAATAAAAAGAAGGGTTGAACACTCTTCCTTTTGTGTAAATCATAAGTGCCTCCTTGCAAAATTATAAAATATTTATTTATAATATTCTAAAAAAAATGATGTAAATACTTATTAGTATCAACACCATCTTTTTTTTATATTTAACTGTAAGGTTTAGTTTTTCTTATAAACAATTTCTCCATTTTTATAAACTTCAGCTACATGGTTAATACCAAAGTTATAGAAAATATAATCTATATTCTTAGTATCAAAAATAACAAAGTCAGCTTTTTTCCCTTTTTCAAGAGAACCAATTTCACTCTCTCTTCCAAGAGCTTTAGCACCGTTTATAGTAACAGCTTTAAAAATCTCTTTAGGAGTAAGTTTTAGCTGTGAAGAGGCAATCTGCATTACAAGTTGAAGATTTTCTGTAGGACAAGATCCAGGATTATAATCTGTTGATATTGCAATATCTACACCTTCATTTATCATTTTCTTAACAGGTGCAAAAGCTTTTCCAAGATTAAAAGATGTTCCTGGTAATATATTGGCAATTACTCCACCTTTTTTTAGTGCAGTAATTCCAGCATCACTTACAGCCATAAGATGGTCTGCAGTTATACATCCAAGCTCTCCAGCTAATTCTCCACCACCAAGTGAAACTATTTCATCAGCGTGAATTTTTAGTTTAAATCCGTACTCTTTAGCTTTATTTAAAATTTTTCTAGTATTTTCAACAGTAAAAACAGCATCTTCGCAGAAGACATCACAAAACTCTGCCAGATCCATTTCTTTGATGATTGGCATCATTCTGATGACTTCCTCAACGTATTCCTCACATTTACCTTTAAACTCTTCTGGTATAGCGTGAGCAGCCATAAAAGTTGAAGCAATATCAATAGGATGAGTTTCATTTAATAATTTATTAATTTCTAACTGCTTAATCTCTGTTTCAAGATTTAATCCATATCCACTTTTAGATTCAACAGTTGTAACTCCAAAACTAAGCATTTTATTAAGAGTGTTTGTAGCTTTTTCTATTAGTTGCTCTGTAGAAGCTTCACGAGTAGCACGTACACTGCTTAAAATACCACCACCAGCTTTTAGTATATCCAGATAAGGAACCCCTTTAATTTTTAGAGCAAGTTCATTTTCTCTACTACCAAAGTGTACTAAGTGAGTATGAGAATCAACTAACCCAGGAGTAATAACTTTTCCTTTAGCATCAATAAGTTGAGTATAAATACCTTTTATTGAGTCTGGATACTTTCCTTCTCCAACCTCAAAAACTCTTCCATTTTTTATTGCTAAATATGCTTTGTGTAAAACTTCTATATTTTCAAGGCAAGTTTCATTTTCTTGTTTTTCTATCACACGAGATGTAACTAGTTCTCCAATATTAAAAATAATAAGATCTGTCATTTTTCACTCCTTAAGCTAATATTTTTTCTAGTTTTTCTTCAATTTCTGAAGAGATTTTTTTAACATTAGCTAAAATATTTTCACACTGATTTTTAACCTCTTTAACAACCATCTCATTCTCAATTCCAGGAATATTAATTTTTACGTTATAGATAGCTCCCTTTGCTCCAGCTGTTGCAAGCAGTGCAGCAACACCAACATCAGATATGGCATTCTTATTTCCATATTGAACGAAATCATCTAATAATTCTAAAGTTTTTAAAGAAAGCTCCGCCATTTTTAAAGGTGTATCTGTAGCAAGGATAGTAGCTCTTTGAATAGCTTCGTTTCTTTTAGATATCTCATCTGAAGTTTCTTTTGGCATTTTAAAAGCAGCCATAACTAAGTTAAAGTTTTCAGTATCCTTATCAATAAGTTCAATTAATTCATGATTTATTTTTTCTAATGTATTGAAATTTTGAGTAAAATTAGCTTTAATTTCATCAGAAAGCTCATTGTATTTTTTCTTTCCAAATGTTAAATGTCCAACCATTCTTGCAAGTGATACACCAAGAGATGATGCCAGTGCAGATACAGAACCACCGCCAGGTGCAGGTGATGAAGAATCAACTTCTTTTATAAAATTTTCTACTGTCATTTGAACTAATTTCATAATATTCCCTCCAAGTTTAAAGTTAAGAAAATTAATTGATAAAATAGGGATTACATCAAATAATCCCCATTTTATTTTTGTTTATATACATATTATTAGGAAAAAATTTCATTTTACCTTTAATTATTTAATCAGTTGAGTCTCTATAATTTTATCAGTAGAGAATCCTTCAAGTCCTAAGTAATATTCTAAAGATTCAGAAACGGCCTCTAAAGGTAATGCTCCAATAACTTCAGATCCTAAAACAGGAACTCCATATCTAGCAGCTTCCATTTTAACAGTTTCAAATACTCTATAAATTGGATTCTTTTTAAAATCTTTGATGTTCATTGTAACTTGAACAAATCCTTTTTCTTTTATTTCTGCAGGACCAGCTTGAATAAATTTAAATCCTCCACTTGAGAATCTAATAGCTTGAGCTATCTTTTTAGCAATATCAACATTTGTTGTACCTAAGTTAATATTAAAAGCGATAAGTGGCATTCTTCCACCAACTGCAGTAACTCCAGCTGTTGGGTGAATCTCAGCTTTTCCATAATCTGGTGCCCATTCAGGAAGTTTAATCTTTTCAGCCATCCCTTCAAATTGTCCCTTTCTAATATCAGGTAAAGAAACTCTATTTGGAGCAGATGCTGAATTTTCATATAAGAAAACAGGTACACCAAATTTTTCATTTATAGACTTAGCAACATATTTAGAAAGCTCTACACACTCATCCATTTTCATATCTTTAATAGGTATAAAAGGAACAACATCTGTAGCTCCCATTCTAGGGTGCTCACCTTTTTGTACTGTCATATCAATAATTGCAGTAGCAATACCAATAGCTTCAATTACAGCATCTGCAACTGCTTGAGGCTCACCTACAACAGTAATAACAGTTCTGTTGTAATCTTTATCTGGTTCGCATCCCATTAGAGTAACACCAGGTTTGTTTTTAAATGCAGCTTCGATTTTTGCAACTTTTTCTAAGTCAGTACCTTCACTGAAGTTAGGAACACATTGAACTACTTTTGCCATATTATTTTCCTCCTGTTAATCTTTTTATTAAATTTTCATCTGCAACGTAAGGCAGAGTTATATGATCAGTACCTGAATTATTTTTATTAAATTCAATAACAGTGTCTATAGAGTTTTTATTTCTAGCCCAAGCTCTTCTAGCAACTCCTCCCATAACATCCCAAGGCATAGAAGTTCTTAAGATTTCATCAACTCTTAAACTTCCATCAAGAACCATACCAAATCCACCGTTAATAGACTTACCAATTCCAACTCCTCCACCATTGTGAAGAGCTATCATAGTCATTCCTCTTGCTGCATTTCCAGCAAAACAGTGTGTAGCCATTTCAGCCATAATATTACTTCCATCTTTTATGTTAGATGTTTCTCTAAATGGAGAGTCAGTTCCAGAAACGTCATGGTGATCTCTTCCTAGCATAACAGGTCCAATTTCACCCTTTCTAACCATATCATTAAATTTAAGAGCTATATTTGTTCTACTCATAGCATCTTGATAGAATATTCTAGCTTGAGTTCCAACAACAAGTCCATTTTTATCAGCGTCTTTAATCCACATATAGTTATCTCTATCTTGATATCTTCTGTTAGGGTCAACTAAGTCTAGGGCAGCTTTATCAGTTTTTAATAAATCTTCTTTTTTACCACTTAAACAAACCCATCTAAATGGTCCATAACCATAGTCAAATAGTTCAGGTCCTAAGATATCTTCAACATATGAAGGGAATATGAATCCACCTTTATCATCTACTCCATTTTTAGCAATCTCTTTAATTCCTATATCATAAATTGCTTTTAAGAAACTGTTTCCATAGTCGAAGAAATAAACTCCTCTATCAGATAATTTTTTAACAACTTCATAATGTTTAGCTAAAGTTTTATTAACAAGTTCATTAAATTTAGGTCTATCTTCTGCAAGAAGTCTAGTTCTCTCTTCAAAAGTAATTCCTACAGGGCAGTATCCTCCATCATAAACTGCATGACAAGATGTTTGGTCTGAAAGTAAGTCTATTCTTTTATTGTTTTGCTCAGCATACTCAAGTAAATCAACTGTATTTCCATGGAAAGCTATAGCATAAGCTGTTCCAGAAGCCATTTTTTCCTCAGCAATTTTAAATGCTTCCTCAGGAGTTTTAGCAATTTTATTAACCCATCCTTGCTCAAGTCTTGTATGGATTCTAGAAAGATCAACCTCAGAGATAATAGATACTCCATTAGCTATAACAGCAGCTTTACCCTGAGCTCCACTCATACCTCCAAGACCAGAAGTTACAAATAATTTACCTTTTAAATCTCCATCTTTTGGAACACCACAGAAAAGTCTCGCAGCGTTTAATATAGTTGAATAAGTTCCATGAACTATCCCTTGTGGTCCAATATACATCCATCCACCAGCAGTCATCTGTCCATAGTTTGCAACTCCAATTGCAGCACCTCTTGCCCAATCATCATAATTATCAAAAGCCCCAATCATAAGACCATTTGTAATAATTACTCTTGGAGCAGAAGGATGTGATTTAAAGAGTCCAATAGGGTGCCCAGATGACACTGCTAGAGTTTGTTCTTGAGTCATAACTTCTAAGTATTTTTTTATTAAAATATATTGCATCCAGTTTTGACAAACTTGTCCTGTTTCCCCATAAGTTACAAGTTCATAAGGATATAGTGCAATAGCAAAATCTAAGTTGTTATCGATCATTACTTGAATAGCTTTAGCCTCTGTGATCCCTGTGTACTCATCAATCGGTTTACCGTGAATACATCCAGCAGGTCTAAATCTATATCCATAAATTCTTCCATGAGTCATTAGTTCCTCGTAAAACTCTTTTCCTAACTCCTCATGAAATTCTTCTGGAATATATCTTAAAGCATTTTTTAAAGCAAGTTCTATATCGTCTTGACTTAACTTTACTACTCTTTTAGGTGCTCTTCTAATTTTTGGATCAAACTCTAAGGGCTTTGCTGGAATGTCCTTAGCTGTTAATTTTATATTCATTGCGTCAAAAATCAATTTGTTAATTTCCATTATTTTATTATCCTCCCTAAATTTTCAAATATTTGTACTGTGTTATCTACCCCTGTTCTTTATATTGTTTATATATTTTATATCATTTTATATTTCTAAAATAATCCTGAAATTTTTCCATTCTCATCAATATCTATAAGTTCAGCTGCAGGTATTCTTGGTAGACCAGGCATGTCGATAATTCCACCAGCCATAGCTACTATAAATCCAGCTCCTGCTGCAAGTTTGATTGTATCCACTGTAACAGTAAAGTTTTTAGGTCTTCCAAGTAAAGCTGCATTATCAGATATAGATTTTTGAGTTTTCGACATACAGATTGGTAATTTTCCATATCCTAAAACTTCTAATTTTTCTATCATTTTTTTAGCTGGACCAGTAAATACAACTCCATCAGCCCCGTATATTTCTTTACAGATTTTATCGATTTTATCTTTAATAGGAAGCTCAAGTTCATATAGAGGTTTATATGTAGTTGTAGCTTTTTCAATAGATTCAAGAACTAATTTACCAAGTTCAACTCCTCCATTACCACCATGTGCCCATACTTCACATAGAGCAACAGGAGCGCCTAATTTTTCACAATGATTTTTAATAAATGCAAGTTCTGCATCTGAATCAGTTAAGAATCTATTAATTGCAACAACTGCAGGAATTCCAAATTTTTTCATATTTTCAATATGTTTTTCTAAGTTTTCAATACCTTTAGCCAAAGCTTCTAAATTTTCAGTACCTAGCTCTTTAGCTCCACCGTGATGCTTAAGGGCTCTAACTGTAGCAACAATAACAGAACAATTTGGAGTTAGCCCACCTTTTCTACATTTAATATCAAGGAATTTCTCA
The DNA here is from genome assembly GCA_051656905.1 of Fusobacteriaceae bacterium. Taxonomy (GTDB): domain Bacteria; phylum Fusobacteriota; class Fusobacteriia; order Fusobacteriales; family Fusobacteriaceae; genus JAGNZR01. Next base: position 35,132 of record JBOFJQ010000021.1, on the reverse strand, counting down.
GCTCCTAAGTCAGCAGCAAATCCAGCTTCAGTTACAACGAAGTCTGATAATTTAAGAGCCATTTTAGTTGCAAGTATTGAGTTACATCCGTGAGCAATATTAGCAAAAGGACCACCGTGAATGATTACAGGGGTATTTTCTAAAGTTTGAACAAGGTTAGGTCTTATTGCATCTTTTAATAAAGCTGTAACAGCCCCTTGTATTTTTAAATCTTTTATTTTTAATGGTTCATCTTTGAAGTTATAAGCGAATACCATCTCTCCAATATTGTCTTTCATCTCCATTAAAGAGTTTGATAGGCAAAGAGTCGCCATAATTTCAGAAGCAACAGTTATTTGGAATGAATCTTCTCTAGGTATTCCATTTTCTTTTCCACCCATACCAATCACTATTTTTCTAAGTGATCTATCATTCATATCCACAACTCTTTTCCAAGTTATTTTCGTAATATCTATTCCTAAAGTATTTCCCCACTTAATATGATTATCTATACAAGCAGAGACTAAGTTATGAGCAACACCAATTGCATGGAAATCACCGTTAAAATGAAGATTAATATCTTCCATAGGAACGACTTGAGAATATCCACCCCCAGCTGCACCGCCTTTTACTCCAAAAACAGGTCCTAAAGAGGGTTCTCTAAGGGCAGCAATTGAATTTTTACCAAGTTTATTAAGAGCTTGAGTAAGTCCTACAGTAACAGTTGATTTTCCTTCTCCTGCAGGAGTTGGAGTAATAGCAGTAACTAAGATTAATTTACCATCTTTTTTAGCTTCTAATTTTTTTAATAAGCTTAACTCTAACTTCGCACGATATTTACCGTAGTTTTCAAAATCTTCTTCATGTAATCCCATTCTCTTTGCAATTTCAGTAATTCTTTCTAATTTAGCTTCTTGAGCTATTTGAATATCAGATTTTACCACGTTGTATTCCCCCTTAGTTTTAATTAATTTTTTCTTATTATTAACTCTGTTTTTTAATTATTAAAATGATGTTAATAATTTGTTAAAAAATATTATATACTAGTATAAAGTATATACATATAAATTATCAAAAAAAAGGTTAAAAAGCAACATTATTTTATGTAAAAAGACAATTATTTTACATGAAATAATGTCGTAAAAAAAATGTGTATGGTTTTTTATAGTGATTATTATACTTTTTTAGTACTTTGTGACTTGTTAAAAAGAATAATAATGGTATAATTGATAAAAATGTACGATTAACATCATTAAAAAACATAAAAAATGTATCTTTAACTTAGTATGTGAGGTGAAATGAATGTATCAAAAAGTGATTAAACTTAGCAATGAAAAAAAAGTATTTTCATTTATTTTTAATCAAGCTAATAACTTTACTATTTTAGATATAGTTGAAGCTTTAAATATAACTTTTCCAACAGTGAAAAGAATAATAGATGGATTTTTAGAAAAGAAAATTATAATAAAACAGGAAAAAATAGGTAGCAGTGTAGGAAGAAAATCACTGTCATATTCTTATGACCCTAATTGTTTTTATTCTATCGGAGTAAAAGTTTCATATAATCTAGTTGAGATAGGAGTTTCAAATACCAAGGGCATATTTTTAAAAAAGGCATCCATAGAATCTTTAATAGAGTCAGAAGAGTTATTTGATTTAATAAGGGTCAATTTAGATAGTTTATTTTTAAGTTTAGAAAGTGACATAAAGAAAGCTATAGTTGGAATTGGTATCTCGATTCCAGGAATAGTTATCAATGAAAAACAGATAATTGAAATAAAAGAAAATTATAATTTACCAATTAGTGAATTAGATAAGATAAAAGATCAATTTAAATTGCCTGTTTTTATAGAAAATGAAGCTAATTTAAGCTCAATTACAGAAGTCTTTTTAAATTATTTTAATAATTATAATTTAATTAATGTAGTTACAATAAATGAATCCATAGGTATGAGTGCTCTTCACATAGAGGAGGGGCTAAATAGTTTTTATTTTAAAGCTGGAAAAATAAATCATATGATTGTTAGTGATAGCAAAGGAAAAAAGTGTAGCTGTGGAAATATAGGATGTTTAGGACTTTATGTAAATGATAATGTATTATTAGAAAATTTTAAATTATTATTTAGTGAGATAGAAGAATACTCAGATATTTTTCTAAAAGGATATGCAGATACAATAGAGGGGAAAAAAATTATTAATGACTATATACATTACCTTTCTATAGGACTTAAAAATCTTATTATTTTTTCAGATCCAGAAAAAATAATAATAACTGGTCAAATTTGTAGATATAAAAAATTTATAGAAAAAGAATTGAGTCATCAAGTATATGAATCGGGAAATTTCTATAGAGATAAAAATGTTATTAAATTCTCTGAATTTTGTGAAAATTCTAGTTTAATAGGAGCAGCTTTATTCCCAATTATCGATATATTATTTTAAAATAAAAAGAGCTGACTTGCTAAAGGTCAGCTCTTTTGAAATTTTATAATAATTCTCGGGGGAGAAATTATTGATACAAATAATGAATTTCCTTGGGGAGGAAACATTTATTATTTATTTGTTTTTTTATTTATACAATTTTGACGTATTGAATAATGAAAAAGTTTTAAAATAAAAAAAATTTATTTTTCTATTTTTATATATTAGTAAGTCTTGAAAAAAGAACAGAAAAAAAAGAGCTAACTTGCTAAAGGTTAGCTCTTTTTGAAATTTTTTAATAATTCTCGGGGGGGAGAAATTATTATAATAAATAATGAACTTCCTTGGGGAGGAAACATTTATTATTTATTTATACTATTTTGACGCACTGTTCAATAAAAAAGTTTTAAAATAAAAAAAATTTTATTTGTTAAAAAAAAATTATATTTAGCAACAAAAAATAAGGTAATTATATTTTTTTGTTAACCCTTTAAAAGTACTGAAAAATGACACAAAAGAAAAAGAACTGACTTGCTAAAGGTCAGTTCTTTTAAGAAGATTTTGTATAATAAATTCTCCGGGGGGAGAAATTACTAATAAAATTTATTCCTTTTTAGGAATATTTTTTAATTAAGTTGTAAAATACAATATTTTGACGGAACAAGTTGCTAAAAAGTTTAAAAAAAATAAAAAAGATTTTACTCTTTTTTATTTTTTCTATTTATATTCTATTATTTTGAATAGTTTGGAGCTTCTTTAGTAATAATTACATCATGAGGATGGCTCTCTCTTAGACCAGCTCCTGTGATTTTTACAAATCTTGCATCCTCTTTTAGATTTTGAATAGTTGCAGTTCCACAGTATCCCATACCAGAACGAATACCTCCACAGATTTGGAAAACTACATCTTTAACATCACCTTTAAATGCAACTCTACCTTCAATACCTTCTGGAACAAGTTTCTGTTCATCTTTTTGGAAGTATCTGTCCTTTGATCCTCTTTTCATTGCTGCCATAGAGCCCATTCCAACATAAACTTTGTATCTTCTTCCTTCAAAAATAATTACTTCACCAGGAGCTTCAGTTGTTCCTGCAAGAAGTCCACCTATCATTACGCAGTCAGCACCTGCAACAATAGCTTTTACTATATCCCCAGAAAATTTAATACCTCCGTCAGCAATAACACCAATACCATGCTCTCTACAAATTTCATACACATCATTAACAGCAGTTAATTGAGGTACTCCAACTCCAGCTATAACTCTAGTAGTACAGATAGATCCAGGACCAATTCCAACTTTAACAGCATTAACACCAGCTTTTATAAGATCGCTTGCAGCTTCAGCAGTTACAATATTACCACCTATAATATCTAAATCAGGGTATTTATCACGAATAGTTTTTATAGCTTCTAAGATACCTTGTGAGTGTCCATGAGCAGAATCAACAGTTATAATATCAACCCCAGCTTTAACTAAAGCTTTAACTCTTTGAAGATAATCCTTATCAATTCCAATAGCTCCTCCTACTCTAAGTCTACCTTGTGAATCCTTACAAGCGTTAGGGTACTCCATAAGATTGTCGATATCTTTAATAGTTATAAGACCTTTTAAGTAGCCTTTATCATCAACTATTGGAAGTTTTTCAATACGATTAAATAAAAGAATCTCTTTTGCTTCATCAAGAGTAGTTCCTACAGGAGCTGTAACAATATTTTTTTTAGTCATAATTTCATCTATGGGCTCATTTAATTCTTTTCTATATTTTAAATCTCTGTTAGTAACAATACCGATAAGCTTTCCATCCTCTTCAATAACAGGTAATCCAGAAATCTTATATCTTCTCATAATTTCGTTAGCTTCAATAATAGTTGAGTCTTTAGAAAGTGTTACAGGATTTTTAATCATACCACTTTCGCATCTTTTTACTCTGTCAATTTCAGAAGCTTGTTCAGAAATACTCATATTTTTATGAATGAATCCTATACCACCTTGCCTGGCAAGAGCTATAGCTAGGTCACTTTCTGTTACAGTATCCATAGCAGCACTTACAATAGGGACATTCAATGTTATATTTTTAGTAAGTTTAGTTTTTAAATCTACTTCATAAGGTAAAACCGATGAATGAGCAGGTACTAATAAAACGTCGTCAAAAGTTATTGCTTCTTTTATAATTTTTCCATTTAACATGTATATTCTCCTTTTTATTAATAAGTTTAAATTAAAGATTTATTTCCAATATCATTTCTAAAAAATAATTTGTTACATTTTATTTTTTTTATTTCACTATAAGCAAGATCCTTAGCTATTTTTAAACTGTTTCCTAAAGTAACAGGTATTAGAACTCTTCCTCCATTAGTTAGTAGTTGATTGTTCTCAAACTTAGTTCCCATATGGAAAAGAAGTGTCTCTTCTAAAAGATCAGTTATTTCTATAGGAGAATCCTTTGTAAAGGATTCAGGGTATCCAGTAGAGGCAAGAACGACTCCTAGAGCAAATCTCTCATCCCAAAGTATTTCAGTCTTTTGATCATTAAGAAGGTTTAAAATAATGTCTAAAAAATCACTTTTCATTCTTGGAAGAATTACCTGTGATTCAGGATCTCCAAGTCTAGCATTAAATTCAATAGTTTTTACTCCATTTTTAGTTAACATAATTCCTGCAAAAAGGAATCCTGTAAAAGGCATACCTTCAAGCTCCATTGCATCTACTGTAGGTTGAATAATCTCTTTTATAGATTGTTCAATTATTTCAGAGGTGATGCTAGGTACAGGGGAATAAACTCCCATACCACCAGTATTAGGACCAAGATCATTATCTAAAACTCTTTTATGATCTTGAGCAACCTCAAGAGGGATAACTATTTTATTATGAATCATAGCTATTAAAGAAAATTCAAATCCTTCTAAATATTCTTCAATAACCACTCTGTTATTTTCAATGGTAAAGGCTTTATTTAAAGCCTCTTGAGCTTCTCTTAAAGTAAAAGCCACAGTTACTCCTTTACCTGATTTTAAGCCGTCTTCTTTTATAACAATAGGTACACCTTGAATCTCTAGATATTTCAACGCCTCATTTAAGTCTGTGAAACTTTCATAGCTAGCAGTTGGAATATTGTATTTTTTCATTAAATCCTTAGCAAATTTTTTACTACTTTCGATTTGAGTAGCAGCAGCAGTAGGTCCAAATATTTTTAGTCCATTCTCTTGAAATTTATCAACTATCCCTAAAGAAAGTGTAGATTCAGGGCCAACTATGGTTAAATCTATTGAATTTTCTTTAGCAAAATTTAATAGCTCATTGATTTGATTATCATTTATAGGTATATTTTTACAAAAATTAGCTGTTCCTGGATTTCCAGGAGCACAATAAACTGTTGATACCTTTGGACTAGAGCTTATTTTCCATGCTATTGCATGTTCACGTCCACCTTTACCAATAACTAAAACTTTCATTTATCCTCCAAAAATTAATGTTTAAAGTGTCTTCTATTTGTGAAGAGCATAGTGATTCCAAGTTCATTGCATTTATCAATAGAATCTTTATCTTTAATAGAACCTCCAGGTTGAATAATTCCTTTAATTCCATACTTAGCAGCAAGTTCAACAGTGTCACTCATTGGGAAAAATGCATCAGATGCAAGGAAGGCTCCGTGAGCATTTACTCCAGATTGTTCTAGAGCTATTTTAGCAGCTCCAACCCTATTCATTTGTCCAGCTCCAACTCCAAAAGTTTGAGAGCCATTACCTATAACAATAGCGTTAGACTTAACATGTTTAACTATCTTCCATAAAAATTTCATCTCTTCTAACTCTTTTTCACTAGGTTGTTTTTCTGTTACACACTGAAGTTTTGAGATATCCATATCTTTAAAGTTAGAGATACTATCCATATCTTGAATTAAAACTCCATCACAAACATTAGTTATACTTAAACTATTTTTAACCTCTTTATTTAAATCTAGTTTTAAAACTCTTAAGTTCTTCTTCTTAGAAAAAACTTCTAAAGCTGAATCTGTGAAATGAGGTGCAACTATAATTTCTAAAAATAGTTCGCTCATCTCCTTTGCAGTCTCTTCATTAATCTCTCTATTTGCTACGATTATTCCACCAAAAATAGATATAGGATCAGCAGAGAAAGCTCTTTTCCAAGCTAGATTCAGGTTACTACCTGAACCAACACCGCAAGGGTTCATATGTTTTACAGCAACAACAGTAGGTTCAGTAAACTCTTTTAATATTTGCAGTGCAGCATTTGTATCTTGAATATTGTTAAACGACAGTTCTTTACCATTAAGTTGTTCAGCATCTCCTAAACAGAAACCTGAAATAGAGTTTCTATAAAAAGCTGCTTCTTGATGAGGATTCTCTCCGTATCTTAAGTTTTGAACCTTTTCATAAGAAAGAGTGATTATTTCAGGGAATTTATCTCCTAATTTTGAAGTTAAGTAGTTAGCAATTAGTGAATCATAAGCTGATGTATATCTAAAAACTTTAGCGGCTAAATAATTTTTAGTTTCAGTTGTAGTATCTTTATAGTTAATTATATCTTCTTGTATTTTTCTATAATCATTTGGATCAACACATACAGTAACAAATCTATGGTTTTTAGCAGCTGATCTTAGCATACTAGGACCACCAATATCGATATTTTCAATAAGCTCTTCATGAGTTGAATTTTTTTCTAAAGCCTCTTTAAAAGGGTATAGATTTACAACAACCATATCAATAAGTTCAATATTGTTTTCTAACAAAGCTTTCATGTGCTCTGGGTTATTTCTAACACAAAGAAGTCCACCATGAACATTTGGATGTAAAGTCTTAACTCTTCCATCCATAATTTCAGGAAAACCTGTTATATCTGAGATATTAAGAGTTTTTATTCCGGCCTCTTTAAGTATTTTTTCAGTTCCACCAGTGGATATAATTTCGTAGTCGTTTTCCTCTAAAAACTTAGCAAAATTAACGATTCCTCTTTTATCAGATACGCTTATAAGAACTCTTTTCATATATTATTATCTCTCCTATTCTATAATTAATGGTTGCATTCTATTATTTTAATTTCTAATCTGTAGTTAAAACTTCTATCTTTTATTACAGATTTCATTTAGCACTAAAGGGTATAATTTATGTTCGATTTCATGTATTTTTTCTTCTAAATCCTCTATAGACCATAGAGGATTTATATCTAATTTTTCTTGAGCTATAATTTTACCAGTATCAATTCCACTATCAACATAATGAATAGTAACACCTGTATATTCTGCCTTATTAATAAAAGCATCGTGGATACTATTTTTTCCAGGGTATGCAGGTAAAATAGAAGGGTGTATATTTAGTATTTTATTTGGATAGTTCCTTAAAATAACATCTGTTAAAATTCTCATGTACCCTGCTAAAGCGATAAGTTCAATTTTATGAAATAGAAGAATTTCTAGTATTTTTTCCTCATATTTTGCCTTATTTTCAAAATCTTTAGGATTAATACAGTATGTTTCTATATTTAGTTTATGAGCTTTTTCAATTACTTTAGCCCCTTCTTTATCCACTATAAGCAACTGTACATAGTAGTTACACTCTTTATTTGATTTTTCAAAGTTAACTAGATTTTCAAAATTACTCCCTGTTCCAGATGCAAATACAGCAACTTTTACCATATTAAGTTCACACTCTCACCAACGCTAATATCACCAATAATTTTAGCTTTTTCTCCATTAGAGTTAAGAATATTTAAAGTTTCTTGAACATCATCTTTGTTAACTATAACAATAAATCCGATTCCCATATTAAACACATTAAACATCTCTTCTTTTGGAATGTCGCTTTGATTCATTAAAAAGTTAAATATTTCTGGAATATCAATGTTTTTAATATTAATATTAGCCTGTAAACCTTCAGGGATAACTCTAGGAATATTTTCGTAGAATCCTCCACCTGTTATATGGCACATCCCTTTAGGAGTAATAGTTTCTAAAAGTTTTTTTATAGATTTTACATAAATTCTTGTTGGTTCAAGAAGTATATCACCTAGAGGTTTATCAAAACCTTTATAAGTCTCTTTTAAATTTAAGTTGTTATCTCTTAAAATTTTTCTTACAAGAGAGAATCCATTAGAATGAGCTCCAGAAGATGAGATTCCAATGATAACATCATCTTTTTGTACATTTTTTCCTGTTATAAGCTTTGATTTTTCAACGACTCCCACAGTAAATCCAGCGATATCATATTCATCACCTGAGTACATACCAGGCATCTCAGCAGTTTCACCACCGATTAAAGCACATTCAGATAGAACGCACCCATCAGCTACTCCTTTAACAATAGCTTCAACTTTAGAAGGGATATTTTTACCAAGTGCAATATAGTCTAAGAAATAAAGAGGCATAGCACCTTGAACTAAAACGTCATTTACACACATGGCAACTGCATCAATTCCAATTGTATCGTGTCTGTCCATCTCAAAAGCTAGCATAAGCTTCGTTCCAACTCCATCAGTACCACTTACTAAAACTGGTTCTTTAATATTTAAAACAGAAAGATCAAACATTCCACCAAAGGCTCCTAAACTATCGATACTACCTTTTATTGAGGTTCTTTTAACATGACTTTTTATTCTATTAACCGACTCGTAACCAGCTTCTAAGTTAACTCCAGATTCCATATATTTTTTACTCACAATTTTCTCCTCTTTTTAAGTTATTTATTAAATTGAAGACAGGTGTTGGATATTCACCGCTAAAACAAGCTAAGCAGATATTATCTCCAAGACTTTTCTTTAAACCATCCATAGATAAGAATGCTAAAGAATCAGCATCAATATATTTACATAAAGCGTCTACTTTTAGTCTACTACTAACAAGCTCTTCAAAAGTAGATGTGTCAACACCATAGAAACAAGGACTAATAATAGGAGGGGAAGCAATTCTCATATGAATTTCAAGGGCTCCAGCCTCCCTTAAAAGCTTAACAATCTGTTTAGATGTTGTTCCTCTAACTATAGAATCATCAACTAGAACAATTCTTTTACCTTTTACAATGGATTCAATAGCAGAGAGCTTCATTTTTACTCCCTTTTCTCTTAAAGTCTGAGTAGGTTTTATAAAAGTTCTACCAACGTATCTACTTTTTATAAGACCGAGTTCATATGGAATGCCAGTCTCGTCAGAGAAGCCCATAGCAGCAGATATAGATGAATCAGGAACTCCAATTATAATATCAGCATCTATTTTTGACTCTTTGGCAAGTAGAGAACCACATTTTCTTCTTGAAGCATGAACATTTAATGAGTTAATATTACTATCAGGTCTAGAAAAATAAATATATTCCATAGCACACATCTTGCTTTGAGTATTTTCTGTGTATTTTTTAGAAGTAAGTCCCTCTTTAGAAATTTTAACAACTTCTCCCGGTTCAATAGATCTTATGAACTGAGCACCTGTAATATCAAATGCAGATGTTTCAGAACTTATAGCGTATCCACCGTTTAATTTTGCTATGGATAAAGGTCTTAAACCATTTTTATCTCTTATGGCAAAGATGTTATTATTATCCATAATTAAGAAAGAGAATGCCCCTTCCAATTTAGGAAGGGCTTTTAAAATTCTCTCTTCTAAGTTACCAGTTTCTCTTTGAATTAAGTGACCAATGATTTCACTATCAGAAGTACATTGGAAAACACTACCTTTAAACTCAAGCTCCTGTTTTAGCTCTTCAGCATTAACAATATTTCCATTGTGAGCAATTACAAAGTTCCACATATGAGATCTAATAAGTAGAGGTTGTACATTATCAATTCCAGCCCCTCCAAAAGTTGCATATCTCACATGTCCTATCCCCATATTTCCTTTTAAAGTTTCAAGATTTTCATTATTAAAAATATCTGTAACTAAACCTTCACCTCTTAATCTGAAGATCTCTTTGTTGTCAGAAGTTGCTATTCCAACACCTTCTTGTCCTCTATGTTGAAGTGCGTGTAAACCATAGTAAATAAAGTTAGCTGGGTTATCGTTATGAAATATTCCGAAAACTCCACACTCCTCTTTAATTTTTCCATTTAAGAAATATTGAGTACCTTTTAGCATCTTACCACTGCCCTAGTATTCTATTTAAAACTTCAATATAAGCTTCTTCAACTTTTCCAAGGTCTCTTCTAAATCTATCTTTATCCATTTTTTCATTAGTTTCAAGATCCCATAATCTGCAAGAGTCAGGTGATATCTCATCAGCAAGAATAATATTGTTGTTTACATCTCTACCAAATTCAATTTTAAAATCTACTAATTTTATACCTATATTTTTAAAGAAAGAAATAAGTAGTGTATTTATTTTAGCTGTTAAAGCATAAATTGTTTCTAATTCCTCTTTAGTAGCAAGTCCTAATGCAACAGCATGATAATCATTTATTAAAGGATCATTTAATTCATCTTTTTTATAGCAAATTTCAAAGATTGGTGAACTTAGTTCAAGTCCTTCGCTAATTCCTAAAAGTTTAGCAGTAGATCCAGCTAAAGTATTTCTAACTATAACTTCTAAAGGAATTATTTCAACTTTTTTACAAAGTTGATTTCTCTCATCAATTGTTTTAATCATATGAGTTGGAATACCATTTTCTTCAAGGTAGTTAAAGATTTTTGTTGTTATTTTATGGTTTAATATCCCTTTATTAACTATAGTACCTTTTTTTAAATTATTAAAAGCAGTAGCATCATCTTTATAAAATATTATTACCTCGTTAGGGTTTTCTGTTGAATAAACTCTTTTTGCTTTTCCTTCATACATTTGCATTGTAATCCTCCTAAAATATATAAGTTATTTGATTTATTTTTTGAAAAAATTAACACCATTTTTGAATATATCTTGAAACTTTTCACCATTAATATTTTTATATAAATCCTCTTCGTAACGCTCACTATGAGCCATCTTTCCAAATATTTGTCCACAAGGTGATAGTATACCTTCCACCGCGTAACTAGCTCCATTTAAATTAACATCTTCATCCATAGAAACTTGCCCATTGTCATCACAGTATCTAGTTGCAATTTGGTTATTTTGAAGTAGTTCTAAATATAACTTTTCATTTATAACAAATTTCCCTTCACCATGAGATATTGGCAGTGTGTGAGTATCTCCTATTTTATATGAAGATAACCAAGGTGATGAATTAGAAGATATTCTAGTATTTATCATACGTGAAACATGTCTGTTAATATCGTTTCTAAAAAGAGTTGGTGATTCTACGTTTATGTCACTTGTATTTCCGTAAGGTAGTAATCCTGATTTTATAAGAGCTTGGAATCCATTACAAATTCCTAGGATTAAACCTTGTCTTTTTAAGAATTTTTTAATCGCTAAATCTACTTTTTTATTTTGAAGAATATTTGCAATAAACTTACCAGAACCATCAGGTTCATCCCCTGCACTGAAACCACCTGGTATTGCAAATATTTGTGAATGTTCTAATTTTTTAACAAGTCTATCAATAGAGTTTGAAATCTCTTCTAGTGATGAGTTATTAAATACTAGAATTTCAGTTTCTCCTCCAGCTCTTTGGAAAGCTTTTTCAGTATCAAACTCTGAATTTGTACCAGGAAAAACAACTATTAAAACTCTAGGTTCTTCATTGCAGATAACTTGAGCCATTTTATTTCTATAGCAACTTCTTTCTCCATTTTTTCTATTTTCTAATTTAAGAATATCACTTGAAATTTCAGTATTAGGCTTAGCAAAATATGGATAGATTTTTTCTAATCTTTTTTCATTTATAGCTTTTATATCTTCTAAATCAAATTCAATACCATTTATTTTTATAGTTTCTGAATAGTTCACTTCACCTAGTAAAGGGAAACCATTTAATTTTTCTCTAGTAGATACAACAAAACTTCCAATTTGCATCTCTAGAGGATTTATATCAGAGCTAAATTCTCCACCAAAAATCATATTTCCAAGACTCATCTTAGCAACTGTTTCACCCCATCCACCAAAGCTAACAACACCAGCAGAAACAATTTTTTTCTCTCTTATATTATTTCTAATAAAGTCCATGTTAGATTTTAGTTGATTATAGTTAGGTGTTCCGTCAGCATTTTTATTATGTGGTATAAGGTATACATATTTAGAATTTTTGTTGAATTCTTTGCTTATTATATTTTTAACATGCTCTGTTGCCACAGCAAATGAGATAAGAGTTGGTGGAACTTCTAAATCATTAAATGTGCCACTCATACTATCTTTTCCCCCAATTGCAGGAGTTTCAAAATTAATTTGAGCATCCAGTGCACCTAGTAGAGCCATAGTTGGTTTTCCCCACTTCTCTTTAGAATTATTTAGTTTTTCAAAGAATTCTTGGAAGCTAAGTCTAGCTTTTCTATAATCTCCCCCAACAGCTGTAATCTTGCAAAGAGATTCTACAACAGCGTAACTACTGCTAAGGTATGGAGAAACTTCAGAGATAAATGGATTGAACCCGTATGAAATTATTGAGCATGTATTAGTGAATCCATTTGTTGAAATCTTTTGGACACTAGCTTCAGATTGAGTTAATTGTCTATCACCACCATAAGGAAGTAAAACAGTTCCTCTACCAACAGAGTAATCGAACATTTCTGACATCCCTCTTTGGCATGTAACATTTAGAGAGTCTAGCATCTTTTCAAAGTTTTCTTTGTTATAATCAGGAGTTATAATTGGGTTACAGTTACTATTTATAAGAACCTTTTGAGATTGTCTTACTCCATTTGTATCTAAAAAGTTACGGCAAATATCTACTATTTTTTGATCTCTATAAACTATAACCAGTCTATTGTTATCTGTTACAGTACCAACAAGAGCACCTTCTAAATTTTCATTTTTAAGATAAGTAAAGAATCTGTCTTTATCATGACTAGATATAACCACTGCCATTCTCTCTTGAGATTCAGAAATAGCAAGCTCAGTTCCATTTAGTCCATCATATTTAACAGGAAGATTATCAAGGATAACATGAACTCCATCAGCTATCTCTCCTATTGCAACTGATACTCCTCCAGCACCAAAATCATTAGATTTTTTTATAAGTCTTGTAACCTTAGGATTTTTAAATAATCTTTGAATTCTTCTTTCAATAGGTGCATTCCCTTTTTGAACTTCAGATGAACAAGTTTCAAGAGATTGATCATTATGCTCTTTAGATGAACCAGTAGCTCCTCCTACACCATCACGTCCTGTTTTTCCACCTATTACTATAATTAAATCACCAGGAGTAGGATCTTCTCTTTTTATATCTGATTTTTTTACAGCTCCAACAACGGCTCCAACTTCCATTCTTTTAGCTTTGTAACCTGGATGAAAGATTTCTCTTACATATGTTGTAGCTAAACCAATTTGATTTCCATAAGATGAATAACCTTGAGCAGCTCCTTTAGATATAGTCTTTTGAGGGAGTTTATTAGGAATAGTATTTTCAATGCTTTCAGTTATGTCAGCAGCTCCTGTTATTCTCATGGCTTGATATACATAAGCTCTACCAGAAAGAGGATCTCTTATAGCTCCACCGATACAAGTACTAGCTCCTCCAAAAGGTTCTATCTCTGTTGGGTGATTGTGAGTTTCGTTTTTAAACATAAGTAGATATTTTTCTTTTTTGCCATTAACATCAACATCAATTTCAATACTACAAGCATTGTTTTCTTTTGAATTTTCTAAATCTTCTAGTTTACCTATTTTCTTTAAGTATTTTCCACCGATTGTTGCCATATCCATAAGAGTTACAGGTTTATCTTCATTTCCTAAAATCTTTTTTAATTCTAAGTATTTTTCAAAAGATTTTTGAATGGTATTTTGTAAATCGCCTTCTTTTATAACTATATTTTTTAGATAAGTTTCGAAAGTTGTGTGACGACAGTGATCAGACCAGTAAGTGTCTAAAACTTTTATTTCCGTCTCGCTAGGAGCTCTCTTCTCTGTATTTTTAAAATAATTTTGAATATGTAGTAAATCTTCTATATTAAGTGATAAAGAGTTATCTTTTAAGAATATTTTTAATTCTTCTTGAGTTAAGTTATTAAAACTTTCTAAGAAAGGAACTTTTTCAATAGTATTAGGTTTATCTTTCTCTAGTAGAGTTAAGTTTTTTTCTCTACTTTCAATTGGGTTAATTAGGTATTTCTTTATCTTTTCAAAAGAGTTTATATCCCCATGAAAAACAATTAGTCTACCACTTTTAATTGAGACTCCAGCACCTGTTTCTAAAAGAGCTAGACACTGCTCAGCTGAATCAGCCCTTTGGTCATATTGACCTGGTAAAAATTCAGTAGCTAAGTATTTTTTTTCAGATAAATCAACTGATTCAAAAACTTCATCTGTTACTATCTCAGATAGTATTTTTTCTTTAAGAAGATGAAAATCAGCTTCATTTATATTGAAAATATCATAGATATTATAAATATCTAAATTTTTTAAATTTGTCTCTTTTAAATTTTCTTTTAACTCTTCTAAAAGTGAATAACTTTCAACAAGAAAATCCTTTCTCTTTTTTACAAAAACTCTTTTATTCATCACTCCTCCAAATTAACTTAAGTATCAAGAATTTTATTTTTAATTATCAGAACTTTAAATTTACATCTGAATTTTGTATTAAGTCAGTTTTTATACTCTCTCTAAAAAGAGCTAAACGTTTTTTAAGTTCATTATCATTAAGTGCAAGAATATGAGTGGCAAGAATACCAGCATTTTTAGCACCAGGTTCTCCAATAGATACAGTTGCAACAGGTACTCCACCAGGCATTTGAACTATTGATAGTAGTGAGTCAAGTCCATTTAAAGGTGTAGAATTAATAGGTACTCCAATAACAGGAAGAAGTGTTAAACCAGCAATGACACCAGGTAGGTGAGCGGCTCCTCCAGCTGCTGCTATAATAATAGATATTCCATTAGATTCAGCAGATTTAGCGTACTCAAAAAGATATTCAGGGGTTCTGTGAGCTGATATAACCTTTATTTCATAATCAATCTTCATTAAATCTAAAATTTCAACACATTTACTCATAGTAGGTAAATCTGATTTACTTCCCATAACAATACTTACTTTGCTCATAAATCCTCCAATTCAAATATTAATTTTTTTAATTTTATAATAAAAAATGCAATACGGACTACTAGAAAGTAGGTTCGTATTGCATTGTTATTAATGTATTCTTATTTTTAGACACAACTTTAGCTGTCTTATTTATAAAAAATTTATTCGCACTTATTGCAAGGAAAAAGACCAATGGATTACTAAATATTAAAGTAAATTTTTTTCTTAATTTCTTTATGTTAATTTTGAAATTCATTTATACTATCTCCTTTAAAAAATTTTTTATAAAAAAAGGGAAAATCTCAGATTTTCCCATAAGTATTATAAAATATAATTAAAATATGAATCTTAAAAAAGCTAAACTAACTCTCTAAAGAAATCTATATTTAATATATTATAAAACTTATAGTCTTCCGATTTAAGGTCAGTAGGTAGAAACTTGTCGTCCATATTACAACTATTATATAAGCCAATCTTTTATTTTTTTATCAAAGTGATAACGCACGTTATCTAATTGATAATGATAGTATACCATGTAATGGGAAAAATTCAACATATTTTTACATAAAATTAGATTAAAAAAAAAATATTGAAAAACATAAAAATTATGATATAATAGTAGAAATGTAAAAATAAAAAGGAGGAAAATCCATGCTGATATTAACTTATGAAATTTTTTCAAAAGTAATGATTAATTTTTTAGATTTTTCCAATTTTATATTTTTATCTCATTTCAAGGTCTTTATTATTAATAGGAATATTCAATTGTTTTTTATGATTCTTTTGGTCTCATTAATTTATCAATTTTATATTTTAAAGTTAAATTGTCATTTTAAAAAATTAAATAATATATTTATAAAAAGAGTAAAAACCAATTTTTTTGGTTCTTACTCTTTTTTTTTAGCAAAATTATAAGGAGGAGATCATGAATCATTTTGTTTCAATGAAAGATTTTACAAAGAAGAGGATATTAGAGGTGTTAGAGTTAGCCAGTAAGTTAGAAAAAAGTTCTAATTTAGATTTAGCTCCAGATAAGATATTAGCTACACTTTTCTTTGAACCTTCAACAAGAACTAGATTATCTTTTACTTCAGCATCTTATAAGATTGGATCAAAGGTTTTAGGATTTGATTCTCCTGACATGACATCAGTACAAAAAGGTGAAACTCTAAGGGATACAATAAAGATGGTAGAGTGCTACGCAGATGGGATAATTATGAGACATCCAAGAGATGGAGCTGCAAAATATATTTCTGAGTTTTCAAAAGTTCCTGTAATTAATGCAGGGGATGGAGCAAATGAGCATCCAAGTCAAACTTTACTTGATCTATACACAATAAAAGAGGAGCAAGGAGTTATTGATGGATTGAAAATAGCTCTAATAGGGGACTTAAAGTATGGAAGAACAGTCCACTCTTTGACGAAAGCTTTATCGCTGTTCAAATGTGAATTTTACTTCATTGCTCCAGATAATATTCAAATACCTAAATATATAACAAATGATTTGGATGAAAAAGGGATTAAATATAATATATTAAGCAGTTATAAAGAGGTTTTACCTGAGCTTGATGTTATGTATGTTACAAGAATTCAGAAAGAGAGATTTGAAGATCCCTATGAATATGAATTTGTAAAAAATGCCTTTATTATATCAAAGGATGATTTAAAACAAGCTAAAGATAACATGATAATAATGCATCCATTACCTCGTGTTAATGAAATTTCAATAGATGTTGATGATACAAAACATGCGAAATATTTTAAACAAGCTCAAAACGGTGTTGCAATAAGAGAGGCTATAATAGCAATAGCCTTAGATAAAATAAAATTAGAGACTCCTAAACCAAAGCTTGAGAAAGATGATTTAATAATATCTTTTAAAAATACAGTTTGTCAAAACTTTAAATGTATAACTCATGCAGAGCAAACTGAAAATAAAATTATTATAAAAAATATGAATAAAACATGCTATTACTGCGGAAGAATAATTCAATAGATAGCTTTTAAAATATGGAGGTATAAAGTGTTGTTAGAGAATTGCAAAGTATTAGAAAATAAAAGAGTAAATGGAACGTATTTTCTTATGAAAGTAAGTAGTGAGAATTTAGTAGATAAATGTAAAGCAGGACAATTTTTCATGCTAAAAATGCAAAACGAAATTACAATTTTAAGAAGACCAATAAGTACACATAGTGCAGATAAAAAAAATGGAATTATAGAGTTCTACTATGAGGTTAAAGGAAGAGGGACAGAGGAGATGGCTGCGAGGAGAGAGGGAGACATCATAAATCTTCAAGGGCCACTAGGAAATGGATTTACAACAGAGCATGCAAATAAAACATTACTTGTTGTAGGGGGCGGAATGGGACTTGCACCTTTAAAGTATTTAATAGAAGAGTTAAAAAGAAAAGAAAAAAATAATAAAGTAATATTTATAGCAGGTGGAAGAAATAAGGGAGCTTTAGAAATTTTACAAAATTTTGATTTAGAAAATGTAGAACTTCATATAGCTACAGATGATGGTTCTCTTGGAAAAAAAGGCAATGTTATAGAGATGATGAAGGAGATTATATCAGAAAAGCATATAGATGCTGTTATGAGTTGTGGTCCTCATAGAGTTTTAGAGCTTGTAGGGGAGATTGCAAATGCTAAAGAGATTTATGCTGAAATATCTTTAGAGGAGAGAATGGCTTGTGGAGTTAAAGCTTGTGTAGGATGTTCAATAAAAACTCTTCATGGAATGAAGAAAGTTTGTCATGATGGGCCAGTTTTCGATTCAAGAATAATTGTAGATGTAAGCCCTAAAGAGAATGAACCTTGTTCATGTAACTAGTTAAAATAAGAGTTAAAAATCAAAATAGAGATTGAGATAAAAACAATTAGGGTATAAAAGGAGTTAGGAAATGAATAAGTTAAAAACAAATTTTTTAAATAAAGAGTTTAAAAATCCAATTATTACATCTTCAGGATGCTTTGGATTTGGTCTTGAATACAAAGAGTATTTTGATCCTAATGAACTGGGAGGAATAACTTTAAAAGGTTTAACAATAGAGGCTAGGGATGGAAACTACGGTATCAGAATAGCAGAAACACCAGGTGGAATGCTTAACTGTGTAGGGCTTGAAAATCCTGGAATCAACTATTTTAAAGATAATATTTTACCAGAATTGAAAAAGCAGGGAGTAACAACAAACCTAATTGCAAATATAAATGGAAAAGTCTTAGAAGAATATATAGAGATAGCTAAAATAGTTGAGACAATCCCAGAGATAGATTTAGTTGAGTTAAATATATCTTGTCCAAATGTAAAAGATGGAGGTATGGCTTTTGGAGCTAATCCAGAAATAGCTGGACTTATCACAAGAGAAGTAAGAAAAGTTACAACAAAACCATTAATAGTAAAACTATCGCCTAATGTAACTAACATAGTTGAAATAGCTAAAATAGTAGAAGCAAATGGAGCAGATGCAGTATCTTTAATAAATACTCTTTTAGGGATGCAAATAGATTTAAAAACAAGAAAGCCACTATTAGGAAATGTAATGGGAGGGCTATCAGGTCCAGCTGTAAAACCAGTAGCAGTAAGAATGGTATATCAGGTTTATAAGGCGGTTAATATACCAATTATAGGTATGGGAGGAATATCTTCAACAGAGGATGCACTTGAATTTATAATGGCGGGAGCACAACTAATATCTCTAGGAACAGGGATATTTCCAAATCCAATGTTACCAGTAGAGATTAAATATGGACTGGAAAAATATTGTGAGGAAAATGGATTAGAAAATATTTCTGAACTAGTAGGAATAGCACATAGATAAAATAAAAAAATATGTATACGGATAAAAATAAAAACCTGAATAAGGGGTAAATGAAAAAATAAAAATAAAAAATAGGAGTGATTAGATGTTAGCAAAAGATAGAATAGTTATAGCTTTAGATTATCCAACAGCAGAAGGTGCAATAGAGATTATAGATAGATTAGGAGATGAAGCTAGCGTTTATAAAGTAGGGTTAGAACTTTTCTTAAATAGTAAAGGGACTATATTAGATTACTTATCAGAAAAAGGAAAAAAAGTATTCTTGGATCTTAAATTCCATGACATACCAAATACAACAGCAATGGCATCAATATTTGGCGCAAAAGAAAAATGTTTTATGTTTAATGTTCATGCTTCTGGTGGAAAAAAGATGATGAAAGCAGTAAATGAAAAAGTTAGAGAGATAAATAAAGAGGTTTTAATTATAGGGGTAACAGTACTTACAAGTATGAGCGAAGAGGATGTAGCAGAAACTTTCAATTCTAAGTATTCATTAAAAGAGTTAGCTTTAAACTTTGCAAGATTAGCCAATGAAGCAGGATTAAGTGGAGTTGTATGCTCACCTTGGGAAGCTTCTGAGATAAAAAAAGTTTGTGGTAAGCAGTTTAAAACAATATGTCCAGGTGTTAGACCTAAGTGGTCAGTAGCTAATGATCAAGAGAGAATTATGACTCCTAAAGAAGCTATTATTAATGGATGTGACTTCTTAGTAATAGGAAGACCAATAACTAAACATGAAAATCCTAAGGTTGCTTTCAAAATGATTTTAGATGAAGTAAATGAAGGTCTTGCAAGTTTATAAAATAAAAAAGAATATGTATATAAACAATAATATAAGCGGCGAAGTTAGTTTAAAATAAATTGAAAACAGACAAATTAAAAATAAAATTTAAAATTATGAGGAGATAAAATTATGAATATTCAGCAAGGTGTAGCAAAATCTTTATTATCAACAGAGGCAGTAAGATTAAATGTACAAACTCCATTTACATTTGTATCAGGAATAAAAAGTCCAATTTATTGTGATAACAGAAAAATGATAGGTTTTCCAGTTGAGAGAACAGTTGTTGTAGAAGGTTTTGTAAAGAAAATAGAAGAGATGGAAGCAACAGGGGAGAAGTTTGACATTATAGCAGGAACAGCTACAGCTGGAATTCCTTGGGCAGCCTTTATAGCAATGGCGATGAATAGACCAATGGCTTATATTAGAGGAGAGAAAAAAGCTCATGGTGCAGGAAGACAGATAGAGGGAGCTGAATTTAAAGGTAAGAAAGTTCTTATAATAGAAGATTTAATATCTACAGGGGGAAGTTCTATTAAAGCTGTAGATGCATCTTTAGAAGAGGGAGCAACAGGAGTTGAAGTTTTAGCAATATTCTCTTATGGATTTGAAAAAGCAAATAAAAATTTTGGAGATAAAAATATTAAATGGACAAGTTTATCAAACTTTGAAACTTTACTAGAAGTTGCTAAAGAGAATAGTTATATAACATCAGAAGAGATGACAACTGCTTCTAGCTGGAATAAAGCTCCAGAAAAATATGGTATCTAATTTAAAAATTAAGTGACACGTGGACTAGTATAACTGAGTAATATGAGGATAAACAAAGGGGTATTGATGAAGAAGAATGATTTAACAAAGAAAATTTTTATAGGTCTTATTTCTGGAGTTGTTGTAGGTATAATTTTTCTCTTTTTAAGAGAATATCTTATTGAAACGAATAATTCAGAGTTGTGGGGGAAATTAAATAACCTACTTTTTCAAGACATAAGTAAAGCTGAAGGAAATAAAGCTATTGGAATACTATATATAGTTGGGCAACTTTTTATAAATGCTTTGCAAGTGGTTATTATTCCCATGGTTTTTACATCTATTATAATTGCTGTAACCAATATTCAAGACTCTAAAAGTTTAAAAAGAATATCAAGTAAAACGTTTTTAGGCTTTGGATTTAGTTATATAGTAGCTTTAGCATTTGCCTCTATTGTTGGAATGTTAGCGTATAAAGCTAATGTATTCTCAGCTTCAATAACTAAGGGAACTGTAAGTACAACTTCAATTTCATCGAATCCATTAATGATTTTAATAAATGCTATTCCTCAGAATATAGTTTCTGGTCTATCTAGTAACGGGAATGTGTTAGTTGCGGTATTTCTAGGTATTACCATAGGAGTAATTCTTAATATTTTAAATGATAAAGATTCTGTTATAAAGAAAGGCGTTATTGAAATAAATAAAATGACTCAAATCTTTTTAACTTTTGTTATAAATAAATTTGCCCCTATTGCAATATTTGCTCTTTTAACAAGAACTTTTGCAATGTATGGAATAGATTACCTTCAAATAGCAAGTAGATATTTTTTTATAACAGCATTGTCTCTTCTAGTATTTTTAGTAGCAGGTTATAGTCTAATAATTTGGTTGTTATCAGGTCTTAATCCAATATTTTTTCTAAAGAAAAATTTAAGTGTAGCAATGTTTGCATTTTCAACATCTTCATCAGCAGCAACACTTCCTTTAAACTCGAAAACAACAGTTGATAAATTAGGAGTAGATGAAACAATTGCCTCTTTTGTTCTTCCTTTAGGAATGACGGTTAATATGAATGGAACAGCTATAATGCAAATAATTGCTACAGTATTTATAGCTGGAGTAGCAGGATATGAGATATCATTTTTTAATATAGTAGTAATAGCTATTTTAGCTCTTCTAGCATCAATTGGGACACCAGCAGCACCAGGAAGTGGAGCAATAATATTGTTTACTATACTTAGTGGAATGGGGTATAACAATGAAATAGCAATATCGGCTTATGCAATAATACTTGGAATAAATAGACCAATTGAGATGCTTCTTACATCTTTAAATGTTGTAGGGGATAGTGCCATTGCAATTTATGTTGCAAAAAGCGAGGATAAACTTGATTTAGAAAAGTATTATGAAATAGAATCTGAAACTTCTAAAGTAAATATTTAAATGGAGGTATAATTTTGTTACTTATAAAAAATGCTAAAATTGTTTTGTCTGAAGAAAAGGAAGTTGTTACATCTATTTTAATCGGGGACTCTGGAAAGATATTAGAAATAGATGAGGATATAGAAATAGAAAATTTAGAAAGCTTAAAAGTTATAGATGCCAATGGAAACTATGTAATACCAGGAATAATAGATGCTCATACTCATATGAGAGATCCTGGACTTTGCTATAAAGAGGATTTTATAACAGGGAGTAAGGCTTGTGCCAAGGGTGGAGTTACAACTTTTATAGATATGCCTAATACAATTCCAAATACCACAACAGAACTGTCTTTAAAAGAAAAAAAGATAAACTCTCTAAATAGATCTTATGTAGACTATGGGTTTCACTTTGGAGGAAGTAGGCTTGATAATAGTGGAGATATTGGCAATGTCATAAATGATGTTGCTTCAACTAAAATATTTTTAAATATGTCTACAGGTGATATGCTTGTAGAGGATAGTAAAGTTGTTGAAAATATATTCAATGCTTCAAGAATTATCTCTGTTCATGCAGAAGAAGACAAAGTTGATACAGCAATTGAATTCGCTAAGAAAACGAATAAGCCTCTTTATTTATGCCATTTATCAAAGGCGTCAGAAGTTCAATCTCTAGAAAAAGCTAAGAAAGATGGTATAAAAGTTTATGGAGAAGTTGCTCCTCATCATCTATTTTTATCTAGTAAAGATAGAGAGAAAAACGAGGAAAATAAAATGTTATTAAATATGAAACCAGAGTTAAAAACAGAAGAAGATTGTAATGCCTTATGGGAAGGGATAAAAAATGGAGTTATTGATACAATAGGAACGGATCACGCTCCTCATACATTAGAAGAAAAAATGTCTAAAGTTATGTTTGGTATTCCAGGAGTTGAAAATTCTTTAGAGCTTATGCTATCAGCTGTTCAAGATAAAAAGATAACTCTATATACTTTAATAAAGATTATGAGTGAAAATCCTGCTAAAATTTTTGGAATAAAAAACAAGGGTGAAATTAAAGTTGACTATGATGGAGATTTAGTAATAGTAGACCTAAAACAAGTGTATACGATTAATAATAAAACTTTAATATCTAAATGTGGATGGACACCTTATAAGGGAATGAAAAGTGGTGGAAAGATTTTAACTACAATAGTTAGAGGAAATATAGTATATAATAATGAGGAATTTTTTGGACCAATAGGTAAGGAAATAAAATATATATTTTAATAGAATTTGAAATTATTTATAAAAAAATTGTAATGAGATAAAAAAAAGGATTAAAAAATTGTTATATTTTTTAATCCTTTTTAATTTATTTGTTTATTCTTTTATTCTTTATAATCTCTTATTGATTTATTAAATTAGAATTTTATAGCTTTAGAAATAAAAGACTACTTAACAGAATTGTCTTTCTTAAATTCTAAAATAGCACCTTCTACAGCTTCATCAAAACCTTTTGATGTATAAGTAGCGCCAGCTATAATATCAGGCTTTACATAAGGGTGATTAATTAATTTTCCTTTAAATGTATCGATAGCCATCCCACCAATTGCAGGAGTCTCTTCATGAATTGTATCTATTGATTTTATAATTAGCTCACCTTTTCTATTTACTATGGCAGAGATAGTAACTTTTATTTCATTTTCAAAACCTTCTCCTACCCCTTGATAAAATTTAGGCTTTTTAAGAGCTTCTAATACACCGAAACCGATTCCAACTATAATAAATAAAAAAATTAATGGTTTTACTATTTTTTTCCTAAGATTTTGAGAGTCTCTATTTAGTGACATTTTTTTCCTCCTATTAAGAACGATATTAAAAATTCTAATTTAGTATACTTTTATTTTTTTCATTTTACAAGGTATTTTATAATAAAAGGAATTTTCTTAAAAATTTGATATAATAGATTAAAGAAGTTATAAATTTAAAAAGGAGTTGAAAAAAATGAAAAAATTTCTATTGATAGGTATGTTAATCTCAAGTTTGTCATTTGCACTAGGTTCATCAATGAAAACAGATACAAATTTTAATACGATGTCTGGTTTAGGTGTTGGAAAAGAAGTTGATGATAAAAAGAATACGATGAAAGAAAAAATGGAAAAAGCATCTGATAAAAAAGATGAGATTCAAGAAAAACTTAGTCCAGGAGATAGGGCTGAATTTGATAAAAATAATGCTGAAATCGCAAGATTAAAAGCTGAAAAAACTCCAGATTTAAAAAAAATTAACGTTTTATCTAAGAAGAATGAACTGTTATTAAAGCAAGCTAAAAAATCTATGATGAATTAATTATAAAATTAAAAAAAGTCCTTATTAAGGACTTTTTTTAGTTATTTAAACCTATAATTGCATTTTCAAGATGCTCTTTTAGTGCTTCTTTTGCTTCTAAAATATTGTTACTTTTAATAGCATTTAGAAGTTTTAAGTGTTCTGCAACTCTTTTGCAGTTATCTATATATTTATATTCGTATTTTTTTTTGTGTATCTTCAAAGCAAGAGAAGTTAACTCTATTAATCCATTAAGTAATTTGTTAGATGAATATTTTGAAATTTCAATATGAAAATTCATATCATGATTTAAAAAATCATCATTATCAATAGTTTTTTCCATCTCTTTCAGAACTAAATTAAGTGAGGCTTCTAAAGCTTCTTTATTAAAATGCATAGCTTTTTCAAGAGCTAGAGTTTCAAGAGCTATTCTAACCTCTAGAATATCTTTATATCCCTCAGATTCAAGTTCTATCTCAGGATAAATATCACTAAAAGTTACAACTGGAATAGGTTCTCTTACAAAAGTTCCACTTCCTCTCTTTTTAGTTAATATCTTTAGTATAGATAATTGCTCAATAGCTTCTCTTACGGTCATTCTACTAACACCAATCTCTATGGCTAAAGCTGGTTCGGAAGGTATTTTTTCAAGAGGCTTCCAATCCCCTTTATTAATTTTTTCTTTTATATAGTTGATAGCTAAATCTTTTTTTCTCACTGATACTCTCCCCTAAATATTATTGAATAAAAAAGGTTACTAAGGTAATTATACCTTAATAACCAAATAAAACAATCTTCTTATAGAAAAAAATTTAGAGAGTTATAAAATAATACCGTAAATTAATGTTGAAATAGCAGCTATTGTAAATCCAATTAATGTTTCATAAGGTAAAAGTTTAAATCTTTCTTCGATTTTAATACCTACAGATCCTCCAGTTGAATGGAAGAATGAACCGTGAGGAAGATGATCTAAAACTGTAGCACCTGCATGAACCATTGCAGCTCCGTATAAAGCCTTTATTCCAAGAGCGATTAGTGTTGGTGCAAATGTCTCACTTGCAACACTTGTACCTGCTGTGGTAGAAGCTGTAGCCGCTGACATAACTATTCCAGATATTGGAGCTAGAAGATAAGCTGGTAATCCAGAATCAGTTAATAGTGCTATAGTTGCATTTTTTAATTCAGATACTTTGATTATACCTGCAATAGCTCCAGTTCCTATTAAAAGAACAGCAACTCCTACCATTTTCTCTAAACCATAAGTCATATAACTATTTAGATGCTTTATTTTACCCATTGCTAAACATCCGATAATTCCACCTACAGGTAGTGCAATTAAAGGATCTATATTGATTCCGCAAAGAGGTCTTAATGATAAGATTACTATTGTAACAATAGGCCCTACTATAGATGGTAAAATTCCAGGAATATCTTTGTTCTCTTCAACAACTGCAGATTCAACCATTTCCCCTTTTTTAGAAATCATGTTAGCAAGTATAACAGTAACAATTAAACCACAAATAGCTGGTATTATATTTGCTG
The DNA here is from genome assembly GCA_051656905.1 of Fusobacteriaceae bacterium. Lineage (GTDB taxonomy): Bacteria > Fusobacteriota > Fusobacteriia > Fusobacteriales > Fusobacteriaceae > JAGNZR01. The sequence goes on along the minus strand of JBOFJQ010000021.1, from coordinate 9,055 downwards.
TCATAAGATCTGATAAAGGAACTTTAAATATTCCAGAAGCAGCTATTGTATTTGGATTAGGTGACATTACGTTACCTGCTTTTCCTCCACCTATCATAGCAAGAAGAATAGCTCCCTTTGATAGATTAGATTTTTTTCCAATTACGAGAGCGATAGGAGCAACTGTAATTACAGCAACATCGATAAAAACTCCAACACTTGTAAGTAGTAAAGTTGAAAGTGCTAAAGCTAACATAGCTCTTTTTTCTCCTAATTTGTCTATAATAGTCTCAGCTATTCTAGTTGCAGCACCACTCTGAATAAGCGCACCTGCTAAGATACCTGCTGTTAAGATTCTAACAACTGCAGGCATAATATCTTTTACCCCGTTAATCATAAAGTTAACTGTAGTTGCAATGTCTGCTCCACCAATTAATCCACCAATCAGTGCACCTAAAATTAAACTATAAACAGGCTGAACCTTTCTTACAATAAGAAATATTGATAAAACTAACCCTAATATTGCTCCTAATGTCGTAACTTGTACCATTTTGTTATCCCCCTTTAAATTATATAATTTTTGGACTTAATTTAATTAATCTCATTATTTGTTCTGCATTTTTTTCTACAAATTTCATAGAATTTTCTTTTTTTAAAGCATCTTCTAATGCCATAGGATAATTCATTATAGAGAAGATAGCATCTATTCCATGATCATGTACAGCGTTAGCATCATCAGCTAAGCATCCAGCTATGGCAATAACGGGAATGTTATGCTTTTTAGCAAGTTTTGCAACTCCCACAGGAGTTTTACCCATGATAGATTGAAAATCTATACGTCCTTCACCAGTGATAACTAAATCTGCATCTCTTACATACTCTTCTAAACCTATAGTATCCATTATAATGTCTATTCCTGGTTTTAATGTAGCGTTTAGGAATCCAAGGAATCCTCCTCCTAAACCACCAGCAGCTCCAGAACCGGAATAGTTTCCAATCTCAATATTAAATTGATTCATAACTATCTCAGAGTAGTGTTTAAGACCTCTATCTAATTCTATAACCATCTCTTCTGTAGCACCTTTTTGTCTTGAATAAACTTCAGCTGCTCCCCTAGCTCCATAAAGAGGGTTATCAACATCACAAGCGACTAAAAAAGTTGATTTTTTTAATTCTGGAAGAGCTTCTGAAGAATCAATAAAAGATATATTTATTAAATTTTCTCCAATAGGTTCTAAAACTTTTTCACTTGCATCTAAAAATTTATATCCTAAGGCAGATAACATACCTATACCACCATCATTAGTAGCACTTCCACCTATTCCTATTATAAACTCTCTACAACCTCTGTTTAAGGCATCTTTAATTAACTCTCCTGTTCCATAAGTAGATGTTTTCATGGGGTTTCTTTCCTCTTTAGAAAGAAGAGGTAGCCCACTAGCTGCAGCCATTTCAATTACTGCTAAATTTTTATCTGTTATTATTCCATAAAAAGATTCTATATCTCTCATAAGAGGATTTTTTACTTTTAATTTAATTATTTCACCTTTACCACCATCAACTAAAGACTCAACTGTCCCTTCTCCACCATCAGCTAAAGATAATTTAGCTATTTCTAAGTTTGGATAGACTTTTCTAGCCCCTATTTCAAATGCGTGAGCAACTTCTAAAGAAGTCATACTCCCTTTAAAAGAGTCGATTGCTGCTACAATTTTCATTAAAATTACTCCTTCACTAAAAATTTGTCTGACAACTCACTTGTCTGACAAGTGATATAATATAATTAAGTTATATTTTTGTCAACTTTTTTTATAAAAAATATTTTTATAGTTTTAATTGTTCGGTTACAGAACTGTAAATAAAAAAATGGCTTTGATTAACAAAGCCATTTTATGGGAAATATTTAGTTATAGTTTTTAAAACTGTAATATTAAAGGATAATTAATATTTCTATTTAGCAGGAGGTAATATTTTAATTTCAACTCTTCTGTTCATAGCTCTTCCCTCAGGAGTTGAGTTATCAGCTATAAAGTTAGATGCTCCATAACCTGTAGACATTAATCTTCCTGAAGCTACACCTTTTCTAGATAAGTAAGATGCAACACTTTGAGCTCTTTGTTGAGATAATTGAGCGTTGTATTCAGGAGCACCTACATTATCAGTAAATCCAGAAACCATTACTTTAGAATCAGGATATTGAGTTAATACTGAAGATATTGAGTTTAAAGGCTCTTGGAACGATGGAGAAATTTTAGAACTATTAGTTTGGAAAGTTACTCCACCAGGTAGAGTAAGTTTTATATAATCTCCCTCTTTAGAAACTTTTACATCAGTATATTTAAGTTTTTCTCTTAACTCTTGTTCCTGTTTATCTTTATAAGCTCCCCAACCAAGACCAGCAAGAGCACCTATTCCAGCACCGATTAAAGTACCTTTAGTATCTTTACCAATAAGTTGACCAGCAAGAGCACCAAGAGCAGCACCACCAAGAGCTCCACCTGCTTTATAATTAGTGTCACCAGAACCTTGTTGTGTGTTTGTACAACCTGTAACTAAAATTAAGCTTGTAATAGAAATGATTATAGATTTTTTAGTAAAATTCATACTTTCCTCCTTAATTATTATAGATTTTTAAGAATATAAGGATATCTAAATTAGAATATATTCCTTTACTCTATAATATTATATTTTTAATTTTTATAGATTCCTTTTATTAAAACTATTTTATATATTATTTATGAGTTAAGTATAGCTAAAATTTATGCAAATATCAATAATAATGTTTATAGAAATTCATTATATTAAATAATAATCGTTGTTATACTATTTTAGTCAGATATTAATAATAAAAATAAATATTATAGTTTTTTAATAAAAAAATTAAAATAAAATACCAAAAAATAAAAAAATAAAAAATATAAATAAAAAAAATTTAAATATAAAAATTTTAAATACAAAAAAACACATAAAAAAAATTTAAATATTTTTATAAAAAAAACCATTGGAATTATTAGGAAACTTAATGTGAAAAGACTTTATGATAAAAAAAAACAGAAAAAGTTATAAAAAAAAATTGACATAAAAGTGTAACTATGATAGTATTATAAATGTCTTGAAGACGTCGGAATATAGCGCAGTCCGGTAGCGCACTTGCCTTGGGAGCAAGGGGCCGCAAGTTCGAATCTTGCTATTCCGACCATCAAACAAATCTGCGGGAATAGCTCAGTTGGTAGAGCGTCAGCCTTCCAAGCTGAATGTCGCGAGTTCGACCCTCGTTTCCCGCTCCAAGTATGTATCTGTAGCTCAGCTGGATAGAGCAACGCCCTTCTAAGGCGTGGGCCAGGAGTTCGAATCTCTTCAGATACGCCATTAAATGTGGTGATCGTAGTTCAGTTGGTAGAGCGCCAGTTTGTGGTACTGGTTGTCGCGGGTTCGAATCCCGTCGGTCACCCCATACAATTTAATATGCGTCATTAGCTCAGCTGGTAGAGCACACGACTTTTAATCGTGTTGCCACAGGTTCAAGTCCTGTATGACGCACCATCTAACATGCGAGGGTGGCGGAATTGGCAGACGCACCAGACTTAGGATCTGGCGTTTCGACGTAAGGGTTCAAGTCCCTTCTCTCGCACCATTTAAAAACAAAACAGTTAATTGAAGAATTAGCTGTTCTTTTTTTTATAAAATAAAAAATATTAGTAATCATTATAAAGTGGAATCAAAATTAAAGAAAAGCAAAATTACAAGCAGAGAGGATGAGAAATATGAAGAAAATAATAACAATAGCATTAACAAGTATAATATTAGCAGCAAATGCTAGCGCGATAACTAAAACATCTGGAACTTTAGGTGGAGCAGCTATGGGAGCTCTTGCAGGACAACTTATTGGAAAAGATTCTAAGAGTACAGCAATAGGAGCTGGAATAGGAGCTCTTGCAGGTCTTGGTTGGGGAGCTTATCAAGATAAACAAGCTGAAGAGTTAAGCAGAAATCTTCAAAATACAGAAGTAGGTGTAGTTCAAGAAGGAGATAGTATAAAATTAACTTTACCAGGTGGAGTAAGTTTTCCAAGTGGTAGTTCACAAATATCATCAAGCTTTTATGGTCCATTAAACTCTATAGCAAATACATTAAAGCAATATCCTGAATCAAGAGTAGTAGTATCAGGATTTACAGATAATACAGGTTCTCCAGAAGGAAATGCAGATTTATCTCAAAGAAGAGCACAAAGTGTTGCGAGATACTTAACAGGAAAGGGTGTAGCTTCAGGAAGATTAATGTCTACAGGTTATGGAGCATCTAACTTTATAGCTTCTAACTCAAACCCTGAAGGAAGAGCTATGAATAGAAGAGTTGAAATTAAAATATTACCATTAAACTAATAAATAATATTTTAACTTAGAAAAATAAAAAAAATAGTATAATAAAAAGCTTAGTCTAATAATAAAAACTCAGTATCTATATATATACTGAGTTTTTTTATATGTTGAAAAACTACAATAAACTTTAACTAAATTTTTCTTTTAGCAGAGTATAAAATATATTATTAAATTAAATGAATAAAATGCTATAATATGTAGTATGAATATTTTAGTATAAAAAATAAAAAGCGTATTAAAATACGTTTAAGGAGAACAGAATGACGTTTGAAATTTTAGGAATAAAAAAAATTATAAGTGATAAATTAAAGAAAATGGGTATAAAAACTCCTACAGAAATACAAGAAGAGGTTATACCTAAAGTTTTTTTTAAAAAAGATGTAATAGCTCAAAGTAAAACAGGAAGTGGAAAAACTCTAGCTTTTTTACTGCCACTTTTAGAAAGGGTTTATAAGAGTGCATCTGAAAAAATATTAATATTAACTCCTACAAGAGAGTTAGCGTTACAAATAAGTGAAGTTTTAAAAAATATAGATGTGGAAGAGAAGGTAGAATCTGTTTTAATGTATGGAGGAAGAGAACTTTCCAACAATTATAAAGTTGAAAGTAGTGTTAATTTTATAATTGCAACTCCAGGAAGATTGATTGATTGTATGAATAAAAATATGATTAATTTATCTCAAATAAAAACTTTAATTATTGATGAAGCGGATCAAATGATTGAGTTAGGTTTTAAAAATGAAATGGAAGAGATAGTAAAAAAATGTCCAAAGAAAAGAGAAACATTACTTTTTAGTGCTACATTATCTTCAGAGATAAAAAAAATAGCCTATAGATTTACAGTGGAACCAGATGTTGTTGTAGTAGAGGATAAAGAGGATGGGTTAAGCAAAATAAGCCAGAAGTATGTTGAAACAACTGATAGAAGAAAAATAGATATTTTATGCCAAATGATAAATGAAGATAATCCTTTTATGGGAATTATATTTTGTAGAACTAAAGCGAGGGTTGATAGATTAGATGAACTATTAACTGAAAGAGGTTTTAGCTGCCAAAAATTACATAGTGATATTCCACAAGCTAAAAGAGAAAAAATTATAAAAAGTTTTAAAAATTTAGAAGTTCAATTCCTTATAGCTACAGATATAGTTTCTAGAGGAATTGATGTAAGTGGTGTAACGCATGTTTATAATTATGATGCTCCAGAAAATTCAGAAATTTATATTCATAGAATAGGAAGAACAGGAAGAGCTGGAAAGTCAGGAGAAAGCAATTTAATCTTAACTGAAAGAGATTCCCATATGCTAAAAGAGATTGAAAGTGAACTGAAGATGTCTCTAGAGATGAGAGATGTCTTATACACTGCAGATGTTTCTAACTTAAATCAATTACCAGAGAGAAAATATGATAAAAAAATAACAATATCTTCGAAAAAAATTGAAGATATAAAAATAATAAAAAACCGTGCAAGAATAAAAAAAGATTTTAAAGACGGAAGATAAAAAAAGACCTATAAAATTATAGGTCTTGCTCTGTAGGATTAGAATAGTTCAGATTTTCGTAATATTGAATATCTGATAAGAATAAGCCATTAGGTGGAGCAACAGTTTTTAAAAAATCTTTTGAAAAATCTGTTAGCATTTGATGGAAATAATCTTTTGGTTTTTTACCTAGATAGATATCTAATGCTGTACCAATGATAATTCTTATTTGAGATTTCAAGAAGGCATTTCCTTTTATTTCGATAACAAGATTATGCTCATTTAACTGTTCACCAGTTATAGAATAAATCTCTCTATTTTGATGCTTGCTACTACAATCGGCAAGTTTGAAATTTTTAAAGTCGTGGGCCCCTTTTAAAGGCTCTAAAACTTCTAAAAATTTGTTTAAATCGATATATTCCTTTGTATATGTAGCGAATCTATTGCTAAAAGGATCTTTTTTTAAAGTTAGAAAATATTTATAACTTCTCTCTTTAGCTGAAAAACGTGAACTAAAATTAGGGTCAACTTCTTCAGCAGAAGTAATAGATATATCTAAAGGTAAAGCATTATTTAGAGTAAAAAGTAACCTATTGGTAGGTATTGGGCAATTTGTAAAAAAATTAGAGACTTGCATAAAAGCATGAACTCCTCTATCGGTTCTTCCAGCAGAAGTAAGATTAATGTTTTCTTTTGTTATTGTAAAGAGAACTTTTTCTATTTCTCCTTGAACAGTTCTGGCACTAGTTTGCCTTTGGAAACCAAAAAAGTCAGTTCCATCATATTTGTAAACTAATTTAATATTTCTCATTTGTAATAAGCAACGCTCCTTTTATAAAAAGATATATTTTAAATTTTATCACATTTATGAGAAATAGGGAAAAAAATAAAAATTAAGTATAGAACTAAAATTAAATATAGAATTAAAAAATATAAAAGGAGGAATTAATGCAATTTAAAGAGGTAAAAATATCAGATAAAGACCTTATAAATAAATTAATTGACATAGAGGAAGAAGTTTTTGGAGTTAACGGTGGAGCTGATGCATGGTTAATAAAAGCTTTTGTAAGATATGGAATGATTATAATAATTATGGAAGGGGAAGATGTTGTATCTGTAGCTGAATACATGCAAGTTATGAATAAAAATGAACTTTTCCTATATGGATTTTTAACAAGAGAAAAATACAGAAATAAAGGGTATGGAACTAAGTTAATAGAGCATAGTGAAATTAGAGCTAAAGAGATAGGAATGAAGAGAATATCTTTGACTGTAGATCCTAATAATGCTGTAGGTGTGAATATGTATAAAAAAAGAGGATATGAAGTTTTAGAATTTCAAAAAGATGAGTATGGAGTGGGCATAGATAGGTATTTAATGAGCAAAGAGATAAAATGAAATTTTGAGAGCAGTAATAAAAACATTGAATTATAATGAAAAAATGATATAATAAAAAAATTTGATGGTTTATTTTAAAAGCAATAAAAAAACTTGACATACAACAAAAAAATAGTTAACATATTACATAAATGTAATTATTACAAAAAGGAGATGAGTAGTTCTATGATGATAAAAAAAGAAGAGATAGGAGAGCATTTAAAGCAATGTGGTGTAAAACCCTCTTATCAAAGAATGAGAATATTTGAATATTTAGTGAATAATAGAGTTCATCCAACAGTAGATATTATTTATAAGAGTTTACTTCCTGAGATACCTACATTATCAAAAACAACAGTATATAATACTTTAAATCTATTTATTGAAAAAAAATTAGTGAACACAATAGTAATTGAAGAAAATGAAGTAAGATATGATATTGATACAACATTACATGGACACTTTAAATGTGATGTTTGCAATGCTATATATGATTTTTCAGTAGATCCATCATATCTTGAGCAGGATTATTTAAAAAGTTTTAATGTAAATGAGCAGCATATTTATTTAAAAGGTTCTTGCAAGAATTGTTCATCAGATCACCTATAAAATTATTTTATTAATAAAGTAGTAAAATGATTTTTTTAAAAGGAAAAATAAATTTTTAATTGAATATACAACTTACAGTATATAATTTATATTATAAAATTTTAGTAAAGTTTATTAGAATTTTTGAGTATATTATATAGTTATGCTACAAGGAGGAATATAAAATGAAGAAATTTGATATTTTTAAATGCAAAGAGTGTGAAACAATAATTGAAGCAGTTCTGGATTGTCCTTGTGATAATATAGAAGGTTTTGAAAAATTAGAAGAGAAAACAGCAGATGCTTCTTTAGAAAAGCATGTACCATACATTGAGGAACATGAAGATGGCTATGTAGTAAAAGTAGGAAAGGAAACACCTCATCCTATGAAAGATGAGCATTATATTCAGTTTATTGAAATTTTAATAGATGGAGATAGATTATATAGAAAATATTTAAAACCTGGAGATGAGCCGCTGGCTTGTTTTAAAGTAATAAAAGGTAAAAATGTTATAGCTAGAGAATATTGTAATATCCATGGATTGTGGAAGAAATAAAGAGGTGAACTAAATATGGAAAAATGGGCATGTACTATTTGTGGTTATATTTATAAGCCTGAAATAGGAGATATTGAAAATAAAGTAGAAGTAGGAACAAAATTTGAGGATATACAACAAGAGTGGGTTTGTCCAATTTGTAATGCCTCAAAAGAGCACTTTGAAAAAATTTAAACTAAAATAGAGAAATATTGGAGGAAATAAAATGGAAAAATGGTTATGTGTACCTTGTGGATATGTTTATAACGAAGCTGAAGGAGATGCAGATTCAGGAATAGCACCTGGAACAAAGTTTGCAGATATCCCTGAATCTTGGGTGTGTCCAGTTTGCGGAGTGTCGAAAGATCAATTTGAAAAAATGTAATAAATAGATAAAAAAAGATACACCTTGCAAAGTTAGTTAAAAAACTAATGTTTGTAAGGTGTATTTTTATTTTGTATAGTAAAAAATAAATACTAAAAATTATGTATTTTCTGTAAAAGAACACAAAAATAAAAAAGTACGAAAAATGTAAAAGTAAGTGTTGACAACTTTTGGAAAAAGGTGTATTATAATTCATGTGATGCCTAGATAGCTCAGTTGGCTAGAGCATTCGGTTCATACCCGAACGGTCGTAGGTTCGAATCCTATTCTAGGCACCAATTTCCAAATATTTTTTTAAACCCCACTTTTTAGATTAAACTGTAATCTAAC
>JBOFJQ010000020.1:0-3056 GCA_051656905.1 Fusobacteriaceae bacterium | reverse complement strand
CTTGTTTATAGTTGGAAAATAGTGTAAAATTTACTAATTAGAAAATAAAAAAATTAAATAGTAATAGGAGAAAAAAATGTATATAGTTGCTCCAGCAGGGGATATAAATAAGTTTTATGCAGCAGTTGATGGTGGTGCTCATGAAATATATATGGGATTACAAGGATTAGGTGCTAGAAAAAGTGCTAAAAATTTTACAATGTCTGAATATAAAGCGGCGTTAGAATATGCTCATGAAAGAGGAAGTAGAGTATTTTTAACTTTAAATACAGTTATGATGGATAATGAATTTAATCCTCTTTTTATAAATTTAAACACTCTATATAAGTGTGGTCTTGATGCAATAATTGTTCAAGATTTAGGAATGTTTAAATTTTTAAAAGAAAATTTTCCTGAAATAGAGATTCATGGAAGTACCCAGATGACAATATCTAACCATGTTGAAGCAGAATATTTAAGAGAACTAGGATTTAAGAGAGTTGTATTATCAAGAGAGTTATCTTTTGAAGAGATAAAAGAAATAAGAAAAAATACAACAATAGAGCTAGAAGTATTTGTATCAGGAGCTCTTTGTGTTGCTTACTCTGGAAAATGCTTTATGAGTAGTTTTATAGGTGCTAGAAGTGGAAATCGTGGAATGTGTGCTCAACCATGTAGAAAAAATTATGAATCTTCAACAGGAGAAAAAGGATTTTTATTATCACCAAAAGATCAATTGATGGGTAAAAAAGAAATTGATATGTTAAAAGAGATTGGCATTGAATCAATAAAACTTGAAGGTAGAATGAAGGATGAGCAATATGTGTATGAGCTTACTAGTTATTACAAAGAGTTAATAGATGGAAATGATAGAGAAGAGAGAGTTTCTTCAATATTTAATCGTGGATATGGGAAAGGGTATTTCTATGGAAGAGAGGATATTTTAAATAGAAATTATTCATCTAATTTAGGAAAACAGATAGGAATAGTAAGCGGAAAAGAGGTATTACTATCAGAGAATTTAAAATTTGGAGATGGTATAACATTCCTTTCTAAAAGTTATGAAAAATTAGGTGGAACAAACGTAAGTAAAATAAGTGTAAAAAGAGATACTGTAAGATACAGAAGTAGTGATGCAAATAAAGATAGAGAAGCAGTAGCAGGAGACACAATAGTTATGATGGATCTACCTGTTGGAACAAGATATATCTTTAAAAATCACTGTAAAGAGCTAGAGGATGCAATAACAAAAGAGCGTCATAGTTCTGAGAAAAAAATTCAGATTTCAGCTGAGTTCTCATGTAAGTTAGGAGAGTTACCAAAGCTTACATTTAAATATAAAAATTTAAATGGAAAGCTTATAGAAATTACTAAGCTAGGTTCTAAAGAGAGTGAGGCAGCAAGTAAAAGAGGAGCAACTTCAGAAGATATCTATAGTAAAATAGCTGAGTTAGGAGAAACAACTTTTTATCTTTTAGAAGAGAATTTCACTTGTAATATAGATGAAAATTTATTTATACCAGTTTCAATTATAAAAGCATTAAAAAGAGATGTTGCAGAAGATTTCGCAGACATTATAGTAGAAAGTTACAGAAGAGAAAATTCAGATGAAATAAAAGTTATAGACATATTAGAAGATACAGAGAAAGAGCTTGAAGTTATCGCTATTGTGAAAACTAAAGAGCAGGAAAAAGTTTTAATAGATTTAGGAATTAAAAAAATATATAAGAGTGGACTTCAAATAACAACTGAGAGAAATGTTGATATAGATAGATCTAATAAAGGGTTAGCTTATAATTTTTATGATATAGTTAAAGATAAAGACACTAAAGTAATGACTCACTGGAGTTTTAATATAACAAACTCTTATACATTAAGATTACTTGAGAGTATTTTAAATATAGAAAGTGTGATGTTATCCCCTGAGCTTTCTTTTGAAAAAATTAAAAATCTAACTAAAACAAAATTTAAAAAAGCACTGTTAGTTTATTCAAAACCAAAAGTAATGCACATAGAGACAAAAATAGTTCAAAAAAATTCCTATTTAGTAAATGATATGGGAGATGAATTTGGTATAATCATAAATGAAAATGGAAATTCAGAGATTTATTTAAATAAAGCTTTGGATATAACTGACAGAATGAAGGAAATTAAGAAACTAAATATTGATCAAATAGTTATAGAAATTTCAGATGAAAATGAAGAAAAAATTAGAGAAATTATTGCTGGCATAACTGAAAAGAAATCAGAAACAAAAGAAAATGCAGGTTATAATTATTGGAAAGGAGTGTATTAAGATGAAGCATAGCACAGTTAAAAATCTGGGAACATGGTTTGGGCTTGGTGAGATGAAGAAAGCTCCAGGTACATTTGGAACATTAGGTGGAATTCCTGTTTTTATATTTTTAAGTTATATAAGAAGATTTTTTCCTAATAATATGGTTTATAACTCTTTTTATTTTATAATGCTAATGACATTCTTTATATTGGCAGTATATATTTCAGACATATGTGAAAGAGATATATATAAGAAAAAAGATCCACAAGAAGTTGTTATAGATGAAGTTTTAGGTTTCTTAACAACACTTTTTCTTATTAATCCAGTAGGTGTATATCAAAACTTTGTAGCTATTGTACTAGGTTTTATAATATTTAGAATATTAGATATAACGAAGATTGGACCTATTAACCATTCTCAAAATATTGGTCATGGTGTAGGAGTAGTTTTAGATGATTTTTTAGCAGGGATGTTTGGTAATTTTATTTTAGTAACAATTTGGTGTTTTATATTTTAATTCATAAATAAATTCGGTTGATTGTGAGGTTGAAAAAATGAAAGCAATTTTAATAATGGTAGGAACAGAGTTGTTAAATGGTGGAACAATTGATACAAATAGTATTTTTATTGGTGAAGAACTAAATAAATATGGAATAGAGATAGAGAGTAAAATAATTGTTAGAGATTTTGAAGATGAGATAATAAAAGCTTTAAATTATGCTCAAAAAAATGCTCAGTTAATAATTGTATCAGGAGGAATGGGACCAACACTAGATGATATAACAAAAGAGTGTATTGC
>JBOFJQ010000019.1:0-64375 GCA_051656905.1 Fusobacteriaceae bacterium | reverse complement strand
TAGTGACTAGTCAGCCACTCACAAATCACGAAGATTTGTTATTAGATTCGTTAGTTTAATCGGTGGTGACCTCTTAAACATAACTTTTGATTTTCTCTCTATTCTGTTGTTAATGTCCTTTTAACTTCGTCTCGCGTTTGTCTCGCGGACAAGAATTATCTTACCACAGGGAATACTTTTCGTCAACATTTTTTTTAATTTATTTCAAAGTTTTTTTTAAAAAAATATTCCCAACCATGGCAAAGCTTTTAAATTCCAAAGGTTTATAGTTCTAATCCCATTAAATATGTGTTGTAAAAAATTTCATCAATTAAAAAGTTTTTGCTTAATAACCCTTCCCCTTTAAACCCAAATTTTTTATAGAGAGCAATGGCAACTTCGTTATCCTCTCTAGTCTCTAAATTTATTTTTTTAAGCCCTCTAGCTTTTGTTTCTTCTATAGTAGATTCCATCATTATATTTCCAAGTCCTAATCCCCAATATTTTTTCAGACAAGTAATTCCTAAGTTTCCACAGTGCATTAACCATTTACGATCTTCCCTAACTCTTATTGAAACAACACCAGCTATCTCTTTTTCTACTTCAAAAATCAGATAAAAAGATTTCGCATTTTTAATTTTTTTTATATCTTCCAAGTGCATTTCTAGAGTTAACCCTGGTCCCTCTGATCCAAAACTTAAAAAATTACTTTCCTTTCCAACTTGGTTTAAGTAATCTAACGTGTCTTGGGCATCTCTTTCCTCTATATACCTCCAAGTCACATCTCTACCATCTTTTAATACTCTCTTCATACAATCCTCCTTTTTTAATTAGTTTATATTTTTTAAACACTTTGTATAATTATCCTTTTTGAGTAAAACTCTTTTAATCCTTTAACAAAATTCTTCTCTCTAGAGTTTAGAGTATAAGATGATTGATATATAAGATACGAATTCAGTTTAGAAGGAAAATTTATAATAGGAATTTCCACACACATATCATTATAAGGTTCCGTAAGCCTTTCCATCATAACTGTTACATACATACTTTGATTTATAGCATCATTCATCCCACCACGATCAAACACATATAAAATTTTACTATCATCTTCGAACCCTAAAATTTTAAGCCATTCGCTAAATTGGAAGTTTTCATACATAATAAACTTATAGTTTTTAATATCTTCATACAATATTACCTTCTTTTTAGATAAAGGATTTTTCTTTGAAACTAGAAGGACTAAGGGCATTTCATGTGCTATAATGACTATTTTCATGTTATATTCTTTAGCTAACTCATAATATCTTTCAGTGCTATCACTGAAACAATAAAAAAGTGACATTCTGTATCTTTGTTCAACAACATCTCTAATAGTTTGAATAAGCCCAGTTTCTTTAAAAGAGTCTTCTATATCAGGTGGTGGATTTTTTTTCTTAAATTTTATAAATTTATGCATAAAATCAAAAGAATATGTACATGAAATAGATATGTTTTTTTCATTTGAAAATAATGATGGAATATTCTCTATCGTTTCTAACTCTGCGACTATTTTTTTCGCCGATTTAAAAAACAATTCCCCTTCATTTGTCAATTGGATTCCTACATTATTTCTCTTAAACAAAGAAAATCCAAATTCTTTTTCTACATTTTTAACACTTAAACTTAAATTAGGTTGAGAAAGTTGTAAAATTTTAGCTGCCTTATTTATAGAACCACACTCCACTATTTTAATAATATATTTAAAGCATCTAATGTCCACATTCTTTTCCTTCCTTTTGTTTAATAGTGTCACTCTATTTCATTTTTTTTATTTCCCATCTATACTAAACCATATTTATTATATGCTTATACATATAACTTATTAAGTATTAGTATAGCACTTTTATGTTTTTATATGTTAACATTTAATAAAGAGCATTTTTTTTATTAATACCTTCTTTACTCCTGTCGTAATTAGTGGGAATACCAATATAAACTTTTGAATTTTTTATAAAATAACATATTATAAAATTCAATTACTCTTCTATATGTTTAATAGCATATTCTCTTTTCTTTTATTATTGGACCAACCCTTCCCTTCTTCTAAAGGTCCTACTTATATTGTTGCTCCAATTACTGGCGGAACAATTTTATATTGATGTTACCTTAATTATTTTTACTAGAATACTTTTCATGACTTCAATTCTAATTTTCCCCACTTCTAAACTCTTCTGATGTTGTAGCATCTCTTCCTAGAGAGATTGCTACAACGTTTTTATGAGCACTTTTAATCGCCTATAAAATTTTAATTTTCCAAACAAAAGAAGCCTTCTTTAAAATTAGAAGACTTCCTATATTTTTATTTTTTTATCCATTCATTAATCTTTTATTGGTGCGTAGAAAGGGATTTGAACCCTCACGAGAAAATTCTCACAAGGCCCTCAACCTTGCGCGTCTACCATTTCGCCACCTACGCTTATAATAATTTAGAGACTAGTCACCCTAAAAATTATTCCTCGTCCTCTTCATCTTCTTCAAAATAGTCATCAGACATATATTCTTCTCCATCATAAAATTCATCCTCAGAGTAACTATTTTGCATTATCATCTCTATATCATCTTTACAATTTTCAAGTTTGAATTCCTTCTCTAACTCTTCCTCTTTTATAAATTTGAAGTTTTCATCTTTTAATATTGGTAAAAATATATGGAATAAATCTCTATCAAACTCACTTCTATAAGTGTTTGATCCAAATCCCATCTTAAGTTTAGAGTTTTTATTTATCTCTCTTGAGAACTTAGTGTGATTAGAGCAATCATGAACAACTATATCCCATTTTTCATCTTCTGCCATTTTCATTAACTTTAGAGTTATCTCTCTTGACCATAAAGGTGAAATATAACCTCTTCTTGCCATATATAGTTTTTCACCAGAATAATTATTTACATTGTCTTCCCCTAAGTGAAGTTCAGCACAATTCATAAAATCTATTCCTGTTGCTAATATAGCATCTTTTTTCAACATAAAACTTTCAAAAAATTCAGGCGTCATTGGTGTTTCTATTCCTACAGCTTTAAAGTATTTTTTAGCCATTTTCATAACTTCTATAACTTTATCAGAGCAATTAGTCGCTCCTAAATTGAATCTTATTTCATCTAATCCTGCATCAGATAATTTTTTCATATTTTCTTCTGTTGAAAGAGTTCCATTTGTATAAAGATGTTGATATATACCTGCTTTATGGAATTTTTCTACAATTTCATAGTATTTTTCTATTTCTAAAAAAGGCTCTAAATATACATAAGCTATTCCAGATGGTTTATCTTGAACAGATAATAATAAATCTATATCCTCTATATAGTAAGAAGAATCTCCTATCTCCCACATATCTTCTTTAATTATCTCTTGATTATCTATATTGTCATGATAATAACAGAATTTACACGTTAAATTACATTTATTAGTTTTTCTAACTCCTCCTAGACCTGTTCCAAAAAGACATGATACACATCCCTTAGGAAATTTATCTTTATTTCCTACAAAATATGTTCTCTCTTTTAAAGTTTGAAGAGTTTTTATCTCTGATTTCATCTGTCTATGAGTTTCATTAACTGATAACTCTATTTGTCTATATACAGAACCTATCACTCTTTCATAATTTTCGCATACTTCTTTTTTATCTCCTGGTAATGACGCTAAATACTCAAACCATTGTAATGCATCTTTTTTTGATATTTTCATTTTTCCTCTCTTATATTAAATATATTATTTTTTACACTATAGTATTTATTGTGATGATTTTAATCTAACTTAAAAACAAATTCTTTATAAAAATATAACTTTATATTTTCACCTTTATACTCTACAGGGGTAAACTTCCACTCTTCAAGACTTCCACGTACTGCATTTGTGAAACCAAATTTCTCTGGTCCTTCTAGAATTTCAATTTTTTCTACCTCTCCATTTAATCCTACTAAAAACTTAGCTTTTACAACTATTTTTTCTTTTATTTTAAATTTTTTAGCCAAACTTGGATATTCAGGATCTCTTGATTTTAATATTTTATATTTTATTCCATCAATATTTTGATTCTTTCCAATTTTTCCACCTGAACCATCTACCGTTATATTATCGTCTACACCTTGACCATTTGTGCTACTACCATTGCTACTGTTATTTGACAATTCAGCAACCCCACTTTCAACATTGCTTTCCACATTAGCAGACTCTTTAACTTCTGTATTTTCTATTACATTTTCAGCTTTAGTTGGCTCTGCTTTTACTCCGTTTTCTTCTATTGGTTTTTCAACCTTTTTTTCTTTTGGTTTTTCCACTTTTACTACTTCTTTTTGCTGTACTTCTGGCATTTTTTGCTGTACTTCTTCTTTTATATTTCCAGCGTCTCCTTCACCAGTTCCACCCCTATCTGTTAAACTAACTTGAACACTTGTTTCTTTTAATTCTTTTATTTTATAAGAAGTCGCTCCATTAAAATAGAATAAAAAAAATAGAGTATGAATAAGTAAAGAAATTATCAAACATTTTAATTCACCTTTTTTCTCACTTTTACAATCCATATGAATTTTTAAGGAATTACCCTTAAACCCCCTCATTTTCCATTTTTTTAATCTTTCTTTTATAAGATTCCTCTTTAGAAAAAATGCACCCACAATAATCTTGTCTATAAAGATTGTGTTCTTTAGAAATTTCTACCCCTTTTTTATATCTACCTTGCTTTTTAAAATCTGCATAAAGATACTTAATACTATATTTTCCCTCTAAAGTTTCACCTATCATATTTAGCTTTTGACTATTTTTTAAAGGACTAATAGATAATACACTTGAAAAATAATCATAATTCTCACTTTTTGCAAATTTTGCTGTTTCTTCTAATCTTTTTTCATAACATAAAGTACATCTATCTCCACCTTCAGGAGAATTTTCATAACCTTTTACTACATTAAAGAAATCTTTTTCAACATCATAGATTCCTTTTATTACTTTTATGTTAAGATTATTTGCTTTTATATATTCTTCTTGTTCTATAGCTCTTTTAAAATACTCTTCACTATCTGTTATATTAGGATTATAAAAAAATATTGTAATATCAAAATACTCTTTTAAAGTTTCCATTATTGCAACGCTGCAAGGAGCACAACACGAGTGTAACAGAAGTTTCTTCTTAGGAACAGAATCTTTTACTTCTTTTAAAATTTCTTGCATCTTTTTTTCATAATCTATTTTTACTATATTCATATTTTTCCCTTATATTTATCCAGTATATTTTATTTATTTTGCTAATTTGTAAATTTCAATTATATCATTTTTATCAAGTTTTACAAATCCACCAATTACCCCTGTTAGTGCAACTGCTTTTTCTGCCATCTCTTCAAACCTATCTTCTATAATTCCCGCATCTTTTAAAGTAGTTGGCATCCCTATTCTTTTAAAGAATCTTTCCATTCTTTTAATACCTTCTAGTGCTATACTTTCTCTATCTCCTATTACATCTACTCCCCAAACTCTATTTGCAAACTGAACAAATCTATCTAAGTCATGTTTGTAAACATATTTCATCCAAGCTGGAGCTATAATAGCCAAACCTGCACCATGAGTTATATCATAAATACCACTCAGTTCATGCTCAATTTTATGAGATGCCCAATCTGTTTCTCTACCTGTATGCAACAAGTCATTATGAGCAAGAGTTCCAGCCCACATAATTTCAGCTCTTGCATCATATCCTTGAGGATTTTCTAATACTTTCTCACCATTATTTATTATTGTTGTTAAAACTGCTTCACTCATTCTGTCAATTAATTCAACAGACTTTGTATTTGTAAAATATCTTTCAAATACATGAATCATCATATCCACAACACCTGCTGCTGTTTGATAAGCTGGTAATGTATATGTTAATTCTGGATTTAATATTGAAAATTTAGGTCTTAATAAGTTTGAACCAAAAGATTTTTTATATAACCCTTCCTCATTAGTTAAAACAGTTCCCATACTACTTTCACTTCCTGCTGCTGGAATTGTCAATATAACTCCAAGAGGTAGGGGATTCTCTACTTGAATACCCTTTATACAGAAATCCCATACATCTCCATTATAAGGTACTCCTGCACATATAGCTTTAGCTGAATCTATAACAGATCCTCCACCAACAGCTAAAATTACATCTATTGAATTTTCTCTACAAATTTTAATTCCTTCTCTTACTAAAGAAACTCTAGGATTTGGCATTACTCCATCCAATTCTATAATCTCAACATTTTCATTTTTTAGACTTTTTATTACTCTATCGTATAATCCGGTTCTTTTTATACTTCCTCCACCATAGTGCAGCAAAACTTTTTTACCGTATTTTTTTATCTCTTTTCCAACTCTTTCCTCTGTATCTTTACCAAAAATTATCTCTGTTTTATTCTGAAAATCAAAATTTAGCATCGTGCACCTCCAGCTTATATTTCCTGTTTTTTATTAAATGTGACCATACATATTTTACTTTATTTTTAACTTTTTGTCACTTGTAAATTATATTTTTATAATTAATAATAGTAAGGTTCCTCAATTATTCTTGTGATTTAAATATTAAATAATTTACATATTTAGTTTTTGTGGTATAATTATGATTATAAATACTTATCAATATATACTTAGATAAATTTTAAATCGAGGTGAACTTTTGAAGTTAAATAGACTTTTACTAATATTATTATTTTCTTCAGCTGTTTTTTTTACATCTTATAGTTCAGATAATTATATTAATAAAATTGAATTTCAAATTTATTCTTTAGATAATAAACAGTATACAAACAAGAGTTTTAACGATATAGTTATTTTGCATTTTGGTAATCTTGAATCAAATATTTTTATCTTTGATTTTTTAAAACTTTCTAATTTTGCAAAAACTAAAAAATACATTTTCCATTACCTGCCTATTCTGTATAATAATAAAGAAGAAATTGAACAATTCAAATCAACATACCACGTTGACATTGATATTTTTACTGATAAAAAAGATACTTTAAAAACTTCTATTCCATTACAACTTTTACCAACAACTTATGTCTTAGATCAAAACGGTTCAATAATTTTTGAATATACTGGGGCATTAGATATCGATTTACTAGATAAAAACCTTACATCTTTGGATAATTTTAAAAATGGAGGAATATAATGATTACTAAAAATTCAACCGATGATGAAATAAAAAATCATCTTTTAAAATCCTTAGATAAAATACCTTTAGAAATGAAAAAAGTTAAAATTTTTCTTTGGATACTAAAAAAAATTAATTACATAAAAAAATTATTTATATAGGAGCATGATTTATTTGGACGAAAAAACACTTCATAAAATTGAAAACATTAATAGAGAATTTGAGAAAAGAGGATTCTTTATAAAAGAAGATCTTAATGATTTCTTCGAAGAGAGAACTGAGATTGTACAACGTTTAGAAAAAATTAAATACAATAAAATTGAATTCTTTGATTTTAAAGAAGAGGAACAACACTCTGTTGGTTTTACTCTTGATGATGCACAAATAGAGTTTTTCTTAACTTACGGTGAAGATGAAGAAGGACCTTGGTATGAAGCTGAAGCTGAAATTTTATTTTTTGGAGGAGAGGAATAATCCCCTCCTTTTTTTATTTTTTAATTATTTTTTATTTAGTGGTTAGTCGGTTCTTTTATTCCTTAATTACTATAAAACCCAATTACATATAGAGATATAAATAACCCTGGATCCATTTCACCAGATTTTATTCCATAGTCTATACTTGATAACTCTTTTAATTTCTTTATTAAAAATTCGCTTTTAAAATTCTTAGCATTCTTTAATTTTATAAAAACTGCATAAGCATGTTGGGGTCTAGATGTCTTATCATTTAAAAACATTTCATTAACATTATCATATACATTTTTAAAATCATTATATGTCATTTCAAATCTTATTTTTTTCTCTTTTTCCAATAATGTTAATTTATAATAAATAAGAAGTTCTTCAAAAATACTATATATAAAAGCAATATACTCTTTATCTTTCTCCAAAATTTCTAGTAATTTTTCTGTTTTTTTCTCTGATAGAAACAGTTCTATGCTCTTCTTTAAGCTTCCCTCTTTATTTAAAGTTATAATATTGGCTACTTTTGAAAAAGAATAAGGTTCTCCTCCTAAGAATAGCAATATTTTCTCTACTTCATTTCTTAAATTATAAAAATCTTCACCTATATATTGTAAAAGTTCTTCCCCTTCCTTTTCTGAGACTTTTAGATTATCAACTACATAATTAAGTCCCATCTTTTTCATGTTTTCAACTCTTGAAGTATAAACTTTCCCTATATTTTCCATCTGTTCCAATAATTTTTTCTTCTTATCTTGAGAAGCTTTATCTTTTTCATCTTCTCTTCTACCAAAGTCATCAAAAAATTCTTCGTATAAAAATATAAGCTCTTTTTGAGAGAAATTTATCTTTTCCAACACCTTTATAAACTTATCAATCCCTTTTACAGATTCAAACCTTTTTATAACAAAAAGTTCCTTAGGACTAAACATTGAATTTTGCGCTACTCTTTCTAAAAAAGTCTCCGCTTCATCTTGAGAAAAATCAAAATAATTAACTGGCAATCCCTCTTTATTTTGAATTTCTTTCAATACTTCCTGATACTTTAATTGGAAAGGAATACCGTCACCAACTATAAAATAAATCATACCCTTCTCCTCTATATTTATATTTATATTCACTTAATTTATTTTCATTTTTTATATTTCTTTATTGTAAAAATCGTAGTTTATCTCTTCTATTTCAGTTAAAAATCTACTTATTCCTTCAAAATCTTTATTGAACCAATGAATTTTTTTAGGAAATGTTATAGTTAAACTCTTTCTTGCTCTACTACACGCAACATAAAAAACCCTTCGTTCCTCATCTAAATACTCTTCATTATCTTTAATTTCTTTTTCATCATTAAATCTTCTACTAGGATAAACTCCATCTATAGCTGTTGCCACAAATAAATAATCCCACTCTAATCCTTTAGCAGAATGAACAGTTAATAAATCTATGCTCATTTTCTTTTTTTCTTGTTTTTGTATTATAATTTTTTTCATTTTTAATTCATCTATTGATACACTTTTACAATCACATAAGAGCACTTTTTCAATATCTTCTAGATTTATTCTTTTTGTATTAATAGATACATATAACCTAAGCAATAAATTATTTCTTCTTTCTTCATTAATCTCTAGTATAAATTCAATGTAGCCGCTCATAATTTTTTTATATAATTCTGAGTCAATTTCATCTATAACCTTGTTATATTCTTTTTTATTTTTTTCTGATTCTTTAAAACTTTCTTTTTTTATAAATTTTACCTTATTAAACAAATTTATCAGTTCCCAAGTTGAAACTAGCTTATCTCTCTTATTTTCTTCTAATTTCGCTCTTACTTTTTCTATAATCAAACCTTCTGGTCTCATAAAAAAATTATAAAAATCTAAAAAATCTTCTATAATTCTATATTCAGCATTTTCTTCTTTTACCCTATTATACTCTATATTATATTTTTTTAAACCTTTCTCAATGTGATTAACAAGATGCTTATTTCTATATAAAATGCCAATGGTTCCATTAAAATTTTCTTCAGCTAATAACTTCCTAATAGAAATTGCAATATATTCCCCTTCATCTTCCAAAGTTTTTATTCTTATAACCTTAGGTTTTTCTCCATTAGTTTTTATTGCAAAAGATTTTTTTTCTATCTTATTGCTAACTCTATCAGTAATTGATGATATAAATTTCACTATATTTTCTGAAGATCTAAAATTGTTTTGAAATTTTATCAATTGACTTCCAGGAAAATCTTTCTTAAAAAGTAATATATTTTTAAAAGTTGCTCCTCTAAAACCATAGATACTTTGAAAATCATCTCCTACAGCCATTATATTAGAACCCGCTCTATTTAAAATAGTTAAAAAATCTTTCTGAAAAGAATCAGTATCTTGATATTCATCGACCATTATAAATTTATATTTCTCAGAAACCAACCTTAAAAATTCTTTATTATCATTTAATTCCTTTAAAACTTTCTTTATTATTCCATCAAAATCTAGATAATTATTTTCAATATAAAACCTTTTTAAATCTTCATCTATTTCAATTATTCTTTTATCTTTTTCTGCTTCTCTCTTAAAATAATTTTCAACCATCTGTTTTTCATCTTTTGAAAGTATTTTAAAGTAAATACTATTATTTTTTAATAAATTAAAACAAAAAGAGTGAAATGTTGAAACATTGACTCCCACGGTATCTATTCCACTAGTGCAGACTCTCTCCTTCAATTCTAAAGCAGCTTTTTTACTAAATGTTAAAATTAAGATATGTTCTAAATTTATACCCCTTCTCTCCATCTCTTGAATACGAAAAATGAGAGTCTTCGTTTTTCCAGAACCTGCACCAGCAACAACTAAATAATCTCCATAAATAGAATAAATAGCTACCTTTTGCTCCTTTGTAGATTCTAAATAAAAATCACTCCCATTTTTTAGTATACTCTCTTTTATTTCAGATACTTCTAATTTTCTAACATAGTAATTCAACTCTTTTTTAGATATCATGAAGCACCCCTTTAGAGAAGATATTTTAACCTTTATACTTAAAATATTTATTAGCTATTTGAAAAAATAGTGGTTCTATCCCTAAAAAGTCTATTAATTTTTGACACTGTATTTTTTTCTTATCAAAATAATCTTTAGTCATATTTTTGTCTATTATACATTTTATTAAAAGATTTTTTGGTGTATGTTCAGTATCTATAAACTCAATTACTTTACTTTTATATCCACACAACTCCATAACTTCAGCTCTAAATCCATCTGTTAGAAGACTACTTAGTTTTTCTTGAAGTATTCCATGAGATGTTAAAGATGATAAGTTTTCTTTAAGTCCACTCTCTTTAGTTGATTTAATTTTAGCATTAAACTCATGTTGGCAGCATGGAACAGCCAAAATTGCCTTAGCATTTAACTCTAACCCTTTTAAAAATGAATAATCTGTTGCTGTATCACAAGCATGAAGAGAAAAAACCATATCTACATTAGCAAATCCCTCATAGTCTTTTATATCTCCATATATAAACTTCAGATTTTCAAACTTATATTTTTTAGATAACTTTTCACAGTTCATCATTACATCTTTCTTTAGATCTAAACCTACAATTTCCACTTCTAACTTTTTTATTTCATGTAAATAATAGTACAGTGCAAAAGTTAAATAAGATTTCCCACTTCCAAAATCTATAATTTTCATACTGTTTCCAATTAATTTTTTACTTTTCAGTTCCTCTATTACTCCCTCAATAAATTCTAAATATTTATTGATTTGTCTAAATTTATTATATGAATTTTTTAAGACTTTACCTGAAGAATCCATAACCTCTAAGTCTACTAAAAACTCTACATGTGTTCCTTCTTCAATTAAGTACTCTTTTTTCTTATTATGTTGTGCAATTTTAACATCACACGCCTCTTTATTTTTTAAAGTAACATGGAACTTTCCTTTGTTACATAAAATAGAGTAGTCACAACTTGTAGTAAATAAATTAATATTTTTAAAATTAGTATATATTTCTAAAATTTCACTAATTACTTCGCCTTTATCACAATTTTTATGAAAAGCTTTGTTGTTTCTAAAATATTCTATTTGATAAACAATCTTTTCCTTTATTATAATAGGTTTTATTGTATATTTTGTAACTGCATCTTCCTTCTTCTCCACTAGAGATGATAATACAACCTTTAAAAGGTTATTGTTTTCAATAGAATCAACAAATAATTTTTTTAAATTTTCTTCATTATAGTTCATAATACCCCTTAATATAAAATTCTATCATATACATCTTTTGATAGATATGGACTAGGCATTCTTTGTTTTATAAGCTGCCAAATTTCTTGTATTTTTTCCGTTTCTAACTCAATAATATAATCTTTTATTTTATCTTTATATAATATCTCTATTTTTGTTTTTTTAAGTCCTAAAATAATTTCCCGTTTTATACTCTCATATTCTAAATTCTCTTCATTACATACTGTATAGTATTCTCCTAAGAATTCCTTGGAAAAACCATCCTCTTTGTATATTAGATATCTAAGTGATGAACTTACATATTCTATTTCTAGAGTGCAAGATATATGCCCTTCTCTCTCTTTTTCATTACTAAAAAAAGGTAAAAATACATCATCATAATGATAATATGTAAAGAATTTTTCTTTATCTAAAATCAAGTTTAACATTTTTTTGCTATGCGCTATTTTAAAATCATCATCAACTTTTAACGCCACACCTATATGCTCAAAAACATTAAATGTTATATCTTTAGAGTGCCCATAATTTATAACTCTATCTTTGTAAACTTCATTTTCTGACAATTCATTTAAAAATTGTTTTGCTCTTTTTATTCCTTCCAACACTATTTCACTTTTAGCAAATGTATCTACTAATATCTCTTTTACCCTTGCTCTTTCTTCTAAATTAGTTGTTATTCTTGTTAAGCATAAATTAAATACTATATCCATTTTTAGTTTATCTAAGAAATATTTTTCCAGTGATAATTTAGAACCATCTAAGTATGTTTCCAATAATGAGTAGTATTGAGCTCTAAAAACATCTAATATTTTACCCCATTTTTTATCAACTATTAGAGATTTTTCTAATATATCATCAAATTTTATGAAATCTTCTACAGTGAATACACCTTTTTTATTTACACCTACAGAGTTCCATGTAATCGTTTTAGGTATATATCCGTACTTTTTATTGGAATAGGCTGCTATATATTGTGATATTCCTCCACCTAAAGAGTGTCCTGTCACATAAATATTTTTTTTATCTATACTATGCTTGTAAATATGTTGGTCATAAAAATCGATTGCATTATCAAATTGTTTTGGTCTTTTTCCTATTCCTAAAATCAAATTATTCTCTACAAAATCTTTATAAGCCTCTTCATATGGAAAAACTTCACTCCCTCTAAAAGCTATTACTACTTCTTCTTCTTTTTTAAAAGAGATACTATAAAAACCTGTTTTATCATTTTTTCCTTCTTTATTTGTAGCCCTTTTATCATATATACTTAGTATTTTCCAATTTTTAAGTTCTTCATTAAAAAATACTATAAACTCTTTATATGTTTTCAAAGATAAAATTTTAAATTTTATCCATTTATGCTCATCTATTTTTATATTATTTAAAGCTTCTTCTAATTCTAAATCTATGCATGATTGATTAAAATTACAATAAGACATTATACTTAATAATAAAAACTCTTTTTCACTTACCATAAAAGCCCCTTATTCTTTTTATATTTCTATAATTAGATTTTATTAACTAGATCATATTAAAAACCAATAATTCTTAAAAATAGGTACATAATTCCCATTCCTATTGTTGCTCCAATTAGTGTCTCTTTTAAAGTATGAATCTTCCCTTCTACTCTTGACTGCATAACAAGAACTAGTAATATAAAAGACAATGCATATATTTTTGGATTGATTGTTAAAAAAGTTATCGCCATAAAGGCTGCTCCTGCTAGAGCACTATGTCCACTAGGAATTCCTCCTCTTAAAGGTCTTCCTTTCTTAAAAATGTATTTTAATACTATTACTACCATTATTATTATTACTATTATCAAAGCCACAGCATTCTGAAAAGAACCTTTTAAAGCATTAAAACTTTCAGTAATATAGAATCCTATTTTCCTATCAAAAATCATATAACCTACAAAAATTGCATATAAGCTAGATATTAATACTGCTCCAGCAGCTATATCCTTTGCCTTTTTTGCTAATGGATGATATTCAGTCGTGACCATATCAACAACTGATTCCACTGCACTATTAAATAACTCTGCAACCCATACAATAGTAATAGCACCACCTAAAGCTATTATTTCATATCTATTCATATCAGAAAATATTGAAATCATAATAGCTATTACAGTGGCAAATCCATGAAATTTCATATGTCGTTCCGTCCTAATAGCTTCAAAAATTCCATCAATTGCATAGTTAAAACTTTCTACAACATCATAGTTTTCTCCAGTAGCTTTATTTTTTTTCATTATGGTTACCCCCTTGTGTACCCAAATTTACTTAAAATTTCTTCCTCTCTTTGTCTCATCTCTACTTTGTCTGCATCATCTATGTGATCATACCCCAATAAGTGAAGGATTCCATGAGTTAAAACATAATAAAACTCTCTCTCTAAAGAGTGACCATAATCTTTACTTTGTTCCTCTACTCTAGGTAATGAAATTACAATATCACCTAAAACGTCATAAGGACCAATATCAAATCCATCAGTTTCATGATAGGCAAAAGAAATTACATCTGTAGGTGAATCTTTTCCACGATAATCTCTATTAATCTCTTGTATCTTATCATTGTCTGTTAAATACAAAGACATATATACAGGTTTTTCTGGATCATACTCATCATTTATAACATCTTCTACATATTTTTGTAATTTTTCCTCAGTAACTAAATCTTCATATCCATCTATCTCAATAGATAAATCTAAAACTAATTCCATTAACTTCTCCTTTATTTCCAAATATTTTATATTTTATATCCTCTTATTTTTGATCTGGATATTTTACTCTTATATGATGCATTGAAGCTAATGTTTTTTTGAAGCTTTCTATTATAATCTCTATCTCTCTAAAAGTAAGCTCAGCATTAACTAGTTGTCTATCTTCTATTTTTGTATTAATTATTTTTCTAATCATTTTTTCTATTTTTTCTTGTGTTTTATTATCTATACTTCTTACTGCTGCTTCTATAGAATCGGCAAGCATTATTATTCCTGATTCTTTACTTTTTGGAACTGGTCCTAAATATTTAAAATCATCAATTTTAACACTAGAATCCAACTGTTTTGCCTTATTATAAAAATATGCAAGAAGCGTTGTTCCTTGATGCTCTTTCATTACATCTCTTATCTCTTTTGGAATTTGATATTTTTTAGCAATTTCAATTCCATCTTTAGTATGAGCTTTTATTATTGTTGCACTCATAAATGGCGAGATATAATCATGTGGATTTTCGTTTGAAAATTGATTTTCTACATAATATTTAGCTCTTTTTAATTTACCAACGTCATGGTAATAAGAAGCTACTCTACAAAATATTGAATCTGCATGTATTTTTTCTGCAGCATTCTCTGAAAGTGTAGCAACCATTAATGAGTGCTGAAAACTTCCAGGAGCCTCTACTGAAAACTCTTTTAAAAGTGGATTTGATAAATCTCCAAGTTCAAGAAGTTTAAACACAGTTAGTAAATTAAACGTTCTTTCAAAATAAGGTAAAAAGGCTATTGTTAACATTCCTGAAAAAATTCCTGAAGCCAACATCTCAATTGATCTTACTAAAGTTTCACTATAAAATTCATTTAAAAAATAAGAAGTTATCATATATAATGTAGCTTTCAAAACTGCTAGCTGAATACCTATATGAACTACTTCGATTCTTGTCTTTAATTTTCTTACTAAAAAAGAGATTACAAATAAAGAAAACATATTTATTGTAAAAAACTTTAAGTCGTAGTCTATTAGAGGCAATAAATACATACATGTAAACATCCCTATAGAAAAAGCAAATTTATTCCCTAATAAGATTAATATTAAGAAAATAAAGGCATCTAAAGGTAATAAATATATGTGTTGAGGATTAATAAATCTAGCACATACTGTTACTATAGTAATTAAAAATAATATTGTTTTATATTTGTTTCTATTTAAAATATCACTCTTGTGTAATTTTATATTTGTATAATAGAACATCGAACTTACTATTGTTAAGTATATAAAATTAACCAATACTAAAACAATGATATGCTTAAAAGAATATACCCCTATGATATCTAGGTACTTAATATCATTTTCTGTTAATATTGTACCTTTTTTTATTACTAAATCTCCTGCATTAATCTTGTTTTTTCTACCTTTGATTTGAGAAATTTTTTCTTTTATAGATTTCTCTGTTTTTTCTCTATCCAAAAGATAATTAGGCGCTATAAAAAGATTTATGAGTGCTCTATCTATCTTTGTGTATTCTTGTTCAAAATTTTTCTTTATATCTTCATTTATAATTAAAGTTGTTTTCTCTTTAAAAACTCCCTTTTCATAAATACTTCCTAATAATTTTGTTATGTCTTTTTCTTTTAAATCTAACTCTTTATCTGATAATTTCGAATATTTCAATATTACTTGTTCAGGTATCTCTATTCCCATTTCTCTTTCATATTTATCAATATCTTCTTTATCTTTAGATTTTTTATAGTTTTTCATTACAGAAATAAAACTTTTAAAGCTACTTATATAGTGTTCTTCAGCGCCTGCCACAAATAAATATTCTTTTCCAAAGTTATTAAGTATTTGCTCTATTATCTTATTCTTAGCTACTTCGTCTCTAAAAATAACAGTCTTTGGCGAATATATATCTGTCTTAGCCACATCTCCTATATTATAAGTAACATTTTCATAAAAAAGTTTTATGTTATTACTGAATATTATAGTAGCTATTAAAATCAAAATATAGAATACTTTTTTACTAAGCATACTTTCATTAGAATAAAAATCCTCTTCATTAAAGGATTTTCTTTTCAATTCATAATTATACTGAAATCCTAAAAATTCTATCTTTTTCACTTATAAACTCCCCCAAATTAAATTAGACCTTGAGTATATCAAATATTTCATTTTTAGAAAAAAGCGAAACTTTTTTTACCGGCAATGCTTCTTTAAAATATTCTCCATATTTCTTCGTTATTACTCTATTATCTAAAATAAAGATATTTCCTTTATCTCCTTTACTTCTTATTAAACGTCCTATCCCCTGTTTAAACTTTATTACAGCTTCTGGAATTTGATAATCTGTAAAAGAATTCTTTCCTTTTAACTCTATGCTTTCAATTATAGCCTCTGTAACAGGGTCATTAGGAACTTTAAAAGGCAGTTTCACTATAATAACTGTACTTAGTTTTTCCCCTTTTATATCTACCCCTTCCCAAAATGAATCTGTTCCAAATAGTACTGGTTTCATTGAATTTTTATAAGCTGTTATTAATTGTGTTCTTGGTAGTGTACCATGAATGAATAAGTCTATCCCCTCTTTTAATAATTCATCTCTCACGCTATAATATATAAAATTTAAAGCTGAATATGAAGTAAAAAGCACAAAGGCTTTCCCTTCTGTAGCAATTAATATACTCTTTAAAATTTTAGCAACTTCTAAATTAAACTCTCTTGCATTCGGATCACACATATCTCTCGGTATATAGACTTTCATTTGCTTTTCATAATCGAAAGGTGAATGAATCACCTCTTCTATGACCTCTTCTTTTATTCCAATACTCTCTTTAAAATATTTAAAACTCTTCCCAACTGCAATTGTTGCTGAAGTAAATATTAATGTTTTTACATTAACAAAAAGACTTTTTTCTAACTCTCCATCAATTTTCAGAGGAGTTGCCACTCTTTTTACATAACCTCTTCTCCTGTTAATATCAATCCAGTATATATATTCATCTTCAGATCTTTGATCTATGAATTTCAATGTAGCTACATTATCATCTAATCTTTCTAGATATTTTATAAGTTCATTAACATATCCAGTTATATCATCCATCTCTTTCAATACTTTTCTAAGTTGTCTACTAACTCTTTGATAGTCTGTATAGGCAGCTAAATACTCTCTTGTAGTACTACTAAGCTTATCTAACTGGTTAATATATTCAGTACTATTCTTTTTTATTCTAATTGAAACTGTTTCTTGTTTTTCAACTGTAAAACTATCTATTATAGAATCAAAGTATTTTTTTGTTTCTTTATAAAAATTACCGTGTTTTTCTCTTAAAATTTCAATTATATCTCTTGCTTCATCATTTTTTAAATCACTACAAATTTTATTTACTAATAATAAAGCGCCATTATTTTTTCTCTTACCCTCACAAGTTTCTATCTTATTTAACAATTTCATAAAAGCCATTTTTGAAACTTCACTTGAAAAATATTCTCTTGCTACCTTTTCTATATTATGAGCCTCATCAAATACTACAGATGCATACTCTGGTAGTAAAGGGGAATCAGTATTAAATCCCATCTCTTTTCTTATTGCTAAATCTGTAAAATATAAGTGGTGATTAGTAATTAAAACATCTGCACTTTTTTTCTCATCTCTTATCTTAAAGAAAAAACATTCTTTTTTATAAGGGCATCTATTGTTTGCACATATATCTGTCTCACTTTGAAAATTTTCCCAAATATGAGATTCAATTTCAAAAGTTAACTCACTCTTGTCACCAGTTTTTGTAAGTTCACCCCATTTCAATATCTCATTAATATGATTTTTTTGAACCACTGTTAAATCTTCTAAATTACCTCTATCTCCTTGAATAAAATTGTAGAACTTTCTATTACAAAGATAATTACCTCTCCCCTTTATTAAAATATATTTAAAGTCATACCCTAGCACTTTTCTTGCAAGGGGGATATCTTTATTCAACAGTTGCTCTTGAAGATTTATTGTATTTGTTGAAAAAACTATTCTTTTTTTATTTTTTACAGCCCATTCTATTCCTGGTATAAGGTATGCTAATGTCTTTCCCGTTCCCGTTCCAGCTTCTACAACAACTTTTTTTTCAGTATTATAGCCTTCCTGTATAGCCTTTACCATGTTCAATTGCTCTTCTCTATATTCAAACTCTTTAAAAAAATGAGATATTGTTCCCTCTTTTTCAAAATAAGGTAAAACTTCTATCTCTACATTTTTTTCTCTATGAACACTTACAACAACATATACGTCTGTAGCGTCATTATTTATAATATAAAAACCACCATTAGCAGTGTTAGCATAATAAGAGGCTACTTCCACATCGGCATCTGAAGGATACAAGTACCCTGAAGGATGATTGTGTATAATAACCTCTCCCTTATTCATTCTCTTAACTAATGCTGGAGCACTATGTCTATTCCCTCTAGCTAAAACTTCTACACTATAAATTTTTTCTTTGTCATCTAAAAGCCCCTTAAAGAAAACTTCATTTCCTTCGGCTTCTAAAATAGCATTTTTCAAATCTATTATAGCTTCATCGCATATTTTTTCTTTTATATTCATCAGTTACCTTTTGCCTTTTTATTTGCCTTTTTTTCTCATGTATTCTATTTCATTATACTTTTTTTTAGAGATTTATTCAATTTTTTTATAAACTTTTTGACATTTTATTTTTTTATGGTAAAATGTTTATGGTCCATTGTGCAAATTATAGGTGTATCTTATAAAAATTCTCATTGAACGTTCACATATATTGACTTATGACGTCAAATATGTTATTATGTTTTGATAATTTAAATTTATGGAGGTTTTTTATATGGCACATTCAGCATCAGCTAAGAAAAGAATTTTAACATCAGAGAGAAACAGAGAGAGAAATCAAGCAATCAAGTCAAGAGTTAAAACTATGACTAAAAAAGTTTTAGTTTCAGTTGAAAACAATCAGGCAGAGATGGCTAACGCAGCTCTTTCAGTTGCTTACAAAGAGTTAGACAAGGCAGTTACAAAAGGTGTATTAAAATCTAATACAGCTTCTAGAAAGAAATCTAGATTAGCTGCTAAAGTTAACGCATTATAATTCTTTTTGATTTGTGTGATAGAAATATATAAGGTGATCTTATCTTTAAGTAGATAGATCGCCTTTTTTCTTTAATATTTTTTCCAATATTTCCTTTAACAAAATCTATTTTTAGCTATTTTTAGGTATTTTATAATACAATTAATATTGTAGTTTTATTGTTTATATGGTATTCTTTGAATAGTATAATAATTTAAAAATTTGGACTTTAATAACAATACTTTTATAATTCAAACGAGGTACTTATGAAATATATATTTTTATTTCTTTACATATTATTTACTCAAAATACATTCTGTGAGCAGTCATCTGAAGCTATAGAAACTAGCTCAATCCTTATGAGAAATTCTAAGAACATCCCTTTTTCTGGTACTGTAAGAAGAGGACAAAATATTGAATTCTATAAAGAGGGAAAACCTCATGGAAAATGGCTACAATTTTATCCAAATGGTTCACTAAAATGCATTGAAAATTGGAACGAGGGGAAACTTTCAGGTAAATATATTCTATATAAAAATGACGAAACTAAAATTTTGGAAAATAGCTACTTCAAAGGAAAAGATCATGGAAAATATATCATGTATCATGAAAATGGAACTGTTTATATTACTGGGGAATTCTATTACGGTAAAGCTATAGGTATGTGGTACTATTACAGTGATAAAGGCAAGCTAGTAGGTAAAAATGATTTTACTGCTAACTCTCCAAAACCAATTAATAAAAAAAAATAATTTAACTAACATTTTAAGGAGATATAACTTTATTTTGATTTAACACTCAAAATAAAGTTATATCTCTATCATATTTAGGAGCAAACAAATGAAAAAATCAATATTACTAATATTTATATCCTTAAGTCTAAATATCTATTCTTTACCTAAAATAGTATCTAAAGGCAATTCTAATGAAAAGAGTATTGCCCTTACTTTTGATGATGGTCCCAACACCTCATCAATGCTTTCTATATTAAATTTACTAAAAGAATATAATATAAAAGCTACATTCTTTGTAATCGGTCAAGAAGTTGAACATAGCCACACTGCTCTAAAAAGAGCTTTTGACGAAGGACATGAAATAGCTAACCACTCTTACACACACTCTAACTTCTCTAAATTAGACGAAAAAACTTTAGAATTTGAATTAGACGGTACAAATAATACTATTCTCCACATAATTGGTAAAAAACCAAAAATCTACAGAGCCCCTTATGGTATTTTTTCTCGTAGCCTTAAGATTGCTTCAGCTCTTGATTTAACACCTGTTATGTGGGATTTAGATACTTTAGATTGGAGTTCAAAAACTACTTCTCAAAGTATAATTGAACATATCAAACTAAATGTCAAAAAAAATGATATTATTCTTATGCATACGCTTCAGCATAATTTCAAATCATACGAAGCTTTAAAAATCTTAATACCTTATCTAATTAAAGAAGGGTATACATTTAAAACAGTTTCACAAATAACAAATAAAGAAGCTTATTACTCTAATCCTGATGTTGAGAAGCCTTTAAAGAAATTATTAGAGCCTTCACTAGAACTAAATCACGACATCAATAAAGACGATAAACATCTTAAAGAGAATTTTAAAATAGACCTTACTCCTTACGATAGTATCGGTTCTTTTTCTCAATTGTAAAAAGAATATAAAAAAACCGCTTTTTTGCGGTTTCTTTATATCATTAAATTTAATTATAATAAAAAGAGCTTCTATCCATTGTTCAAATTGTTGTCGTATTATTATCATAATTTTGGGGTTTATGAAAAAAAAACAATTCAAGCACTGTTTTTAGAAGCTTAAAAACATTGTACAATATCCATTCAAAAAAGTCAAATATTTTTCATAATCATCTTATTCGGAATTTTTTTTTCATTTGTAAAGTATATTAATTGTATGTACTTATACTATATAATCTCTTAAAATCAAAAAGAGAGAAACCTATTTTTTAAGTTTCTCTCTTTTTTTATAAATCTATTTTTCTAATTTTAACATATGGTTTAGTCTTTCTTTCTTTGCCTTTAAATATCTGTAATTATTCACATTACTATCTTGTTCTATAGCAACTCTATTAGAAACATCTACACCATATTTTGTAAGACCGTTTATTTTTCTATGATTATTTGTCATAAGATCTACAGATTTAACTCCTAAAACTTTTAGCATTTGACTGGCAATATAGTAATCTCTCTCATCTTCTCCAAATCCTAATTGTAAGTTTGCATCTACTGTATCTACTCCCTCTTGCTGAAGTTTGTAAGCCTTTATTTTATTATTAAGACCTATCCCTCTTCCCTCTTGTCTTAAATAAAGTAGTATACCTTTACCTTTTTCACTAATATTTGATAAAGCTTCATCTAACTGACCACCACAATCACATTTTAAAGAACCTAAAACATCTCCTGTTAAACATTCAGAATGTATTCTAGTTAAAACCTCTTCTTGATCAAACACATCTCCTTTTACAAGGGCTATATGCTCTTTCTTGTCTATTGGGTTCTCAAATCCAACTATTCTAAACTCTCCATATTTAGTAGGTATAATCGCCTCTGCTGCTATTACAGTTTGTAATTCCTCTCTCTTTCTATACTCAACTAAAGCTTCTATTGTTATCATTTTTAAATTATGTTTTTCACAATAAGGAACAAGATCTGGAACTCTAGCCATCTCTCCATCATCTTTTAATATCTCACAAATTACTCCTACTGGAGCAAATCCAGCTAATCTAGCTAAATCTACTGCTGCCTCAGTATGTCCTTCTCTTACTAATACACCGTTCTCTTTTGCTATTAACGGGAAAATATGCCCTGGTCTTCTAAAGTCTGAGCCACTTTTTGCAAAAATAGCTATATCTTTTATTGTCTTTAATCTATCATTTACAGAGATTCCAGTTGTAGTCCCTTCAGCAGAATCTACAGAAACTGTAAATGCTGTCCCGTGGTTATCTGTATTCTTAGCAACCATTTGATTAAAATCTAATTCTTCCCCTCTTCCCTCAGTCATAGGAACACAAATTAGACCTCTTCCCTCTCTTGTCATAAAGTTTATAGAATCATAAGTAACATTTTCTGCTACCCCTATTAAATCCCCTTCATTCTCTCTATCTTCGTTGTCTACAACAACTATAAGTTTTCCATTTCTTAAATCTTCTAATGCCTCTTCTACAGTGTGAAACATATATCCTCCAATTTTAAATAAGTTTTTATCTCTTACATCTATAATAAACTATAAAAATCCATTTTCCAACAAAAATCTTTTATTTATCTTACTCTCTTTTTTTACATTTTCTTTTTTCATAGTATTATTTTCCATACCAGCTATAAGACTTTTCTCTACAAATTTTCCTATAAGATCCGTCTCTAAATTAACTGAATCACCAACTTTATTACTTCCTAAAGTTATCATCTTTTGAGTGTGTGGTATTAAAGATACACAAAAAGTATTTTTTTCAACAAGAGATAGAGTAAGACTTGCTCCATCAATAGTTATTCTCCCTTTTTCAACAATATACTTCATATACTCACTAGGAGTTTCTATTGTATAAACTTTTGAAAAACCATCATTTTTTATTTTTATGATTTTGCCTTGGCACTCTACGTCTCCAGTTACTAAATGTCCACCTAATGGAGTTTGTAATGTCAGAGATTTTTCTAAGTTAACTTTACTTCCAATTTTAAGAGATTTTAATCCACTTCTACTCAGGGATTCATTCATTATATCTGCCATATAATAATCTGCTCCTAACTCTACCACCGTCAAACAAACTCCACTTGTAGCAATACTATCTCCTAACTTAGCATCCTTAATTACTTTATTACACTTTATTTTTAGCTTAACCCCTTTCGAGCTATGCTTTATATCTGAAACCATTCCTATCTCTTCTACTAATCCAGTAAACATTTTTCACCTCTTTATAGCCTTTTGTATCTAAACATTAACTTTTTTATTTTAATTAAAATCAAATTGAATCCCTATATTTTCATCATAAAGACTATACTTTACTTTTGGTAAGTTTATGCACTCATCAATAGATTCTCTTGAAAATCCACTAATAAATGATATCCCTTTGCTATCCCCTAATATTTTAGGAGCTATAAAAATTTCCCCTGCATCTATTAAATTTTCTTTAAAAAATTGAGAAATTATACTTTGACCACCTTCAACTAATACACCATCTATTCCTAACTTTCCTATCTCTTCCAAAATTTGATTTAATTCAAATTTATCTCCTTGAAAAGTTATAAACCTAACTCCATATTTAGTCTCTAACCTCTTATATTTCAGATTTTTTTCAGACTCTTCAACACCATCTACACTTTTATTTTTATCAGATGTTATTATAATTGTTTTTAAATCTGAGTTTTGAGAAATAATCTTATACTCTTCTGGTATTTCAAGTTTAGAATCAAAAACTATTCTGTAAGGATCTCTTCCCCCTTCCATTTTAGTTTTTAGTTCTGGGTTATCATTTATAACAGTATTTTTTCCCACCATAATCCCTAAAAATCTATTTCTATACTCTTGAACTTTATCTCTAGCTTTAGAGTTTGTAATCCATTTTGAAGAACCATTTTCTGTAGCTATTTTCCCATCTAATGTAATTCCACACTTTAAAAAGATATAAGGTATTTTTTTCACAATATATTTAAAAAATACTTTATTTATCTCATGTGATTCATTACTTAAAATTCCAACTTCCACCTCTATACCAGCTTCTTTTATTCTATTAATTCCATTTCCTGAAACTTTGGGATTAGGATCCATAGCTGCAACAACACATCTTTTAAATCTATTCTTTACTATTAAATCTGCACAAGGAGGTGTTTTCCCATAATGAGAACAAGGCTCCAAAGTTACATATATAGTCATCCCCTCTAAATCAGGTTCTTTTCCCATGGCTATTAGATTTCTTTTAGCGTCTGCTACAGCATTCACTTCTGCGTGAGGTCCACCATAAAATTCATGATACCCTTTTCCAATAATTTCTCCATCATTTACAATTACAGCACCTACTAAAGGGTTGGGATTTACTCTCCCTTCCCCTTTTACAGATTCTTCCAGCGCTATCTTCATAAAAGATAAATCTTCTTTTGACGCCATCTCTTTATTCATAGTATAACCTAAAACCCTTTAATTAAGTTTACCATTTCAATAGCTCCAACTGCTACTTCAAATCCTTTATTTCCTGCTTTAGTTCCAGCTCTTTCAATTGCTTCTTCAATGCTGTTTACTGTTAAAACTCCAAACATAATAGGAATTCCAGTTTCCATAGATGCTGATGCAACACCTTTTGATACTTCTGCACAAACATAATCAAAGTGAGGCGTAGCTCCACGGATTACAGCTCCTAAAGTTACTACTGCATCGTATTTACCGCTCATTGCCATCTTCTTTGCTATTAATGGAATCTCATACGCTCCTGGAACCCAAGCAATATCTATATTTTCTTCTGCTACTTCATGTCTTTTTAATCCATCAAGGGCTCCACCTAAAAGTTTTGAACCTATGAACTCATTAAATCTTGCACAAACTATTCCAACTCTTATTTCTCTTCCTACAAAATTTCCTTCAAAAACTCTTACCATTTTAATTCCTCCATTTTATATAATATTATTTTTTAATTTTTTATAGACTTTATAGTCATTAAAGAATAATATGGAATTTTTAAAATAAAAAACCCCAATTTCTTGGGGCTGTTGAGTTTACAATTAATCTTCTACATTTATTTTTTATGATTAGATATTTAAAGTTATAATTAATTTAGCATTTTAAAACTAATACTCTAAATAAATCGCCATTAAGCCCTTCATTTATTCGTAATTGCTCTAAATACCCTATTATCACAAACTTAAACTTCTAATTTTAAAAAAGTAAATATACAATATTAAAACTTCTCTCATCCAGACTATACTGTCGGTACTGGAATTGCACCAGTTCAAGTTCGAAAACCTCGCGGACTATAACCGCCGGTAGGGAATCATTTAAAAAACTCACCCTGCCCCGAAGTAAATAATAATTTATTCTTTTCCTTAGTATACAAATTTATTATCTAAATTGTCAACAGTTTATTTTTTTATTTAATATTTTAAACAGTTAACTAATTCATTATTTAATCAATTATCCAATCTTTTTAATCCTTTTTAATACACTCCTCATTATAAAAAATGCTGAAACAGTTTCTGACATTGGGAAGGCTAACCATACACCTTTTAGTCCAAACAGGTATCCAAACAAATAGATAAATCCTATATTAAGTAGCAAAACTCTTATTACAAAATATTTTGTAGATAAACTACTTAATTTTATTGATTGCATAAAATTATTACAAGCTAAAAATATCGCTGTTGAAACCATTAAGAACAGGTTCATTCTCATTCCAAAAGCTGCTTCTCTTACTAATTCAGGATCATTTTTAACAAAAAATCTTACTATATTTTCTGAAAAAATCATCATTAGCAATACTAAAACAATAGTTACAACTGTAACTACTATGATTTGAATTCTAAATACTTCTTTTAATTTTTTATATTTTTTAGCTCCGAAATAATACGATGTAATAGCCACTGTTCCTTGGCTAAAACCTTGCATTGAAGTATTTATTGTTGTTCTTACAATAGAAATTATTCCAACTGCTGCCGTTGCTATTTCTCCACCATATACTCCAGCACTTCTATTGGTTGCTACCATAGCCATCCCTTGTAAAATTTGGTTATATAGCCTTGGACTACCTATCTTAAAAACTTCTTTTAAAATTTTAAAATCTGGCTTCATATTACTAAGTCTTAATTTTAAAATATCTGATTTTATAATACAATTTAAAAATATTGAACTGGCTACTCCTGTTGAAATCAGGGTTGCAAATGCTGCACCACTTATTCCATAGCCTAATTTTATTACAAAAATATAATCCAGTATAATATTCAATACTGCTGCATATATATTAATTAACATTGCTTGATTCGGTTGTCCAATAGAACGTAAAAGAGCTACTTGCCCTAAAATAATTTGGAATATTGCGCTGGGTATTATAAATTTAGTATACTGCTGTGCATCTTCTAAGTTAGTTGAAGTTGCCCCTAAAAATTTTAAAAACTCATGATCAAATATATAAAGAACCATTATCAATAAGAATCCAAACAAGAATATCCAGTACATAGTAACCCCTAAGTATTTTTCTGCACTTCTTCTATTCTTCTCACCAAGTTTAATTCCTACTAATATACCAATTCCAGAAAAAAGAAAAGTCAGACCGTTAATTAGAACAACATAAGGATATACTATTGCTATTGCACTCATCCCTGTTCTTCCAGCTACTTGACCTATAAAATATCTATCAGTTAGTACACACAACAAAGAGATTATTGAGGCAATTGAAGAAGGAATACTGAATTTTAAAATTGTTAATATAACACTATCTTTCTCAAACTCTTTTCCTATCTTATCCGTGCCTTTATCTTTACAATCATTTACGTTTTTACTTTCAGTCATATTCAAATCATACCTACCTTATCCTGCATAAATTTTACTAATCATTTTTTATATCCCTTATTAAGTCACTTATTTACTTTTATTTTCATCTCAAATATGCAGATTTTCTATATTATACATAGTTCAGTATACCTCTTTTATTTGAAAAAATCAATTGACATTTCTTCATTTTTCTAATAAAATATTGTGTGAATTTTAAATTTATATATTACTTTTTAAGGAGGCGTTTTAATTGAAATTAGAAACTCTTGGAAGACACATACTTGTTGAATTTTATAATTGCAACGAAGATATCATGAGAGATCCAGTTCTAGTAGAAAAATTTATGAATGAAGCTGCTAGAAGAGCTGACGCTACAATAGTAAATTCTGTGTTCCATCATTTTAACCCTTACGGTGTTTCTGGTGCTGTTATCATTTCAGAATCACACTTAGCAATTCACACTTGGCCAGAATATGGTTATGCTGCTGTGGACGTTTTTACTTGTGGAGACAAAATCAATCCTTGGGTTGCTTTTGACTACTTAGAAACCGTATTTGAAGCAGACAGAAGTGAATCTTTTGAAATCCCTAGAGGTATGGTAGAGAAAATCAAAAAGTTCTATCCTACTAAGCTAGACAAAGTTACTTTTAAGCCAGAATAAGAATAAAGGAGGCTTTATGTTAGATTTAATGTACTCAGAAAACTGGACTAAATATACAAAGTTTTCTACAAAAATAACAAAGCATATCTATAGTGAAAAAACACCTTTTCAGCAAATCGATTTCTTTGATTCAAAAGAGTTTGGACGTTTCTTTACTTTAGATGGTTTAATCATGGTTACAGAAAAAGATGAATTTATTTATCATGATATGATTACTCACGTAGCTCTTGCTACTAATCCTAATATTAAAAAAGTATTAGTTATCGGTGGTGGAGATGGTGGTACTGTAAGAGAATTAACAAGATATAAGCATATTGAAGAGATTACTATGGTTGAAATAGATGAAAGAGTTGTTAGACTTTCTCAAGAATATTTCCCTATTACTACAACAGGACTTAATGACTCTAGAGTTACACTAATTTTTGGTGATGGATTAAAGTTTGTTGAAGATTCTGAATCTGAAAAATATGACTTAATATTAGTTGATTCTACTGATCCTATCTCAGTTGGAGAGGGATTATTTACAACTGAATTTTATAGAAATTGCTTTAGAGTTTTATCAAAAGATGGAATACTTGTTAATCAACATGAATCTCCTTATTTTGATCACTATGCTAAAGAGATGAAAAAAGCTCATGTAAAAATCAAAAATATTTTTCCTATTTCAAGAGTTTATCAATTCCACCAACCGACTTATGCTTCGGGACACTGGCTATTTGGTTTTGCTTCAAAATCTTTTGATCCAATAAAAGATCATAAGCCTGAAATTTGGGAAAGTTTTAATCTAAAAACAAAATATTACAATTCTGATCTGCACAAAGGATGTTTTGCTTTAC
Source organism: Fusobacteriaceae bacterium (assembly GCA_051656905.1). Taxonomy (GTDB): domain Bacteria; phylum Fusobacteriota; class Fusobacteriia; order Fusobacteriales; family Fusobacteriaceae; genus JAGNZR01. The sequence goes on along the minus strand of JBOFJQ010000019.1, from coordinate 35,762 downwards.
CAACATATGTTCAAGATATGTTAAAATAAAGAAAATTTTTAAAAGGGACAGGGGTCTAATTATTATTTTAAAAAGGGGAGATTATGAATAAGAAAAAACTTTCAACAACAGCATTAGCTATGATAATTTTTATTGCAGTTTTCGGATTTGGAAACATAGCTAATAACTACAAAGAAGTAGGTATTAATTCTGCAGTTACATTTGTACTTGTAGCACTAGTTTACTTCTTACCAATGAGTCTTATTATGGCTGAATTTGGTTCTTATGCAAAGGATAGAACTGCAGGGATTTATTCTTGGATTGAAATTGGAATGGGAAAAAAAGTAGCTTATATTGCAATATGGTCATACTTTGTTGCTAATATATTTTATCTTCCTACTCTTGCAACAAGAGTACCTACATATCTATCATTTGTTATTTATGGTGATGCTAATATTGGAAATACTTCTATGGCTTTACTTGCTGCAATCACAATGATTATCGCGGTTATTATCGGTATTAAATGTGAAAAAGCCTTTGAAAAAGTTTCGACATTCATTGGATATTTATCTCTTTTTGTGGCATTTATATTTATTGCTGCTGGATTCTATGTATATTTATTTGGGAACCCTAGTACTATAATTACAGCGAATTCTTTTTCACTTGATTTATCTAACAAAGCTGGGCTATCTAGCTTCTTAAGTACTTTTGCTTGGATTATATTTGCTTTTGGTGGTTCTGAACTTTGTGGAACTTACGTTGATAAAATTGATAATCCTGAAAAGAACTTCTCTAAAGGAATTCTGCTTTCTTCAGGTATAATAGCGGTTTTCTACGTTGCAGGTATTTTAGCTATATCAGCTTTTGGAACTGTTGAAGAGTTTTCACAGGTTTCTCTTGTTAACGCTGTTTTAAGTGGTTATAAATTCATGGGTGATAAGCTTGCATTTGGAATGTGGTTCATTCGTTTCATAGCTTTATCTTATGTTTTAATTACTTTAGTAGCTCTTGTTTTATGGTCTGTTGCACTTTCTAAAGCTGTATTTAGTGAAGTTCCTGAGGATACTTTCCCTCAATGGTTAACTTCTAAAAACAAATTTGGAGTACTTCAAAACGCACTTATATTTCAAACTTTCCTTGGACTTGTATTCATAGCGATTACAACTCTTGGTGGAGATGCTGCAGAAGAATTATATTTCAAAATATATGACATGTCTACAATGGCATTCATTATTCCATACTTTTTCTTAGCTTTATCTTATATACACTTTAGAAGAGATGGACATGTATCATCTTTCCAACTAGTAAAAAGTGCGAAATTAGGGATGTTTATAGGAGCATTTTTAGTTGTTCTAGTATTTGTATCATTAATATTTTCTGGTATCGATATTACAAAAACTTTAAGTGAGCAAATGGATACTATCAAACTTTACTATGGTGGTTTAATTATGTTCCTTTCTGTAGGATTCTTAGTTAAATTCCTTAATAACAGAAGTTGTAACTGTTCTAAAAAATAATTAAAAGAAAAAAAGGGTAGAATATCTGAAAAGATACTCTACCCTTTTTTATACACTAATATTTTATATATTGATCCACTATATGATAAATTTTTTAATAAAAAAGGCTTCTTAAAATAAAATTAGAGTTTTCTAATTCTACTTCAAGAATAGCCTTTTATAGTTTAATATTGCTATTTAATTTTGTTAGTTTTAGTTTTTCTTTTTTTCATAGTTGTGTACGATTAAGTAAGAAATAATAGCGAATATGATTGGTCCTATTATGAACTCATCAACTACACCTGGAATATTCATTCCAAAAATTCCTGTATCTACACCGTCTAAATCCATAACTGAGAATACGTTTCCGAATCCTACAACTAAAGTTACTACCCATCCTGCTATAATTCCAAGTACTTTATTTTTAGATAACATTCTAAATGGTTTTTCTATAGCATCATTATTTAAGAAATTAATATACGCATAAGATATGAAAATATAAGGTAATGTCATCGCTATATTTGTCATTCCTTGAAGAGTTGCGAAGAACTTAGCAGCTCCTTTTCCTCCAAATGCAACTAAAGCTATCATAATTATTACGAATACACCTTGAGCTAAAAGAGCTTTTTTTGGTGTTTTAGTAACAGCATCATCTTTTCCTATTCCAAATGGCCAAAGTTCCTCTGGAGTTCCATCTATCATCTGTCTTAATGGTGCATACACAAGTGTAAAGAAAGCTCCAACATAAGCTAGGAACATTCCTAATCCTGCAAATCTAGCAAATACTGTTTTTAATATTTCTGGATCTGATAGATTAAATATTTTCCCTAAAGTTAATCCTAATTGTCCTACAACAACATAAGTTACAGTAGCGTAGTTAACTAGTGCTTCTCCATTTGCATCTGTTGCTCCCATTACTTCTGTCCAGTTTGTAAATGTTCCTATGAAGAATACTCCTAAAGCATACCCAATAGAGATTATTGCTCCTGCAAAAGCAAGTCCGCCTATATATGCTTTCTTGTCTTTAACACTATCAACAAGCCCTCCACAAGCTTCCATTCCTCCAAAAGCAAATAAAGCATATACTAAAAATCCAAGTCCTGCTACTGGAGTTCCAAATTTTGGATTTGGAGATTGGAACATATTAAAATTCATCTCTCCTAAAGATAATCCGTTAGTTGTTAAAACTATTACTCCACCAACAAATAACATTATATTTAGTGCTATTACTGCTATTCCACCAATTGCAGCAACTTTTGCAACACCTTTAATACCTTTAATTCCGATATAAGTTGCAAAAATCATAAATACAATTCCTATAATTCCAAAGAATTGAGATGCTCTTAATCCTGTCCACAGTAATACGTTTGCATCAGTAAAAACATTTTTACCAAAAAGTCCAAAAGATAATGGTATCCACATATTTGTTGCTTTTCCTACCATCCATACTACATATGATATCCACCACATGAAAATTCCTGTAAATGCCCACTTTATTCCTACACAATTTTCCATCCATGTATAAATTCCACCTTGAGAATCCTTAAACGCTTGTGCCATTTCTGCTATCATTAGAGAGAATGGAATAAAATAAAGTACTGCTGCTAATATGAAGTATGGTATTGCTGAATACCCCATATTAAAGTAAGATAATGGAATATTTGCAAATCCATAAACTGATGTGAAAATCATTAAGGCTAATGCTACTAACCCCATTTTGTTCTGATCGGTATTTTGATGCCCGCTCATAAAAACCTCCTAATTTTTTAATTTATTTATATTTAATATTTTAACATATTTTTTTCGAATTGTAAGTACTTTTTTAGAAATTTATATTTGTTTTTTACACGTTTCATGTTGTTTCAATACATCTTAATGAAAAAAGTGTTACAATTCTGTAAAAAATGAAAATAATAATATCATTTTAATAATTTTTTATTTTTTATGATAAAAAAACAAGGAAGTTTTTATTACTCCCCTGCTTCTATACTGTATAATTCCATTTTTTCCTATTTAGTTTTTATTTTTTTTCTAAACCCACTCTTCACGTATAATATTTCCTTTTATTCCCACAACTATAACTTTAAGCGGAATTTTCCTTTTTGCTTTAGCTACTGCCTGTTTAGCAATTGCTAAAAGTCCTCCACAACAAGGTACTTCCATAATCATACATGTTATTGTGTTTAGATTATTATTTTCGATCATTGATATTAATTTTTCAACATATATGTCTTGTCCATTATCAAGTTTAGGGCAAGCTATAGCCAAACTTCTATTTTTCAGATGCTTTGAATGAAAATCTCCCACAGCAAATGCTGTACAATCCGCTGCAAGTAATAAATCTGAATTTTTAAAATATGGTGCTTGTGGTGAAACTAAGTGAAGCTGAACAGGCCACTGAGTAAGTTGTGAATCAACTTCCCCTACAGCTTTTTCATTTTGCTTTGATTCAAAACTCATCATTTTTGATCCTGGACATCCACCTGAATGACTATGCTTAACCTCTTCTTCAGATGCCTTCTCAATATTTTCTAAAGGATTTTTAATTTTAAATTCTTTTAATGTATCCAATGCTATTTTATAAAAATCCATTGCATTATGCTCATATAAATGTGAAATATGTGCCTTTATTGTGTTCTCTCCTGCTGGTATGATATTATCTATCATTACCTTTCTCTCGTCATAATCTTCAACTTCTCTCTTTTCAATTACCATTGCTCCCTCTGGACAATGACCTAAACATGCTCCTAGACCATCGCAATATAAATCACTTATAAGTCTTGCTTTTCCATCAATTATTTGTAGAGCCCCTTCATGACAATTAGGAACACATAAACCACACCCTGTACATTTTTTTTCATCTATTACTACGATATCTCTTTTCATTTAAAACACCTCATTAATTTATTATTTTGTTCTTTATGAAATAATTCTATCATCATCTTAATAAAATTAATGTGACTTTTGCAACTTTTTTTAGTTATATTTCACCTAACTCTTCTTTTAATAATTTTTTATCATATGCATCAAAGAAAGGAAAAAATATAAGGGCTATTAAAAAAATATTAAATACACAAAGTAACAACGCTCTTATATCACCATTAGTTGATAAAAAAGCACCAATAGGAGCTGGAAATGTCCAGGGTACTAAAATTGCAGGTCTTGAAACCCAGTTCATATACATTGCAATATACGTTGTTATTGTTATAGTTATTGGCCCTAATATAAATGGAATAACTAAATATGGATTTAACATAATTGGAGCTCCAAAAATTACAGGTTCGTTGATATTAAATATACTTGGAATTAATGCTGTTTTTCCAATAGCCTTTAGATGTGAAGATTTTGCTTTAAATAACATTAGAAAAACTAAGCCTATTGTGCACCCTGACCCACCTATCCAAATGAACCAATGATAAAAAGGTTCAGGAGCTATGTTAGGTAGAATTTTTGCTCCATCTGCCATTGCTCTAGCATTTTGATCTAAAAGTTCTAGCCATAAAGGTCTTACTAAAGGACCAATAATTGAATCTCCATGTAGTCCTGCTGACCAAAGTAAACATATAAAGAATACAACTAATACTGCACCAAAAGGACCATTTAAAAATACTCCTAAAGGTTGAAAGATTTTATATACGATTCCATGGACATCTACCTTAAAGAATATAGTAATAGTTGATATTATAAATACCACAGCTAAAGTTGGAAACAAAGCTAAAAATGATTTACTAATAGCTTCTGGAACCCCTTCTGGCATTTTTATTACTAAATTATTTTTCATAAAAAACTTTAACATTTCTACAGAAAATATAGCCACTATAAATCCACCGAAAAGACCTTGTGCTCCTAAATATTTCATAGGCAATACAAATCCTAATTTTTCAGGATTATCTCCTATAGTTTGAGCCACTTTAGGAATAATAGTTAAGAAAAATCCCACAAGAGAAAGAGTTCCTCCGCTAACACCATCTAATTTATAATATTTTGCTAAATTATATCCCGTATTATAAATTGCGAAAATAGTTAATAAACCCATTGTTAATCTAAATGGCAATAAAATAGTATTTGTATTTTGTGAAATCCATTTAAAAAATTCTACACTTTCCTTCCAACTTTGAGGTACAGGAGGAAAAGCTATTATTAAAAAAAGACTTCCTATTATCGTTAATGGAATTACTGAAGCCATCCCATCTCTTATTGCTTTCATATGTGGTTGATTTGCTAGTTTTGACATTGGACCAGCTAAAAATACTTCTATTTTATCAAAAAAATTCATTGAACACCTCTTTTATAAAATAATATTTTCTTTTCATTTAATAAAGTTATTTTATCTTTTCATCATATGCTAGTTTAAATTGAGGTAAATATTTAATATTCTCCTTTATTATTCTATTTAATACTTCTTTTGTTTTAGTACCTGATTCTACCAATGGATTTATTGTTAAAGCATGAAGAGCAATTCCATAGTCCCCTGTCAGCGCTGCTTGAATCGCCACTTGCTCATAAGTTTTTAAAGTTTGAAGTTCCCCTTCTGCACTTAATGGTAATCTTCCCACTGTTAAAGGTATAGCTCCTGCTGAAGATATTAAACATGTTGTTTCTATGGAAGCATTATCAGGCAGACATTTTATAGTGCCTTTGTTTAAAATATTTACAACCATAGGAACTCTTAAGTCATTGTATAAAGAATTAATAAGTTCGCAAGCTGCTTCTGAATAATAAGCTCCCCCTCTTTGCTCTAATTGCTTAGGTTTCTCTTTTAAATTAGGGTCTTTATAAAGCTCAAAAAGTTCAATTTCCACTTTTTTTACAGTTTCTGCTCTTGTTCCATTCTGTTCATAGTCTTTAATTTGTTTTCTTAACATATCACCTGTTAAATAATAATATTTATGATATGGACAAGGCATTAATCCTATTTTTTCAATCTGCTCTTCCATCCAAGGTATATCTGTTATGTTTTTAGGATTAAACTTCTCAGATTTCATTAGTTTAGGCATTAGTTCTAGTAATATATCTTTTCCTTTATAGTAAACATGTTTTCCAAATACATAATGATTTATCCCTGTTGCATGAAATAAAAACTCATCTTTTTTTACTCCTAAAACTTCAGCTATTGCCATTGCCATTCCCACAGGAACATTACAAAGACCTATTGCTTTTATTTTTGTATAATTTAAAACTACTTCAGTTATCATTCCACTTGGATTTGTAAAATTAATTAGCCATGCCTCTGGACAAATCTCCTCCATATCTTTGCATATATCTAAAATTACAGGAATTGTTCTCATAGCTTTTGCAAATCCACCAGCTCCATTTGTTTCTTGCCCCATCATTCCCATAGATAAAGGTATTCTTTCATCCCTTATTCTTGCCTCTAAAAGACCAACTCTAAACTGTGTTGTTACAAAATCTGCGTCTTTTAAAGCTTTTCTTCTATTTAAAGTAAGAGTTACTTTCCAATCAAGCCCCGCTTTTTCTACCATTCTTTTTGCTAAATTTCCAACAATTTCAAGTTTCTCTTTTCCCTCCTCTATATCTACAAGGCATATTTCTTTTATGGGAAGAGTTGATGCTCTTTTTATAAATCCTTCTATTATTTCTGGAGTATAACTACTCCCTCCACCAATTGTTACAATTTTAAGCTTTTTAGTCTTCATAATTTTCTCTTTGACCCCCTCTAATTTAACTTAATTTTATAGTATTCCATTTTATTTACTACAATTCCATATTATAACCTTTCTTAATTTAATAAAAATAGAGGATAAATCAAATTAAAAATTTGAATCAATTCCTCTATTTACAATTATTTTTATTACTTTCTTAATTTAGAATAGATACTTTATTTCTATTAAACCTATCTATTTTTTCCCCTTCATTTAAAGGATATCCAATAGGGATTATGGAAAAAGGAATTTTTTCATGTGAAAGATCTAATATTTTTCTTACTGATTCCATTCTATCAAGTTCAGGTGAAAGTCCAATCCAAACTCCACCAAGTCCCTCTTCTACACTTTGAAGAAGAATATTTTCAGTAGCAGCTGCTAAATCTTGTTCTATATTTTGTGGATATTTTTTTCCAGAAGTAGTTGCCATTACTACTATAGCTAAAGGTGCTAAACCTATAGGAGTAGAAAACTGGCTTATAGTTGAAAGTTTGTTCAAATGATTCTTATTTTTTATAACAACAAACTCCCAACTCTGCTGGTTCCCAGCAGTAGGGGCTGACATTGCTGCTCTTAAAATATTTTCGATTTTTTCTTCTTCAACTTCTTTATTTTCATACTCTCTTACACTTCTTCTTTTAAAAATACTATTTTCTAAAAGCGACTTATTATGTTCTATTTCTCCAATATCATAAGTTTCAACAGGAAGTTCTATCTCTCTAAATTTTGCTAAACGAGGAGAATGATATAAAAAATGAGGGGTTCTCAAATGACTTCTATAAGCATCTTTATTTTTCCATAATTCTATAATGTAACAAAAGTTTGCATTATCAGTTTCAACAAAGTTATACTCTATACATCCATTTTCCTTTCTACTTTCCATTATTAAATAATTTAACTCTTTCAAGAACTCTTCTTTTGTATCTGGTTTTAACTTTATTGGTACTATAACCCTTTTCATAATTAAACTCTCCCCCTTTCCTTTAATGGTTTCCTTAAGAGTATACAATGTATTTTTATATTTTCCTTTTACTTTTTATAAAAAACAGTTCAATTTGTTCTCATTCAAAATACTTTTTGTATTTAAACAAATTTAAAAATTAAATATTCCTTTTAATTTTTCAGATTATCTTACTTGTTTTAAATAATCTTAATTCTGTTTTAGCATATATAATGGGTGCATTAGACCTGTAGGAGGAAAAAATTCTTCCCCTATAAGGACAAATCCTAATTTTTTTAAAAGTTTTGCAGATCTAATATTTTTAGGATTATGTCCTGCAAAAATTGCCTTACTCTTTAAAGTATTAAAAGAATATTCTATCACTTTTAAGGCTGCTTCCTCACCTAATCCTTTTCCCCAAAATTCTGGTAAAAAATGAAATCCCATTTCATATAAATTTTCTAGCTCAGCATCTGTATAGCTAACAACACTACTCTCTATTAATTTTTCTCTACCTAATTCCCCTATATATTTTTTTATTCCACAACACCCTATAAATTCATCACTTTGTTTATAGAAAAGTGGAAAATATTGAATATTAAAATTTTTATAATTTGAAACTTCCAAGTCATATCTTTGTTTTATTACACTTTCACTAAATACGCCATTACTTGAAAGAAACTCTGTTACATTTTTATTTCCCCATAGTTTTTCTGCAAAATTAAACCCTATATTCTCCCAATCTTTAAACTCAATTCTTTGTGTTTCAAGTTTTTTCACTCTTAAGTTTTGCATAAATCCTCCTTATTTCAAATTTTAATTTTTAATTTTTAATTTTTAAGATTATATCATATTTATTTCTCATCTATAAAATAATTTTAACATTTCATTTGACAAATTCCCTTTAAAGATATACTATCTATGAAATAAAAAAATATTTTTGCAAGAGGAGAGATTATGAAACAAATTTGTTCAACAAAACTTAGAGACTACTGTTCACAAGTACTTCATTGCAATGGAGTTGAAAAAAATGAGGCTGATATCTGTGCAGATGTCCTTGTTAAAGCTGATTTAAGAAATATCCCATCTCATGGGGTTGCTAGACTTTCTATGTATGTAGAAGCGATTGAGAAAGATGTTACAAATTTAAATGGAGTCTTAAATATCATAAAAGAAACACCTAACACTCTAGCTGTTGATGGAGATGGAAAAATGGGAGCGGCTGTTAGTTATGATGTTATGAATAGAGTAATTGAAAAAGCTGAAAAACATGGAATTGGAATTGGGTGTGTAAGAAATTCTAATCACTATGGAATAGCTGGATACTATGCTATGATGGCTGCAGAAAAAGATATGATAGGTTTTTCTATGACTAATTCATCTGCATTTGGAATGCCAACTTTCGGTACCAAAGTTAAATTTGGTACTAATCCAATAGCTTTTGCTGCACCTGCAAATAAAGAGAAAGACTTTGTTTTAGATATGTCTACAACTGTTATCACTGTAGGAAAAGTTGAAGTTTACAATAGAGAAGGAAAGACACTTCCAAATGGATGGGCTGTAGACAATAATGGGCAAACAGCAAATAATCCTGGTCTTATTCTAAAAGGTCTTATTAATAATTTAGGTGGAGGAATTTTACCACTTGGAGGGGAAGGGGAAACTTTCGGTGGCCATAAAGGCTACGGACTTGCTATGATGGTAGATATTTTAACTGGTGTTTTAGCAGGAAGTGAGTTCTCTGATAAAATACAAGATGCTCGTTGCACAGCTTCTCGTGTAAGTCATTTTTTTATGGCTATAAAGATAGAAAACTTCAGAGATATTAATCAATTCAAAGCTGACATGGATGAACTTCTACAAGGTTTAAAAAATACTCCTCCATCTCCTGAGAATGACAGAGTATACTATGCTGGGCTTAAAGAAAGTGAAGCTGAGGATTATAATTTAGTTAATGGTATTGAACTTCTTGATATTGTATATGAAGATATTTGCCAATTAGGTAAAAAGTTTGACCTACCACCTTTAGAGACACTATAAGTATTTTTTTGAATATTTAAAAAATATGCTTTATATAAAATAATTTTAAAATATAAAATAAAAAAGTATTTATGAATTAAACATAAATACTTTTTTTATTTATTATTTTTTTATTTATTTTATAACTTTTTGATAACTTCTTTTATTTTTGATAGATATTCTTTTCTTTTTACATCATCAACAAAAGGAGCTGACCAGAAATTTTCTATATTTAGTATATCTATACCACAAAAACCAAGCGTTCCATAATTTGATGTAGTCTCATATGCTTTTTTTCTACCATCTTCTAGATTTAGTTTTTCGTCGCCACCTAAAGTTCTAAAAATTAGCCCTTTTTTTCCTGTTAATAAAGGTACAACTCCACTATCTCCATACTTATATGCAAATCCAGGTAATAAAACTTTATCTATATACCCTTTTAGCATTGCAGGAAAACTGTTCCACCATGTAGGGTGAATAACTATAATTGCATCTGCCCACGTTATAAAGTTTTGCTCTATTTCTATATCTTTTGGAATGTTCCCCTCTCCAAGTATAGAAAAGTCTTTAAGGGATAGAGCAGGGTTAAAGTTTATAGCATAAAGATCCCTTACTTCTACTTCGTGTTTATTTTCTTGAAGTTGCTTTACAACCTCCTCTTTTACTGCAAAATTAAAGCTTTTTTCATTAGGATGAGAATAAATAACTAAACACTTCATGATATACCTCCATTTTTAGTTCTATAATTATAGATGAACTTCTATGTATGATATATTATTTATAAAACAAAGTGTTTTTCCTTTAAAAATTTCAGTAATGCATCTATTAATTTACTTTTAATTTTAGCTCGTTAGTTAAAATTTTACTTAGTTGTTTCTGTAAATCTGTTTTTATTACTAATTTACCCTCTTTCGAATCGTATGTATATATTAATTTAGCACTATTAATTTTTTTAAACATATATTTCAGAATTTGAGCTCTTGGATCAACAAGAGGAATCTTATTCTTTTTTAAGATTTCATTTACAAGATTATCAGTATTTAATTTAAGATTTTTTACAATTATCATTCCATCTATAACTAAAACATCATCCTTGTAATCTAATGTTTGTGTTAAATTAAACTCTCCACTTTCAATATATCTTGCAGCATCAGGAATCATTTTATAATCAAACTCTGGAGCGTTAACTACTATATTAGCTTTGTCTATAGACAATTCTCCTGAAATTTTATTTATATTTGTTATATCTGACAACTCAATTTTTATTGGAGACTCTTCCTCCACCATACAAAGAGGCACCACAATATTTTTTATATTACCTTTTAAAACTGTATTAAATAATTTAGAGTCAATATCCAAACTATCTATTTTTACAGTCCATTCTTTATTTTCTAAATTTTGATTATTCGATAATGGGTCTACACTTTTTCTTAGAGTATTTTCTTCTTTTAACCCTCCATAGAAATAATTTATTTTAACTACTTCTTTATTTAGTTTTTTTTCTAAATCTTTCCCTATTTTTTCATTTATCATTGCATCTAATAAATCATCATCAACTAATGATGAAGGTGAAAACATTTTTTCTTTTGCTACCTCTTCAATTTTCTTTACTAAATCTTTAAAAGGGCTGTACCATTTATCTTTTTTCTTTTTCTTCTTAGAATCATTCATAGAACTATCTGATATTACTACTTTATTCTCTTGTTTTTTATCTAAAGCTACCACTTCATTAGTTGGTGTTGAAGTTGGTGTTTCCTCTTGTAAAGCAACTTTTTCCTTTTCATCATTTATTTCAGTGATAAAATTAAACCCTTCCACTTCAGCTTTATTTATATGAGCTAATCTTTCTTTTACATTTATCTCTTTAAAATCAACCATTACCTTCTCTGCTGTATAAGTATTAGTTATCATTTTTTTTACTTTTTTATAGCTTACTTCATTTAATGTTACATTTTTTTTAAAAAAATCTACTTTCGAATCTTTAAACTCTATCTTCAAAGAGTTTCTTAAAAATTGATCAAAATATGCATCACGTTTATAATAAACTACACCTAAAACACAGATTAAAGCTATCAAAATTGAACCGATTATAATTTTTACCTTTTTCACTTTATCACTCCTAATAACATTTAAATATATCTGTAAGTATACCTCTTATTTCCTACTTAATCCACAATAATTATACCATAATTATATTTTCTATATTTTATTTTTTGTTTTTTAACTTATATAGATTGATTTTTACTACAAATAACGATATTATAGATATAACAAAAACTTAAGGGGGAAAGTTATGGCAAATAATAATTTTAAATTAGTTATAAATAAGGACAATTTATTACACAATATTCAATACTTAACCACTATTAAAAATAAAAAAATTATTCCCGTAATAAAAGCTAATGCTTACGGTCATGGAATAAATGAAATTGTTAGCATTCTATACTCTGCAGGACAAAAAGAATTTATAGTAGCTAAGCTATCTGAAGCTAAAAAGATACTTAGAAACGGAAATTATCCTGATATTAAGATTGTAGTTCTTGAGTCTATCAAAGAGTTTGAATTAGTTATCGACGAAAAAAATATCTTATTATCAATAAATAATCTTACTCATCTTAAAGATGCTTTAAACTATGGAATACCTTCTAATAGAATGCATTTAAAAATAGATTTCGGTTTTGGAAGAAATGGTATTTCATATAATCAGCAAGATGAATTATTAGATATCATAAAAGAAAAAAACTTAGTTTTTTCAGGAATCTATACTCATTTATTTGCTGCTACTTATAAGGATGGTTTAGAAGTAATAAATAATCTTACTAACTTAATAAATAAAATAGGAAGAGAAAAATTTGAAATGATTCATTTCCAAAATAGTGCTTCTGTTTTTAATTATGATTGTGAAATTGTTACACATATAAGACCTGGTATGCTTACTTATGGTCTTCAAGAATCTGGTTATCACGAACCTAATTTAAAACAAGTTTTTTCTTTAATAGGTGCTGTTGAAGATATTAAATCTATAGAACAAAACAAATATTTAGCTTATGAATTAAAAGATTCTTTAGGAATTGATGATAATAAAAATATTGCTAGAATAACAATAGGGTATGGGGACGGTTTTATCAAGAAAAATGAGTTTGGAAAATGTTTAATTAAAAGAAAAGAATTTGAAATTAAACAAATTACTATGGATAATACTTTCGTACTAGTTGATGATAACATCAAAGTTGGAGATGAAGTTTCTTTATACTATGACGTAACAAAAACTGTAAATCATTTAGAAATGGGTATGCAAGAGGTTCTGGTTTTAATTAATGATAGAATTGAAAGAGTAATTAAATAAGCCATAACTAATAAAATTATAAAGTTATAAAAAATGAATATATCTTTAAATAAAAAAAGCTCTCAAATTGAGAGCTTTTTTTTAATTCCTACTATACTATTCTCTTACCATGAAATTCAGAAGATGGGATATTTTGAGATATCGTTTCTAAATTGTCCTTAGTAACTTTTCCTGCAACAACTATTTTAATTTTATTCTGGGAAGCTTTTAGCATCTCATTCAATAATAGTTGTCCTTCTAAAGCAGTATCTTTCTTCCCAGAAGTTAAAATTCTCGTTATTCCTAACTCAATAAATTTTTCTATCTCTTTCACAGGGTTTTCAACTTCATCAATAGCTTTGTGGAAAGTTATCTCCATAGGTTTTGATATTTCAACTAGCTCTTTTAATAGTTCATAGTCAACTGTATTATCTGCTTTTAAAACTCCAAATACAACTCCTACAACTCCTAACTTTTTACAATTTAATATATCTTCTTTCATAATTTCTATTTCATCTATCGAATAATTAAAATCCCCACCTCTTGGTCTAATCATTACTAAGGTAGGCACCTCTAAATCTTTAATACATTTTTTTATCATTCCATAAGAAGGAGTAGTTCCTCCTACTTCTAAATTTTCACAAAGTTCTACTCTATTTGCACCATTGATTATGGCTATTTTAGCTTCATTAAAAGATCCAACACACGCTTCTTTTATCATATATTTTTCTCCTTAATTTCTAAAAAAATGAAATGGATAACTTTTTTTAAGCTTTCCATTTCATTTAACTTATATTATTTGAACACCACTCACACCAATTTCTAGAGATATATCTCTTAATCTCTCCATTTTTTTCACACTAGGAGGTCTCAATTCTTTTTTCATCTCTTCTCTAACACCGTGAGGTCTATATTTAATTAGTTTCAGTTTTATATCTGTATTTTTTATTTTTTCACTTACATTTTTTACAGTTTCTTCACTACCAAAGATTTCATTTTCTAAAACAACTACTCTTACTTCATAAATTTTATTTAAATCTATTAAATAATCTAAATTTTTAATAACTATTTTATTCGCCATATCTGTAAGGCTCTCATGAGCAGTATGATCCCAAGCCTTAACATCTAGCATAAACTTATCAGTAGTATTCATTAACTGTTCAAATTTAGCTTCTGAGAGGTCTAAAGAACCATTAGTATCTACGAAACATGTAAGATTTGGATATTTTCCTTTTATCTCTTTAAAAAGCTCTGAAATAAATTCATAATTCAGTGTTGCCTCTCCACCACTTACAGTTATTCCCTCTAAGAAATAATGTAAATTTCCCAACATATCCATAATATCTTTTACAGACATTAATTTTACTTCTGGATTTATAAAAGGAATTGTTTCTGGATTATGGCAATATTTACAATTAAAATTGCAACCTTGAAAAAAAATAGCCATTCTATTTCCAGGTCCATCAACATTTGAAAATTTAAATATTTTTACTACTTGAGCTCTTTTAGTTTCTAACTCTTCTATCAAGTGCTTTTCCATTATCTCTACTTCCTTTCCCAAGTGCCTCTGTATCTCTAAGAACAATTTGTCCTCTATCTAATTTTTCCATCTCTGATCTTTTTACAAGATACCCTGTTATTCTTACTACATCACAATCAGTGCAATAGTAAGAGAAGAATCTTAAATCAGTTTTAAAAGCACCTTTTATTATATTTAAAATAGCTTCTGGATTTCTTTTATAAGTCTCATCAAATACAAATATATCTCCTACACCGCTTGGGAAATATTTGTGGAATGGAGCTGATTGAATTATATGATCGAATATTTCTGGCTCTTGTCCAACAGGTATTCTACATCCTGGGCTCTCCTCTTCATCTGTTTCTATTCCAACTTGTGAGTGGAACAGGTGTGTATTATCAAAGAACTCTCCTGCATAAGGAGTTTTATGTCCTTTTATATAAGCTTCTATTGCACTAACCACTCTTATTCCAAGTTCGTTTGCAATAGCACTATATCCAAATTTATCTTCTTGCTTTTCAGCTTTTAAAAGATTATTTACACACTCTGCTAATCCTACTATTCCAAATAATCCTGTAAATTTCTCTTTAGCTAAAAATCCTTCTGTACATAAGAAGTTTGATTCAAAGAAATTGCTCTCTTCTACTATGAATTTAGATCTTAAATCTATATACTTTAATACTTCTTCAGATACTTCAGGAAGTACAGTTTCAAAGAAATGCTCTATTGATTTAGCTTGTAAAGATAATTTTCTTAATCTTATACGTACTAGAGTGTTTGCTCCTCCACCAACTTTTAAACCATTGTAGCAACTAACTATTCCATAGTCACCTTTAAAATCTTTTTCAAACTTTCTATTATCAGCAAAACTTGGTTTAGCTGTTATAAGTCCTGTGCTAATTGCTTGAACTGCTAGTTCGTCCGATGTTGTTTCATCATATTTTAAAGTTAAATTAGGAGTTGGAAGTTGTAACTCTCTCATAACTCTCAGTATTATTCTTCCAGCTTTTGTATCTTTTGGTCCTATATTAGCATGACAGAAAGAATCTGTAATTGTTGCATCTATATGTTTTAAAAATAATTTAATTGCAAGGTATGCCTCATCTTCATTTTTTACATAAGGTTCTAAAAGATAATCTATATTACCTAAGTAAACAGGCATAGTTGTAATTGACGGTACATGTTTATAAAATATTAATAGGTTATTTGTTGCTTCAAATATATTTGTTGCAGGTTCTAATTCCAAAAACTTAGATCCTGTTTTCATAAATTTTTCATAATCTGGTAGTATATATCTCGGTCTATAAGGAGCATTCCCTTCAAAAAGATCACATACAATTCCATTTTCTAAATACTCTTTTATTCTATCGCTTTTCTCTAAAACATCTATTGTACTTTCTGCATAACGTGCAAGATTAATAACTTTTTGCTCAAAAGTCATCTTATTACTTGTCACTATTTCAAGAGCTTTATTCATTATTTTATCTCCTTTTAGATTTTATTTTTTTTATTTCATACCTTTTGTTCTTAGTACAAATTTTGATTCAGTATATTATAACATTTTTATAAAAAAAATTAAAACATAATTATAATATTTTTTTTCTGTTAATTTTCAGATTAATATGTTAAAATACTAACTGAATAATTTTATTTACATTATTTAGGAGGTTAAATATGAAAAACATTATTTATATAGTATTACTATTATCATTTACTTTTGTTGGTTGTTCTTCTAAAAGTGTTAAAAAAGAGCCTACCTCACAAGAAATTACTTACATAACTAAAGAAATAAATGACAAGCCACCTTTCAGAGGATCCGATATGTATGAGTTTTACCAACAAGGAAAAGGATCATGGTATGGAAAAGAACTTCATGGAAATTCTACTGCATCAGGGGAAAGATTTAATATGAATGATTTTACTGCTGCACATAAATCTCTACCATTTGGAACAATTATTGAAGTTACAAATATTAAAACTGGGAAAAGAATAAATGCAAGAATAAACGATAGAGGACCTTTTGTTCCTGGAAGAGTTGTTGACTTGAGTTCTGCTGCTTTTTCTTCTATAGCTTCCACTTCTCAAGGTGTGGTTCCTATGGAGATAAGAATAGTTTCTTATCCAGAAGAGAGAAGATAATTTTCAAATAAAGCATATGAAAAAAAGATAGAAAAACCTTTTTAATAAAGTATTTTCTATCTTTTTTTATTTTCTATCTTTTTTCTTTATTATTTCTTTATTTCTTTATTATTTTATTCTTCAATTCTGATTTTAAAATTAGATACTTTTATGATTACTACAATTTATACAAATTTCTTTATAGTTTTTTACTTTAAATATCTCTCTTGGTGCTTCAGATTTATTTGCCATTCCATCAACCACCATAGAAATATCAAAACAAATTCCATTATTATCTATTTCAGTATTTAAAAGAGAGCAAAATACCAATGTACCTTTTTTTAATCCATCTTTTTTAAAGCTATCATCTTTCAAACAAAAGATTTCTTTTTCTATATCTATTCCTAAATCACTTTTTTTATTTTCCTCACTTTTTTTACTATCTAAAGAGAAGAAAGACCCTGACGACTCTTGCTCTCCACTATTTTCAAAAAAGTTTAATAAATCTAATTTTATCTCTTTAGGTTTAGATTCTGGCTCCCTTCTAAAGTTTTGTGCAATTTCAGGTTCCCTTTTAAAACTTTGAGATTCTAAATTCTCTTGGTTAATGCTTCTGCTATCAAAGCTTTCTTGATTATTATTTCTATTTTCAAAATTTCCAAGTAAGCTTGTATCTTGATTTTCTGGAGTAACTGTTATATTGTAAATTTTTCTTATTTCATTTAAAAGTTCCATATACAGGTTATAAGAGCAAAACTCTTTTCCATACACAAAATCAAGTTTAGTTAATCTATCTTTATAACTCTCATTTAAAATTCTTTCTAACCCAAATTCTATAGAATCTAACATTGGGAATATTGGCGGTATATATAAACTAGATTTTCTATTATGCTCTTTTCTTACATACTCAAGTAAATCTAAAAATTTCTTATTAGAAATAATATTTTCTAAATTAAGCATTCTCAACATTGAATATTGACCTTTATAGTACTCATAATATTTAATTCCATCTAATTCTCTTTCAATGCCTACATTGTTTACTAGTCTTAAAAGTTCGTTTAATTCTCCTGACATTCTTTTCCTCCTAAATATCTGGGGTGTCTCTAAAATACATTACAATTATTTATATTTTAAATTATATTCCATTAAGGATTATACTGCATTTTTCATTTTTTTTCCATAAAACTCTATAAAAAAATTTAAATTATTAATAGAATTTTTTATGTTTTTTTCTTACAGCCTCAATTCATAGAAGTATATGGACATACATATTTATTTAATGTAGAATAAGATAAAGAAAATAATATTTTTTGGAGGTAAAAATGGTATACAATATAAACTATGAGACACTTACTGATGTTATTAAACACTATATCAAGGTTGCAAAACAAAATAAGGGTGAATTAGTTGTTTTTAATAAGATTCATGATGAAGCTGATGAATTCATTATTTGTGACATTAAAGATTTCGAAGCTCTTAAAATTAAAAAAAATGATTTTTTAGAAGTTACTATCTACGATAGTGATGATGACGATATTGCTTACTCTGAATTTTTAATAGGAAATGGTGACGATAATAGTCTAGCTAAAGAAAAAATTTTAGGAATTAAGCCTACAGAAAAAAAGGAATCTACTCCTGCTAAGCAACCTACATTGGAAAAAAATTCTTCACAAAATCATTTTCAAAAATTCATGAAAAAGAAATAATATCTAAAACTAATAAAAAATTTTTAATTTAAAATTAAAGAGCTGAATAGTTATATTCAGCTCTTTTTATTTTTTTGTTATTTATTATTTAATATTCAATAGTTATTCTTCATTAGTTATTATTTGTTATTTTTTGAATATTCAAAAGCTGAATCTCCAGCTATTCTTCCAAAAACAATAATATCTGAAAGAGCATTTCCACCTAATCTATTTGCTCCATGAATTCCACCAGTTACTTCTCCTGCTGCATATAATCCTGGAACAACAACTCCATCATTATTATAAACCTCTGTTTTTTCATTAATTTTGATTCCACCCATTGTATGATGAACTGCTGGAGCAATCTCAACTGCATAAAAAGGTCCTGTCTCGATTTTTCTTATTAAACTTCCTCTATTAAATTCTTCATCTTTTCCTCCAGCTACATACTTATTGTATTTTGCTAAAGATGACTCTAAATTTTCCTTTGAAAGGCTTAAATTTTTAGCTAATTCTTCTACAGTCTTACCTTCTACTATAATTCCCATTTTAATATACTGCTCAATAGCTTTTAAACTCTCTCTAACACCTTGATCAAATACTAAGTATGATGTTTTACCTTCTTGCTCTAATATAGCTTTAGAAACAACATCTCTCGTCTCAAGTTCGTTAATAAATCTTTTTCCTTCTCTATTAATTAAAACTGCTCCATTTCCTCTAACAGCTTCTGTTATCATAGTTTTATTAGAAGGTACAACTGTTGGATGAGTTTGAATCTCTTTCATATCTACTAATGCTACATTATACTTCTCTACAAGCTCTATAGCGTCTCCTGTAGCCCCTGGATGATTAGTTGATACAAATCCTTTTAAGTTTGGATTTAAAGTTGAGAATAGCTTTGAATTATTTCCAAATCCACCAGTTGCTAAAACAACAGCTTTTGCCTCAATTTTATATTTTTTACCATTTGTTTCAGCTATTATTCCATCTATTTTTCCATTGCTTGACGAAATAGAAACTGCTGCTGTCATAACTCTTATATCCACTCCTACAGCTTCTGCTCTTTTAGCAAGAGAATCTACCATATCTGGTCCTACTTTTCCTCCACCTTGTGGTCTGTGAGCACGATCTTCACTAGCTCCTCCAAGTCTTCCTACATCTTTTAAGTCTGCCCCTCTTTCTACTAACCACTCAACTGCTTCAGCAGATTTTGCAACAAGTACTTTAACTAGATTTGGATCATTCTTTTGTTTTCCACCTTTCATTGTATCGTTATAGAAAAGCTCATTACTATCCTTGTTCTTTTGGAATTTAGATTCTGAAGCATTAAGCCCGCCTGTAGCATAGTTAGTGTTTCCACCAAGAATAGGCATTTTTTCAACTAAAATTACTTTAGCCCCTCTCTCTTTAGCTTCAATAGCAGCAGCAAGTCCTGCTCCTCCTCCACCTATTACTACTACATCAGTTATTTCATCCTTCACATTAGTAACTGAGGCTACTTTTTCTACCTTCTTCAATTTCGCTCCACTTGTCTGAACAGCCATAACAACAGCATCTTTTAATGCCTTACTAGAGTATGTGGCACCTGCAACTTCATTCACTTCTACACTTTGTGTTTCTTTAATAGTTTTAATTAAACTAGCAAAAGCAACCTCTGCTATCTTGGGAGTATCTGAATGCTCAATAACTTCGATATCTTTAATCTTATCGTTTTTAATAGAGACTGCTACTTTTACGTCTCCTTGAAATCCTTGTGCATGACCTTCATACACCTTTGGTGCTGTAAAGAAGAAGTATACTCCTAAAATACTCAGCAAACCAACAAATACCTTTAATCTTGTTACAATTTTCATAATTCATGTCTCCCCTGCGTCATTTTATATTATAAACCAAACTTTTTTTCTATTCTAAAGCATAACTTTCAATATTTCTAATAAAAATATGCACTATATTATACTACATTATTAAAAAAAAATATAGTATATAAATTTAGTATAAACAGGTTTTTTTATAAAAAAAAGGGATATTCTTCAAGAGAATCAGATAAATGATACTCTTTTAGAACTCCCTTTTCTTTAAATCTTAATTTTTTAACATTTATTTTTAATCTTCATTGTAAATATAGATTATAATGATACTTCACCTTTTTCATCCCAACAATGAATTCCTGTTGAATCAGAAAGAACATCTTTTGTAAATACTGGATTCTTTCCTTTCTTTTTTTCATCTAAATAATGGTGGATAGCTTCAACAGCCGGTTTTCTTAAAACACAAATAGCATAAATATTAAACAATGCCATGAATGCCATGAATAAATCTGCCATTGCCCATACGAATGGTGCATCTTTTACAGATCCCCAGAAAACCATTGCTAATGCAAGTATTTTAAAAGGCTTTTCTAATGATTTATTTTCAGTGTAAGCTATATTAACAACACCATAGAAATAATTTCCTATTACAGATGAGAATGCAAATAAGAATATACAAATCATAAGGAATACTTTACCAAAAGCTCCAAGCTCATGAGTCATAGCAAATTGAGTAAGTTCAATCCCTTTATATCCAGCTGTTCCTAAAACACCTGAGAATAAAATGATAAATGCTGTTGCTGAACATATTGCTAAAGTTGTTACGTAAACTCCTAAAGTTTGTACTAACCCTTGCTTAAATGGGTGATCTGTAGAAGCACTTGCTCCTGCATTAGGTGTTGATCCCATTCCTGCTTCGTTAGAGAATAAACCACGTTTGATACCTTCCATAATAACTGTTCCTAAAGCTCCCCCTGCAAGAGCGTCAGTAGTAAATGCATTTGTCATTATTAAAGAGAATACTGCTGGAATAGCTGTAAAGTTCTTTAAAATTATAAATACTGCAACTAAAAGATAGAATACTCCCATAATAGGTACTATAATTTCAGAAACTTTTGCGATTCTATGTGTTCCACCTAAAATTATAACAGCTGTTAAAATAGTTAAAATTATAGCTCCAGTAAATTGGCTTATTCCATATGCATATTGGAATGCCACAGTAATTGTGTTTGCTTGAACAGCATTAAAGATAAATCCGTAAGTTATTGTAATAAGAATTGAGAAAGCTATCCCTAAATACTTCTTATTCATTCCTAGCTCCATATAGTAAGCTGGTCCTCCTACAAATATCCCATTTTCTTTCTTCTTATAGATTTGTGCTAGTGTATTTTCAACTAAACTTAAACTTCCTGCTACAAGAGCTAAAATCCACATCCAAAATATAGAACCTGGTCCTCCTACAGATAAAGCAAAAGCAACTCCTGCTAAACTTCCTGTTCCTACTTTTGATCCTGCACTAATACAGAAAGCTTGAAAAGGTGAAACCCCTTTTCCGTTTCCTTTTTCTAACATTATTTTGAACATCTCTCCAATTTGTGTAATATTAGAAAATTTTAACTTAAATGTGAAATATACCCCCGAAAGAATTAAAACTGCGATTAAAACATAAGACCATAAAATACCGTTTACTGCTCCTAAAAATGCCATTGTTCCCCCTTAATTCGTAATTTTTTATTTTTAATAGTGCAATTGAATTTTGATTTATCCTTAAAAAATTCTACACTTTAATTGATTGCAAAGATCTTCTAACAAAGTAATACCTGCTATAGGATTCCCTTTTATATCTAATGATGGTGAATAAATTCCTATTCCCATTTTATGAGGAACAACTGAAACTATTCCTCCACCTACACCACTTTTAGACGGTAATCCAACTCTTACAGCAAACTCTCCTGAGTTATCATACATTCCACAAGTAACCATTAATGTTTTTACAATTCTACTTACTCTTGGTGATATAATCTCTTCTTTTTTACTATTTTGCCCTTCATTAGCTAAAAATAGACCAAGTCTTGCTATTGTCTTAGCTGTAACATCTATAGAACATTGTTTAAAATAAACTTCAAGAGCTTCCTCTACATTTCCTGTAATTAATCCTTCAGCTTTCATGTAGTATCCCATAGCTCTATTTTTATTTCCTGTTTCTGATTCACTCAAATAAACCTTTGAATTCAGCTCTAAAGTTGGATCTTCTGTTATTAGTTTAAAAAACTCTAATAATCTTTCAAATTTATGTTTTGCATCATTTCCTTTTATCATAGATGAAACAACTATTGCTCCTGCATTAATCATTGGATTATATGGTTTTCTTCTACTTGAAGTTTCAAGCTTTCTAATCGAGTTAAAGGGATCTCCACTTGGATCCATTCCAACTTTAGAGAACACATACTCCTCTCCATTATCTAAAATAGCAAGCATTAATGCTACAACCTTAGATATACTCTGAACTGTGAATTTTGTATCATATTGTCCAGCAAAATACTCTGAACCTTCATTATCTAAAATAAATATACCTAAATCATCAGGGTTAGCTTTCTTTAATTCTGGAATATAATCAGCTAATTTTCCCAGTTTAGTCACTTCCTTATGCTTTTCAACTAGCGCGTCTAATATTTTTTGCATTTTTATCCCTCCAAAAGTATAATATACAGACTTTTTACTCTATTATAATACTTTATTTGTACCTAATTGTAAAATATCTAGTTTAAATATATCTATCTACGGTGTATTTAAATTTTATATAAACATATAATACTTATATGGAAAAAAATGTTTTATTTGTGCACTTAATACGACACTTAAATGTCTAATTTCTTCATTTATTTCTGTGTAAAAAAAAGGAGCAAAATCTTTGAGATCTTACTCCATGACTATTTTAATTTTTATAAATATGTGTTTTACCAATTTGTTAAATTGTTCTGTTTAAAAAAATAAATGGTGCCGCTTATCGGAGTCGAACCAATCACCTACTGATTACAAGTCAGTTGCTCTACCAGATGAGCTAAAGCGGCATATATAATTTTTTTTTACTGTACTATTTAATTTAAATGGCGGGAGTGACGAGGCTCGAACTCGCGACCTCATGCGTGACAGGCATGCGCTCTAACCAACTGAGCTACACCCCCAAATTTTATGGTGGTCACAACAGGACTTGAACCTGTGACCCCCTGCTTGTAAGGCAGGTGCTCTCCCAACTGAGCTATGCGACCTTAAAATTAAATGGTACCCCGTAGGGGAATTGAACCCCTGTCTACAGAGTGAAAATCTATTGTCCTTACCACTGAACGAACGGGGCAAAAATTATGGTGCGTCATACAGGACTTGAACCTGTGGCAACACGATTAAAAGTCGTGTGCTCTACCAGCTGAGCTAATGACGCATATTTGTTGGAGCGGGAAACGAGGGTCGAACTCGCGACATTCAGCTTGGAAGGCTGACGCTCTACCAACTGAGCTATTCCCGCGGACATTTATTATAATATCATTTTAACTACTTTTTGTCAAACACTTTTTTCCTCTTTTCCCTATTTTTTCACCGCCAAACCCTAACACACTAGGGTTTGCAGTGATTTTTAAGTGTTTTTTTTTGGAAACTTTTTTTTATTTTTTTTGTTTTTCATTTAATGATTTAAAATTTTTATTAAATAAATTTTAAATTTTATTTAATAATTTTAAATTTTTGATTTAACTTTGCCTTTACATTTGCCACAAATTTTATTTTTTTGCTCATCATCAAGGGAACAAGATATTGTTTTTTATCATTTGTTATTATATCTAGAATAATTTGGTAATCAGATTTTTTTCCAACTATACTCTCTCTTAGGGTACAACTTTCAATTTCAGAGAAATATATATTCATTTTTTCATATATTATTTTTCCCTCTTTATTATCAATTCTCATATCATACTTAAAAGTTGCTAACACTTGCTTACATCCCATATACATAAGTATTATAGAAAATATTATATTAATAAGCTTATAATCATTTAAGTAAGCTACATAAGCAAAATATATACTTATCATAATAATTGGTATTCCTGTTCCTAGCCAAACTAACTTTTTCTTGAATTCTATTTTAAAAATTTCTAAATCTTTAAACTCTAATGTTTTTTCAGCATTAATTTTTTTTAAAAACTCATCATAAAACAACATATTTTATCTCTCCTATTCTTTTACTAGTTTATAAATTTTTTCTCCCTCTTTTACCATTTTTAATTTATCTCTACCTATTCTTTCAATATAATAAGGATCACTTAACTCTACTACTTTTTTAGAATAATCATCAATTTGCTCTGTTAGCGCTAACACTTTTATGTCTATTTCACTTATTTTCCTCATGTTTTTACTATATTTACTATAACTTCTTGCTATTTGTGGAAAAAAAGCAACACAGTTTCCTCCAACTAACACAGTTACAATTATTAATGTAAATATCTGCTTCATTTTTGCCTCCATAAAAATTAATTAAAATAATTATCTATTTTTTTCTAAATTTTTTAATTTTTTAGATATTAATCTTTTTGATACTGGAGAAACTTTATCTACATATAAAATTCCATCTAAATGGTCATATTCATGTTGAAATGCTCTCCCTAGAAGCTCTGTAGCCTCTTCTACAACTGTTTCACCATTAGTGTCAAGATACGTTATAATAACTCCCTCTGGTCTTTTTACACCTCTATAGATACCAGGTACACTTAAACACCCTTCCTCACACTCTATAATATCCCCAAAATACTCTAACTTAGGATTAATTACCTTTCTAACTTTTCCATCACCTATATCTAATACAAACATTCTCTTGTTTACCCCAATTTGAGGAGCAGCAAGTCCTATCCCTTTAACATCATGCATAGTCTCTACCATATTATTTAAAATTTCTAAAATCTCTTCTGTTATAACCTCTACCTCTGTAGATTTTTTTCTTAATACCTCATCACCATATATTTTTATATCATATATCATTAGTTTCCACCTTCTCTTATATTAAATTTATTGGATCAACATCCACTACTACTCTATATCTTTTATTTTTTCCTAATTCAGGCAAAAGAACAGATAATCTTCTTTTTACTTCCTCTACCTTTGCCCTGTCACCTTTTATAACAATGTTAGTTCTGTACCTATCCTTTACCTTATATACCAAGGACTTCATAGGCCCGTATATCTCTATACCTTCACTTCTAATATCTCTTACAATCTCTTTTCCAAATTGAATTAACCCCTCTTCTTTTGTTGAGGATACTCCAATATTTATCATTTTACTAAATGGAGGATATGTAAAAATCTTCCTATCTTCTATCTCTCTTGAATAAAATTTTAGATAATCACTATTTACGATATCTTCATATACTTTATTTTCAGGTTGATAGGTTTGAATTATAACTTCTCCATTTTTATCTCCACGCCCTGCTCTTCCTGCAACTTGAGTCATTAATTGAAAAGTTTTTTCATTGGCTCTAAAATCAGGGAAATTCAATGCTGAATCTCCATTTATTACACCTACTAATGTAACATTAGGAAAATGTAATCCTTTTGCTATCATCTGAGTTCCTATCATTATACTATATTTTTTACTTAAAAAATCTTCATATAAATTACTGTGAAAGTTTTTTTCTTTAGATACTTCAGAGTCTACAACTACTGAAGGAACATTAAATATTTCATTTAAAGCTTCTTGAATTTTTTCAACTCCTACTCCACTTTGTATAATATTAGTACTTCCACAACTGCTACATTTCCCAGAATATTTTTTAGAT
Organism: Fusobacteriaceae bacterium; assembly: GCA_051656905.1. Classification (GTDB taxonomy): domain Bacteria; phylum Fusobacteriota; class Fusobacteriia; order Fusobacteriales; family Fusobacteriaceae; genus JAGNZR01. Next base: position 9,391 of record JBOFJQ010000019.1, on the reverse strand, counting down.
GTTCCACAGTAGTTACACTTCAATATTTGATCTTTTAAATAGTAACTATATTTAATAGAGCAATGCTCACACTCTTCTACTTTTCCACAGTCTTTACATTGAACATATGTTGAATACCCCTTTCTATTTAAGAAAAGAATTACTTGTTCCTTCTTCAAAAGTCTATCTTTTATCTTTTCTAATAATACCTTACTAAAATAAGGATTCTCTTCCTCTTTCATATCAACAATTTCTATTTTAGGCATCTGTGCATCGTTATATCTTTTTGTCATTTCAAGCAGTCTAAACACATTTTTTTCACCATAATAGTAAGACTCAATTGAGGGAGTAGCAGAACCTAAAATCAATTTACACCCCTCTATTTCCACTCTTTTTAAGGCTACAGTTTTAGCATGATACATTGGTGAACTATCTTGCTTATAAGTATTTTCATGTTCTTCATCAATTATTATATATCCAATATTTTTTATGGGTGCAAAAATAGCAGAACGAACTCCTAGTATAACTTTTTTTTCGCCTAAACTAACTTGTCGCCATTGCTCTACCATTTCATCTTGTGTCATTTTACTGTGTAAAATTGCTACTGTACTTCCAAATTCTTTTATAAATCTAGATACTATTTGTGGAGTTAAAGCTATCTCTGGAACTAAAAACAAAGTACCTTTTCCTTCCTTTAACCCTTCTTTTATTAAAGATATATAGACTTCTGTTTTTCCAGATCCTGTTACACCTTTTATTAAAAAATATTTCCTATTCTCTTCTAATATTATCTTTTTTACATTTTCTTGCTCTTCATTTAGTTGGACATATGTCCCTTCAACTAGAGCTTCATCTAAATGAGCATGCTCTCTATTTTTTACTAAACTCTCTTTTGAAATATATATATTTCCTTGTGCAATTAATGTTTCAACTTCATTTTTTTCAAACTTTTTTTCTAAAAATACTTTTCCTATTTTATCTTTTTTACCAAAATATTTAAGCACTTTTTTCTCTAGATCAGTTTCAAATTCTAATTTTTTATTTATTACATAGTATACTTTTCCATAGGCTTTTTCTTTTTTTCGCATTCCAATATTGAATATTTGAGAATACCCAGTTAAATAATAATTTTTAGTCCATTTCAGTAATTTTATATAATTAGAATCATATTCTAGATCCATAGGATATTTTTTTAGTATAGGGTTAATCTTATAGTCAAATTCTTTAGTCTTTTCAACTTCAACAACTATAGCTATAGTCTCTTTGTTTCTAAACTTAACCTCAACAAACATTCCAACTTCATATTCATCATTAAAATCACAATAAGTAAACAACCCATTTGTTCCCGCTACATAGAGATTTAAATATCTCATTTTTTTGCCTCTCTCTCTCCAAACTCTAATTTAATTTTATCTAACTCATATATATTTTCATTTGGCAGTGGTAATTGTTTTGTTACTACTCCTGAACCTTTAATATCAATCTTAAACCTAGTATTTTCAAATATTTTAAATACCTCTGTTAAACTTTTCCCAACTAAATTTGGCATTAAATCTTTATTTAATATTTCAACCTCTTTAGATAGTTTATTTTCTATATTATTATTTTTATTCTCTTTAAAAGAAGAAAAACTAGCTACATTTGTTGATTTCATATTTTTACTACTTGTTATTCTAGCAACAATCTCTCCAAACACTGGAGCAGCAACCGAACTTCCAAATCTTCCATAAATAGTGTCTGCTTGAGGTTTTAATATCATTATAAGGACTGTATACTCTGGTTTTTCCATTGGTAATACACCTATAAACGATGATAAATAAGTATTTTTTAAATACCCTCCACCAGGAGCACTTAACTGTGCTGTCCCTGTTTTTCCTCCAGTTCTATATCCATTTACAATAGCTTTTTTTCCAGATCCTATTGCTACGTTATTCTCTAACATAATTTTTATCTTTTCTGATGTCTCTGGAGATATAACTCTTCTTACCTCTTTCGGTGTATTTCTTCTTATAACTGTTCCATCTTGATCTACAATTTTATCCACAATATATGGTTTATAAAGTGTTCCACCATTAACAATTGCAGAAAAAGCTGTTATAAGTTGTATTGGTGTAACTGCTATACCTTGTCCAAAGGCCATTGTAGGTTTTTTCAATTTATCCCATTTCTTATAAGATGCTGCATAAGGTTTTAACTCACTTGGGAAATCAACACCTGTTCTATCATAGAATCCATATTTTCTTAAATACTCTTCAAATTTTTCCTCTGTAAAGTATTCACTAACCAATACCATTCCTACGTTACTTGATTTATTAATTATGTCTCCAGTATTTATAATACCTCTTGTTCCTCTTGAAGCTTCCTTTATTGTATGTCCAAACCTAGTTATAGTTCCTTCGCCTACATTAAATCTAGTCTCAGGTGTTATATACTTTTCTTCCATAGCTGCGGAAATAATAAGTGGTTTAAATATTGATCCTGGCTCAAATTGATCCTGGAATATAGGGTTTCTTATATCTTTTTTCTTCTGCGAGAAATATGAAGTTGCTAAAATTTTTCCATTGTTAGGATCCATTACAACAGCGTATGCTTCCTCTGCTTTTGTAGATAAAAATTGTTTTTCTAACTCTGTATTTAAAATAAAGTTTATCTCGTTATCTATTGTTAAATATACATTTTTTCCATTTAGAGATTTTTCTACTACCTCTTCTGACATAGGCAGTTTTATATCTCTTGTTTTAGTAAAGAATGTTTTTATTTTAAGATATTTCTCTCTTAAATATTCTTCATAATATTTTTCTATACCAAAGTTTCCAACCTTTATAACCCCTTTTGAGTTTGGAGGATAACCTATATTTCCTATTAAATTAAAGTAAGTACTACCTTTATAGTATTTTCTTTCTAATATTCTTTCAAAAAATATTTCGTTATTTTTCAATTTGTTACTTTTTAAAATATCCGATATTGCGATTTTATCTATTTCATCTATCTTCTTTTCTATAACCTTATATCTATTTCCTTTTAAAGCTAACTCTTCTATCTCTTTTTTTAATTGTTTCATATTTACATGTATATATTTTTTATCAATTAGCTCTTGTAATACTAAATTTACAGCATTATTTTGATAAATTCTTGTTGGATCTATTATCACATTATAAACGTTTATATTAAATGCCATTTTAGTCATATTTGAATCGTAAATAGTTCCTCTTTTTCCACTTTTTACAAAATCAGAACTCACCTGTTCATACTCTTTATCTCTATAATAATCACCGTTTACGATTTGTAAGTTAATAGCTCTAGAAATTATTGCTAGAACTATAAAATATATAACAAAAGTAGCTATTCTGCTCCTCGAAGCAAAATGCGTTCTTCCCTTATATTTTTTATTACTTGCATAAACAAAAAGTTGAAAAATAAACATAAAAATTAAAAATATTGCAAAAGAGAGCCATCCCTCTATAAAGAAAAGAAATATCCCTATTATATTAACTATTAAAAAACCTAATTTTACCAAAGCAAACACGTAAAGTTCCTCCAAAATACATCATTATACTGTTCAATTATACCATATTTTTATTCTAAATACCTCTTTATTAATTTATATAATTTACTTTTTTTATTTTTTTTTTTGCTTAAAGTCTGCTATTTCTCCATTCTATTTTGTTTTTTTCAAATTCTATTAGTCATTTTCTTACAAACATGGTAAAATAGGAGGATTGAAAAATATTATGTGACTATAAGATTATTAGTTGATAATATTTATGTTAGTTATAAATAAATTTTATTAATAAAATAATAAAAAATAAAAAAGTTACAAATGGAGAGTCAGTGAAATTTAGTGAATTTAATTTAAAAGAACAAATCATAAAACAAGTGGAAGCAGTGGGTTATAAAGAAGCTACTCCAATACAAGAAAAAGCTATCCCTTTCGTTTTAGAAGGAAAAGATGTACTTGGCCTAGCAAAAACTGGAACTGGAAAAACAGCCGCTTTCGTTTTACCAATTTTACAAAAATTATTAGAAAAACCAGCTAAGGAAAAAGGAGTTCGTGCTTTAATTATTGCACCTACAAGAGAATTAGCAGAACAAATTAATGGTACTATTACTCAACTTGCTAAACTTACAAATATAAAAAGCACAACTGTTTATGGTGGTGTTTCTGCCAAAACTCAAATAGAAGCTTTAAAACGTGGAGTAGAGATTGTTGTTGGATGTCCAGGAAGAATACTTGACCACATTAATGAAAGACACCTGAAATTAGGAAAATTAGAATTTTTAGTTCTAGATGAAGCAGATCACATGTTAGACATGGGATTCTTAAAAGATATAGAAAAAATAATAGCTGTGACTCCTAAGAGAAGACAGACATTACTTTTTTCAGCTACAATGCCATCTGAAATAAAAAAATTAACTTCTGATGTTTTAAATAATCCTCAACTTGTTGAAATTGAATATAAAGATCCAGTAAAGTTAATAGAACATGCTCTACATTATGTTGAGCAATTAGATAAAAAAAATGCTTTATTCGACCTTCTTTCTAAAGGAGATATGGAATCAATCATTATCTTCATGAACAGTAAGCATAAAGCTAAACATTTAAGTAAAATACTTGATTCTAAAGGTCATAAATCTGTTAATTTCCAAGGAAACTTATCTCAAAACCAAAGAGATGCAGCTTTAGATGGATTTAGAAAAGAACAATATAAAATATTAGTAGCTACTGATATAGCTGCAAGAGGACTTGATATTCCACAAGTTACTCACGTTATAAACTATGATCTTCCTAGAACTGCTGAGGCGTTTACTCACAGAAGTGGAAGAACTGGAAGAGCAAATAAAGCTGGAAAAGTTATATCTTTCGCAACATCTGAAGATAAAAAAGTTATGGGAGATATAGTTAAAGTAAATAAAGTTACTTTCTCTCAAATCGTTGGTAAAGAGAAGCCTTTAGATAGAAATGCACAAAAAAGAAAAATGGATATAAAAAATGATAATCTAGCTAAGAAAAAAGAAAATGGTGCTATAAAGCATGAAAGAGCTATCAATGAGAAAAATGGAGTTGCTAGAAAAGAGCACTCTAAAAACAGTAACGCTGAAGCTAAAAAATCTGCACCAAAAAGATTTTATAAATCAAAATCTAAGTCAGAAAACAATTAATTTCTAATTAGCTTTACCTAAATAGAAAAGCCCAAAAACTTTTAAGTCTTTTGGGCTTTTTTATTTCTCTTATATTTTTTTACTTATTTTATCTTTCCAAGCGCTCTAAGAATCTTCTCAGGAGTCATTGGTAACTCTCTCATATTTAATCCAATAGCATCATAAATAGCATTAGATATTGCAGGTGCTGCTCCATTTATAGAAATTTCACCTAAAGATTTTCTCTGCCCAAATTCTTCTCCAAAATCTCCAGTATAAACAAATTCAACTTTAAAATCTTCTGGAATCTCTTTAATTTTAGGCATTTTATAATCTAAGAAGCTAGGGTTTAGAAGTTTTCCATTTTCATCAAATTTCATCTCTTCATATAGTGCATAACCTATTCCTTGAACTGACGCACCATATACTTGTCCTTTAGCTAATGCTGGATTTATAGGAGTTCCACAATCATGAACTGCATGATATTTTTTTATCTTAACTTTTCCTGTATTAGTATCTACTTCTACCTCTACAAAATGCGCTGCATAAGGAATTACATATTCATCTGTAGTAAATACCCCTTTTCCTACTACTTCTCCCTTTCCTACTCCACTAACAGATTTAAATCCTATTTTCGAGTAAGGTACTTCTTTACCTGTTTTTTTACTTACTACTTTAGCTGGATATGCTAATTCTAAATCTTCTATAGTTTCTCCCAACTCTTCTGCAGCTAACCCTTTTAACTTCTCTCTCATATCTTGACTAGCTCTTATTACTGCTCCTACAGTAAATTGAGTTCCTGAAGAAGCATAACTTCCTACATCATAAGGTGTTGTATCTGTATCTGATGCAACATAAGCTATATTATTCATATCAATTTTTAGACATTCAGCTGCTAATTGAACCGAAGCAGTATTTAGCCCTTGTCCTAAATCTGTCCCTCCAAATCTTAGCATGAATCCACCATCTTCTAATAAAGTAACAGTGGCATTAGCTACATCTACTAATGGAAGTCCTGATTTTTGTAAAATAACAGCAACTCCTTGTCCTACTTTTATATGAGACTCTTTAGGTATAGCTTTATTTCCCCAACCAATCATTTCAGCTCCTTTATCTAGGGCTTCTATCAGTCCATAGCTCTTCAGCTGTTTTGCATGAGAAACATCTTTTCCCGCAAAGAAAGAGTCAAGTATCATTGGCATATCTCTCTTAATTAAGTTTTTCTTTAAAAATTCAAGATATTCTATTCCTAATTTATTTGCAAGCTCTCTCATTGCAACGTTTACAGCAAAGGCTCCTTGAGTTACTCCATAACCTCTATACGCACCTGCTGTTGTTAAATTAGTATAAAAAGCTTTCATATCATATTTAAAGTTAGGAATATTAAATATTGAAAATGGTACTGAATACATCATTTTAGAAACTGTCCATGAGTTATTAGCATATCCTCCACCATTTGAAAGTACATTTACATCAGCACCTGTAATAACTCCATTACTCATAGCAGATAATTTTATATCAATTTCTGCATTGTGTCTTGTTGTTGACATAGCAAAGTTTTCTTCTCTTGTTAATCTAGTATATATAGATAAACCTGTTTTCCAAGTTATATAAGCTGCAAGTTCTTCCATTGTAACGTCTTGTTTAGAACCAAAACCTCCCCCTATTTTTTCTTTTATTACTCTTATCTTATTTTCTGGAATTCCAATTACACGAGATAAAACTCTTCTCATATGCCAAGGAGTTTGAGTAGAAGCTATTACAACTAATCTTCCCTCCTCTATTTTAGTAAAAGCAGCGTGAGTCTCCATAGGTGCTGTTGCTACCTTACTTGTTATATATTTCTCATTTATAACTACGTCTGACTCATTTATAGCCTTAGAAACGTCTCCTAACTCTCCAGACGCTGAACCTACTATGTTTTTATCAACATTTTCTCCACAAGGGAAATTATAAGTTATTGGTGTCTCTCTAGAATCTACGTTACCTTTCTTTTCTGTAACTTTATTTAAATAATTTACTTCTCCACCATGCACTATTGGAGCTCCTTCTGCCATAGCATCATGAACTGAAATAACTGGTTTTAACACTTCATATTCTACTTTTATTAACTTTGTTGCTTCCTCTGCTATCCATTTATTTCTTGCTACAACTGCTGCTACTCTATCTCCATAATGATAAAGTTTCTGACCCATTAGTTGTCTATCATAAGGTGTTGGTTCTGGATAACTTTGCCCTGCTCTACCATAATTAATTTTAGGTGCATTCTTATAAGTTAATATAAATTCAACTCCTGGAAGCTTCTCAGCTTCTGTTGTATCTATATCTTTTATGTAAGCACTAGCATAAGGACTTCCAAGTATTTTCATAAAACAAGAATCTTGTTCTACATAATCCTCAACAAATGATTTTTCTCCCTTAATAAGTCTTGCTCCATCTATTTTACATTTTGAAGATTCTACAACTCTAAACTCAGGTCTTAATTTTTCCTCTGGATATTTTTCACCTTTCATAATTGTTTGATATATTTTAACTACATCGTACATTTGCTCATACCCTGTACATCTGCAATAAGTTCCTGATAAAGCATCTTTCACATCATCTCTTGTTGGATTTGAATTACTAGAAAGCAAATTATTAAAAGAGTTGTAAATTGCTGGTGAACAATATCCACACTGAGTTACACCTGCCATTAGCATTGCTTCTTGTAACTTATCCATTGCATTTTTTCCAGCAAAATATGATGTTGTATATATTTCTTTCCCTTCTAATTGTCCAACTACTAATATACATGAATTTGCTACTTTTCCATTAAGTATAATTGAACATAGTCCACAAACTCCCTCTCCGTCACACCCTTCACGTAGAGATATTATTCCATTTTCTCTTAAAAAATCTTTAGCTACTCCCATTAAATCCGCATAAAATTCTCTTTCAATTCCGTTTAATTTAAACTTTACTTTTTCCATAGTTTCATCCCCTCTATAATCCAAAGCATTGAGCTGCCATTTCAGCTGCAGTATACTCTCTAAATTCAGCACTACCTCTTAATAAACTCGATCTTGATTTAACCTTTTCTTGCATCATCTCTATTACCATGTTTCTACTCAACTCTTTTCCTTCTAATTGTGCTTCAACATCTTTAACTCTCTTAACCTTTGGACCCATTCCACCTACAGCTATTTTTATATCTGTATATGTATCTCCTACTTTATTAAAAGTAGCTGCTACACCTATAATAGAGAAATCACTTGATACTCTTCTATAAGCTACAGATTGATAATTTTTATTTAAATTTTCTTTTGATAAAACTATATATTCTATTAAATACTGCATCTTATTTATTACATATTCTTCAACAGTTATTAACTCTTCAGACTCAACAACTTTTAATTTTGCATCTAATACCATAAGAGTAGGTATAAAATCACCAACAGTACTTCCTGTCCCTACATTTCCCCCTATAGTTGCCATATTTCTTATATTTCTAGTAGACATGTGCCCTGCTGCTCTTCTTAGTTGGTATGGTGCATCCTCTCTTTTATAAATTTCTTGAAATGTTGCTCCAGACCCTATATATAACTCTGTCCCTTTTTCATTCCATTTTATATCATGCGAAACTAAATTTCCTATATCAATTAAAACCTCATAGAGGCCTTTATTTACTCTAACGTTCATTTCAGTTCCACCAACTAGATATCTAGCCTTGTCACCGTATTCATTTTTTAGTTTTATCGCCTCTTCAAATGATCTTGCATTAAAAAACTTTTTTCCCATTCTTTTCCTCCTAATTTCACTAATTATGCACTATTTTTGTTACTTTTTGTATGTTTTTAGAAGTGAGCAGTCGTCATACGTATACATATACTACCATAATACCTATAAAAAAACACTTAAAAGTTGCTAAATATCAATTTTTTCATTAAATTTTTTTATTATATCAATTATTAGATGGCGAATTTATTATAAATTAAACAAAAAAAGAGAGTTCTTTCGAACTCTCTCAAAAATTAATTATTTAATTAGTTTTTCTTTTCAGATGAGAAATCCATGTTAGTTAATCTCTCATATTGTCTCCATCTTCTCATAGACTCAGCTTTGTTTGTTGCAAATAAAGCTTGAGCTTTTGCTGGGTTTGACTTCTCAAGAGTAGCATATCTTACTTCTCCCATTAAGTAGTCATTGTATTTATCCCAATCAGGTGCTTTACAATCTATTTGAAGAGGGTTTTTCCCTTCTGCTTCTAAAGCTGGGTTGTATCTGTAGATTGGCC
>JBOFJQ010000018.1:0-119816 GCA_051656905.1 Fusobacteriaceae bacterium | reverse complement strand
GAGTTAGCCTTCTTTTACTTGGATTAGATAATTTGAAAATTAGGAGGAATATAAAATGGCTATGAAATCAAAAGCAGAAATCGTAAAATTATACGGTAAAAACGAAGCAGATACAGGATCTACAGAGGTACAGGTTGCTCTATTAACAGATAAAATCAACCACTTAACTCAACACTTAAGAACACACAAAAAGGACTTCCATTCAAGATTAGGATTATTAAAAATGGTAGGACAAAGAAAAAGATTATTAAACTATTTAACTAAAAAAGATCTTGATGGATACAGAGCTTTAATAGCAAAATTAGGTTTAAGAAAGTAATAAAACGGCTTGTCTTAGGACAAGCCTTTTTTCTAGGTCAAAAAAAATGAAAAAAAATTTTCAAAAAAAGAACAACGTTAAAAAAAAACCGCATAAAATCATTGAAATATATTAGTACTTACTGTACAATAAACAAAATCAATATTACATAAATGGGGAAATATGTAATAAATATTAGGATATGGGGTGAGATAGATAGAAATTATTGAGAGATTTATTAAGTATGTAAAAATTGACACAACACCAGATGCAACAAATGCAGGATCACCAACTACTGAAAGGCAAGTATGTTTTGCTAAAGTTTTAGTAGAAGATTTAAAAAAATTAGGAATAGAAGACGTAGTCTTAGATGAAAATGGCTATATAATAGCAAAAATCCCTAAGAATACAAACAAAAAAATCCCTGTTATGGGGCTAATTGCACACATGGATACAGCACCAAATTATAGTGGTGAAAATGTAAACCCAAGAATAGTGAGTAATTATGATGGGAAAGATGTACTTTTAAATAAAGATTTGAATTTAGTATTATCCCCTAAGGATTTTCCAGAAGTTTTAGGATTTAAAGGTGAAGATTTAATTGTAACAGATGGATTAACTTTACTAGGTGCTGATGATAAAGCAGGAATAGTAGAGATAATGGATGTTATAAAAAAATTAAAAGAGAATCCAAGTATTGAGCATGGTGAATTGAGAGTAGCTTTTACTCCAGATGAAGAGATTGGAAGAGGAGCAGAACTACTTAATTTAAAAGAGTTAGGAGCTGATTTTGCTTTTACTGTTGATGGAGGAGCTTTAGGTGGAATTGAATATGAAAACTTTAATGCTGCTAATTCAGTAATAACAATAAAAGGACGTGATATTCATACAGGAAGCGCTAAGAATAAAATGATTAATGCTATAACTGTTGCAAATGAATTTGATAGAATGCTTCCAGTATTTGAAAGACCTGAGTTTACAGAAGGGTATGAAGGTTTCTGCCATCTTTATTCTTTTAAAGGGGAAGTAGAAAATGCTGAAATTAAATACTTAATTAGAGATCATTCTAGAGAAGGATTTGATAAGAAGAAAAAACTTTTAGAGGATATTGTTAAATTTCTAGAAACTAAGTATGAAGGAGTAACTATTTCTTTAGATACAAAAGATAGTTATTTCAACATGAGAGATAAAATAGAACCATATATGGAGATTATAGAACTTGCAAATAATTCTATGAAAGAATTAGGAATCGAGCCAGAGGTAACTCCAATACGTGGTGGAACAGACGGAGCAAGATTATCATACAGAGGACTGCCTTGTCCGAATCTGTTTACAGGAGGATTATATCCTCATGGGAAATATGAATGTATTTCAGTTCAAGCTTTAAGAAAAACAAGTGATTTTTTATTAAGACTTGTTGAAAATGTAGCGAAGCATGGAGAAAACATGAAAATAGGTAAATAACACAAACAATTCAGAGAATTATAATTTTATTATAAAGTCTAAAATTTTTTAAGGAGATGGTGTCACTTGCAAAAATACATATTAAAAAGACTGATGATGCTTATACCAGTAATCATAGGAGTTTCATTTTTAGTTTTTACTATAATGTCATTAACTCCAGGGGATCCAGCACAGTTAATACTAGGAGAAAGTGCTCCTAAGGAAGCAATATTAAAATTAAGACAAGAGATGGGACTTGATGATCACTTCTTAGTACAATATTTTAACTTTGCAAAAAGAGCAATAGTTGGAGACTTTGGAAGATCATACACAACAGGAAGAGAAGTTTTTAATGAAATATTCTCTAGATTTCCCAATACATTATTATTAGCTACATCAGGGGTATTAATCTCTGTATGTATAGGAATCCCTGTAGGAATAATTTCAGCTACAAGACAATATACATTTATTGATAGCTTCTCAATGGTAGCAGCTTTACTTGGAGTATCAATGCCAAACTTCTGGTTAGGGTTAATGCTTATCTTAACTTTTTCGGTAAAATTAGGTATGTTACCTTCAGGTGGATTCGAAAGTATGAAGAGTTTAATTCTTCCTGCCTTCACCCTAGGTGTAGGTTCAGCAGCCATAGTAACTCGTATGACTCGTTCTTCAATGCTAGAGGTAATTAGACAAGATTATATAAGAACAGCAAGAGCAAAAGGTGTAACAGAGAAGAAAGTTGTTAACAAACATGCTTTAAAAAATGCTCTTATTCCTGTAATAACAGTAGTAGGATTACAATTTGGTAACTTACTTGGAGGAGCAGTTCTAACAGAAACAGTTTACTCTTGGCCAGGTGTAGGTAGAATGATGGTAGATGCTATTCGTCAAAAAGATACGCCTACAGTACTAGCAACAGTAGTATTTTTAGCAACAGTATTCAGTGTGGTAAATCTTATTGTAGATATTTTATATGCATACGTAGATCCTAGAATAAAATCTCAGTATAAATAGGTGGTAGATAATGAGTAATAAAATGATGACAAAGGAAAATTCTCAAAAGAGAGGTCAATGGAGCGAACTTTGGAGAAGATTAAAAAGAAATAAAATGGCAATATTAGGTTTAGGAATAATATTAACAATAGTAGTTGTAGCTTGTTTTGCAGGAGTTATAGCAGATTATGATACACAAGTAATTAAGCAAAATCTTGCTGAAAAATTACAACCACCATCAGGTAAACATTTTTTAGGAACTGATGAATTTGGAAGAGATATTTTTGCAAGACTTATTCATGGAGCGAGAGTTTCATTAAAAGTAGGAATTTTAGCTGTAGGACTTTCTATAGTAATAGGTGGAGCGCTTGGAGCTTTAGCTGGTTATTATGGTGGAAGATTTGAAAATGTAGTTATGAGAATAATGGATATATTTTTAGCTGTTCCAAGTATATTATTGGCTATAGCAATAGTATCAGCATTAGGACCAAATTTATTTAACTTAATGGTAAGTATTTCAATCTCTTCAATTCCTAGTTATGCGAGAATTGTAAGAGCCTCTGTACTTTCTATTAGAGATCAGGAGTTTGTTGAAGCAGCAAAGGCTATTGGAGCTAAAGATTCAAGAATAATAATGAAACACATAATTCCAAATGCTTTAGCACCAGTAATAGTTCAAGGAACACTAGGAGTTGCAGGAGCAATTTTATCAATAGCAGGGCTTAGTTTCATCGGACTTGGAATTCAACCACCTGCTCCAGAGTGGGGAGCTATGCTTTCTGGAGGAAGACAATATTTAAGATACGCATGGTGGGTAACAACATTCCCAGGTGTAGCAATAATGATTACGATTTTATCATTAAACTTATTAGGGGACGGGTTAAGAGACGCCTTAGATCCAAGATTAAAACATTAATAATTAACGGTTCAAAGATATATGATTTAAAAGTCATATGATTTTTAAAAAAATATAAGACAGGGTGATGATTTGAAAAACAGTATATTAGAAATAAGAAACTTGAATATAAAATATATAACAGAAGATGAAACTGTTGATGCAGTAAATGGAATAGATATCACAATAAACGAAGGGGAAACTCTTGGTTTAGTAGGAGAAACTGGAGCTGGAAAAACAACAACAGCTTTAGGAATAATGAGATTAATACCAGAACCTCCAGGAAAAATTCTTGGTGGAGAGATAATTTTCCAAGGTGAGGATATTTTAAAGATACCTGAAGACCAAATGAGAAAATTAAGAGGAAGTCAAATGTCTATGATATTCCAAGATCCAATGACATCGCTTAATCCTGTTATGACAGTGGGAGAGCAGATTGCAGAAGTTATAGAGATTCATGAGATGTTAAGTACACCAGATGCTATGAAAAAAGCTGAGGAAATGCTAGAGTTAGTTGGAATTCCTAAATTTAGAATAAATGATTATCCACATCAATTTTCAGGTGGAATGAAGCAAAGGGTTGTAATTGCAATAGCTCTAGCTTGTAATCCTAAATTCTTAATAGCGGATGAGCCTACAACAGCTCTAGATGTTACAATTCAAGCTCAAGTACTTGAACTTATGAATGACTTAAAGAAAAGATTAAAAACTGCAATGTTATTAATAACTCATGACTTGGGTGTAGTTGCACAAGTTTGTGATAAAGTAGCAATAATGTATGCAGGAGAAATTATAGAAATAGGAACTTTAGAAGATATATTCAACTCTCCTAAACACCCTTACACACATGGATTATTTGGGTCAATTCCTAGTTTAGATGAAGAGGTAGGAAGATTAAAACCAATAATGGGATTAATGCCAGATCCAACAAATTTACCAACAGGATGTAAGTTTCATCCTAGATGTCCAAATGCAGTAGAAATGTGTGCAAGAGATATACCAGGAGCACATTCAATATCAGAAACACATAAGGTTAGATGCTTAGCATATATTGAAGCAGAAAATGGACCGGTTGTTGAATGGGAGGATACATGTCAGATATAATTTTAGAAGCTAGAAATTTAAAAAAATATTTTAATACTCCAAAAGGGCTACTTCATGCTGTTGATGATGTAAACTTTACAATAGAAAGAGGAAAAACACTAGGAGTAGTTGGAGAATCTGGATGCGGAAAATCTACTACAGGAAGAGTAGTTTTAAGACTTTTAGAAGCTACAGCTGGAGAGATAATATTCGAAGGGAAAAACATTAGAGAGTTCACGAGAGATCAAATGGATACTCTAAGACAAGAGATGCAAATAATATTCCAAGATCCATTTGCATCATTAAACCCAAGAATGACAATAAGTGAAATTATTGCTGAACCATTGGTAATACATAAAAAATGTAAAGATAATATAGAGCTTAATAAAAGAGTAAAAGAGTTAATGGAGATAGTTGGATTAAGTGAAAGACTTACAAATACTTATCCTCATGAGCTTGATGGTGGAAGAAGACAAAGGGTAGGAATAGCTAGAGCAATAGCTTTAAATCCTAAGTTTATAGTTTGTGATGAACCAGTTTCAGCTCTTGATGTATCTATTCAAGCTCAAATTCTAAATCTTATGAGTGATTTACAAAAAGAGTTAGGATTAACTTATATGTTTATAACGCATGATCTTTCAGTTGTAAAACATTTTTCTGATGAAATTGTTGTTATGTATTTAGGGCAAATAGTTGAAAAAGCACCAACGGATAAATTATTTAAAAATCCAACACACCCTTATACAAAAGCTTTATTATCAGCAATACCAGTAGCAAGTTTAAAGAAAAAAATGGAAAGGGTTATTTTAAAAGGGGAATTAACATCTCCTGTAAATCCTGAACCAGGATGTAGATTTGCAAAAAGATGTCCATACGTTGAAGAAAAATGTAAAGAGCCACAAAAATTACAAGTTAAAGATGGAGACCATTACATAGCTTGTCATAAGGCAGAGCAAATTTTAGCAGAAAATAAATAGTTTAGTGAGATTTAAAAAATAAAAATCTCTCTGTAGTTTTTAATAAAAAATTGCAGAGAGATTTTTTTTAATACTTATATTAAGTGCAAGTATTAAATATATATTTATATTAAAAAAGAAAGTTTTAGAAATAAGAAAGTTCTAGAAATAATAAAAGAAAACTATAGAATAAGTTGTAAATATATATAACGGTTTATTTTCTACTATTACCGATAAGATAGAGCAAGGGGGCAACTATGAAATACAATGAGAAAGTTTATTATACAACACTAAAATTAATAATGTTAAAAGCTGTTTCACAGGTTATTCCAGGAGTAAATGTTGAAATAAGACACTCAGTGAATCATTCCCTATATTGTGAATTAAAAAGAACAGAGTGTATAACTGATGAAGAATTAAAAAAAATAAAAGAAAAAATGAAAAATATAATAAAGGCAGACTATCCTATAAATTTAATAACTGCTAATGTTGAGGATATAAAAAGAAAAGCTAAAAATATTGTAAGAGAGGATATCACAAGATTCATAAATACAACTGGTTGGATTCCTATGAGGGAATATGAAGTGAACGGTTATGTAGATTATTTTTATGAAAAATTATATCCAAGTACAGGAGCTATATATCTTTTTGAAGTTAAGAGATATTCGTATGGTTTTATTATACAATACCCAACATCAGATGAAATAAGAACTTTAGGAGAAGTAGCATTAATGCCAAAACTTACAGAGGTTCAAAGGGATTGTAAGCGTTGGGAAGAGAGAATGGACGTTTCATATATAGGAAGTTTAAATGAAAAAACATTAAGTGGTCAAATAGTAGAGTTAATTAGAATAAATGAGGCTGTTCATGAAATAAAATTAGAAAAAATAGTGAACCAAATAATCGAAAATAAAAAAATTAAACTTGTAACTATTGCAGGACCTTCATCATCAGGAAAAACAACTTTTAGTAAAAAAGTAGAACTACATTTAAAAGCTCACGGAATTTTTCCAACAGTAATTTCACTGGATAGCTATTATATTGGAAGAGAGAATCTACCTTTAGGTGAAGATGGTAAAAAGGATTTTGAAAGTATAGAAGCTTTAGATTTAAAACTTTTAAATGAAAATTTACTGGGACTTATAAATGAAGAAGAAGTTGAGATTCCAGAGTATGATTTTGTTTCTGGTGAAAGAAAAAAAGAGGGGAAAAAAGTTAGACTACATAAAAAAGGGATAATCGTTATAGAGGGTATCCATGGTTTGAATGAAAGGTTAACACTTAATATACCTAGAGAAAATAAATTTAAAGTATATATCAGTTGTTTAACTCAATTAAATATAGATATGCATAATAGAATACCAACAAATGAAGTTAGAAAAATTAGAAGAATAGTAAGAGATAGTCTATCTAGAGGAACATCTGCAGAAGGGACACTTTCTATGTGGGATTCAGTAAGACGTGGAGAAGAAAAAAATATTTTTAAATTCCAAGAGGAAGCTGATGCAATGTTTGATTCTAATTTAGTTTATGAACTTGCAGTATTAAAACCTTTTGCAATGAAGGAACTTATAAAGATAAAGATAGATAGCCCTTATTATGATGAAGCGAAATTATTAATGAGATTTCTATATTGCTTCGTAGATATAGATGATAAATATGTCCCAGATATGTCTATTTTAAAAGAGTTTATAGGTGGAAGTTATTTTTATTCATACTAAAAAAATATAGAAAATAAAAAAATGAGGTTTAATTTAAACCTCATTTTTAATTATATTAAAAATTATTTCTTGAATATTCCTAATGGTTTTCCTAAGTTTATAAAGTTATAACCAAAGTGTTTGTTAAGAACATTTCCAGCAAATCCATAGAATGCAACTACAGAAATTAAAATCTCAGACCAAGCAGCTAATAAGTGAGTTGCGTGAGTCATGATTCCAAAAGTCGTTAAAGTTAATCCTAAGAATAAGAAATCTATTAGGATGAAACAGATAAATAACATTTTATTAGTTTCAGCAGCACCGATAGTCATAACAAGTGTGAAGATTAAGTATCCTAAAAAAGCAAAACCAAAAGATTTTGGATCAGCAGCAACTTTCATAGTTTCACCGAAAACACCTAATTGAGTCATCCAGCTCATAGCCATTGCTAACCAGAAAAATCCGTAAGCACCAAAAGCAGTAGCTCCAAAAACATTGTTATGCTTTAAATCGTTAAAACAAGCAACTAATTGAGCTGCACATCCTAAGAATAAAGCCCAAGGCGCAACTAAAGATACTCCTGATAAAATACCAAATTTTGAAGCTGAAGCAACAAGAGTGATCATAGCAAGACCGAATAATCCTAATGCTGAAGGGTCAGCTACAACAACTTTTACATTTGTAACATTATTTTGATTGTGTTCCATTATATCCTCCTAGATTTAAAATAATAAAGTTCAATTTATTAAATTCATACAAGGGTTAGTATAGCATAGAAGATAAAGATTGTCTATCATAAAAATGCTGTTTTAAATGAAAAATAAAAGAATAATTTGTTGCTATGAGATTATGTTTTAAAGTATAATATAATAGAGAATTATATGAAAAAATATAGCTTTATTAGGGGGCGTATGTGAATAAAGATAAAGTAGCGATTAATTTTAAAGAAATTTTAAATGAAATATCAGGAAAAGAAAATATAGATGAAAGTGTATTCAAAGATACCCCAAAAAGAGTTGCAGATTTTTATGAGGAGATATTTTTGGGTTTAACAATAAATCCGAGAGATTTTTTGAAAAATAAAATATTAACACCTGATACAGGAGTTGTAGTTATAAAAGATATAGATTTTTTTTCCATGTGTGAACATCATTTTTTACCTTTTTTTGGGAAAATTAACATTGGGTATATTCCAAATGGGGATATAGTTGGTTTTGGAGATATAGTAAAGGTGATAGAGGCTCTGTCAAAGAGACCACAGCTGCAAGAAAGGTTAAGTGAAGAGATTGCAACAGTTATCTATGAAGAGCTGAGTTGTAGTGGCGTATGCGTTCAGATAGAGGCTGAGCATTTGTGCATGACAATGAGAGGAGTAAAGAAACCCGGATCTAAAATACTAACATTGACATCTAAGGGGACTTTTGATGATGTTAATAATAGGATAGAATTTTTAAATTTAGTTAGGGGAGGAAGATAAAATGGATAAAATTATTATAAGAAACCTTGAATTTATTGCAAATCATGGAGTATTTCAAGAGGAAAAAAACTTAGGGCAAAAGTTTATAATATCAGCAGAATTAAGTGTAAGTACAAGAAAAGCTGGAGTAACAGATGATTTACAATACTCTACTCATTACGGTGAGGTAGCGAATGATATTGAGAAGATATTTACTTCAAAAAGTAATGATTTAATAGAAAAATGTGCCGAAGAGATAGCTGAAATGATATTATTAAAATATAACATGGTAAAAGAGGTAAAAGTTAGTGTTAAAAAACCTTGGGCACCTATAAAAAAAATATTTGAAAATGTAGAGGTTATAATAGAAAGAAAATGGAATAAGTGTTATCTGTCTTTAGGATCTAACATAGGTGATAAAAAGAACAATATTCTTTTAGCTATAGAAGAGATAAAGAAAATAGAGAATACAGAGGTTCTAAAAATTACTAAGTTTTATGAAACAGAACCTTTTGGAAATACAGATCAAGATACTTTTGCAAATATAGCTATGGAAGTAAAAACACTGTTAGAAGCAGAAGAACTATTAGATAAATTATTAGAAATAGAAAATAAATTAGGAAGAATAAGAACTAAAAAGTGGGAACCAAGAGTAATAGATATAGATATATTACTTTATAATTCTGATGTTTTTGAAACTGAAAAATTAGCTGTACCTCATCCTTGGATGGCAGATAGAATGTTTGTTCTAGAGCCACTGTGTGAAATAGCTCCCCATGTTATTCATCCTTTAGAGCAAAAAACAATTTTTAATTTGAAAAGAGAGTTAGAGAAAAGAGAAGCATAAAATATTAGAAAAATTTTAAGACTAGGAGGGTTCATGATTATTAAAGCAAGAGACAAAGAGTTTGAATTAGGAAAAAGAACACTTATAATGGGGATTCTTAATATAACGCCAGATTCCTTTTCTGATGGTGGAGATCATAATAATTTAGAGGCAGCTCTTAAGAAAGCTAAACAAATGGTAGAAGATGGAGCTGACATAATAGATATAGGAGGTCAATCTACAAGACCTGGTCATACAGAGATACCTTTAGAAGAAGAGATTGCAAGGGTAGTTCCTGTTGTAAAAATGTTAAGAAAAGAGATGCCAGATGCTATACTATCTGTGGATACATATCAATATGAAGTGGCTAAACTTGCATTAGAAGCAGGGGCTCATATAATAAATGATGTATGGGGACTTCAAAAAGATGAAAGAATGGCTGGAGTTATTGCAGAACACGGAGCAGCAGTTGTTGTTATGCATAATAAAGTTGAATGGAAATATGACGGAGATGTTATTGAAGAGATAAGAGATTTCTTAAAGAAAAGTATAGAA
The DNA here is from genome assembly GCA_051656905.1 of Fusobacteriaceae bacterium. Taxonomy (GTDB): domain Bacteria; phylum Fusobacteriota; class Fusobacteriia; order Fusobacteriales; family Fusobacteriaceae; genus JAGNZR01. Next base: position 109,611 of record JBOFJQ010000018.1, on the reverse strand, counting down.
ATTGCCACTAAAAATGGAATTTCTAAGGATCAAATAATGATAGATCCAGGAATTGGATTTGGAAAATATGGTGAGCACAATATAATTGCCTTAGATAGAATGAATGAACTTAAGGATTTAGGGCCAATTTTACTTGGAACATCTAGAAAATATGTTGTTGGAAATGGGGTTTTAGATTTACCACCAAAAGACAGACTTGAGATAACTATAACAACTAATGTATTAGGTATTGATAGAGGAGCAGAAATCATAAGGGTTCATGATATAGTTTCTTTAAAAAGAGCAGCAATAATAGCTGATAAAATTGTTAGAAAAAAATAGGAATGAAAGATAGTTTATGATATAATATGTATTGTATGATAAATTATAGTATAAATCATTTTATAGAGTTATAACATAGAATGGTATTTATTAGGAGGGATATATTTAATGATTTCAACAGCAAGTTTAGGTATGAGATTTTCAGGAAGAAAACTTTTTGAAGATGTAAATATAAAGTTCACACCAGGTAACTGTTACGGGCTAATAGGAGCTAATGGAGCAGGAAAATCTACATTTGTTAAGATTTTATCTGGAGATTTAGAGCCTACAGAAGGGGAAGTAATCTTAGAAAAAAACAAAAGAATGTCTGTTTTAAAACAGGATCACTTTGCTAACGAAGAAGATAGAGTATTAGACGTTGTTCTAATGGGAAATAAAGAGTTATGGAAAATAATGGTAGAAAAAAATGAAATATATGCAAAGGCTGAGTTCACTGATGAGGATGGACTTAGAGCAGCTGAGCTAGAGGGAGATTTTGCTGAACTTAATGGTTGGGATGCAGAGCCAGAAGCTGAGATGTTACTTATGGGACTTGGTATAGGAACAGATTTACATTCTAAATTAATGAAAGAGATTCCAGAGTCACAAAAAGTTAAGGTGCTATTAGCATCAGCTCTTTTTGGTAAACCAGATGTATTACTATTAGACGAGCCTACAAACGGACTTGACATATTAGCTGTATCTTGGCTTGAGAACTTCTTAATGGATAACTTAGAGACAACAACAGCAATTATAGTATCACATGATAGACACTTCTTAAATAAAGTTTGTACACACATGGCAGATATAGATTATGGAAAGATTCAAGTTACAGTTGGAAACTATGATTTCTGGTATGAGTCAAACCAACTTATGTTAACTTTAGTTAACAACAAGAACAAAAAAGCTGAGCAAAAAAGACAAGAGTTACAAGAGTTTATCGCTAGATTCTCGGCAAATGCTTCAAAATCAAAGCAAGCAACATCAAGAAAGAAACAATTAGAAAAACTACAAATAGAAGATATGCAATTATCTAATAGAAAATATCCATTTGTTGAGTTTAGAGCTGAGAGAGAAGCTGGAAATAACCTTCTTAAAATTGAGAACTTATGCAAAACAATTGATGGAGTAAAAGTTTTAGATAACTTATCATTCACAGTTAATACAAATGATAAAATTGTATTATTAGCTAAAAATGATATGGTAAAGACAACTTTATTCCAAATTATAATGGGTGAATTAGAGGCAGATTCTGGATCATATTCATGGGGAGTAACAACAACTCAAACTTATATGCCAAGAGATAACTCTGAATACTTTAAAGATAATGATGATACTTTAGTTGATTGGTTAAGACCATACTCACCAGACCAACATGATTCATTCGTAAGAGGATTCTTAGGAAGAATGTTATTCTCTGGAGATGAAGTTATGAAGAAAGTTAAAGTTCTATCTGGAGGAGAAAAGCAAAGATGTATGTTATCAAAAATGATGCTTTCAAATTCAAATGTACTTATTTTAGATAACCCTACAGATCACTTAGACCTTGAGTCAATTACATCTGTAAACAAAGGATTAACAAACTTTAAAGGAACTATTTTATTCTCTGCACATGACCATGAATTTATTCAAACAGTTGCAAACAGAATAATAGAGATAACACCAAATGGTATTATTGATAAGTGTATGCCTTATGATGAATATTTAGATGACGAGTCAGTAAAAGAAAGATTAATAGATATGTATTAATTTACATATAAAGAAAAAGAAGCTATGAAAATAGCTTCTTTTTTTATGATTCTTTAATTAAGGTTTAGTTGTTTTAGCTATTTCAGATACTTAAACTATTTAAACATAATAACTTGAGTTTTATCATGAATATTAAAAGTAAAACTAGATGTTATAAAAAGAGTTACATTAGTATTGTCTGAATGCTGATAACCAATTGAATAATCTATTCCAAGTGAAAGTTCAAAATTTTCATCATTATATGGAAGAAGGAAAGCTTCACATATACTAGGACTAACTATTATTTTTGATCCTAAAATTTTCTCAATTTTTTCAATAAATTCAGCATCTTTACTTACAATATTTAAATGTTGCCATTTTTCTGGACTAACAACTAAAGTATAAGGAGCTTTAGCAGTAGAATTTTTAAGCATTGCCATTGCTTTTATTATATTTACTACTACTTCTTCACAAGTTTCTCCAAGGTCTAATACAGGATGAGCTGATGATTTTAATCCCTCTATACAAGCCTCGTTTAGTCCATAAAAAATTGCTTCCTCTTCAAATTTTGCAGCTTTTTTTATAGCTTCATCAAGAGAATCAAAGTTAATATCCTTTGCCCCTCTCTCTATATTATCAAGTTCCCATCTACTTAAAACAAAAGTAATTCTTGTTTCTATCATAGGTTGTACTTTGTAGATACCATAAAATAAATCATCTTTTTGCTTAAGTGCCATTTTTCCAGTAAAAATACCTTCACATTCTCTTCCTTTAGGAGGAGTAACTTTAACAAATTTTCTTCCTGACAAATTGTTTGTAAGGATACTTTTTGCTCTTCCTTCAATTTCACTCCAAGCCTTTGCAGTTATAGGTGCTAAATCTTTTTTTAAAAATTCCATTTTTGCCTCCCTGATATCTATTTTTTTAAATCTCCAATACCTAAACAATTACAGTTACATGATTCTTGATTTTCATTTTTATTTGGTTCTTGCCCTGCATTCACAGCTGATTCTCTATCAGTTAATGAACCTTCAGTAAAAAGATAATCTCTAAATTCAGTATTAAAATCTGGCATATTTCTACGTAGCCACTCTGAAAGCATAGCTGCGTGTTCAATCTCTTCATTTCTGTTGTGGATAAGAAGTGCTTTTAGTTCAGAGTCTTCTGCTTGTTCAGCCCTCATATTATAAAAATTTATAGCTTCTAATTCTTCTCTAAGACTTGTTATAGCCTTATCAATATCTTTTGCTGATAAAGATAATTTATCATATTCAATACTCATTTCTCCTCCTTCTATACTTTAATTTAAAAATTGTAAATATAATAATAAGCTGTTATATTTATAAGCTTAATATTATATTAGAGATTAAAGTGAAATTTCCTTTAAGTATAAAAAGATGTAATGAATTTTTTATTCAAGATTTATATTATAAAAAATAATATAAAAAAAAGAGGCGATTGCCTCTTTTCTTTATATTGTTAAAAACAATTATTATTTCTTGATTCTCTCAACATATTCATTGTTTCTAGTATCAATTTTGATCCATTCCCCTTGCTCAACGAATAAAGGTACTTGAATTTCAAAGTCAGTGTTTATTTTAGCTGGCTTCATAACTTTTCCTGAAGTATCTCCTCTTAATCCTGGCTCAGTATAAACTACTTCTCTCTCAACGAAAGTTGGTAACTCAACTGCAACTGGAGTAGATTCGTAGTAAACGATATCAAGTTCCATTCCTTCTTCTAAATAGTTAAGAGCATCTCCTAAGTCTTCTTCGTTTAATTCGATTTGGTTCCACTCTGGGTCAGAGAATACATAGAAGTCTCCTCCATCGTTGTAAGAGTAAGTTGCTTTAACTTTCTCTAATCTGATATCATCCATCTTGTCGTCAGCTTTGTAAACCGCGTCAGAGATGTTTCCGTTTAATAAGTTTTTCATTTTAAACTTTACAACTGCAGAGTTTCTTCCTGATTTGTTGTATTCAGCTTTTAGTACTACGAATGGATCGTTTCCAATTTTAATAGTACTTCCAGATCTTAATTCTTGAGCTATTTTCATTATGATAGTCCCCCTAATTTTAATATTAAATTTATACAAATTTCTCACTGAAATTATAGCATACTTTTTTAGTTATTACAAATTGAAACTATATTATGAATTCTAATAACCTAATTTACTTTTTATGAAGTCAGTGAATTTAGTTATTAAGTCACAATTAGTTATTATATATTGAGAAAATTCTTTATTAACAGTAGTTAACTCATCTAAGTCAGAAAAGAAAATAGTAAAATCTTCTTTCTCATTTAAAGGCTTTTCTTCTGTAAAAGAATTTGATACACGAGTGTTAAATTTGAGCATAAGCTCTGAGTAATTTTGAACGAGATTTTTAAAGTTAGATAACTCGCTATTTACAAAATTATTAAAAACATTTAAAAAGCCATCTATTTTATCAAGGTGAACTAAATCATCTTGTAAGTATGCATGCCATAAGAAAGGCTTTGAAGATAAAACTCCTCTAACAAAAGAATCTTCACCTCTAACAAGGTTAAAGTCACATAGAGAAAGAAGAGAATCATATTTTGATTGAACCATAAATGGTAAAAAAAGGATATGAACTTTATCAAACTTTCCTAAATATTCAGAAGTATTATCAAAAGAAAAATCGTATTTTGTTTTTAGAAGTTCCTTTATAGATAATTGAGATTTTTCTCCGAGAAAAAGAAGAATAGTCTCCTCTCTTTGGTTGTTTAACGAATCTAGTAGAGTGTTAAAATTATACTCATAAGTAAAAATTGAACCTATTTTCTTATTATTTAAAAAATTTTCTGTTAGAAAATTAGAATATTCTAGTAAAGGGAACTCTTTGTTTGCCTCATCTTTATTATTAATATTAGAAATAGTAGATGGAATTATAACCCCACCTAATTCTGGAGATAAACCAGGCATAAAGAAAAATTTTCTAAGTTTAGGAGCTCCAATTAATGATTCTTTAAGATGGAAATCAAGTGTCCAATCTTCTGATGAAAGATACTCTAAATTAATTAAAAGAGAGCTTGATGACTTAGCTTTTTCTAAATACCAAGATGGTAAGTTATAACCAAAAGCTTCTATAATAACTTCAGAAGGATTAATTTCACTTTTATTCTTTTCTAAATAATCAAATGTAATAAACTCAATACCACTAAGTGTCTGTCTCTCTATTTCTGTAGCTTTATTGTCTAAAGCTGTAAGTTCACATGTTTTATCTAAAAATACTCTTATTTTTATCTCTTTATTTTGTGAGTTGTATCTTTTTAAGAGCTCATTGGCAAATCTATATACTACACCAATATCTCCAAAATTATCAATAACTTCACAAAAAATATCAAAGCTTAGCAAAATATCACCTCATATTTTATAGAATGAGTTTAGTAAATTTAGGAAATTATTTAAATTCACTAAACTTGCAATTAATATCCTAATTCAAAAACATTGCCTGTTCTCTTAATATATTCTTTATGAGCCCATCTAACCCAATCAGGTCTTGCAATCATGCCACGACCAATAGCTACAAAGTCTAAAAGTTCATTTTCAATAAGCCAGCTAGCATCAATCTCACTCTTGATTTTTCTTACTCCAATAACAGGAATATTAACATGCTTCTTAATTTCTACTCCTAGAAAAACAACCCAATCTAAAGGAAAAGCATATGGCATAATAACTTTAATCTCTTGTTTATATTCAGGATCAGGAACTCCATTTGAAACATGAAGTATATCTACACCATATTTCTCTAAGGCTTGTGCAATTGCTATTCCATCTTCAATATGAGGTTCATTTCCACCCATTCTGTAGCCAAGAATAAAATTATCATCAAAAAGTTCTTTTGTTCTTTGAATTAGCTCTCTAGAAAAATACATTCTATTTTCAAAGCTACCACCATATTTATCTGTTCTAGTATTCCAAATTCTAGAATTCAGTTGAGAGATTAAATAAGTGTGTGCTCCATGAATTTCTATTCCATCAAACCCAGCTTTTTTTGCTCTGTGGAATGCTGAAACGAATTTTTCTAAAATAGCATCTAAAGTTTCCTCAGGAACTTCTGAAATTTTATCATAAAATCCAGCATGATGAATCTGTATAATTGCAGGAGTATCGTTCTCTCTGCAAATATCTGCAACTTGCTTAAGACCAGGAATGAATTTATCATCCCAAATACCAATTTGGTTGTCTCTTAGTTTACCGTTTTCACAAACACAAGATGCTTCAACTATAATTAGCCCACACCCTCCTTTTGCAACATCCTCATACCATTGTATAAGACCAGGAGTTACAAAACCATCTTTTCCAACTATAGAAAATCTAACAAGTGGAGGAAGAACAACTCTGTTTCTTATTTTTAAATTTTTTAATTTATAACCATCAAATATAGTCATGATACACATCCTAATTAAAATTATTCTATTCTATTTAATTTAATCAATTTTTATATATACATAAAAAAGTAGAACACTTTATTTTAATTGATATTTCAAATACAGTCAAGGAATTGATGTTAATAAAATTCTTTGATAAAATCAAATTAAAAGTGAGTTATGAGTATAAATATGCTATAATTCTATAAAATAATGTGTTTACAAGGAGAGATTTTAATGAGCAAAATAAATGTGGGAGGTCAAGCTGTCATTGAAGGAGTAATGATGAGAGGACCTGAGTATATAGCGACAGCAGTTAGAAAGCCATCTGGAGAAATAGTATATAAAAGACAAAAAATTTCAAACATAAAAAATAAGTTTTTAAAAATACCTTTTTTGCGTGGTGGAGTAATGATTTTTGATGCACTAGTATTAGGGGTAAAAGAGTTAACTTTTTCAGCTAATCAAAGTGAGGAAGAAGAAGAAAAGCAAATGACAGACAAAGAAGCAATATTAACAGCTGTATTTTCTATGGGATTAGGAATATTATTGTTTATGGTTCTACCGTCTCTTGTTTCAACTCTTATTTTTAAAGATAATAGACTGGCAGCCAATGTATTAGAGGCAGTATTTAGAATAATATTTTTTGTATTATACATATGGTTAATTTCTTTTTCAAAAGAGGTAAAAAGAGTATTCCAATATCATGGTGCAGAACATAAATCAATATATGCTCATGAAAATGAACTTGACCTGAATGTTGAAAATGCAAAAGGGTTTACAACTTTACACCCAAGATGTGGAACAAGTTTTTTACTAATAGTTATGTTAGTTGCAATAGTGGTATTTTCAAGTATTGATATGATTCTTCCTGTTCCAAGTAGTTTATTACAAAAGATAGGAATGAAAGTTTTGTTAAGAGTAATATTGATGCCTCTTATAGCAGGAATATCATATGAACTTCAAAGATATTCAAGTAGACATCTAGATAATTTCTTTGTAAAAATGTTAGCTACACCAGGACTTGCATTACAAAAGATAACAACAAAAGAGCCTGATGAGGAGCAATTAGAAGTTGCAATAGTAGCTTTAAGATTAGCATTAGGGGAAGAGGTTCAAGGAGCAAGAGAGATAAAAGGATAAGTTATTAAGATAGATTTAAATATAGTAAAATAAAAAGTGTTTATGAAATAAAAAAAGTGTTTGTAAAATAAAAAAAAACAGTAAAAAAAATATGGAAAAAATAAAAAGCATGTTATACATTCAGTATTAACATGCTTTTTTTATTACAAAATTAATAATAATATACGGGGGAAAAATGAAAAAGAGAATCTTGTTTTTAGTAGTTTGTTTATTTTGTTTAGTTGGAAGTTTTAGTTTTTCAAATGAAAGTAAGCCAAAAATTGGACTAGTAATGTCAACTGGTGGACTTGGAAGTGGTTTTAATAAAATGGCTTTTATAGCTCTAGATAAGTTAAAAAAAGAGGGAAAAATAAAAGATTTTAAATATATTGAACCTAATAATATAGCAGAAGACATACAGTTTTTAGATGACTTTTCAAGCAGTAAAGAATTTGACTTAGTTATAGGTATGGGAACAGTTGTAGCTGAATCTATGAAAGAGATTCAAAAGAAATATCCAAATCAAAAATATGCTTTAATTGGGGCTACATCAGTTATTCCAAATACTATAACAGTTGATTTCGCAGAACATGAAATATCATTTTTAGCAGGAGCATTAGCAGCAATGACAACAAAAACAGGGGTAGTGGGAACTATTCCTGCAATGAGTAATAAATCTTTCAATAGATTTGTTCATGGATTTGCTCAAGGGGCAAAATATGTTAATAAAGATATTAAGGTTTTAAACACATATATGCCAACATCTAGCTCAAATCCATTTAATGATCCTGTGACTGGGAAAAATATTGCTCTTATAATGAATGATAGAGGTGCAGATGTACTTTTTCATATAGCGGAGCTTACAGGAAGTGGAATTTTTGAAGCAGCTAAGGATAGAAAAATTTATGCAATTGGCTGTGATGAAGATGAGGATGAAAAAATGCCAGGTGTTATATTAACATCAGTAAGAGTAAGAATTGACAATGCAGTGTATAAAGTAGTTGATGATTTAATAAATGGGAAATATAAACCTGGTTATACAATGGCAAATGTAAAAACAGATGGAGTATCTTTAACAGAATTCAAGTATACAAAGGATAAAATAGGAAAGAATAACTTAGAAAAATTAGAAAAAATTAGAAAAGATATAGCTAATGGAAAAATAAAAGTAAGTGAATAATAAATAAAAAATAAAAATAATAAAGAAATGAATAAAAAATAATAAAAAAGTAGATAGTCCTAATTTTTTTAGTAACTACCTACTTTTTTATTGTAAAAATAATATTTTTAAGTTTATTTCTTTTTATTTAAATGTGACTCTTGAACTATTTCAATAACCTCTAGCATCTTAGTTTGAATGTGAGCATATCCATGATCCTTAGTATGAGGAAGCATACATTTCGAACAGTCTTTAATTCCATGTGGAGTATATGTAAAGTTTCCGCCACATTTTTCCTCTAACATGTAAACAGGGCAATAGCAGAAAAGACAATTAAATTCTTCAGGTTTATTAGTTTCATGACATGGAAAAAATTCACAAGTATTGTTGTTAAAAAATTTGTAGTTATTCATAAGCACTCTCCTTAAAATAATATATGGCATAGATTAGAACTATGTAGTATAATATACATTGTTTAAATAAAAAGTATTTAAACAGAATAAAAAAAGGTAAACTAAAAAACAAAAGTATCTAATAATAGAAATTATACATTATTATAAAAATAAGTAAATTTTTTTTTAATAAATTGGAGGCTAATACTATGAAAAAAGCTTGGCTTGAAATTAATTTTGAGGATCTAAGAACTAACTATAAAATAATAAAAGGTTTTGAACCTAACAAAGATGTACTAGCTGTTGTTAAAGCTGATGCTTATGGGTGCGGAGTAATAGAATTTGCTAAAGAACTAGTTAAAATGGGCGTAAAACATTTTGGAGTTTCTTGTTTACAAGAAGCTATAGAATTAAGACATCAGGGGATTAAAGAGGAAATTTTAGTTTTTGGAGCTGTTTTATACGATGAGTATGAACAAGCTTTTGAAAACGATGTTCAAATATCAGTTTCAAGAGATGAGGATATTGAATATATAGAGAATAATAATTTTCTTAATCCTAAAGTTCAGATGAAGATAGATACTGGAATGGGTAGAATAGGTTTCACACCAGAAAAGGGAATGAAGTGGCTAAATAAAAGAAATGAACTAAAAAAAACTCAGATAATTGGAGGTTTCACACACTTTTCATGTTCTGATATCCCTGAAGAAGATAACTATACATTAATGCAAATAGAAAAGTTTAAACCTTTTGAAAATATGAAAGATTTGAAGTATATTCATAGTCAAAACAGTGGAGGAATTATTAGATTTCCAGATAAATGTAAAGGGAACCTTATAAGACCAGGGATAATGCTTTATGGATATTCGGATTTAATTAGTGGGTTAAAACCTGTGGCAAGATTAAAATCCATAGTAACTCATGTTAAAACAGTTGAAGAGGATAGCTACATATCTTATGGGAAAGAGTATTTTGCAAAGGCTGGAACAGTAATAGCAACAGTTTCTATAGGTTATGCAGATGGTTACCCTAGAAGATTCTCTAATTGTGGAGTAATGGAAATTAATGGAATTCCATGTAAGGTTTTAGGGAAAGTTTGTATGGATGTAACAATGGTTGAGGTTCCTAAGGAACATGAAGAAAAAGTTAAGATTGGATCAGAAGTAGACGCTTTCTATGGAGATATGTATGAGCAATTTAATAATGCAAATGTATCACCATATGAATTTTTAGTTTGTATTACTCAAAGAGTAAGAAGAATTTATGTGAAAAGTAGCCAGGATAATAAATAATAATTAAACTATAATTTTTTAGAAATAGAAAAAGGGTATAATTAATAACATACCCTTTTTCTATTTTTTAACTTTTATAAGTGTTGGTAAAATTGATAAGATAAAATATATGATTAATATGATAATTTGACTTTTGAAAATTTGGAAAAATGAATCACCATTATCAGAAGTTATATCTTTAGGCTTTGTAGACTTATTTTTTAAGTATAAAATACTATTTAAAATAATACATAAGAAAAAAGCGCCAAAAAAACATACTAAATCAGCCATATCGAAAGTACCGAATAGAGAACCGTGACCCCCATAATAAAATTGTACGTATTCAAATATTATTGTTACTAAAAAAACAATGCAAAATATAATCAATTTTTTATTAAAATTTTTAAAATTAAAAAGTAAAGCAGAACCAAAGGAAAAAATCCACAATCCATCAGGAAGAGAATAAATAAACCAGTTAGGAATAAGTTTCCGATATAAAAATACAAATTTTCTTATCTCAATAATATAGATATCTAAATTAAGTAATTTAAAAATTTGAAAATAAAATAAAGATTTGCTTCTAAAAAGAATATAAATTAAAAATCCTAAAATAATTGGAAAATAAATAAACAAAACTTTCTTTTTCATATGCTCCTTTAAAAAATATAATTAATAAAAATAAATTATATAATATTAGATTGAATCAATAACTAAAGTTACAGGTCCATCGTTTAATAGTTCTACTTTCATATCAGCACCAAAAGATCCAGTTTCAACGTTAATTCCTTGATTTCTAAGATTTTCTATGAATTTTTCGTATAAAGGAATTGCAGTCTCAGGTCTAGCAGCCTGAATAAAACTAGGTCTTTTACCTTTTACACAATCACCATATAAAGTAAATTGAGAAATAAGTAAAATGGAACCGTTAATATCCTTTAACTCTTTATTCATCTTTCCATTTTCATCTTCAAATATTCTAAGAGATGCAACTTTATTTGATAACCAAATAACATCTTTTTCAGTATCGCCTTCTTTTATACCTAAAAGTACTAAAAGTCCGGCATCAATTTTTCCTATAATTTCTTCATCTACTTTAACTGAAGAGTGTTTAACCCTTTGAATAACAACTCTCATAATTTCCCCCCTAAGTTATATTACAATACTAAATATTACTATATATTAGAGATTTTATCTATAAAAATATAAGAATGCAAGAAGAAAATTATTTTTTTTGAAGTGTCTGTAGATAGATAATGTAATTGGAAAAAAATTAAAAAAATGTTATACTAAAAAAAACATTGTTGAATTTATGGCAGTTGTTAAAATTAATTTATAACAAAGGGGTCAGGATGGATAGAGAGATTATATTAGATGAGTTTGCTAGGGTGATCAATTCAGATAGATATCAATATACAGAGAGTGATGTTTTATTAAATGAAGGATTCCAAGAGAAAGAAGCAATTTTTGATATGTATTTTAGAGAGACGGAAGATGGTGGATTTGCTGTTGTTTCAGGAATACAGGAAGTAATATATTTAATAAAAATTTTAAATACAACGGATGAAGACACAAAAAGAAAGTATTTTGAAAAAATTATAAAAGAAAAAGAATTACTTGAATATTTAATAAAATTAAAATTTACTGGAGATATGTATGCTATGAGAGATGGAGAAATAGCATATCCAAATGAGCCAATAATAACTATAAAAGCACCACTTATTCAGGCTAAAATATTAGAAACACCAATATTAAATATAATAAATATGCAAATGGCAATATCTACAAAAGCCTCAAGAGTAACAAGAGTTGCAAATCCTGTTGGAGTTGTTGCATTTGGAAGTAGAAGGGCACATGGATTTGACAGTGCAGTAACAGGAAGTAAGGCAGCTATTATTGGTGGTTGTGTTGGGCACTCTAACCTAGTTACAGAGTATAAATACGGAGTTCCTAGTTTAGGAACAATGTCACATTCATTTATTCAAACTTTTGGAGTAGGAAAAGAAGCTGAAAAGAAATCTTTCGATGCTTTTATAAAATGGAGAAGAGATAGAGAAGCAAACTCTCTTATTTTATTAATTGACACGTATAATACTTTAAAAATTGGAATAAAAAATGCAATAGCATCATTTAAAGAAAGTGGAATAGATGATAGCTATGAAGGTATTTATGGAGTAAGAATAGATTCAGGAGATTTAGCATATCTTTCTAAGCATGTTAGAAAAGAATTGAATGAAGCTGGATTATATAAGGCTAAAATTGTTTTAACTAATTCATTAAATGAGGATTTAATTAGATCACTTAAAGAGCAAGGAGCTCAAGTTGATTTATATGGAGTTGGAGATGCCATAGCGGTTAGTAAATCTAAACCTTGTTTTGGTGGAGTTTATAAAATAGTAGTGATAGATAAAGAACCAGTTATAAAACTATCTGAGGATGTTATAAAAATATCTAATCCAGGATTTAAAGAAGTTTATAGAATATACGATAAGAATAATAAGGCTTATGCAGATTTAATAACTTTAGTTGAGAATGATGAAGATAAAGAGCATCTACTTAATGGAAAAGAATTAGTTTTAAAAGATGAAAAATATGAATTTAAAACTAGTATCTTAGAAGCTGGAGAGTACTCTTATAGAAAAATGACTTTAACTTATATAGAAAATGGTGTAATTACAGAAAAATATGATGAACTTTTTGATATTTTAGCTTCAAGAGCTTATTATTTAGAAGAGTCTAAAAAGTTTTCTGTTGAAAGAAAAAGGTTAGAAAATCCACACAGATATAAAGTAGATATTTCATGTGGTTTAAGTGACTTAAAGTATGGATTAATTAAAAAGCTTAAGAGTGAGGGAGAATAGTAATTATATGAATTTTAAACCAATAGAGTATATATATAGAAAAACTGGAGAAAAATTAATAGAAAAAGTTCCAGGTGAAAAATACTTACAGTTTTTATACTATAACCCATTTGGAAAATTAGCGTTAGATTTAATTGTTAGAAGAAAATTTTTAACATGGTATTACGGAAAAGAGATGGATAAAGAGTGTTCTGTAAAAAAAATAAACTCTTTAATAGAAAGTGCTGGAATAAATATGAAGGAATCTAAGAAAGATGTAAAAGATTTTAAGTCTTTCAATGAGTTTTTTATAAGAGAGCTAAAAGATGGTTCAAGACCAGTAGATAAAAATGAGAATAATTTAGTATCTCCAGCAGATGGGAAAATTTTTGTTTATGAGAATTTGTCAGAAGTAAATAAATTTTTTCTAAAGGGAGATGAGTTTACTTTACAAGAGTTTTTTAAAGATAATTCTTTAGCTGAAAAGTATAAAGATGGAACTTTTATGATTGTAAGATTAGCCCCAGTGGATTATCATAGATATCATTTTCCAGCATCGGGATTAATTAGTGAAAGTAAAGAGATAAAAGGTTACTATTACTCAGTATCTCCTCATGCAATTAAAAAGAATTTTAGAATTTACTGTGAAAATAAGAGAGAGTATTCTATCTTAAAAACTGATAAATTTGGTGATATAGTAATTTCTGAAATAGCAGCAACAATGGTTGGAGGAATAAAACAGTCATATGTACCGAACTCTTGTGTTGATAAAGGGCAGGAGAAAGGATATTTTTATTTTGGTGGTTCAACTGTAATTATGATGTTTGAAAAAGGTAAAGTTATAGTGGATAGAGATTTAATTGCAAATAGCCAAAATGGAATTGAAACAAAAGTGTATATGGGGGAAAAAATAGGAGTATCAAATCTATAATTATATATTCCAATATATTTCGAGATATATCAGATAAAAAATATAAATTAAATTATACGTTGGGGAGTTAAATGGTGAAAAAAATAAAAAAAGGTGACTATATAGTATACGGTATTTTTACAGTTTTTTTTGCTTATTTTTCTTTTTATATATTTAATTTAGAGGATCAAACTGCCGAAAAAGCAGAGATATACATAAATTCACAACTAAAATACGTTCAAAATTTGCAGCAGGAAGAAAAAAATATTTTTTTAGATACCGACATAGGTGGAGTTAACATACAATTCAAAGATATGAAAGTAAGAGTTGTAACATCTTATTCTCCAAAGCAAATAGCTGTTAAAGAAGGATGGATAAGCAAGCCAGGTGAATTATTAATAGGTGTTCCAGATAAAATGTTGATAAAAATAGTTGGTAATGAGAAAAAAGGAGATGAAGAAGTAGATTATGTTGCAAAATAATAAAAAAGTAAGAGCGGGCAAATATTTCACAATGTTATTCGTATTAATATTAATCCAAAGTTTTTTTCAAAATACAGAGAGTTTTAAAAATATCTTCGGACAATTAATGGGATATTTAATGCCTTTTATATATGCTGTTTTTTTTGCAGTAATATTACAACCACTATCTTCAATAATTGAAAGCAAATTGAAGTTTAAGCGTGAATTAAGTATAGCCTTATCGGTATTAATAGCAATACTGTTTGTAGCAGGAATAATAGTGGGGATAGTACCAGGAGTTGTTGCAAGTATTAAAGAAATAAATGTAAGAATACCTGAGTTTCAAGTAAAACTTCAAGATACTATAACAAATTTCTTTCACTATTTAAATTCAAAAGGTATTGTTAGCATAACACAAGATACTGTAAAATCTGATTTAGAGAATATGTTTACTGAAAATAAAGAGCTGTTAAAAAATGTTGTAAAAGCATTAAGCTTAAATTTTATGAATATTGTAGTTGTTTTAGGACAGATGTTTATAGGGTTAATAATTGCAGTTTTCTTTATTAATGATAATGAGTATTTCGAAAAGTTCCTGCATAATGTGTTTTATATTTTTTCTGATAAAGAAAAAGCGGAAGAAGGTATTAAATTCTTAGATGATTCTAGAAAAATATTCTTAAATTATTTATGGGGAAAAGCAGTAGTGTCTGCAATACTTGCTGTTATTGTATATATTATGATGTTTATAGGTGGAGTGCCTTATGCAGGACTTATAGCAATATTAACGATGTTTGGAAATATGGTTCCATACGTAGGAATGTTTGTAGTTATGTTATTAGGAACTGTGTTTGTATTCCTTGAATCTCCAGATAAATTATGGATACTATATACTGCCCAAATTTTAGGAAATCAGATAGAAGGATTACTATTAACACCAAAAATTATAGGGAAAACTGTAGGGTTAGGAAGTTTTTGGGTAATAACAGGAGTACTTTTAGGAGGAGCAATATTAGGACCAATAGGAATGGTTTTAGGAGTACCAGTTATAGGGGTATTAAAATTATTATATAAAAAGAAATTAGAAGAAAAATGTAATCTCATTCAAGAGGAAAAAGCGGAAAAAGGGGAATAAAAAATGAAAAAAATAACAATGATTGCATCGGCTTCAATGGGAATAGAAGGTATCATTAAAGACGAATGTAAATTTCTAGGATTCGAAAATATAAACACGCATAATGGAAGAGTAGAATTTGACGGAACTTATGAAGATATAGCAAAAGCGAATATAAATTTAAGATGTGCAGATAGAGTTTATCTTAAAATGGGTGAATTTAAATGTACGAGTTTCGAAGAGCTTTTCCAAAGTACATTGTCAATTCCATGGGAAGATTTAATACCTGAAGATGGTTGTTTTCCAATAAGTTGGGTAAGTGCTGTAGACTGTAAACTATTTTCAAAATCAGATATTCAAAGAATAGTAAAAAAAGCTATAGTTGAGAGACTAAAAAAACAATTTAAATGTATAATCTTCACAGAAAAAGGTGCTAAGTATGCTATTAAAGTTCAAGGTCTAAAAGATAACTTTATTATCATGGTAGATACAAGTGGAGAGGGACTACATAAGAGAGGATACAGATATCTTCATAATGAAGCTCCAATCAAAGAGACAATGGCAGCAGCAATGATATACCTTTCTCATTGGAAAGGCGGAGAGTTACCTCTTTTAGATCCAATGTGTGGAACAGGAACTATACCAATTGAAGCAGCGATGATAGCAAGAAGAATAGCTCCAGGAGTTAATAGAAACTTTGCATCTGAAGGATGGGATATAATAACAAAGGATCAATGGCTAGACGCAAGAGATGAAGCTATGAGTAGAGAAGATCATGATAAGGTTGTAAAAATATACGCATCAGATATAGATGAAGAGATATTAGAAATAGCACAAGAGAATGCTAAAAAAGCTGGAGTAGAAGATGACATTGAATTTAGTTGTCAAAATATGTTTGCTTTAGAAGCGATGGATAAAAAAGGTGCAATTATAACTAATCCCCCATATGGAGAGAGACTTTCAGACGAAGAAGGAGTTCAGAGACTTTATACTTTAATGGGAGATATCTGCAGAATGAGATTTCCAAAGTGGTCTATGTATTTAATAACTTCATATGAGAAATTTGAAGATTATTTTGGTAAAAAAGCAACAAAAAATAGAAAACTATATAATGGTGGTATTAAGTGTTATTTCTATCAGTATCATGGTGAAAGATAGGTGAAATTATGGATTTAGAAAATGTAATAAGTAATGGAATTGAAATTATACTTCAATCTTTAGCATTAGGAAATAAAAAGTATGAAAAATTTAAAGAAATAGGTGATATTTCTGGATATGAAATCGTAGAAAAAGAATTTTTAAGTAAGTATGAAAAACTTTATTTAGGATTTTTCGATGAAAATACTTTAAAGGCATTTCAAACTAATGCAAAAGAGATAGAGAAAATTTTAGATGATATTAGAGAAAAAAATGGTTTTTCTAAAGAGTTTATAGAGGAACAGAAAGAATTAAGAAGAGAGTTATCTGGTAATTCAGGAAGTGAAGTTGTAAAAAATCTTTATGAATATCAAATAAAAGAATTAAAAAGTAAAAAATCAAAACTTCTTATAGAAGCTGATGATATATTAAAGAAAGAATTTGAAATTAATGAAAAACTAAGTAATGCTATCCAGCAAGAGGAGCAAACAGAGATTATATACGAACTTCATCCTTTGAGGGAAAGGTTTAGGGAAATAGATAAAAAACTGGTTGATTTGGATGGCGAAATTCTTAAATTGGAAGGAAAGCTACAAAAAAAATGGTATTATGAGATATATGGTACTGTTAAAAAAGAGGAGTTACTAGAATCATATAAAAATGTCTTTAAAAATGGGGAGTGATTATAGTGGGGAACAACAGAATTATAAATATAGTAATACTGATAGTAATATTAGTTGGTATGCATATTTTAATAACAAAAATCAGGGGCAAAAAGGTTAAGCATTCAGCAATAAACATAATACAGGAGGCAGTAGTAGTGGAAAATTTAGATTTAAGAGTAGTTATCAAAACAAATAAAGGGGATATCAATATTAAGTTATTCCCAGAGGTTGCACCAGTTACAGTTTTAAACATGATAACTTTAGCACAAAACAAATATTATGATGGAATCAAGTTTCACAGAGTTATATCAGACTTTATGATTCAAGGTGGAGATCCAACAGGAACAGGAGCTGGAGGACCAGGATATAACTTCCATGACGAATTCAAGAAAGAAGTAGTATTTAACAAACCAGGAATTTTAGCAATGGCTAATGCAGGACCAGGAACAAACGGTTCTCAATTCTTTATTACACATGTAGAAACTCCATGGTTAAACCACAAGCATACAATATTTGGTGAAGTAGTTTCTCCAGAGGATCAAAAAGTTGTTAATGCTATTAGACAAGGAGATACAATTACAACTATAGAAGTTGTAGGAGATGCTACTAAATTAATAGAAGCAAACCAAGAGATAGTTACAAAAATTGAAGCAGCAATAAAAAATAGAAAATAATAAAATAATAAAATAATTTAAGAAGGTTTTGCAATATTGCAGAACCTTCTTTTTTTATATATAAAATAAGAGTTATAGAATAAAAATATTTAATGGAAAAATAAAAGGAATTTTTAAATTAATTTAATATATAAATAAGAGATAACATATAAATAAGAGGTAATATAGAGAACTAGAATTTTTTTATAAAAATATTAGAAAAATTAAGACTTGGAACAAGGAGTTGAGTATGAAAGGAATATTTATAATCATTTTTTTACTATGTTATACTCATCTTTATTGTGAGAATAATTTGGGGAATAACTCTTCAAGTAGTAATTTAATAGCAAATTCTGAATTTGCCAAGCCGACATCAAATGTGTGGGAAATCCAAAAGAATTATGGATCTAAAGGAACCTATAGTTTTAAAGATAATTATTTTGAAGCTATATCTGAAATACCAGATATTCGTGAAGAATATGGGTTTCAATTATATCAAGAAAATATAAAATTAAAAAAAGGAGGAATATACAAAGTATCATTAGAAGCTGAATCAGAGGGAGAAGAGCAACTCTTTATAAAAATGACAGGAACTGATTCAAGAAATTGGAGAACTTATCTTTTTAAAAAGTTTGAAGTAACACCTAATTATCAACGATATGAATATATTTTTTCTGTGGAAAAAGAAGATGAAAAAGCAAGATTAGAATTTTGGTTAACAAGGGCAAAGACAAAAATAAGAATTAGAAATATAAAGCTAGAATTAATAGACATTTATGATGTAAAGAAAAAAGTAAAAGAAAAAGTAAGGGGAGATGCAGAAAAATTTAAAAAGTTAATATGGAATGAAGAATTTAATTATGAAGGGGAATTAGATAAAACTAAATGGAGATTTGAATTTGGAGATTCTGGATGGGGAAATAAAGAAGTTCAAGAATATACCGATAGTCCACAGAATGCTTATGTAAAAAATGGAGTTTTAAATATAGTTGCCGTAAAGGATGATAAAAATAAAATAACCTCAGCTAGAGTAGTAACAAAAGGAGTGAAAAATTTCACTTATGGGGAAATAGAAGTTAGAGCAAAGCTTCCAGAGGGGAAAGGGACTTGGCCAGCAATATGGCTTTATGGAGCAGGGAAAAAGTATTCAGAGATAGATATAATGGAACACGTTGGAGCAGAGAAGGGAACAGTACACTTTTCAGCCCATACTTCAAATCACTTATGGGATTTAGAAAGTCATAGAACATCATCAGTAAAAATAGAAAAAGCTACAGAAGATTATAATATATATACTTTAAAATGGACTCCAGAATATTTAAAAGGATATGTAAATGACGTAGAGTATTTTAATCTATATAAAGATGATTTTTCACCAGAATTTTGGAGTTTTGACGATAAGATGTTCATAATATTAAATTTAGCAGTTGGTGGAACATGGGGAGGAGTAGAAGGGATAGACTATAATTCCTTTCCACAAAAATTAGAGATAGATTATATAAGAGTTTACGAATATAAAAAAAATTAAATCAAGAAGGAGTACCAATAATGGAAAAGCAGTTGGAAAAATTACCTGTTAACAGAAACTATGTTCGAGCATTAGTAGCACTTATATTTGCATTTCTTTGGGGAGGTCTTTCAGTATATTTAGCTTTACCGTGGATAAGTGATTTAACTGAATATGTATATTTATGGATAGCTCTTTATATTGTAATTACACTTGCTATTTTGCCAGGATTTTTAAATATGTTTTTAGCGTTTATGTTGCTTTTCAAAAGGCATATAAAGTATGATAATGTTCCTGTTTCTCATTTAATAGAATATCCAGAAATAGATATTATGATAGCGGCGCACAATGAAGAATCTATTATAGAGGCTACAATTTCCTCAATATTAGAAAATGAATACAATGGAAAAATAAATATTTATTGTATAGATGATGCCTCTAAAGATAGAACATTAGAAATTTTAAAGCAGCACAGCGTAGATAATGTTAGATACGTTCACAACGATATTAATTTAGGAAAAGCAAAGTCTCTAAATAAATTACTGCTACAAACTAAATCAGAAATTATTGTAACAATTGATGCAGATAGTATTCTGGAAAAAGGTGCTCTAAATTCAATTGTAGAAACATACAAACTAAATCCTAATATTGTAGCTGTAGCAGGAAATATAAAGACAAATACTAATGAGACATTTATTCAGAAATTACAGAGATATGACTATGAAATTGCTATTTATGCAGTGAAGTCAGCTCAAAGTATGCTTAATGGTGTTTTAGTAGCACAAGGGGCTTTTAGTGCATATAACGGTGATTTACTTAGAAAGTATACCTATAAAGAAGATACTGTAGGGGAAGATATAGTTATAACTTGGAAGCTTTTAGAAGATACTAATAATTTAATTATTTATGATAAAAATGCTATTTGTAGAACAAGTACACCAGCAACATTAGAGAAGTTTTATAATCAAAGGGTAAGATGGGCTAGAGGTATGATAGAAGGATTTAGATCATCACCTACACTATTTAAAAAAAGAAGACTATCATCATTCTTTGTTTGCTCAAACACACTGTTTCCATTTTTAGATTTTACTTATACATTTATTTTTATGCCAGCTATTGTTTCTGCTTTTGTAACAATGCATTCTAATAATATCGTGGGATTATGGACACTTTTGATTATTCCTATAGGAATAATTCAAAACTTAATTATAGCTTATAAAAACAATTGTAAAATTGATATTTATTTTATATTTTATACTTTAACGTATAGTTTCTTTAATCAGTCAGCCAGTCTCGTTGGGTATTATCAAGAGCTTAAAGGAGTTGCTAAAAAATGGTAAAAATATTAGATATGAGAGGAAAACAGAAGAAAATAGAAATGTTGGCAGTTCTTTTAGTTCTGTCTTCAATTGCGTATGGGCAAGGAGAGTTGAATCTAAATTCTAGAGCCTATGGTAGAAATGAAAAAGATTTAGATTATGGACCAGGTAATAAAAAGACAAGATACGAATTAAATGGTTGGAGTGATACACTGGAAAACCAGTCAGTTAAATTTAGACTTAGAGAGTATAGAGGGGATAAAGATGACTGGAGAGATGGTCACGATACTAAGGTTGAGTATTTTTTCCATCATGGAGGAATAGGAGAAACAAAAATTAAGCATAGTACTGATATAGAGTATAGAGACTATTTTAATAATAAAGCTTATATCATATCGGAAAAATTTAATTTTGCTAGATATTATCCAAAATATTTTGATTGGTTATTATTATCACCATTTTATTCATATATGGTATATGAGGATAGTGGTGCATCATATCAAAATGATGTAGGGCTATCTTTAGAATATGGAAAAGCTTTTGAAACGTGGGATTATAGCGGAAGAACTATAGTAGCGAGACAATTTTTTTCTGATAATGCAAAACCAAATAGAGCAGGATATCCAGAAGAGAAATACGGCGAAAACACAGTTGTATATATGGAGTTTTATTTGACAAAGATTTTCTATAAATATATTTTTGAAAATGGAAAAGATTCGATTGCTTTAAAAACAGAGTTTGGATTAGATCCTTATGAATATAATAGTAAACCATTTAGATGGAATGCTGCTTATACTCATCAATCAGAGAGAGCAGTTTATTCGACGTATATGTTACCTTATATTGAATATGAAAAATTCCTTGCAAAGGATTTAAGTTTAATATTATCTGTGGGGGCTGAATACAGAAACTGGAGAAGAATAGAATATAACAATGTAGCTGATTGGAGCTGGCAAGCTCAGGCTTTGGCAGGTATAAAATATAGATGGTAGGAGTTGAGAAGGTATGAAAAAAATTATGGGAATATTTTTTTTAATAATCTCACTAAGTCTATTTGCTGAAAGCCTAAATGTCGTATTCTTTAATACTTCAAAGGGAGATGACTATATAGGGTTAGAGAAAGGAATTTTTGATGGATTGAAGAGAGCTAAAAAAGATTTTGATATAACTCTAGATGTTATAGATATCGATTTATCAAAGGAGAAGAGAATTCCTTTAGAGAAAGTTTTGTCTACTAAAAATTATAATTTAGTAATAACAGACACTAAAATGTATAACGATGAACTAATAAAATATGCAGAAAAAAATATAGATACAAGGTTTGTTCTTATAGATAGTAAAGTTGAGAAGGTATTTAATATAACAACTATTATATTAGAATTAGAAAAACCAGCTTATTTGGCGGGAGTTATGGCTGCTCAACAAACAAAGGATAAGATAGTTGCATTTGTTGGTATTAGAAAAAGTGATGTAACTGATTATGTATTTTATAAATTTAAACAAGGTGTAAAATCTGTTAATCCCAATATTAAAATATTGCCTAAATTTATAGATGAAAAAGTAAAAAAAGGTGAAAATCCATATGAAAGCCCATACTTGGGATATATAGTAGGTCAAGAACTAATAGATGAAGGTGCAGATACAATATATCACATGGCATCGAAAAGTGGATTGGGAGTCATAGAAGCTGCCTATGAAGCTGAAAATGTTAAAGTAATTGGAGCATCTTTTTACCAAGATTCATTATACGATGGAAAAGTTGTTGTGGCATCTATTTATCCAGATATAAGTTACTATGTTTACACAATAATTAACACTATGAAAAATGATATGACAACACCTAACAAATATAGAGTTTCACTAGAAAATGGAGCTATGGTGAATACAGCTACACTTCCTGAAAATAAAAATTTCTCTGAGGGGCAAAAAAAATATCTAAATGATGTTTTAGATAAACTAGAACAGCTAGATTTTTCAAATTAGAAATAAATAAATAAAAATAGGTTTGAAAATTACTGAGGAATCAATAATTTTCAAACCTATTTAATTTCAAAAAATTAAATTTTTAGTAAAAAACTAAAATACCAGTTAAAAACTTAAATTTAATTAGAACTTATAAAGTTATAAATTTGTTTTAAGTCATTCCAAAAATCTATTGCAACTTGAGATTTTTTTCCTAAGTTTTCTCTTGATTGTTTTGCAAAACTAGGTTCAAAAGTAATTAAAAGCTTCATGTTTCCAGCAAAATCTAAAACTTCTCCTCTCTCATTTTGAAAATTTACCTCTCTGTTTAGTAAAATTTCTGCAACACGATCACCTAAAGCTACTATAATCTTTGGATTAATAAGAGCAATTTGCATATCTAAAAGATCTTTTAAAGCGACTTGCTCTTTTTCAAAATACTCTCTAAATTTCAGTTCAGTTTTAGTAAGTGTTGTAATGTAGTAAAGATCAGGATAAATTTCAGATGTATCGCAAAGCTTCACTAAAAATTCACCACTAGAACCAGGTTGAACGCTTAAATTTTCATTAATAAAAAGATTGGAATCATCTCCAATAAAAAGTATAGGAGCTTTTCTATTTCCACTACCTATAATAAATTTTTTACTCTGATTATTTCCAGAGTTTACAATAGTTCCCATTTCAAAAATCAACTCTTCCCATAAAGAATCAGGTGTCATAAAGTACTCCTTTAAAATTAAATTTTAAATAAATCTGTCCATTTATCTTGATATGCAATCTCAACGTCTAATGTGATATTAGAGGCTGAAAGTTGTGATTTTACTGTATTTAAAGCAATTTCATAGTTATTACTATCTTTACTTACATGTGCTAAGTATATTTTTTTTAATTTAGATGAATAAACATCACAAATTAATTGACCAGCATCACTATTGCAAAGATGCCCATTTCTACCTTTAACTCTATGTTTTAAATCCCAAGGATATTTGCAATTCATTAACATATTATAATCATAATTACACTCAATAACTATAATATCAACATTCTTAAAATGTTCTCTTACTCTGTTATCAACATATCCAATGTCAGTTGAGATAGCGATACTTTTAGAGTTTTCCCCGATGATTCTAAATCCTAAAGTTTTAGCAGCATCGTGCATTACTTCAAAAGGATAAACTTTAACAGAAGTCCCTAAGTAGAAATCTTTTTCTATAAAAATAAGATTTTCAGATTCTATTTTTCCTAATTTTTCTAATCCAGATTCGTAACTTTCTTGAGTTATGTATATTGGAATATTGTATTTTCTTGAAGCTATACCAGCTCCCATAAGATGATCCATATGCTCATGTGTTATAAGGATACCTTGAATATTTTCTAAAGATTCACCGATTCCATTTAGTTTTTCTTCTAGTTTTTTACAACTAAAGCCAGCATCAATAAGTATCTTATAATTGCAGATGTCTAAAAAAATGGAGTTTCCTGAACTTCCACTACCTAATATTGAAATTTTCATTGTTATCCTTTCATATTTTTAAATTTTTATATAAATTAATTAGGAATAATCCTAATGAAATTATACATTAAATAGACTATTATTTCAAATTAAATAAATAAATAGAGATTTATTTATAGAGTTTAAGCTTTCTTAACTAAATAATTGAAAGTGCATTTGTTATATGTTATAATATTAACATATAACAAATGCACTGTGGAGGGGAAAATGACAGGTTTTTTAGGGCAATACGGTAACATGATTATAACAATGGTATTATGGATAGCAGTATTTTATTTCTTATTAATATTACCTAATAAGAAAAAGCAAAAGAAACACAAAGAGATGATAGATTCGTTAAAAGAGGGAACTGAAGTTGTAACATCTGGTGGAATCAAGGGGACAATAATATCTACAACAGAAGAGTATGCAGATATTAGAGTTGATAAAGGTGTTAAGCTAACAGTTAGAAAAGCAGCTATAGCAGCAGTTCTTACAAAATAGTTAAATATTGAAATTCTAAAGAGTGCTGAGTATAATAAAGGCACTTTTTTTTTTAAAAATATAAATAATTAAAGGAATTTATAGGAGAGAAAATGTGTTTTAAGAGATTAAGTGTTTGGTTATTAGGGCTATTTTTTATTTTTAATAATATTATCTTCGGAGCTGAAGCTGGGATAAAAAATATTACGTCAAATTCAAGAACAAAAGAGTTAACGTTCCAGTTTAACACTGGGATAAAGGCGAATTACTCAGTGAATTATGATGAAAAAAATCAATTAATATTTTTAGAAATAAAAAATACTAAACTATTATCACCAATTAAAAACAATAGTATTAAAAATAGTGATATTGAAGATTTTAAAGCTGTAAATATGGGAAATGGAATGGGATTTTTTATAAAACAAACAAGTGGGAAATCATTTAAAATAATAACAACAAGTGGTAAACTAGTAGTTAAATTTGATAAAGCTGCTAATAAAAGATTTACTATAGTGATAGACCCAGGACATGGTGGAAAAGATCCTGGAGCTTCAACAGCTGGAAGAAATGAAAAAGATATAGTCCTAAATGTTGCCAAATATTTAAGAGATAACCTATCTAAAGATTTTGATGTAATACTTACAAGAAGCAATGATACTTTCATTAGCTTATCGCAAAGACCAAACTTAGCGAATAAGAGAGAAGCAGATATGTTTATAAGTTTGCATGTAAATGCAAGTACAAGTAGAACTCCAAGAGGAGTAGACGTTTTTTACTTTTCTAAGACGTCATCTCCATACGCAGCTAGAATTGCTCAATATGAAAATAGTTTCGGAGACAGTTTTGGTGAAAAATCTGGAAGTATTTCTCAAATATTAGGAGAGCTAGAATATAAGAAGTATCAGGAAGTATCTGCTAAATTAGCAAGAGGGATTGTAGATAATGTCTCACGTACTATGGTAATGAAAAACAATGGTATTCAAGGAGCAAATTTTGCTGTTCTTAGAGGTCTGGGAAGAGCAAATACAGCTATTCCAGGGGTTTTAGTGGAGTTAGGATTTTTAACAAATCCACAAGATAGAAGCAAGATAGTTCAGGCAGCAAATCAGAAAAAAATGGCATCTGCTATAGCTGCAGAGGTAAGAGAATATTTTCAAATGTAATTAAAATTATATAAAATTAAGAGGTGATTTTTTAATGAAATTAAAAATTATAACAATACTATCAATAATATTAGCAATTGCAACAGGAATAAATTATTTTAGTGTAAAAGAGGATGGTCAAAAAGTTAATGAAATAGTATTTGATAAGACTATGCCAGCAAAAGTAGAGGATGAAAAAGTTTCATTAGGATTATATGTTCCTAATAATAATTTAACAAGACTAGAAATGGTTGAGGTAAATGTTAAATATACTCAAAACAAAAGTGAAGTAGTAAAAATAGTGGTGGAGAATATCTCTACTCTATTACTTGAAAGAGGGATTATATCCCAAAATTTAGGTTTTATTAATTGCTTTTTCTCAGGAAAAGATCTTTATATAAATTTAGAAGAAAATGCTGAATTTAAAGGAGATTCTAAAAAAATTATTTATATATTATACTCTTTAAGTAATTCTTTAGTGGATTTAGGTGGTGTGGAAAGAGTTAAGTTCTTAATAAATAATAAAGAAGGAACAGGTGTGTTTGAACAGTATTACAATAAGAATACAGATATATAGGAAACAGAGGTGGTTAAAAAATGTTGATTGACGATTTATACTTAGATTTGAAAAGCAGAGTTTCAGAAAACAGATATAATCACGTAATAAGAGTCTTGGAAACTGCTAGAAAAATATCTAGAAAATATAAGGTTTCACAAGAAAAAATAAAAATAGCTGTATTATTACATGATATTTTAAAAGAAGAAAATGTTGGAAAGTTAGAAGAAATGTGCAAAGGATATGACTATAAAGAATTAGAAAGTCCTGAGGCAAAGAGTGTGATAATTCATGGTTTTGCAGCAGCGGTATATGCAATTGAAAAATATAATATTTATGATATTGATATTTTAAATGCAGTTAAATACCATACAATAGGTAGAGGAGGAATGTCTCTACTTGAAAAAATTGTATATATAGCTGATGGAATAGAACCAGCAAGAAATTATCCACATGTAGATGAAATTAGAGCGTTAGTTAAAAAAAATATAGATGAAGCAATGCTTTATGAAATAGAGAGGAAGATACTATACCTTTCTACTAATAATAAAGTTATTCATCCCAATGCTTATGAAATAAGGGATTGGCTTTTAGAGGTAGTAAAAAGGAGGAAGTAAATATGTTAGATTATTCAAAAGAATTAGAAAAAATAAAAAAAATCTTTGAAAAAAATACAAGTTTGAAATATGAAGAGATAATAAAATTAGCAGGGTGGTCGCCTAAGTTTAAAGGTGATAATAAAAATATGCTAGACCAGATGGTAGAAAATGGTGAGCTTATGAAAAATAATCGTGGAAAATATAGTACACCGGAAAGATTAGGATTTATCAAGGGTGAATTTAACATGGTTAAAGATAGATTTGCTTTTGTTGATACACCAACAGAGGGGATTTTTATTCCAAAAGTTCACTTTAATGGAGCTTTAGATGGAGATACTGTTCTTATAAAAGTAAAAGAAGGGTATTATGATAAGAGTAAAAAAGAAGGGGATGTTATAAAGATCCTTAAAAGAAATAGAGATACAGTAGTTGGAACTTTCCAAAGAAGAGAAAACTTTGGATTCGTAGTACCTAACCACTCTTTCGGAAGTGATATTTTTGTTCCTTATAGAGGAATGAAAAAAGTTGAAGATGGTAAATTAGTTGTAGTAAAAATTAACTCTTGGGGAGACAAAGGAAAGAAACCTGAAGGGGAAATTATAGAAGTTTTAGGAAGTCCTGATAATACAGATGACTTATTAGAAGCTTTAATTAGAAGAGAAGGGATGAGCGAAAGTTTTCCAGATGAGGCAATAGCAGAGGCTAGAAGAATTCCAGTTTCTGTCTCAAGTGAAGAAAAAGCTAAAAGAAAAGATTTAACAAAATTAAAAATAATTACAATAGATGGAGACGACGCAAAAGACTTAGATGACGCTGTATATGTTGAAAAGTTAACAAATGGTGGATATAAACTTATAGTAGCCATAGCAGACGTTTCTCACTATATTCCAGTTGGATCAGCTTTAGATAAAGAAGCACAGAAGAGAGGAAACTCGGTATATATGGTAGATAGAGTTTTACCTATGTTCCCGAAAGAGTTATCCAATGGAATTTGTTCATTAAATCAAGGTGAAGATAAACTTACATTCAGTTGTGAAATTATATATGATGAAAAAGGAAAAGTATTATCAGCAGACACATATAAGTCAGTAATTAATACAGTTCATAGAATGACATATAATAATGTAAACAGAATGCTTGCAGGGGAAGAGGCAGCACTTACTGAATATGCAGATATAGTTGAAGAAGTTAAAACTATGGTTGAACTTTCAAAATTTATTAGAGCAGCTAAATATAACAGAGGAAGTATCGACTTTGATATTCCAGAATCAAAAGTTATATTAGATGAAAAAGGAAAAGTTAAGCAGGTTAAAAAAATAGAGCGTGGAGAATCAGAAAGAATAATTGAAGACTTTATGATTGCAGCTAATGAAGCTATAGCAGAGAAAATATTCTGGATGGAAGTACCTTCAATCTATAGAACACATGATAAGCCAGATATGGAAAGAATGGTAGTTTTAAATGAGATATTAACAAAATTCAAATATAGAATAAACTCTATTGAGGATGTTCATCCTAAAAAGTTCCAATCTATAATAGAAGATTCAAAAGCAAAAGGAACAAATTTAATTGTTCATAAGAATATATTAATGGCGTTAAAACAAGCTAGATATACGAAAGAAAATACAGGTCACTTTGGACTTGCATCAGGTTACTACACACACTTTACATCACCAATTAGAAGATATGCTGACTTAATGATTCATAGAATCTCAGGAATACTTTTAAGTGGACTTCCTAGTAAGAAAGAACTTAAATGGTTAAATGAAGTTTTAGATTCAATCTGTATCCATATATCTAAAACAGAGAGAGACGCTATGAAAGTTGAAGATGAAAGTAAAAAAATTAAAATAGTAGATTATATGCGTGATAAAGTTGGTCAAGTTTTTGAAGCTACAATCACAGGATTTAGTAATAAAAGAGTATTCTTTGAAACATCTGAAAACATAGAGTGTTCTTGGGATGTAGTTGAATCAAAAGATGATTACTACGAATTTGATGAGCAAGAATATGAAATGGTTGGAGCTAATACTGATAAAAGATTTAAATTAGGAGATAAATTAAATATTCTTATAGTAAAAGCAGACCTTTCTAACTTACAAATTGAGGCTACTCCAGCAGAATAACGAGTAGAATAGGAGAAAATTATGATATTAGCTAATAATAAAAAAGCTTTTTTTGATTACTTTATAGAAGATAGATATGAAGCTGGAATAGAGCTTGTAGGAAGTGAAGTAAAGTCTATAAAAGCAGGGCAGACAAGTATAAAAGAAGCATTTATAAGAATAATAAATAATGAAATATTTATTATGGGTATGAGTGTAACTCCATGGAAATATGGAAGTATATACAATCCAGATGAGAGAAGAGTAAGAAAATTACTTCTTAATAAAGCTGAGATAAGAAAGATACATGAAAATGTAAAACAGAAAGGATATACAATAGTTCCTTTAAATGTACATCTTTCAAAAGGGTATGTAAAAGTTGAAATTGCTTTAGCTAGAGGTAAAAAGAATTACGATAAGAGAGAAGATTTAGCTAAAAAAGATCAAAAGAGAGATATGGATAGAGCTTACAAAGATTCTAAATATTAAAATTTTGATAGTTAATAGTAAAACAAAAAACTAATAAAAAAAAGTAAACAAATAAAATAAAATAAAATAAAATAAAATAATAAAAAATGCTAATTTTTAAGAGAATGTTCTCAAAAAAATTAGCATTTTTATTTTATTACTTGATATCTTAGATTGCTTAATATCTTATTTAATAATTTATAACAATTTTAATAAAATATTATATTTCTCATTAGAAAGAGTAGCTCAGACCAAGGGTATAAGTTCTTCCAATAGCAGGATAGTAGTGTCTTTGATCAATGTTATATTTACTATCTCCCCAGTATCCAGCATATTCATTATACTCTTCATCAAATAGGTTGTTTACACGGAATGTAGCTGTTATTCCATTAGGGAATTTATATTGAGTAAAAGCATCTACAGTAGTATATTCCCCTGTGCTTTCAC
Organism: Fusobacteriaceae bacterium; assembly: GCA_051656905.1. Taxonomy (GTDB): domain Bacteria; phylum Fusobacteriota; class Fusobacteriia; order Fusobacteriales; family Fusobacteriaceae; genus JAGNZR01. Next base: position 79,390 of record JBOFJQ010000018.1, on the reverse strand, counting down.
CTCTTTCATTAGCAATATCATCAAGGTCGTAAGACAGTCCACTGTAAAGAACGTCAGCTCCCACAGAGAATCTTGAATTAACATCATAACTTGCCCCAAATGTCAATCTCCAGTTAGGAACACTAGGTATCTCGCTACCTTCATATTTTCCAGAAATAACTTCATGATGAATATAAGTAACTGAAGATTTTAAAGTTAGGTCACCAATATAGTGCTCAAGATAAAGTTCTGTTCCCATTCTCTCAGTGTCACCGATATTGTAGTTAACCATTCCAGTAAATTCAGGTGGAATAGTAGAGTATATTTCATCTTTTGTTATCTTATAGAATACAGATGCAGAAACATAAGTATTAGATACAAAATCTTTAATACCTAATTCAAAAGTATCTTGAATTTGAGGATCTAATTTCTCTGAATTTCTAGTATAGTAAATCTCACTAACTGTAGGTGTTCTAAAAGCTCTATTGTACGAAAGGTATGTTGAACCAGTACTAGAATACATATAGTTTGTGCTTAGGTCATAAGAATAGTCATTGTATTTAGCGTTATCTCTAGTTCCTCTTTTATCCGCAGCATTTAAAGAGGCATCTCTCCAATAAAAATCATATTTTGCATAATCATATCTAATTCCTTGAGTAAATTGGAATTTATTATGAGTATATTGATTTAAAGCAAAAGCTCCAAATCCATCTTTAGTAGAGTTACCATTTTTTACATATCTCCCTAAATTAGCATTCCATTTAGAGGTTTTTCTCTGTGGTTTAACTTCGTCTTTTAATAAATCAAAACCAGTAATGAAGTAACTATCAGGTAGATATGTGTGCTTTATTTGAGCTTTTACATAGTTTCTTTCTTCATCTTCATCATGATAGAAAGAGTTAGCTTTTCTATCAAAACTAGATTTTTCATTTTTATAGTAATTTTCATAAATTAAGAACTCCGTATCTTTTGAAATATTTTGTCTCCATCTTAAATAATAGTCATCACTTTCATTTTTAGTTTTAGACAATCTTCCAGGATCATTTCTATCATTTTCAAGAACATATTTAGGAACAGCTATTCCACTATAACTTTTATTGTCTGAGTGATTATATTTAAATTCAACCTCTCCATTATTTAATAAATATTTAGTTTTGAAACGACTATCTTTTTTATCATAATCTTCTCCATCTCTCCAGCCATCAGAACCGTAATCTGTATAACCTACCTCTGTAATAAGCCTATCTGTTAATTTTGTTCCATAGTCAAAACCTAATTTTTGTTCATCATTACTTCCATATTGAGAGTAAACATTACCATAGTATTTTTTATCAGTAACTGATTTACTAATAATATTTACTATTCCTCCAATGGCTTTATCACCATAAAGGATATTTCCACCACCTGGGATTACTTCTATTCTTTCGATAGTTTCAATAGGAATATTTCCAGCTTGTTTAGATGTAATAGGAACTCCGTCTAAAGTAATAAGTGAATTTTTGTCACTATACATAGAGTTAAGTCCTCTAATATCAAATTTAATTCCCCCAGCATAATGTTTAACAGAGACACCTGGGACATGTTTTAAAGCGTCAACAAGGTCTTGTGCTCCTGTTTTTTTAATCTCTTCAGCTGTTACGATAGAGATATTAGCAGGTGTTTCTCTTACATTAGTTTCAAAGTTTTGAGTGGAAATAACTGATTCGTTTAGTTTGACACTTTGAACCTCTTCTGAATAACTTAAAGATGCAAAAAATAAAGATGTGATTGCTAATTTCTTGTACATTTCTCCCCCTTGATTAATGCTTAAAATAGGTGCTGTAGGTAATAAAAAAACCTCTCTAATTAATAGAGAGGTTATCTTACAAGAGAGTCAATTTAAAAATATACTTAATTAGTAAAATACTAAAAAAACATATAATATATGTATATGACTATTTGGTAAGTCTCCTGACTCAGTTTCATCCTACTATCACGCCTTCCCAGTTTCCCAGTGACATAATGTGATTTCGTCAACTATACAGTAGCTTTCGCTGTGGAGGGATTACACCTCACTTCCTCTATTAAGCTTTAAAAAAGCACCTAAATATAAATTATAAAGTTGTTAAATTGAAAAACATTTAAAATAATATAAAATGTCTCAATTTGGATTGTACTATAAGATATTAAAACTGTCAATAATAAAAATATTGGAGCTTTTTTGTTTATTCTATTTGTTTGACTAAAAAAAATATGTAGTGTATAATTTAATAAAATCTAATAAAAATTTATGGTTCTTATGATTAAAAGGGAAGTAGGTTAAAATCCTACACGGTCCCGCCACTGTAAGATGGATGAAAGCAAATCACCACTGGTATAAAACTGGGAAGGGTTGCGAGTAAAATGAAATCGAGTCAGGAGACCTGCCATAAATTGTTTTATTCTATATCTGCGAGGACGGATAAGGTATGCTTAATGCCGTCTTTTTAATTTAAGCGGTTTTTTTATTTTTTTGGAGGAAATATAATGAGATTAATAATAAAATTCATAATGAAATTTAAATTATTACTATTGGTATTGCTATTTAATATCACAATTTTTGGTAAAGTTCCTCAAAGAGCAGTATCAGTATCTCAATTTACAACAGAGGTTCTACTTGCCATAGGAGCTGAAGAACAGATGATAGGGACAGCTTTTTTAGACAATGAAATTTTACCTGAGTTAGAACAAAAATTTAATAAGATACCAGTGTTATCAAATAAATATCCAACTAAAGAACTATTTTATTCTTTAAATCCAGATTTTGTAACAGGGTGGAGATCACTGGCAAATTTTAATAATCTAGGAACAGAAGAGGAGTTAAAAAATCATGGAATTGAAGTCTTTTTTATGAAGTCTTTGGAAGATGGAAATATTGAAGAGGTTTTTGATGATATTCTAGGGTTAGGGAAGATATTTGGTAAGGATGAAAATGCAAAAATTCTTGTTGAAAAAATGGCAAATAATCTAAAAAAAATAAAAGAGAATACTCCTAAAAGGACTGTGAGTATATTTGTATATGATTCTGGGGAAGGGGTACCTTTTACAGTTGGTGGAAAGGGAGTTCCAAATAATATAATAGAACTAGCAGGTGGTGTGAACATATTTAAAGGTATCAACAAATCCTTTGGAAATGGAAGTTGGGAGAAAGTCTTAGTAGAAGATCCTGAACGAATAATAGTAATAGATTATGGTGATAATAAGGTTCAACAAAAGATAGATTATTTAAAAGAAAAGTCGCCTATAAAAGATTTAGATGCTATCAAAAATAATAGAATTTCTATAATAAAACTAATCGATATTTCAGCAGGGATTAGAAATATTGATGCAATAAAAAAACTTATGAAAGATTTTCATAATATAGATATTAAATAAAAATAAAAATAAAAATAAAAATAAAAGTGATGAAAGCGGTGTTTAAATGAAAAAAATATTTATGAATTATAAGTGGTTATTCCTTATATTGTGTGTAACTTTACTTATTTGCTCTACTTATGTAGTAACAATAGGGGCAGTATCTCTTAAAGGGGTAGATGTATGGAAGATAATTATTAATAAGACAACTGGTAAAGCAATTTTTAATAAAGAGTGGAAAGATAGTATAGAAATAATTGTTTGGAACTTAAGAGTCCCAAGAATATTAATGGGTATTGTGTCAGGGGGAGGACTTGCATTAGTGGGAATACTTATGCAGTGCCTTACAAAAAATCCCCTTGCAAGTCCATATATTTTAGGTATCTCAGCAGGAGCCAGTACAGGGGCTGTAATGGGACTCTTGTTTTTAGGTGGAACAATGTTCACAGTTCCTCTTGGAGCTTTTATTTTCGGTACTCTAACGGCTCTGATGGTGTTTTATTTTGCAGGGGCTGGAGGTTTTTCCAGTGCGAGATTAGTTTTAATAGGTGTAGCAGTATCTTCTCTTTTTTCAGGGATTACAACACTTATGATAATGATGGCTCCTAATGAAAAATCTTTAAGAAGCGCTATGTTTTGGATGTCAGGAAGTTTAAGTGGTGCTACTTGGGAATATATACCACTTGCTGTAATTAGTTTAGTTATTGCTATTGTTTTAATATACCCAAGATATCGAGAGTTAAATATACTGGTTACTGGGGATGAAAACGCTGTTGCACTAGGTGTTAATGTAAAAAAAATAAGAATTTTAACTATGTTAGTTGCAACATTTCTTACAGGTATAATAGTTTCTAATACAGGAATAATTGGATTTGTAGGGTTAGTTATACCTCATATTGTAAGAGGAATAGTTGGAGGTAACCATAAGAAAAATATTCCGTGCTCAATTGTTATGGGGGCAATTTTTCTAATTATAACAGATACTATTGCTAGAAGTATTTACCCATTACAAGAGATTCCTATTGGGGTTATTACTTCAATAATAGGGGCACCTTTCTTTTTAAATATGCTTAGAAAAAAATCGTATAGTTTTGGAGGTGAGTAATTTATGATAAAAGTTGAAAATCTAAAATACTCCATAGATGAAAAAAGAATATTAAATGACATATCTATTTTAGTAAAAAAGAAGAAATTTGTAGGAATAATAGGAGCTAATGGATGTGGCAAAAGTACTCTTTTAAAGAATATATATAGATTTCTAAAGTGTAATAGTGGAGAGATAGTAATTGATAAAATAGAAATAAGTGAATATAAGACGGAGCTTCTTGCAAAGAAAATGGCTGTTTTAGCTCAGAAACATAATATGAATTTTGATTTTACTGTGGAAGAGATTGTGGAGATGGGAAGATATGCTCATCAAAAACTAGAACCGAAATCTAAAGTTTCAAATAAAGATATTATTGAAAAATCATTGAAGTCTGTAGGAATGGAAAAGATGAAAAAGAGAAGTTTTTTATCTTTATCAGGTGGAGAGATGCAAAGAGTATTAATATCAAGAGCCATAGCACAAGAGAGTCATATTTTAATATTAGATGAACCTACAAACCATTTAGATATAAAGTATCAAAGGGAAGTAATGGAGATGATGGTAGGAACAGATAAAACTATTTTAGCAGTAATTCATGATATGAATATTGCCAGTTCATATTGTGATTATATATATGCAATGAAAGATGGTAAAATTGAGGTTGAGGGTGATCCTCAAAGCATATTTACAAAGGAAAATATAAAAAGAATTTTTGATGTAGATTGCGAAGTATTAAAACATCCAAAGAGAGACAGACCGTTAATAATATTTTAGGAGGGTTAAGATGGAAATATTTAAAACTAGTGGTGTATGTGCAAAAGAAATAGGGGTAGATGTAGAAAATGGAATACTGAAATGTGTAAAATTTTTCGGTTGTTGTGACGGAGATTCAAAGGCATTTGAAATACTATTAAAAAATAAGAAAACAGATGAGATAATAAATGATCTGAACCATATAGAGTGCAGAGATAGAGGAACTTCTTGCATGAAAGAATTATGTAAAATATTAATTCAAATAAAAGAGAGAGCTTAAATAGAAAGTAACCTATAAGGTAAAGTCACTTACGTGTCCACCCTATAGGTTCTTTTTATATAATTAATTATATTTTGTTGTTACTTAATTAAAGTTTTTCTTTTAAAATACCCAGTCTGTAGTATTCTAATAATTTCTTTAAATTATCGATATTCTCTTTTAAAACTCTTCCATTATCAGTATCAGCAACTCTTAATCTTTTAGGAACAGTTTCCACAATATGTGTAGTAGAACCCATATCTAAACAATTATGAATTGATTCATTAATATCATCAAAAGGTTCATGAGAAACAAGTCTCATTCCATGTGAGTTAAAAATAAGAGTATACCCTGCAATCCCTGTTGTTGATTGATACGCTTTTGAGAATCCACCATCAATAAGAAGAAGTCTTCCATCGGCTTTTATAGGGTTTTCACCCTTTACAACTTTTACAGGAACGTGGCCATTTATTATATGAGAAGTCTCAGGGTTAAGATTAAATTCTTGAAGTATTTTATTTGCCATCTGTTTAGAATAAGCAAACTTATAGTAAGTATTATTAACCTCTTTATGACTCTCTTTTTCTTTTATAAAGTAACGTTCAAAAGTTTTCATTTTATCTTTTCCGAAAAGAGGAGAGTTTTCACCACACCATAGATACCATAAGAAATCCTTAGCAAATAAGTTGTTAGTAAAATAACCTTCTCTAGCTGTTCTATCACAAATTTTAAGGAGGGCTTTTCCTTTGTACTCTTTCCCTAAAATATTAACAGATCTAAATTTACCATTTTCATCTAGTGGAATGCACCCATGGTAAAGCAGATTAGAGTTATAATTCAAAAATACACTTCCTTTAGAGAATAAAAATTGTGTATGCGCATGTAACTTTTCACTATTTATGAAACTGTATTGTAGGGCCAGTACAACTTGTTTTTCCTCTTCAGTAAGCTCATGAGGATTAGCTGGGTTTATTGTTGGGAAAGATGAATCCGTTAAATTATATGTGTTTCCATCTAATAGTATTGTGTTATTTTCAAAGTTTATTTTATCTAAAAGTAGTCTATCCTCCATTTTAAATTGAGGATTTCTGTTAATTACATGCCCTTCAACTTTGAATTGAATTATAGAAATAGCTTTATGCATTTTAGCTAAAACTTCTAAATCTTTTTCTTTAGATTTTATTGTAGATTTTGGAATAAAATTAGTGCAAGGATCATCTTTATACACGTCTAATGCAAAAGTCGCAAGAGGAAAAAGATTGATACTATATCCATCTTCCAGTATTGAAGTATGACCATATCTTATACAGATTCTAACAGCATTAGTGATACAACCTAGTTGTCCAGCTGCAGCTCCCATCCAAAGAATATCATGGTTACCCCATTGGATATCAACATTATGATGCTCCATAAGTTTATCAATGATTTTATGTGGTGCAGGTCCTCTATCATAAATATCTCCAACTATATGAAGTTGGTCAATAACTAGTCTTTGGATAACGTCAGATATTGATATTAAAAGTTGTTTTCCTCTGTTTATAGATATAATAGTATTGATAATTTCATCTACATATTCTTTTTTATTTAATTCTCCATCTTTTTCATAAAGTAGTTCTTGAATAATATATGAAAAATCTTCTGGTAGAGCTTTTCTTACTTTTGAACTTGTATATTTTGAGGCTACTAATTTTAAGATTAGTAACATTCTGTGTATTGTTGTTTTATACCAAGAAACCATATCAGGTGTAGTCTGAGAGATTTGGTCTATTTTTTCTTCAGGATAATAAATAACTGTAGCTAGTTGGTTTTTTTCTTTATCACTAATTGAATCTCCAAAAATAGCAACAATTTTCTCTCTAACAACTCCTGAACAATTTTTTAGAACATGATTAAAAGATTCATATTCTCCATGAATATCAGTAATAAAATGCTCTGTACCTTTTGGTAAGTTTAAAATTGCACTAAGATTTATTATTTCAGCAGATGTTTTTGCAATTGTTGGAAAATTCTGAGAAAGTAGCCTAAAATACTTTAATTCTTCTTCTTTATTCATAATTATCGCTCCTCAACTATAGAGATTATATTCATTGATATTATTATACACATTTTTCTTTTGTATTTAAAGTAATATATGATAAATATTGAGTTTGAAATAGAACTGTGTTATAATACAGTGTAATTAAAATGTGGGAGTGCAAAGGTTTCGACAGGGTTGTTTTGCTATAAGTAGCAGGCCAGGTTGACCGCTGTGAGAGGTCAACTCATCGTTTAGATGGAAACAAAAATTACGCTTTAGCTGCATAATGCCAGCTTGCCTCTAGTCCTTCTTTTCTGTAAGAGTGGCTAAACGAGGTATAACCTAACTACAGATTACCTGGATCGATTTCTCTAAGGTTCGGGGACAATTTAGAGGATAGCTTTACTTAGCCCTGTCTGCGGGAGTAAGTATCGCGAAGTTAAATAGTAGACTAAGCTTGTAGAAGCTTATAGTACTAACAGTTTTGGACGCGGGTTCGATTCCCGCCACTTCCACCAACTAATTTTAAAAAGCTTTATAAGTTGTTATAGATAATTAAAAGTCTTTAAAAATAAGGATTTTAGAGAATTGAATGAAATTTATTTTATACAACTTGTTATAAAATAATATAAATTATTAAGTGGGTTGCACACATTGTTGCACACTTTTATAAACACAAATAAGTTAAGAATAAATAAAAATAACAAGGTCATCCCTTGTTATTTTTATTTTAAAATTTTTATAACGAGCATAGATTAAACTTATTCTACCAGTATTTGTTATATTTTTACGCGAAAGAATATTTAATAGCAAAAAATTATTGTTAGTTGAAATTTTAAAATTGAAAAATAGGTTGTTATTTAATTGAAGGATGACCTATTGCATGATATAATATTAGAATGGAAAAAGAATGATTCCCATTGAATAAAAATGGAATAAGAATTAATTCTGTAGAAAAAATATAGAAATATGTTTATGAAGAAAAAATAATAAAATATATACAAAGAGTGTTAAATTTAGAAAAAGTAAAATAGAAAGGGTGGAGGAATAATGATAAAGTTATATAACGATGATTGTATAAAGGCAATTAAATTAATTGAAGAGAAATCAGTTGATTTAGTAATAACAGACCCCCCTTATAATTTGGGAAGTTTTATGAAGAAAAGGCAAACTAATCTAAATAGAATGAGAGAAAATTTTTTTGTAGGAGCAGGTTGGGACAATTTAGAATATAAAGAGTGGTATGAGCATATGGATAAACTTTTTAAAGAAATGGGAAGAGTTTCAAAAATTGGAGCATCAATGCTAGTCTTTATGTCTTTGATACGAATTGAAAGTATTATAGAAATTGCTGAAAAGCATGGATTCTACTATAAAACAACGGGGATATGGCACAAAACTAATCCAATGCCAAGAAATATGAATTTACATTTTATTAATTCTGTTGAAGGTTGGATTTATTTTACTTATAAGAAGAGAACAGGAACTTTTAATAATGAAAATAAAGCAATCCATGACTTTATAGAAACTTCAACTATAAATAAATCAGAAAAAACACATGGTAAGCACCCAACGCAAAAACCGGAAAAACTAATTGAGTTTTTTATAAAATTATTATCTAATGAAAATGATGTTGTATTAGATCCATTTATGGGCAGTGGAACTTCTGGAGCGGTAGCAACGAAGTTAAAGAGAAGATTTATTGGTATTGAATTATTAGAGGAATATTTTAGAATTTCTCATTTGAGAATAAAAGGAGAGATTATATGAAAGTTATAGATCTTTTTTCTGGAGTCGGGGGAATATCTCATGGATTTCGAGCAGCAGGATTTGAGATAGTGGCAGCAGTTGAAAAGGATAAGAATATTGCATATTCGTATCAAATGAATCACCCAGAAACTCACGTATATAATAAGGATATTTCAGAAATAGAAATAGAAAGAACTTTTAAAAAATATAAGGGAGATATTAGTGTGGTTGTAGGTGGACCACCATGCCAAGGTTTTTCTCAAAAAGGTCATAGGAAATCAATTAATGACTCGAGAAATTTTTTATTTAAGTATTTTGTAGATGTAGTGGCGTACTTAAAACCTTCATATTTTTTGATGGAAAATGTTCCTAATCTTTTAACATCTGAAAAAGGATATTTTAAAGATGAAATTAAGGAATTATTTGAAAAAATAGGTTATTCTCTTGACATAAAAATTTTAAATGCATCTAATTTTGGAGTTCCACAAAATCGTAGGAGAGCATTTATTCTTGGAAAAATTGGGGATAAACCAATAACTCTTCCTGATGGGAATGGAAAGAAAACTACAATTTGGGAAGCAATTAGTGATTTAGCTTTTTTAGAATCAGGAGAAGGAGAAAATATCCAAAGTTATAGAATAGAAATTCAATCTGAATATCAAAAGTTGATGAGAAAATCGTCTGAATTATATAATCATCTAGCTACAAATCATTCAGAGGATGCTATTAGAAGATTAAAATTAATTCCTTCAGAAGGCGGGAAAGAATCGTTACCACAGAAAGAACTTACAAAATCAATTTACAGTGGTACTTGGTGTCGAATGAAGAAAGATAAAGTTTCAGTGACTGTTACTACAAGATTTGATACACCTTCTTCTGGAGAATTTTCTCATCCCTATTTAAATCGTGCAATTACGGTAAGGGAAGCAGCTAGACTTCAATCTTTTCCAGATTCTTTTATCTTTTATAAAACGAAAACTTCGCAGATGAAACAAGTTGGAAATGCAGTTCCACCAATTTTAGCAGAAGAAATAGCTAAAGTTATAAAAAAAGATATTTATTAAAAAAAAGTTGGCTTTTAGGCAACTTTTTTTGTTATAATTAATGTAAACTCAGAAAATAAGGAGATTAAAAATGTATCCAAATACAGAAAAAAATCGTCAGATAAGAGACTTAAAATTAGGAATAAAATCATCGATACCTAATCCTTTGAAATTACTTTCATTGGTTTATCTAATATGGATTTCAAATGATAAAAAAACTGATATTGAATATTCAAGAGAAGTTATCGAACAAAAGAATACAATGATAAAATTTGAAGAAGAAGTTTATAAAAAATTGGAGGAATATCTTAAAAATTCCGGGATTAAAGTTGATGATCAATTCAGAGAGGAAATAGAAAAAAATGGGTTATTTAAACATCAATATGAAGCTTTGTTGGTAGCGTTAGAATTAGTTTGGAAAATTCTAAAAATAGAGTTTGTTAAACCATTAAGTGGAAGTATAGAAAGAACTGGAGGAAATAGATATTCAAAAAAAATAAGTTTTACTAGAAATATTGATATTTTTCATTCATTAATAAGAGATATTCCAAATATAACTAAAATTTTGTATGAATTTATTTTTATACCTACAAAAACTAAAATAGATTCATCTAATATACATGAAATGAAATTGGCGTATGCTTTAACTTTTATAATGGAAGATTCAAAATATTTACTTAAAGATATATCAGGAAAAGATAAAATATTCTCAACAGAAGGAATTTATGAGATTCTAGAAGCTAATAGGCAAAGTATAGTTGAGGTAAATAGTTCTGTAGAAGCAAAAGGGGCATTAAGAATTTTACATTCTTTGCTGGGAGATAATTTAAACTGTTATTTAGAAATAGAAACTAAATTCAAAGAAGTAAAATTAAGAAAATCAAAATTTGAGGATGATAAAGAAATAATTCCCTTTGGAGATTATTTTAAAAGATTAGAAAATTATAAGGATTTATCGAATTCTGTTGATATAAAATATAATATAACTGAAAATGTAGCATATAGTATTGAAGAAGGAAATACTATAATTCTTCAAGAAAAATTAGGGGAAATAGATTATAACTTGAGATTAGAAGATAAATATTCTTACCAAAGAATTATCTATGGAGCTCCTGGAACAGGAAAAAGTAATCTCTTAAAATTAGAAACCATTGATATAAAAAAAAACATAGAGCGAGTGACATTCTATGACGGTTATACTTATGGACAATTTATAGGGGCTTACAAACCTGTTCCAATAAAAAGTGATTGCGATTTACAAAATGAAGACATAAATTATAAATATGTAGCAGGGCCACTCTTTAGACAACTTATTAAAGCTTTTAAAAATTCTGAAAGTGATTTTATTCTTATAATTGAAGAGATAAATAGAGCTAGGGCTGATAGAGTTTTTGGTAATATTTTTCAGTTACTTGATAGAGATGGCTCAGGGAAAAGTGAATATCCGGTTTCCTTGACAGAAGAGCAAGAAAAATTTTTAAAAGAAAATCTTGGGGAAAAAATTTTTACTGAAACTATTGGAATGAATAACGGATTATATCTTCCATCAAATTTGTATATTTGGGCAACAATGAACAGTGCAGATCAAGGAGTGTATCCTATGGATAGTGCATTTAAGAGACGATGGAATTTTCAATACATCGGATTAGATGAAAATGCAGATAAATTTGGAAAAAAAGATTTGAAATACTTTATTCAACTATATAAAATAGAAGAAAAAAATGAGAATGGAACACAAGTTTATCAAGAGGTAGAATGGAATAAATTTAGAAAAACTATTAATAATGCACTTCTTAATGAAAAAATACCAGAAGATAGGCTTCTTGCTCCTTTTTTTGTAAAACCAGAGGATTTTGATACTGAAAATGAAAGTGATAAACAAGCATTTTGGATTAATAACAATATTTATGAAAGTAAAATTTTAATGTATCTTTTTGATGACGTACTTAGACATCTTGGGAAAAGTAAAATATTTGATAGTAAACTAAGAAGTTTTTCTGAATTAGTTACAACATATAAATTAGGAAAAAATATTTTCAATGAAAAATTGACATCTGAAATGCTAAAAAAAGAAACTAGTATAAATAAGGAATAATAATGGAAGAAAAATTTGAAATATATTACTTTAAAGAATTTGAAGAAGTCGATTATAGTCACTTAGAAGATATTTTTACTCAAAATCAGCAATTAGAACTATTAAAAAATAATATATTAAAGACTTTTAAAAATTGGGATTCTAAATTTTATTTTAATTATGTAGGAATAATCTGTACGAATGATTCATTATGTATAATTTTTCCTAAATATTTTTCTGAAGAAGAAATAGAAAAAGAGAAAAAATGTGATAAAAAGTTGAAAACCAAATCAATTATAGAACTTTTCAAAGTCTATTTTAGTAGAAGTTTGAATGAAACATCTTTTTTTTCAATAGGTGAAATAGATATTACCCAACCAATGAATAAATTTACGCTATATAGTTACTTAATTTCTGATTATATAGAATATGGGCTTTACGAAAATAATAAAGAGATATACGAATTGAATGGCGAAGGTGAAATAGATTGGGAAAAAACAGTTAACGAGTGTGAAATTTACTTATCAAAAAAAAATAAACCTATTTATATAGAATATTATACGCATGAAATAGAAGCAGACAATAGTAGCTATATAAAAAAATTACATATGTATTACTTAAATATCGCGAGTAAATACTTTGAAAATTTAAAATTCCTAGAACTAGACTATGTAGTATTAAATTTTTTTGTAGAGGAAGAAAATTTAGGAAATCTAGAATTCCAAATTTTAAAAATATATCAAGAACTTCAAGAGCAGTTTTCAGAAAGAAAAATTAAACTCTTAAAAGTTCTTTTGTTACTTTTAGAAAATGAAGGACATAAAACTGAAAAATCTCTTTTGTTTTATGGGACTACTTCTTTTTATAATGTTTGGGAAAAAACTTGTGGAGTGGTATTGGGAAACCAATTTGAAAAATATTGTCAATTTATTTCGACTCCTAAATGGGAGGATAAAAATGGAGTTAGTCTCAAAAAAAATTTTAAGACTTTAATTCCAGATATATTAGTGTTGAGAGAAGGTGTTTTTTATATATTTGATGCTAAATACTACAGACCAGATATGGAAGATGAAACAGGACTTCCTGGCATGGAATCTATTGGAAAACAATATCTCTATGAATTAGCTTTTAGAAATCACCCAGACCTTCTAAATAAAGCTAGAAAAAATATTTTTTTGATTCCTACTTCATATGACGAAATTAAATATAATGGAAAAGTTTCAGTAGATTTTTTAAAAAGGATAAGAGATGTGGAACTTCAAGATATATTAATGATTAACTTACCAGCTAAAATTGTCTTTGAATATTATATAAAAAATGAAATTTTTTCTCCTAAAGAATATGAAGAAATTATAAAATGTATGATAAATTTTTAAAATTAATAGAGATATCATATAAAAAAATCTCCAAGTTAAATGTAATTTAACTTGGAGATTTACACAAACTTTTGGACAGGCCCAATTATCTATAGATACTAATTTTATTCGGAATTTTAATTAGACAACTCTACTAATAAAATCTATTAATAACTATTTTTACTAATCCTAAACTATCTTTCATATTTTTATTAATTAAAAACTTAAAATATTTTTTATTTTATAAAAATTTTCCATTGATTATTTTGAAATTTGTTCTAATTTTTTTACTATATTCTCATCAGAATATTTTTTATAATCCACTATTGCAATTAGTTTTCTTAAAAAAGTAGTTAAGTTTCCTTTAGCAGTTAATTCATTTTTTATGTAGTTAATTACTTCTTTTTCGTTAAAAATTCCATCCAAATAATTCTTTTTAATGTAGCTTTCTATTTTAGAATTTGATAGCTCTGTAGTTAATAATTGACTTATACTTTTATAATTTCCTAAAACCTTTATTCCTTTAACTGCATTTAATTCTGCTTTTAATTTCAAATATACTCTTTTTATCATTTCATCATCATATTTATCACTTTCATTATAGCATTGTGAAAAATATTTGATAAATGGAAGAACTCCTCGCGGATTTCTTTTTATTAAGTCTGGTAAATATACTTTCATAAAATCTTCAGGACTCATCATTATATCTTTGCTTTTATATCCAATTGTCTCATAATAGTTTGTATCAGAATTATAAATTAAATTTAACATGTTTACCCCATACCCTATAATAACATCTTGTTGAATATTTTCTTCTGTTGCTTCTGAAACATTCACCATTTTTAAATTATTACTTTTATTTCCTTTCACTGCTCCTAAAAAAATATTTTCTACTAATGCTAATTCTTTTATATTAATGTTGATATTCAATCTTTTGAATTCTGAAAATATTTTTTCAAAATTATCTGTCTCAATTTTTTTTAAAGGAATTCTAAATTTTTTCATAAAAGTTGTATCTTGAATTATCGTTCTTTCTTCGTCTTTTTTCCATTCTATAACAATGAATTTTCTAGAAATTTTACTTACTGTTTCTTTTTCTTCTTCAAAAGAAAAATATATATTATCCACAAATTCTTGAATATTTAAATCTTCTAGCGAATACCCTAAAAAAAAGACTGGATGTTCTGCAAAAAAAGTAATTAATCTTGCATTTAAAACTTTTTTTCTATTTGATATGTTTTTATAATCTTCTTCTGTTATAACTATGCTTTTCGGATCACTTATACAACCATGTATTTTAAAAATACTTGCTACACATCGACTACTTATTAGTTCTTGTCCTTTTATAACCTTATAATCTGGGAAAATTGTTTCTAAAAACGGGTCATAATTTGTTGTTAATATTATTAATGATTTTTTTACAAGTGATTTTAATTTTTCTATTTCTTCTACTAAATTTGGCTCTTTAGTTATTTCTATTTTAGAAAAAAAAATACTCAAAAATATTTTAAATGGGGATAATTTTGTATCCTTTCTATATAGATTTAAAATTTCATTTTCATATTCTTTATTGACTAATTCTTTTTTTAAAACATGTGTATTAAACTCTTCTTCTATCTTTTGAGCTATCTTTTGATATTTTAAAGCTATAGGTATATCACTTTCTATACTTCTTTCTAATAAATCGTAATAAAATTCTTCAGAAGAGTAAATAGAAACAGTAATTTTTAATAATTCTTCCCAATTAGGTGGGGTTTTGCCATCAATCAAACAATACCTTTTTGTTATTCCTGAACCTATAAAAAGTACAGGAATATTCTCTTCTTTCATTTCATTTTGAATATAATCTCTAAATTCCATGTAAATACCTCTTATTATTTTTTAGTATATTATACACTAAAACGATACACAATTCTAGTTGTTATGTTTTTTTCATTAAAAATAAGCTTAGAAATTCAATATCTTTATTACAAATAGAACAAAAATTTTATTTTAATATAATCCGCTAACCTTATAACTTTTTATCCTTTCCTTAGTTATATATTATAGAGTGTACATATATAACCATAGGAGGATTAATTATGTCTCGAAAAGAAGAACTTGTAGAAAAATATAATGCTATAGGATCTACAGCTTTTTACCATGAATATGAAAAATTAGACTTTTATTTAAATTTAATTAAAACTACATCTCAATCAGTTAGTAAAAAACTTATATCTACTTTCAATACCTTTGAAGAAGTTATCAAAGCAGACCAATTAAGGCTCTCTCAAATGGGTTTAAATGAATCCCAGATAGCTTCTTTGAGGTTTCTGTCAGATATCAATAAAGACCTTTTTAAAAAGCATTTTACACAGTCTAAAATATCCATTAACTGTAAAAGTACTCTTCTTGAATATATTAGAAATGATTTAACTCCTTACCTCAAAAATGAAATAGGTTTTGAACCCAGAGAGCACTTCTTCATTCTCTACTTAGATAGTGCTAATCACGTCATAAACGATAAAGAACTTAGACCAGAGTCTTTATTCAAAGGAACTATAGATCGCTCTGCTATATATCCTAGAGAGATTGCTGAAAGAGTTAATAGATACAATACTTCTCTTGAAGATACTACTGATGTTACATCTGTATTAAATAGCTGCTTTAAACTCAAAGCCAAATCTATTATAATCGCTCATAATCATCCCAGTGGAAACTATAAACCTTCTAGAAGTGATATTGAACTAACTCAATCTTTAAAGAAAAGTTTAGCTTTATTAGATATCAGGATACTAGATTATATCATTGTAACTAGAAGCTCTTACTATAGCTTTTTAGAAGAGAATTTATTAGAATAATAGTCTTATTCTAGAACAATAAAAAGATAATTCTATATAAAACACTTGACATACTCAATAAATTAATATACTATACTTTGTATAGTATATTAAAAATAAAGAATATATCTATTATGATTTGATTTTATATCTCTATTTTTAGTTCTATTATAATACAAAATAATATAAATACTCATTATATTTCAGTGAGTATAAGCTAAATTTCTTTAATTCAAATTTAGCTTATACTCATCTTTTTTTCTTTATTTTTATTTATTTTATTATTTTTTTTGTTAAATTAGCTATATTTATCTATATTTTAGGTGTTTTTCTATGTTTTTACTATTAAATATATAGATACCCTTGGATATGCAAGGGTAGTATTTATGTTAATATTTTTAGTGAATTAGTATGTATACCCTTGAGGTTAAAGGGGTAGTTATAGTATTGAAGTATTGTGTTTATTAGTATATTTGTAGTTGTCTTCTCATCTCTCTAATGTGAGCATAGGTATTCATTACTATAAGTTCATTACTATTTTGATATTGACTTAGTATTTTTCTAACAGTTGTAATAGCACCTTCTCTTGTCTTAGTATTACCTATTGCTATACACAGTGCTCTTCTTATTATTTCATAGTCATATATATATTTTAGGTTATTTAGAATAAAGACTTCATACTTAAATGAAGGGGTTTCTCTCTCTTGTATTAGTCTATGAGCTAACTCTTTAGCCTCACGGGTATATAGGTTTTCTAATACTTCAGAGTCAAATATGTTTTTATTTAAGTACTCTTTATACTTTATTGAATATTCAGTATAGAAGGTACGAGATCTAAACTCTTCTAAAGTAATGTCTTTTCTTTTGATTCTCTTTGATACTTCTATTCTTATTCTTTTTGATAGGTCTGGATAAGACGTTACTATCCCATTGAAGATTTCACATTCTGTCTTATTTTCTATATTTAGATACTGGTTATAAATCATTATTTTTGAGTTATAGTTACTCATACTTCTAGTGTCTGCATATGTTAGGGTTTCTGATCTACCTGATATTATTTGACTTATCATTTTTGGATCTGAATTAGGGTTTTTTATTTTATATATAAGTGCAAATACTTTATAGATGTTTTGATAGTTATGAAAGTACTCTTGTTCTGACATTAGATAAGTAAATGGTATGTCTAATCTAATAAGAGTGATTGATGATACTTTATAATTAAAGTTACCATATGTTAGTGCACATATAAGGCTATTTTGAACTTGTTGACACTCTGCTTCTGTTGTTATTAAGTGTGCATTTGTTCTAGAGAAATATCTTGGATATGATACTTTCATTATTATTTCTCCTGTTGCATTATCTATTTTTAGTATGTCACAGTAAGTATAACCGTATTCACTTCTAATGTTTGCTATGTAGTTGTCTATATAGCTTAATGCTTGTGTTGTTACTCCTTGTGTGTAGTCTAAGTTTAATCTAATTGCTATTGTATCCATTCTAGATACCTCCTATAAGTTTAGTTTGAAGTATGAAGAATAGTATTTATAACAACCCTTTCATCTTCAAGGGATTGTTGAACTATTATTTTATTTATGTAAAAAAAAAGAAGATTACAATTAAGTAACCTTCTTTCTATGAATTTTATTATGTTAAATATTATTACACTCGTTATATTCTATAACTTTCTTTATTTTATAATGCATCCTCTTTTATCTACATACACACTTTTTCCTTTATACATAACCATTTGTTCTCTTTCTTCTCCTGGATGCCAATATACACAAGCTCCACTTCTAGTCATTCTTTTAGGCTCTTTAGTTACAGTGTTTTGTACTTTTGTCTTTGTAGAGTTTTGTGTATTTTTAGATATTTCTTTATTCTCTATTGCTTTAGCTTCTTCTTCATTTTTTAACTTCATCTCTTGTTCTTTTACTTTTAACGCTTCTTCTTTTAATCTTAATTCTTCTTGCTTTAATCTTAGAGCTTCTTCCTGAAGTCTTTTCTCCTCTTGAAGTCTCTTTAAAGTTTGCTCATAGTAGTCATTCTCTATTTGCTTCTGTTTTGCTTCTTCTATTTGTTGTAACTCCATTGCTTTCAATTCAAGATACTTCTTCTGATTTACATTCTCCTTATATTTAAAGACTCCATATGCTACACCACAAAGTAGTAATAGAGTTAACACTACTATTGAAATTATACCTGCTTTTCTAACAGCTTTTTCATTTTCTAATTGCTCAACATCTACGTAGCTATCTCCTTTTTCTAACTTATCTAGTTCTTTCATTTTCATAGCTACATTATGTATTTCAAAATCTAGCCTTTGTTCTAATTCTTTTATTCCCTCTTCTACTTCTGCTTGTCTTTTTAAAATCTCTTCTTTTTCCTCTTTACTAGATGAAAAAATTGCTCTGATTATTGCTATCATAAATATTCCTACTATAATTGCCATAAATATATATACCACTGCCCATATTAACCACATTTTTAGTCTCCCCCTTATATTTAGATACTCTCTGACTGTTCGCTAATTAGATTATCATATTCTCTTTCTAGTATAGATATATTAAAGTCTTCGTTTTCTAAGTCTTTTTCAATCTTACTTGTATCAAAGCCTTTATCTTTTAACTCTTGTATTCTAATTAATAATGTTTCATATTCTCTGCAAAAAAGTTGAACTTTTTCTTTAAATGCTTTTTCTTTATTCCTTTGCATAACCCTGTTTTCTTTTATTTGTTCTTCTTTCTTTTTTGTAGAACTTTTTAATATCCCATACATAAATATCCCTACAAAAATTGCTATAAATGTAAAAAATACTGCACTGACTAACCACATTTGAATCCCCCCATTTTATTTTTATTTAATTAAATATGTTTTAAGTGACTATATAGCTAATATACATAGTTGTTTTTTACGATATAATTCTAGACTGGCTTAAATAGTAACTTTTTTCATTTACTTCTATTTTTAAGTATCCTATTTCTTTACATCTAAAGATTCTATCAATTTTTCCCTCTATTACACCTTCTGGTGTATCTATCTTCAAGTATCTATACTCTTTTATTGAACTACTTATAAATGCTATCTTTTCTCTATATAGATTTAATTCTCTTAGTGATGGATGAAAAATAGCATAAGCACTAAAGATTTCCCTCACTATCTCTGATTCTGATAGCTCTACACTTTGTTTTACTAACTCTTCATAATATCTTTGATTCTCTTTATTTAAAGTAAACTGCAAATATACTTTATCTTCAAAAGATAAATCACTTTGATAGTTTGATCTAAATCTTAATGAGAATTTATATAGTATTTCATTACAGAGCCTTTCCTTTGCTATCTTAAAAAAAGTACTGTCTGTCTCCAAGGTTTCCATTATTAAACTTGGAATTTGTACTCTTATCTTTTTTTTCATTTCAAACCTCCAAATTTAACTCGATACCTTATATTTTACAGGACTTAACACTCTTTTTAAATACATATAATATTATTTTATTAAGGTGTATAAGTAGAATTTATTTATATATTTTTATTTCTACTTTAATAAAAATAAAGCTTGAATATCTCTTGTTTTAATTAGAGGTTCAAGCTTTTATTTTCTATATTTATTTCTATAATGAACTTCTTCACTTCTTACTTTTTCTTATTTCATCTACAGTAGCTAGTATAGTTCCTATTACAATTAATGTACTTCCTATAATTTCTAACATTATTCCTCCCTAACTAGCTGCTTTTTCTATTGCATCACACAGTTCTATTATCTCTTTATCCTTTGCACTCTTTTTGATGTAATTAAAGTATCCTCTATCACTTACATATATTTCTCTTAATGTTTTACCTTTATATTTACCAAAGTCTAAAACTTTGTCTGTATCGCTTTTTATTGTAATAGTTTCTATAGTCGTCTTTTGAGGTATCGCCAGTACTTCATCATTTGTCTTTAATTGCACATCTATCCTTGGTGCTGATATAAACTCATATCCTTTTGTTCCTTTTGATTTTATTGGAAACCATAAGCTTCTGATTGAATATAGATATCTCCCTATTCCAAAACCACTTGATGCTACTCTTTTAAATGCTGAGCTTATACCTCCTTTTACTGATTCAAAGTCTGTTACACTTGCTCCGTCCTCTTTTGAAATCCATTCATCCCCTACCTTAATAGATAATCTACACAAGAAACCTCCTGTAATCTCTTTATATTCAACCTTCCATTTATCCAATCCTAATACACTGTCTAACCTTGTCTGAATAGCTCTAGCTTGTACATAGACTGCTGCTAGTCCTTGTGTTTTATCTGAATTAGTTGCCATTACTTTAAACTCTAATTCATCCTCTTCAAATGGTTTTGATAGTTCTTTCATTATCTCTTGTATACTCATAATTTCACTCTCCTCAATAACTTAATACATAAAAAGGCTCCAGCTAAACAGCTAGAGCCTACCACCAACTTGTATAATAAATTTTATACCCTTTTTTCATATATTTTAGAGCTTTTGTCATTATCTTAATTGTACTTTCATTATCTTCATCAGCACTTTCGCCAAAGAAGAATCCACCCTCTGACTTATCTAAGGTTCTATCTTGTGATTTTTTTATAATATCCTCTATTTCATCATTGGATAAGAGATAGTCTATACAATTAAATTCTTCTTTTCCACCTTTTGCTATATATAGATTCTCAATATGTCTATGTAGGTTAGGGTGCTTTCTCCAGTAACCTAATTCAATCTTTTCTTCCTCTTTATTTTTTATATCCTTTTTTCCAAATAGAAACATATCTAATCCCATTTTTCCCTCCTAATTTTTCTTTATTTTTATTTTAAGCATCCTTTATATTTTAAAAATTCTACAATGTCCTCCAAATGACTACAGTCATATTTAGTCATTACTATATCGCTTAGTCTATCTAATCGCTCTTCGCTTATATTTGTTATTCCTTGTTCTTCTAATGTAGTAGCTATCTCTTCGTATCCTAAGTAGTCAAAAACTTTATCTAGCTTATCTTTAGGTATTCCATACTTTTCCATTTGATCTGGTCTTATTAAATATACATTCACCTCGCTCTATCCTCCTATGTTATCTTATTTGTAAGCTGTATCCTTCTAATACTCTTGCTCCTTTTATCTCTTTACCTTTTTTAAAATACTCTGCTATAGCCCTTTTATCTGGAATCTTTGTTTTCTTAATCTCAACAAATTTTCTAGGAATTTCTTCTATATTAAGAATTTCTATACTAGATGATTTTCTTAAAGAATATGCTCCTAATTCTGTTTCTACTTTAACTGTATCTAAAGATATCAGTATATTTTTCACATAATTTTTTAAAGCCTCAACCTTATTTTCCTTTTGCTTTCTTAGTTTATCTAATCTTTCAACCTCCTCTTTAACTGTATTTACTTCTGACATAAGGTTTCTTATATACTTCATTGTATTGCTGCCTTTACCTTCTAATTCCCCCTTTAGATACTCCATTACAAGCTCATAGTTCTCCTTATCAATCTCCTTTTGTTCCGACTCTAGAAAGATATCTAGAGTATCAAGCATTGCATTTTTAAGTTCATATAGCTTCATTTTAATCACTCCTTTTATATTGTAAAATATAAAAAAACTCTAGTTTTTTACTAGAGTTTTTTATTAATTATTAGTTCTATATTTTATAATATATAATTAAATTTATTTATTCGTATATGGATTTTCTAAATTTATCTTAACTTCTTCATCACTAAAATCCATAAATATTAGCTTACAATCTCTATTTTTTAGTGCGTCTTTAGCAATTTGTATCATTTCTTTCATTGCTAAAATTAAGGTATTTGCGTGACGATTATAAGCTTCTTTTTCTAATATTTTTAATAATTTTTTATTAAATTCTGCATAATGTTCGTAATCCTCATATCCGTGTCTATATATGTAGTTAACTTTTTCTAATTTTGCATAGAGATAAACCCCTTCTTCTTGAGATATTTTCTTCCATCTTCCGATATCTTTAACCACTTTATTCGTACTTTTTTCTCCCATTTTTTTATCAGTCATAATAAATTCATTAAATAACAAAGCATAATGTTTTAAGCTTATTCTGCTAGTATGCAATATTCCAATTTTATTTAAAAAAATCAAAAAATCCTCTAAATTTTTAATACTTCTACAAAAATTAGAGTACTTACTGGCTGTTTTATCAGGTATAAGCCAATTATACAATTCTAATTTATTTAGTTTTTCTATTTTAAATTCTGTTTCAATATTAAAATTTGTTCTAAATACAGTTGAAGGAATCTCATTTATTTTTTTTAGATAATTACATAAAGTATCATCTTTGATTAAATTATCGTAAAGTTCTATATCATTTTTATTTTTAACTTCCTTTTCATACATATATAAATA
This sequence comes from Fusobacteriaceae bacterium, assembly GCA_051656905.1. Classification (GTDB taxonomy): domain Bacteria; phylum Fusobacteriota; class Fusobacteriia; order Fusobacteriales; family Fusobacteriaceae; genus JAGNZR01. The sequence continues at coordinate 56,502 of JBOFJQ010000018.1, read as the reverse complement.
CATATATAAATTATCTTCCGAATTCTTACAAGCCATATCTTTAACTATACTTTCTGAAGATATTATTTTATCTAAAACTATATCTAAATTTTTAAGTTTTTCTTTATCAATAGAAAGAATTAAATTATATATACCATTTGATAAAATTTTAAAAAGTCTAATTATACTATCGTAACTATCATCGAAACTATAGGAAAAAATATCAAAATTTAAAATGCTATTATAAAGGGAAGTATATTCTTCCAAAGAATGCTCTAATCTTTCTATATAACTCTCATATGAAACTGTTTTATCCGTAACATTTCCGATTTTGTCGACTAGAGATGGAAGATGAAAAAATACATCAAATCTTAATGGAGAATCCCCCTTTATGCAACCGCCGTAAAATATTCTTATAACTTCATTAACAAAATTTTTTTTATAATTTTTTTCTAACCAAATATTCTTTTCTATCTGATTTTTTAATTGAAGCTCACAGAATAATAGATTTCCTATTTCACCAATTTCAATTAAACTTGCATATTCATGTGCTTTTTTTCCCTTTCTTTCTAAATGTACTTCTGTAAATAAAGGAGCCATGGAAAAATTCTTATCCATTTTTGCTAAGTGGTATTTCATTTTCCCGTTATATTCATTTCTGTAACTAAATCCTGAAAAATATTTAACTTTACTCTCAAACATAATTTTTTCTAAATAATAATAAATTTGAACGGTTATAAGCTCTTTAGGAAATTTTATAATTTCTAACAATTCATCCATACTTTTCTTTCTTTCTTTTATTCTTTGAAGACGATAATATTTATCAAATTTCATATTCCCCCTAATAAAGTCAAAATATTTACTTTATATTTTATACCTTTTAAAACACTTGTCAATAGGGGCCTCGTAAAAATTACTACTATCAATCTTCCCATGACTTAATGACCAGATTATTATAAAGTGTTATATTTAGGGGGTAATCTAACTTGGTTAGCTATTAAATTATAAGGAGTTGATTTTTATGGTAATGAGATTAAGTGCTGAAGAAGTAAAGGTAAAAAAAACTGGAGTTTTTGTAGATCCTGTAGCTAAAAAAGGAGGACCTACACTTGAGAAGATAAAGCTATTAAATCCAATAGTAAATGAAGAATCTTATTTTTTAATAAAAGAGGAAGTTTACTCTTATATGAGATTCTATGATAGCTTTGTAGAAATTGCGAACTCTTTCTCATCTTATTATCTTTTAAAAAAATGGGAGGATGGAAGTTTCATTATGAATACGAACGGAACTGTATTTTTAGTTAATCTAGATCTTCTGCTAGTAAGGAATACTCATGTTGAGGTCACCCCTTATAAGTGTCCGAAATGTTCCAACTCTAAAATTTGTATAGATATTGAAAAATATTTATCTCCTTATGAAAAGGATAAGAACTTTTTTTACACTTGTAGTAATTGTAATGAGGAAGTTCCTGACTCATACTTTGAAGAAGAAATTTTAAAGGAGGCATATCTATGAAAAAATTAACTGTTGAAACATCTATAATTAATTTTATTAAGGAAGAAAACCTAGCTATGAACCATTGTATCAATTTAAAAAATATGAAGGCTCATCTAGAAGATGGAGTTATCAAATATGTTTGTGATGAAGCAAATATTATCTACTACGTATTTAAAGGAGAAGATGATTTTAAGATTATTAATAGTTTTATAAAGTCTTATGGGAATATAACCCGATTATTTGAATCTTCTTATTTGTATCCTTATGAAAAGACAGCTTCACTATTAGCTACTTTTAATAATAGAAAAGAGCTTCTTGATTTCGAAAGGATTGTAACTACCGATACTTTATATTTTGATTTTCAAGAAATTATTTTCAAACTTAATACTTACTTTGATATTAGTAGTGTGAATATTGATGATTTCTTTTTAGATAAAGAAGGTAAGGTACTGTTTAAAATAAATAGACTAAAAAAATTAAAGCCTAGAAAAATATGTAATTGTGATCCTGAAGAAAACAAATATGAAACCTGTAGTTATTGTGGGGGAATTATTACCCCTAGTTTAGAATACTTTATTCATCACAATCATTGGAATGTCTGCCAAGATTGCTTAGCCGAGCATAAATAATATAATTATATAAAATAAAACGGAGGAAAAAAATGGAATCAATAATTAAAACAGGGAAACTAGAAACACTTAAAAAACTAAGAAGAAGTAGCTCACTTACATACTTCGAGTTAGAGCCTACAAGCTTAACAAAAGAGGAGTCTTTTGAAGAGATAAAAAAAGATTTATCCAAACTTTCTTTAGGTGAAAAAATAAATATAATTTTATCTACTATAGGATATGATAGCAGAAAATTAGATGTAACAAGTCAATTGACTTTAATATGTAGACTACTTCCATTAGTTGAGCCAAGTCTAGTTTTATATGATATTGGAACTTCTGGAAGTGGAAAATCTTTTTTTCATTCACGTATATCAGATAAGTCACTATTAATAACTTCTAGTATTACAGAAGCTAACTTGTGTGGAAATGCAAACAAAAAAGATGATTATGGATTGTTGGGTCAAGAGCTTGATTCTGCTTGCATAGAGGAATTGACAACTTTAATTGGTGTTAAGCAACCGATGTTCGGTCTTTTTAGAGAAATTTTTAATACTGGAAAAATATCGAGAACACATGAACAAACTTCTAGACATATAGAAACTTCTTTTGTTTTAACATTTAACTTAGAAGGAGATTTAGCTGCTTTAGAAAGTGACTATACTAACTTAGAAAGTTTAAATATCTACAAAAATATAGATAAAGCTTTTTCTGAAAAAGCTTTCTTAGATAGAATTTCAGGAGCTATTCCTTCATGGTTTTTACAAACACAAGATGTCTTTGTAGAAGATGAAAATGTAGTAGGATATGTCGTGGGTGATTTCTGTAACTACATGAAGACTCAAAGAGAGAAAGAAATTGATTTGAAATATGTAACAAGCGAAAAACTTTGTGGGAGAAGATTAGGTAACGTTACTAAGCTTATATATGGTTTCATAAAATTATTGTTCCCAAATGAAGATTATACTAAGGATGAGTTTTATTTTATGGAATCTTTAGCCCTTTGGTTAGATTCTTTAAAAAATAATAAAGATTACAATTTTATCTCTACCAGTTCTAACAAAAGAATAATTTTGGAAATAATTAAGCCATTTCTTAGAAATGAACCAATAAAAAGAGCTTGGATTGATAGAGATTACTTAATGGTTAAATATTCTGATAATCTAGACAATATCTATTGCTATCCTTTAAATTGTTATGCTGTCAGAAATAGTGAAAAACTTTTCCTAGAGTATAGTAACTTGAGTCCTCAAAAAAAGAAATATGTAGTTCCTATTAAAAAGGATTGTAACAATACAATCATTAGAGAGTATTGTGAGCCTATTAATAATAAAAATGAAATTAGAATGGTTGATTTAAAAAGCTTTAGTGAGCTAAAAAAAATATATACAACTCCTTTTCAAAGAGACATTCTAGAAGTTTTATCTAATATGGATAAAAAAATTAGTAATTGTGAGAGTAGTATCAAAACTTTTAAAAAAGATACTATTACAACATATAGAGAGCTAAGATTGGATATAAAAAAAATTCTATTAAATCTTAGAAGTTGTGAAAAAATTTCAATTAATGCTCCATTCTTAATAGATAGCTCCATTTTAGAAGATATTAGATTCAAAAAAGCTATTGAATCTTTTAAAATTGCTTTTAGTCTATCTAATAAAGACTTAGACTTTTCGAATCTGAGTTTTGATAGGGAGAATCCTTCAATTAAAATTATTGATTTTAGCTTATTTAATAAAGAAAGCTAACTTTACAAGAGTTATATATTCTTTAATCGAATATGTAACAGGAGGTATCAATATGATTATAGGATACGCTAGAGTTAGTACGGTAGACCAAGAGACCGCAAGACAAGAGCAGCAGTTAAGTGATAATAAAGTAGATAAATTATTTATAGAAAAGGCTAGTGGTAAAAATACCACTAGACCTATCTTAAATGAGATGTTGGATTTTATAAGAGAAGGTGATGTTGTTATTGTTAGTGATTTTTCAAGACTCGCTAGGAATACTTCAGATCTCTTGAAAATAACAGAGACAATTACATCTAAGGGAGCTACTTTTAAAAGTTTAAAAGAAAATGTAGATACTACTACTCCTACTGGAAAATTAATGCTTACTGTTATTGGAGCCATAGCTGAATTTGAGAGAGAAGTACTTCTCCAAAGACAAAGAGAAGGAATAGAGATAGCTAAGTTAAGAGGGAAGTATAAAAAGGAAGTCATTCCTATTCCTTCTGACTTTAAAGAAAAAGTAAAAGAACTTGAGTTTAATAAAACAAAGCTTTCATTATTTTATAAAGTTAGTAGACCTACAATCTATAACTGGATAAAGAATGTAAAGCTATCTCTTTAATCTTCTCTTCAATATGTAAAATAGCTCAATAAATAAAGTCATTTTACATTGATAATGAAAGAATCAAAAATAGTAAATTAAGGTATACCTGTATTTACTTTAAAAGGAAAAGGAGAGGTTATTAATGGATGAATATATTGAATTAGCAATTATAGAGTATAATTTTAAAGAATATCCGGAGGGTAAAAGATGTGTTTTTGAAGAAAGTGCTGGATATACTCTAGATCCAGAAGAACAAATGGAGCAATTAAATAATCCTGAGATAGAATTTGAGGATTAGACTTAATACTTAATAGAGATAGATATATCAAATTATTAAGGTAAGAAGATTAATATAATATCATGAGATAAAAGGAGAAGAAATGAAAGAGATAAAAAAAGATGAAGTATTATTAATAACTTTAAAAGAGGCTGCAAGCTATATTGGAATAGGAATAAATAAGATATATGAGTTAGCAAAAACGGCAGATTTTCCTTGTGTAAAAATAGGAGCAAAAAAACTTGTTATAAAATCTGAACTGACGGGATATTTAATTAAAAAGAGAGGGAAAGTGATATGAAAAAAAGAGTAAAAAAGTCAAATGGAGAGGGAAGTGTTTGGCAAGTAGAAAGGAAAGGGAAGCCTTATTACAGGGCTTCCGTAGTTATAGGAAAAAATTCAGATGGAAATCCTATTCGAAAAACTTTTTCAGGTTATAAAAAAAGTGAAGTAATTGAAAAAATGCAAAAGGCTCTTTATGAAGTTAAAAGTAATATTTTTACTTCAGAAGATAACATAACTTTTGGACAATTTTTTAAAGAGTGGATATTTGATTTTAAAAGGAATGAAATATCTTCAAACACCTTTGCAGAGTATGAAGTATGTTATAGAACCAAGATACAGTCTTATGAGATTGCACAACTTAAATTGAAAGATATAACTCCAAATTCTCTACAAAAATATTTTAATATCCTTTTAAATAGTGAAGGTATATCAGTTAACTGTATAAAAAAGGTATATGTAAAGATAAAGGCATGTTTACAATTTGCAATTATTCAAAATATAATATTAAGAAATCCCATTATAGCAGTTACTCTTCCTAAAGGGAATCAAGATGAAAAATATAAGGTTTTTTCCAAAGATGAGCAGAAATTAATAATAGATAGACTAGGAAATGATGTTATTGATAAAGTTGTATTAACTGGATTCTTTACTGGTTTAAGGTTAGGAGAAATCCTTGCTTTACAGTGGAGTGATATTGAAGATGGGATTTTAAAAATAAGTCGTCAATATCAAAAGAATATAGATGTAATAGATGTGGGTGTAAAAAAATTAAGTTATGTTTTTAAAGATTTGAAAACAGAAAAGAGTAAAAGAGAGATTCCATTGACTAAAAATATAATGAAACTATTTTCTGAAATGGATAAGAAAAATCAACTTATCTTTTGTGGAAAAAATGGAGAACCGATAGAGAGAAAACGTCCTACAAGACGATTGAATAAATTGTGCAGAGATTTAAATATAAGAGAAAGATCTTTTCACTCTGTAAGGCATACATACGCAACTAGAATGTTTGAGTTAGATGTACCTGTTAAGACAGTACAGGTACTTCTAGGGCATTCTGAGATAGCAACTACAATGGATATCTATACTCATGTTATGACAGATAAAAAAGTAGAGGCTATAGAAAAACTTAATAATCTTTTTAAATAAGAATGAGAATTCAATTTATACAAAATAAATTGAGGTTCTCATTTTTATTTTGTATAAATATAAACGAGTGGTATAAAAGAAGTAAAACTTAAAGATTGTTTTTAAAGGAATTAAATAATATAATTAGATAGATAATAAAAAAATGGAGGTATTTTAGAATGAGTAAGATAGTTAAAATATATAAATTGAAAAATGAATTAAATCTCAGAAGATCTCTTAATCAGGATGAAGTTAAAAGAGGTAAAGAAAATTATATAATAAAAAATAATATTATTGTGTATGAAATATACTTTTTTAAATAAACTTATTCTTAAAAAAAACTATAGTATAAAGTAAATATAAATTATCGTGAGGAAGTGAGTATCTATGATGCAAGTGGATTTAGAAACTTTTATAATAAGAAGTTTTAAAATTTATAAACAGTATGAAGAAATAAATGATAAAAAAGATGATTATTCGGTAACGTTATTAATAAATTTATTGCTAGGAATTTTAATTCAGCCAACAGGTAAATGGTATTTTAAATTTCAATCAAAACTATTTAACGATAGGTATCCGCTAATGAATGAAACTGTAAAACGTGTTATTGGTGGAAAAAATAGTATAGAAAATTTACAAGAGTATTTATCAGCAATAAGAAATGCATTGGCTCATAGAAATGATTGTAGGAAAGAAAGACTTGAGTTTGAAAGTAATGCTAGTAACGAAATATTAAATTTAAATATAGATACCCAAATAGGAAAAGAGAAAGACAATAATATAAAAAATATAAGAATTGAAATTGAAGTTAAAAAATTAAAGGCTCTCTTAAAAGAAATTGCAGAAAGCTATTTAGAATTTTTTGATGAAAAATATAAAGAAGAGATGACTGAGATTTTAAGTGTTTGGCTCTCTTCTAGTACAGAATTAAATAAAACTCTAATTTTAAAAAAGTAATTTATTAATTAGAATGACAGAGTTATTTGTCTTAGTAACTATTATTGAGAAAGTATAAAACATTGGATACACACACGTTGCACACTATAGTCATTTTATAAGACCTAAAAATTAAATAAGTAAAGGGATTTTAGGGGTATGGGTTACAATTCCCGCCACTTCCACCAACTAATTTTAAAAAGTTTTATAAGTTGTTATAGATAATTAAAAACCCCTATTTTTAGGGGTTTTTAATTTATAAAAGAATTTTTTTTATATAAGTTCTTAAGGGAGATTGCACACTTTTACACACACAACTAAGCTAAGATAAAAAATAACAAGGGCGTACCTTGGGTCTGCCCAAAAGTTTATGTAAATCTCCAAGTTAAATGTAATTTAATTTTACACAAACTTTTGGACAGATCCTTGTAAAAAATTATTCGACTTATACCTAAGTCTAGTTTATTATTTATTCAAGTAAAATCAATAGATTTTTACTAAATAAAATACCGTAGAAAGTCAATTTACAGAGAAAATTTCACACTCTCCTATAAGAAGGGATAGACCTCTCCCTTCTCTTTTTATGTTGCCAGTTGACCTTCAGTCTGATTAAAGCCCGTCCTAATACAAATCCATTTGTATGACTTATATCTTCTATACAAAATTCCTGCTCTTACAATCTCTTCCACAAAACAACACATTACTACTAATGTTATAGGTAGATGTAGCACATGAGCTGTAAAATAAGCCAGTGGAATACCAATTAACCATGAAGTTCCTGCTTGAACTACTCCACCATATACACATTCTCCTCCACCTCTGAACACTCCAACTATTACAACAAAAGTATAAACTCTAGGAATCATCATTAAAGAATAAATAATTAGAATATAGAACACATCTTTTTTAACAATTTCAGAAACATTAAATAATCCAGGAATAACAGTAGCAAGGGCTGCTAAAGATAGAGCTAAAAATAATCCTACTAGTATAGATAAACTAGTTATTCTATTCGCATAGTTAATCCCTTTATCAGTATTTCCAGCACCAATTTCATTCCCAACAACAACAACGGCTGCATTAGCTAATCCAAAAATTATAACTGTAAATAAGCTAAATACAGTAGTAGCAATTTGGACTGCTGCTATAGCTTCAGTACTTATTCTTCCATAGATTGCAGAATAAGTTACCGTAACTAATCCAAAACAAATATCATTAAGAATAACTGGAGTAGATATATCTATGATAGTTTTTATCATTGCTTTAGATGAATTACACAATTCTTTTATGCCAGCTTTTAAAACATGATCTCTGCTATAAATTATTCCAAGAATTATAAGAACTTCAGCAGCTCTGGCAATTAGGGTTGCTATAGCAGCTCCCTTAACTCCTAGAGGAGCAAATCCAAATTTACCAAAAATTAAGATATAGTTTAAGATTCCGTTTATGAAAAGGGCCCCTAAACTTGCCCACATAGGGAGAGAGGTATTTCTAACACTTCTCAGTGCAGCGGAATAACTAAAGCTAATTGCTGTAAAAATATAACTGACAGCAACAATTATTAAATACTCTTCTCCTATTTCTATAACCCTAAGGTCTTTAGAAAAAATTTGCATAATAGATTTTGGAAAAAATATAGCGACTGTAGAAAATACCAAAGTTATTAAAATTCCTGAAATTAATCCAAAACCAAGAGTACTTTTAATATTTTTAACATCTTTTGTCCCCCAAAGCTGAGCGATAAAAACCCCACAACCTGAAGCAACCCCAAATATAGTTAAATTGAATAAAAAATAAAATTGGTTAGCTATTCCTACGGCGGCTAACTCTTTTTCACCAACATTTCCAATCATCAACGTATCAAGTAAATTAATAGCTGTAGCAACAAGATTTTGTAATACAATAGGTATTGTAATTGCAAATAAAGTTTTATAGAAACCTTTATCCTCTGCATACTTTTTTAAAAAATTAAACTTCATAACCCTCTCCTTTATATTTTAAAATTTTTATTAAAATTAAATCAACAAAAAAAGAAAAACCCCTTTCGTTTCCAAAAGTGGTTTTTCACTGAAAAGCTTCAAAAGCTTTTCGATATAAGTTGTTACAATTAGGATATAATAATTTATGTAAAAAGTCAACCATATTTTATTTTTTAATTTTAGAGGAATTAGGAGTTGAAAAAACAAATGTGCTAGTTTTTTTTAAAAGTATTAGCACATTTTAATGTAAAAAAAGAAAAATTATTAAAGCAGTTAAAAAAAAATACATAAATAGGAGTAATGGGTTTTATAGTGAACTAAGTCATAAAATCCCCTTTTTTATTTAAACTAAGAAATACTTTCAAAAAACTGCTTAACTTTTTCTTCAAGCATATTAACTACGATTTCTTTTTCTTCAAAAGTATTACTAGGATACGCGTCCATATTAAAATTTATTATTTCCTTTGCTGGAACAAAAGGGCACTCAGTTTCACATCCCATAGTAACTAAATAATCTATTTCTTCAGGTAAGTCTTCTAATGAATGGGGCTTATACCCTGATAGAGAAAGACCTTTTTCTTTCATTATTTTAGCCCCGTCTATATTAACTTCACGAGCAGGGTTTGTTCCAGCACTTACAATAATAAAGTTGTTAGTTAATTCTTTTAAAAATCTTTCACAAATTATACTTTTAAAAGAATTTCCTTTGCACACAAAAGCTACTGTCTTCATTAATTATTCCACCTCTTTTTAATTGATAAAATATTTTTTTGTTTTATTAGATATAGATACTAATATCAGCATAACTGGAACTTCTACAAGTACACCTACAACTGTTGCCAGTGTTGCTCCTGAGTTTAATCCAAATAATGATATTGCTACAGCTACAGCAAGTTCAAAGAAATTACTTGCTCCTATCATCCCTGCAGGAGATGCTATTTCATGAGGAAATTTCCATACTTTAGCCCATCCATATGCGAAGAAAAATATAAAGAATGTCTGTATTGTAAGAGGGATAGCTATAAGGAAAATATCTAGTGGATTCTCTATAATCTTTTTTCCTTGAAAAGAAAAAATTATGATTAAAGTAAGAAGAAGTCCACTAATTGTAATTTTATCAAATTTTTTAATAAATATATTATTAAAATAACTAATACCCTTATTTTTAATTACATAATGTCTTGAAATTATTCCCAAAAGAAGAGGAACAACAACAAATAATAGGACAGAAAGAATAAGAGTGTTATAAGGAACTATTATGTCATTTATTCCAAGTAATAAAGCAACAATTGGGACGAATCCAACAAGAAGAATTAAATCGTTTATTGCTACTTGAATAAGAGTGTATGCGGGATTCCCTTCTGTAAGTTGGCTCCATACAAATACCATAGCAGTACAAGGGGCAGCTCCTAAAAGAACAGCTCCAGCTATATATTCATTAGCAAGATCTAAAGGAATTAAAGACTTAAAAATATACTTAAAAAATAATATAGATATAAAATACATTGTAAATGGTTTTATTAACCAGTTAGTAACACAAGTAACAGTGAGTCCTTTTATATTTCTAGTTGCATTTACAATAGATAAAAAATCTATTTTTAACATCATAGGATAGATCATTAACCATATTAAAATAGCAACTGGAATAGAAACCTTTGCATATTCATAAATAGCTAAAGTTTCTGGGATTGATGGGATGTAGATTCCAATAGATACACCAATAACTATACATAACGCTACCCAAATCGATAAATACTTTTCAAAAAAATTCATTATATCCTCCTTTTTTTAACTAAATTTATAAAATAGAACATCTTTCTTTATCCATTTTTAATTTTTCAAATTTTATTTTGTCATTTTTAAAAACTTCATCTTCTAAAGAATTTAAAATATTTAAAATAAAAGGAAAATCATCAAATATTTTTGAATTTATAGAATAATAACTCCATTTTGCTTTTTTTTCACAAATAATAATTTTTTCATTTTTTAATTTTAGAATATGTCTAGAAGCGTTTGATTGGTTTAATTCAAGAGCTGCTTCTAAATCACAATTACATGATTTTCCATAAATAAATAAGATATTTAAAATCCTTAATCTATTAAGATCACTAAGAGATTTTAATACGCCTACAAGTTTCAAAGATATCACCTCCTCATATTACCAAATGCTCATCTGATAATATAATATAACATTTTTTATTTTTTATGTAAATAATATTTTGAAAGATAGTATATTTGCAGTAGTTGGAATAGAAAAATGATGTATATTCATAAAAAAATTATATAGAAATTCTTGGTAATATTAACAATAGATAGATTGACACTTTATTCGAAAAATTGTATTATATGGAAACAAATATTTATAGTTTTAAATATATTTTCTTGTAAAATATAATACACGAAAAACATGGAGGTTTTTTTTATTGAATGAATATGATAGTGTTCAACTACAAATTTTAATTCTAGTTACTTTAACATTAATAAATGCGTTTTTTTCATGTGCTGAGATGGCAATTGTTTCGGTAAATAAAAACAAAATAAAAATATTAGCTGAGAGTACTGGAAATAAAAATCTTATTATGATTGATAACCTTTTAAAAGATCCAACTAAATTTTTATCTACAATCCAAGTTGCAATAACTTTAGCAGGTTTTTTAGCCAGTGCTTCTGCTGCTACAAGTTTTTCAGACGATTTAGCAAAATATTTAGGGGAATTAAGTGTGCCATATCCTGAGGCAGTGTCACTTTCAATAGTAACCGTTATTCTTTCATATTTTACGCTTATTTTTGGGGAGTTAGTTCCAAAAAGAATTGCTTTACATAATCCAGAAAAAATAGCTGAAAAGAGTGTTGCTATAATTGCTTTTTCTTCTAAAATCATGGCACCGTTTGTTTGGTTTTTAACATTTTCAACTAATGTTGTTGTGAGTATTTTAGGATTTAAAAAAGAAGAAAATAGTGAGATGGTATCAGAAGAAGAGATTAAAATTATGGTGGAGCTAGGGAAAGTTAGTGGTACCGTTAATGATGAGGAACATAAAATGATACATTCTATCTTTGAATTTAATGATAAAAAAGTTGAAGAGATAATGGTGCCTAGAATTGATGTTTTTGCATTAGATGTAGAAAAACCTTTAAGTGAGTATTGGGATAGTATATTTATGACGAAATATTCAAGAATTCCAGTATATAGAGGAAATACAGATAATATAATAGGTATTTTATATTTAAAAGACTTAATTCAGGAAGCAAAAAATAAGGGTTTCGAACATGTAGAATTGGAAAGTATCATACATAATCCATTTTTTATATCTAAAAATATGAATATAGATTTAGTTCTTAAAGAATTAAAAAAACTTAAAAAGTACATGGCTATAATTATTGATGAATACGGTGGCTTTTCTGGTATTATTACTGTAGAAGATATAGTGGAAGAAATTGTTGGTGATATAGAAGATGAGTACGATAATGAAATGAATATAGAGAAATTAAGTGAGACAGAATATAGAATTAATGGGATGTATTCATTAACAGATTTAAAAAACTATTTTGGAATTGCTATAACTTCAGAGAAGATTAATACAATTTCTGGTTATATAACAGAGAAATTAAGAAAAATACCTGATGATAGTTTTTGCGGATTTGAAATTAAAGGGGAAAACTATAGCTTAACTGTGGAAAAAGTCAAGGATAACAGAGTTTTAAGTGTTATTTTAAAAAAGAAGGATAAAGATGTTGTCTAATATAGAAAATTAATTTTTTGTTAAATGGCGAGGATAATATTTAGAAAATATTTTAATTATATAAAGGTTCAACCAAAGATAGATTTTTGGTTGAACCTTTTTTTATTTAGAAAACAATATATAAATTGCAAAAAGTATAATTTTTATTTAAAGTGTACACTTTAAAGACTTTTAGTTTTGTTATTGACAAAATTTTAGAAAAAGTATATTATGAGATATAAAATGACAACGCTGTCATAAATTGGAGATGAGTCATGCCTTATGAAACGATAGAAGAAATTGCAAAAAGATTAGCATTATCCCCCTCTACTATTTCTAGAGTTATCAATGGAAAAAATAATGTTTCAGAAAAAACAAGGGATAAAGTTTTGGAAGCTTTAGAAGAAAGTAAATATGTTCCAAATTTAATTGCAAGAAGTTTAAAAACAGCTACAAAATTTATAGGAATAATATTTCCAGATATAAAAAACCCCTATTTTATAGAAGTAATTTCAGGGATAGAAAGAGTATTAAAAAATAGAGGGTACACAGTATTATACCTTAATACAAACAATAGTATTGAAGAGGAAGAAAGATCTATAATAGAACTTCTCTCAGTAAGAGTTCAAGGTATTATTCTTTTAAGTAGTTTAAGTATAAAAGGAAGCAAGGTAATAGAGCTTGCTAAAGAGAATACATATCTTACTTCAATTGAGAATTGCATAGAGGGTATTGATAGTATTTGTATTGATAATCAAGTGGGAACAAGACAAGCAATAGAATATTTATTATCTATGGGACACAAAAAAATAGGATATTGCAGCAAAACTTTAAGTTATAATTCTTGGAATACTAGATATGAAACCTACAGAAAAGTATTAGAAGAAAATGGAATTTCAGTAGTTTCAGATTATATCTATATTGGAGAAAACTTTACAGAGCTGCTAGATAAAAATAATTTGCCAAGTGCAATTTATGCTAATACAGATTTAAATGCAGTAGAGATATATGAGTGGTGTCAAAAAAATAATATAAAGGTTGGAGAGGAGTTATCAATAATAGGATTTGATAATATTAATTTTTCAAAAATTTTAACACCAAAATTGACAACGATTGCACAACCTGCATATAGTATTGGGGAAACAGTAGCTGAAAATCTACTCTTAAGAATAGAAAGAAAAAATAAAGAGAATATAAAGCAGATATTGATAGAACCAAATTTAAAAATTAGAGATTCAGTTAAAAATATAAATAATATAATTAAATAAAAATATAATTATATGAAAATACAGTTAAATTTCTATTGAGAATAAGGAGAAAAATTTGAGAGTAGAGATGAAAGATATTTATAAATCTTTTGGAGAAATTAGGGTACTGAAGGGGGTAAAGTTAGATATTGAAGATGGTGAAGTTCATGCTCTAATGGGTGAGAATGGAGCTGGAAAATCAACAATGATTAAAGTTTTAACTGGAGTTTACACGAAAGATGCAGGAGATATTATTATAGATGGCAATATAGTTGAGATAAACTCTATAAAGGACGGAGAGAATTGTAAAATAGCGTATGTTCATCAAGAGTTAAATAATATAAAGCACTTAAGTATTTGTGATAACATCTTTTTAGGTAAAGAGTTAAGAACGTCACTAGGACTTTTAGACAAAAAGAAAATGAGAGAAATTTGTGTAGAAAAGCTAAAACAGTTAGGAATTGAGCACCTTTCTCCTGATACTTTAGTAGGAAAATTAAGTGTGGGTTATCAGCAAATGGTAGAAATAGTTAAAGCTTTATTAATAGAAGCTAAGTTAGTTATCTTAGATGAACCTACTGCTGCTTTAACAAATAAAGAGATTGAGAATTTATTTCATATAATGGGAGAATTAAAAGCTCAAGGGGTAAGTTTTCTATATGTTTCTCATAGAATGGATGAAATATTCAGAATAAGTGACAGTATAACAGTTCTAAGAGATGGAAAGTATATAGGAACAGAAAAAACTAAAAATATAACAGAAGAAAAACTGGTTGAGATGATGACTGGAAAAAATATAGATAATCTATATGAAAAGAGTGATGTACAACCTGGAAAAGTAATGTTAGAAGTTAGAGAAATTTCAAGAAAAAATGAATTTAATAATATTAGTTTTGATATAAGAGAAGGGGAAGTTTTAGGATTTGCCGGACTTATGGGAGCTGGAAGATCTGAGATAATGCATGCTATCTTTGGAAGCACAGGGATAGATAGTGGGAAAATATTTATAGAGGGGAAAGAAGTAAATATAAAAAACCCAATAGATGCAAATAAAAATGGAATAGCTTTTGTAACAGAAGATAGAAAAGAGGAAGGATTAATTTTAGATTTTAGTATAAAAGAAAATTTTGTTCTCCCATCTTTAAAGAAATTTATAAAAAGAAAAGTAGTTGATGAAAAGAAAATTTCTGATAAAGCAGACAGTTATATAGATAAGCTAAAAGTTAGAACAATCTCAAGGGAACAGAAAGTAAAAAATTTAAGTGGTGGGAACCAACAAAAAGTAGTTTTTGCTAAATGGTTAGAAACAAATCCTAAAATTTTAATATTAGATGAACCTACAAGAGGGGTAGACATTGGAGCTAAAAAAGAAATTTATGAAGTTATAAATGAACTAAAAGAGAGAGGTGTAGCAATTTTACTTGTATCTAGTGAGCTTTCAGAAGTTATTGGAATTTCAGATAGAGTTGCGGTAATACACAATAAGCAATTAGCTAAAATATATGATGGGAAAAATATCAATCATGAAGAGGTGCTAAAAACAGCATTTTTAGGAGGAAATTCAATAAATGGAATATAATAAACAAAAATTTAAATTAAATGAGATTTATGAAAAATATGGGTTATTTTCAATTTTAATATTAATCTCTGTATTATTTGGAAGTATCAATAGCAATTTTTTTTCTCTGTACAATATTCAAAACATATTTAAACAATCTTCAATTAATGGACTTTTAGCCTTTGGAATGACATTTCTAATATTATTAGGTTGTATAGATTTAACAGTAGGATCGACTCTTGCTCTTGTAGGGTATATAACTGGAATAATGATAGTAAATTATAGTATGCCACTATATATTGTGATACCAATAAGTTTAATTTTTGGAGCATTGTTAGGGGCAATAAATGGAGTTTTAGTTTCAAAAATAAAGTTACAACCTTTTATTGCAACTCTTATAACTATGACTATTTATAGAGGGTGTACGTTAATAATATCAAATGGTTTACCAGTAAGAAATATAAATAATGTATCTCCTTTTATGAAATATATAAATCGTGGAGAAGTATTAAATCTCCCTGTATCAATGATAATTTACTTATTAGTTTTTATAGTTTTATGGTTTATATTAACTAAAACAGTATTTGGAAAACATCTATATGCAACAGGTGGAAATGAAGAGGCAGCTAGATTATCAACAGTACCAACAAGTAAAATAAAAATGATAGCTTACTCAATAAGTGGTTTTTTAGCAGGATTAGCTGCAATTCTTTATGTAGCAAGATATAATTCAATTTATCCTAATGCTGGACAAGGAGCTGAACTTGATGCTATTGCAGCGGTTGTAATAGGTGGGACATCTATGACTGGAGGAAAAGGTAAAATAGTAGGAACACTAATAGGGGCTCTTATTATTGGGATACTTAATAATGGACTTAATCTTTTAGGGGTATCATCATTCTATCAAGAGGTTATAAAAGGAATTGTAATATTATTTGCTGTTGTAGCAGACAGAAAAAAATTAGGCTTATAAAATAAGCTTAAATAATAAATAAAAAAATAAGAATATACAGGGGGAATTACAGATGAAAAAATTATTACTATTATCACTGATTGTCGGAAATATTGCTTTTGCTGCACCAGCAAAGAAGGTAGCACTTTTAATGTCCAATAAATCAAATGAATTTTTCTCTATATTAGAAAAATCATTTGTTCAAGAGGCTGAAAAGAAAGGGTATAAAGTAGATGTTTATGACGCTGCTAATGATGCAACAAAACAACCAAGTCAAATAGAAGACGCTATAGTTAAAGGTTCTTCAGCAATAATTATTAATCCTCTAAACAAAGATGCAACAGAGGGAGTTTTAAATGATGCAGTAAGCAGAAATATTCCTATTATAACAGTTGATACAACAGTTGAAGGTGTAGAACTTTTAGCAGATGTTGCTACTGATAATGAAGATGGAGGAAAGTTTGCAGCACAGTGGATAGTAAAAAAATCAAAAATTAATCCTGATGAGATTAAAGGAATTATTCATATGGGTGGAATAGACGGACATACAGCTCATATTTCTAGATACAAAGGATTTAAAGATTATTTACAGTCTAAAGAAGCAGGGGAAAAGTGGAATGCAATTGTAAAAAATCCTAGTAAATATATAGAACTTACAGGGAACTTTGCACAAGATGTTGCTCAAACTGTTTTAGAGTCTAAATTAAGTGCTCTTGATCCAAATGGTAAATATATCATTTATAATGAGAATGATGTTATGGCTATAGGATCAATTGGTGCAATTCAAAATGATAAAAGATTTAATTTAAATAATTTTACAATTATAGGATTTGATGGATCAGCTGAAGGAAAAAAATTAGTTGATGAGAAAAAAATGGCTATAACAGTAGTGCAAGACTTCCAATTTATAGGAAAAGAAGCAGCTGTTATAATGGATAACTACTTAAAAAATAATACTAAGCCAACTACAGTTAAGCAGGCAGTAGAAGTTATTATGTATCCAGAAAATCAAAATCCAAGAAAATAAAAGAAATCCCCCGATAAAGGGGGATTATTTAATATAGGGGGAACAATGTTTTTAGGTATAGATTTAGGAACATCTGCAGTAAAATTATTACTATTAGGTGAAAAAGGGGAGATTATTAAAAGTTTATCTAAAGAGTACCCTGTATATTACTATAATGGTAATTGGGCAGAGCAAAATCCAGAAGATTGGTGGAAATCAGTTTCAGAGGGAATTTTTGAAATTTTAGATAAAGATACATGCTTAAGTTTAAAAGGGATTTCATTTTCAGGTCAGATGCACGGTTTAGTAATATTAGATAAAAATGATGAGGTAATAAGACCAGCAATTTTATGGTGTGATCAAAGGACTGAAGAGGAATGTAAAAAACTTAATTCACTTCCATGGTTAGGGGATATTACAGGAAATCAAGCTCTTACAGGGTTTACAGCACCTAAAATATTGTGGGTAAAAGAAAATGAACCAGATAATTTTAAAAAGATTTCAAAAATTATGTTACCTAAGGATTTTATTGCTTATAAACTTTCAGGGATACATGCTACTGATGTATCAGATGCCTCAGGAACATTGATATTAAATGTTTCTAATCGTTCTTGGGCTAGTGAAATGATAGATTTTTTAGGAATAAAAGAGAAAAATTTAGGGAAAATTTATGAGTCTTATGAAGTTATAGGGAATATAAAAAGTGAAGTTGCTGATTTTTTTAATATTAATAAAGATGTAAAAATAGTTATTGGTGGTGGAGATCAAGCTGTGGGTGCTGTTGGAGTTGGAGCAATAAAGGAAGGTGTTTTATCTTTAGCTTTAGGAACTTCAGGGGTAATATTCACTTCTACTGAAGAATATAGGTTTGATAAAAGATATAGACTTCATTCTTTCTGTGATGCTAATGGGAAATATCATCAAATGGGAGTAATGTTATCAGCAGCTAGTGCATTTAAATGGTGGGTAGAAGAGGTAAATAATTCAGAAGATTATTTATATTTTAATAAAATTGCAGAAAAAAGTGTAATTGGAGCTAATGATCTGTTTTTTTTACCATATTTAATAGGAGAGAGAACTCCGCATAATGATTCAAAAGTAAAAGGAAGTTTTATAGGACTTACACATAATCATAAAAATGAAGAACTAACAAGAGCAATTTTAGAAGGGGTTGCCTTTGCTTTAAGAGATTCTTTTGAACTTATAAGAGAAATGGGAATTAGAGTAGATAAAGTAAGAATAAGTGGTGGAGGTTCAAAAAGTAGACTTTGGAAGCAAATTTTAGCTGACGTTCTATCAAAACCAATTGTTTCTATTGATTCTGCATCTGAGGGTCCTGCTCTTGGAGCTGCTATTCTTGCAGCAGTAGGATGTAATCAATATGAAAATATAGAAGAAGCATCTAATGAAATAGTTAAAGAGATAGAAGTTTACGAACCGATAAAAGAAAATGTAGATAAGTATAATTTAAGTTATAAAAAGTTTAAAAAGCTTTATCCCCTACTTAAAGATTTTTTTAGAGAGGATAACTAATACTAGGAGGAGAAAATGAATATAGGAGAAGCTAAAGAAAAAGCTTTAAAATTATTAGATGATAATATGATTGCATATACTTTAGAAGAGGGAGAAGGTATAGAAGTAACAGATTTAGGTCTAAATGATATAGAAAATATAGGACTTCAGATAATAACTTATGAAAATAATGAACGTTACTGTGCTAAAGAAATAATACTTTTACCTAACCAAACTTGTCCAGAGCATAGACATCCAGCTTTAAGTGCAAATAATCCTGGAAAACAAGAAACTTTTAGAGTTAGGTATGGAACAGTTTATTTATTCGCAGAAGGGATCAATAATTTTTTAGATGAAAAGTTAATTCCTAAAGGGTATGAAGAAAAATTCAATGTGAAAACAGGATTAAAATTAGAAAAAGGGATGCAGTATACACTAAAACCTAATACTCTTCATTGGTTTAAAGCAGGAAAAGATGGAGCTATAGTTTCAGAATTTTCAAGTACAAGTGATGACTCTTCAGATATTTTTACTGATGAAAATATAAAAAGAGTTGAAAAATAAAATAAAACTACAGAAAAAAGTCCAATTCTATAATTGGACTTTTTTGTTTATCATAGAATGAAAGTACAATTTTATGTATCATACCACTTGGAGAAATTATCGACCATGTTAGGGGTCTTTTTACTTAATTTTATTTTTTATAAAGTAAACCTTTAATTTCTAATTCTTTTTCAATAAGATCTAAAACTTCTTCACTCTCTGCTTCAATAGTGTGATAATGAATATCTGATGTAAGACTTTTTAGAGGAGATATGTTCCCAGAGTTTAGTTTTTCTATAAAATCTAAAACTTTTTTTCTAGAATTAATATTCAATTCAGCTTTAATATCTCCATAAATATCATGTTTTATGAATACATCTAAAACTGTTCCACCAAAATCAACAATAGAATTTAATTCTTCTTCTATTTTATCATTTTTATGTGAAATACAAAAAATTCTTCTATATTTTTTAGTATTTTCAAAGAGATATCCCCTTGTAGTAGAGTAAATATCATATTCTTCAACTCTCAATAAAGCAATATCTTGTACAACTATCTGTCGACTAACTCCGCACATTTTTGCTAATTCAGTTCCAGAGATAGGAGTAGTAGAATTTTTTATAAGCTCTAAAATTTTTTTACGTCTTTCTTTTCCAGTCAAATTTTTCCCTCACAATCATTTTATTTTAATATTTGAAGATGCTTTAAAGAAAAATCTAAAATTGGTGCTGAGTGGGTTAGTGCCCCACTAGAAATATAGTCTACACCTGTATTTTTAATTTTTTCTATATTCTCCTTAGAAACATTTCCAGAGCATTCAGTTTTAGCCCTTCCATTTATAAGTTTTATAGCTTCTTTCATAAGTTCAGGAGTCATATTATCCAGCATTATAATATCAGCTTTAGCTTCTACAGCTTCAGCTACCATTTCTAAATTTTCAACTTCAATTTCAATTTTTCTTACAAAAGGAGCATAATTTCTAGCTAAATTTATAGCTTCTGTGATACTGCCAGTAGCGTTAATATGGTTGTCTTTTATCAATATTCCATCAGAAAGATTATATCTGTGATTAAAACCACCACCTACTTTAACGGAATATTTATCAAAAATACGCATATTTGGTGTTGTTTTTCTAGTATCTAAAAGTTTTATATTACTTCCTTTTAATAATTTTACCATATTGTGAGTATAAGTTGCAATACCGCTCATATGTTGAAGGTAGTTAAGGGCAGTTCTTTCTCCAGTAAGAATAGCTCTTAAATCTCCGGAAATCTCTCCAATTATGTCGTTTTTATTAATCTTTTCACCATCTTTTTTTTCGATAGAAAAACTTATATTTCTATCTAATAAGAGGAAGACTCTTTTAAAAACTTCAATACCAGCCAAAATCCCATCTTCTTTGCAAATTAGGGTAATTTTTCCTATTTTATTGTCTTGTATGATTGAATTAGTAGTAATATCTTCATTAGAAATATCTTCTTTTAAAGACATTAAAATTAAATTATCTACATTTATTTTATTTGTTATTATGTCCAAGATATTTTCTCCTTTATTGTTTTATCTTTTTTTATTTCTTTTAAAATATTAGTCTTATATTCTTTAAAGATTTTATAATCAGAATATGATTTTAATTTTAAATATTTTAGATTTATAGTGGAAACTTTATCAATTTTTTTATTTATATTCATAGCTGCTCTTTTTGAAAAAACTAAAACTTCTAAAAGGGAATTACTTGCAAGTCTATTAGCTCCATGAACACCATTACAACTAGTTTCACCAATAGCATATAAATTTTCTAATGAAGTAGAGCTATTTAAATCGACTTCTATTCCTCCCATAAAATAATGCTGAGCAGGGACAACAGGAATACACTCTTTTATTGGATCATAACCTTCTTCCATGCATTTCTTTACAATATTAGGAAATCTTTTAGTAATATCAATTCCTCTTTCAATGATTGGTCTCATATCTAACCAAACAAACTTCTTTTTATCTTTTTTTATTTCTTCTAATATTGCTTTCGTAACAATATCTCTTGATTGTAATTCATCAGTAAATCTTTGAAAATTTTTATTGTAAAGTAAAGCGCCCTCACCTCTAACTGATTCAGAGATTAAAAATCTTCTTCCACTTTTTTTCAAATAAAGTGTTGTGGGATGAATTTGGATGTAGCTTAAATCTTTCAATTTAATACGGTGTTTAATTGCTATTCCTAAAGAATCTCCTGTTATATGAGGAAAGTTAGTAGAATTTTTAAAAATTCCACCTATTCCTCCAGTTGCTAAAATAACACATTTAGAAGATATAACTTCTAAATTATTTTGTTTATCAACTAAAATAACTCCAACACATTTCTTATTTTTTTCAATAATATCGATAATTTTAGTATTTTCAAGAATAGTTATATTTTTTCTTTTTATAACTTCATTTAATAATTTTTTAGTTATCTCTTGTCCAGTTATATCTTTATGATATAGAATGCGAGGTTTAGAGTGAGCTCCTTCCTGAGTATAAAGAAGCTCTCCATTTTTTCTACTAAAATCTATATTATATTTGATTAATTCTTCGATAACTTCATTTGAAGAATTAATCATTACTTCAACTGCCTCTTTTTTATTTTCATAGTGTCCTGCTTTTAACGTATCTTCAAAAAAACTATTGAAATCTTCTTTATCTTTTAAAACACAAATGCCTCCTTGAGCTAAATAAGAATCACTTTCTTCTGCTTTTTCTTTTGTGGCTATTAATATATTTAATTTATCATCTAAATGTAGTGATGAAAAGCAACCAGCAGCCCCAGTTCCAACGACGATAACATCAAAATTTCTCATGATTATCTACCTAATTCCAGCATTTTATTGAGTGGTTTTTTAGCTTTTTCAGCAATTTCAGAATCTAAAATAACTTCATTTTCTTCAGTTTCTAAAACATGAATTATTTTATCTAGGGTTGCTTTTTTCATATCCAAACATTCCATTTTCTTTTCAGAAAAATAAAAATTTTTATTGAGATTTTTATTTTTCAGCTCATATAATATACCTACTTCTGTGCAAATTATAAAATCATTATTTTGACTATTAGATACATAACTAATAATTCCCGAAGTGCTTCCAATATAATCTGCGAGATTTAAAATCTCTTTACTACATTCAGGATGCACCATAATTTGAGCTTTGGGATACTTATTTTTCAACTCCATAACATCTTTTAAATTTACTCCATCATGTATAGGGCAATATCCTTCACATAAAATTATATTTTTTTCAGGAAGTTTAGATGCAACATAGCTACCTAAATGTTTATCAGGGATAAAAAAAATATTTTTATTTGATAATTTTTTTACTACATCAATAGCATTAGCAGATGTAACACAAACATCACTAACAGATTTTAGTTGAGCAGTAGAATTAATATAGCAAACTACAGCTAAATCATCATATTTATCTCTCATGATTTTTACACTGTCAAGAGTTGCCATGTGTGCCATGGGGCAATCAGCTGATTTATCAGGGACTAGAACTTTTTTATTAGGATTGAGTAGTTTTATACTTTCTCCCATAAAATATACTCCACACATAACTATTAGATTTTCTTTTAATTCTGTAGCTTTCTTACTCAAAAAATAAGAATCCCCCACATAATCAGCCACTCTTTGAATATCCTCATTTGTATAATAATGAGCTAAAATAAGAGCATTTTTATCTTTTTTTAAGCTTTTAATTAAATTTAATTTATTCATAACCCCTCCTTAGTATACACAACTGTTTTACAATTGTCTTGTCAATGAAAATGTACCATATTTAAAAATAATTGACAAGTAAATAAAAATTTTAAGAGAATAAATTTATTTTTTTATTTAAAAAATTAAATTTTTTAAGTTGGTATTTTATCAATAAAGTGTAAATATTTTATTGAAGCTAAAAAAATATAAAAAAAACTGACTAGGTTAAAAACCTAGTCAGTAGTAGAGTTAAATATATTTTTACGTGGATAAATTAATTATTATCCCCATCTTGTTTAAATTCTTGTACTAATAGTGGCTCAAATTTTTTACTTCTTCCTAAATTTACAAAAATACAAAGAATCACACCAGCTAAAAGTCCCCAAGTAGCTCCTTTAGAAGATATTACAGCCGCCATAATTCCAGCAATTCCCAAATCATTAACTGTTTTTGACTTTACCACTCCAACTCTAACAGAGACAAATCCTTGAATCAACATAGTTGATGCTAGTGCTATTCCTAAAATTGGTTTAACTAATGTTACTATTGGTAATATAAAGTATCCACAAAAAGTTCCATATCTATAAGATATTGCACCTGCATGGATTGTATCCATAGTTTTTCTACCATTTTTATATCTTTCGCACAGTACAACTTGCATTGCTGCAGCAAGAGGACCACACATTGTTATAGTAGGACTAAATATTCCCATTAAAAGATTTCTAACTCCAAAAATTATATGAGAACGATTAGAGTTATAATCTATAATTTCATCATCTCTTTCTTTACTTGCATTTTCTAATAAACATTGTGCTTGAATTACATCTCCAAAAAGAATTACATAAGTCGATATGACTATAGGTAAACCACCTATAAACATTCTTAAAGGTGGCATTCCAAGTCCAATAATAGTCCAGTTATTTATTAAATCTTTAAAAGCTAAAGTAGTTATTCCCCATTCTATCTTTGGAATTCCTACTTCATGTACTAGTGGACCTATAAAAATAGCCAGTATAATTATCGGAAGAGATCCTAAATCAAATAAAATTTTTGTAAACCTATTTGAGTCTTTTTTACTTTTGAAATGACTTGAAAATAAAAAATAGAACCCTAAGCCTGTACAGATTATTATAGAAATTGGAAATTTTTCAAAATTTCCTCCCTTTTGCAAAACTGAATTTACAGCGGCTATTCCTGCCCCAATAATTATTCCTGATTTTATTGCATTAGGCACATAAGAAGTTATTTTTTTCCCTAAATTTGTAATTCCTAAGAAGATAGATATTATCCCAAGTGAAATCTGAAATGCTATCAACGCCTGAACTCTTTCAGTTCCTAAAGAGTATTGACTAAGATAAAGCATAACAATTGGAATTGCTGGTGTTATCCATCCTGGAATAATAGGATCTCCCAGTAATATGTGAAGGAAATAGAATAATCCATTAAGCACAACAATAGTCATTGCAACATCAAAAGGCATTCCTAGATATTCTTGTAACATTGGAATAGCCCCTAAGCATACTGCACATAACAATAATCCTTGACAGAAATCAATTTTTTCAAAGCCAAAATGCACAAAAGGAATTCTAATCTTAAAAATTCCAGCAGAAATATAAGGCTGCTCTTGACCGGATTCTCTTTTTATTTTCAAAATTTAACACCTCTATATTTTTATTTTTACATTGCTCTTTTATAAAGTATTTTCATATCTTCTAAAGTAGTCTCTCTAGGATTAGAAAGAACATTTCCACTCTTCATTGCATCTTTTGCCATTTCTTCTATTGATTCCTCTTTTACTCCTAATTCAGAAAGTGATTTTGGAATTTTAAGATCATCATTAAGTTTTTTAAGAGCTTCTATAAGCATTTCTGGCTTAAAGTTTGTAACATTTCCAATTTCTGGGCATACATACTCATAAATTTTTTTATAACGTCCATTATCAACGACTGCATTATATTCCATTACAGTAGGAAGAAGAACCGAGTTAGCAACTCCGTGTGGAACGTGATAAAAAGCACTTAGTGGATGACTCATTGCATGAACATTTCCTAATCTTGCCCAAGCGAATGAAATTCCTGCAAAATTTGACCCAACCATCATTCCACATGCTGCTTCTTCATCTGTTCTATCTGCAACAAATTTACGTAGATTTTTTCCTATTAATTCCATTGCTTTTTCAGCCATTGAATCAGAAAATGGTGATGCATCTTTAGAAATATATGCCTCTATTGCATGAATTAGTGCATCTACGCCACAAGAAGCTGCTATTGATGCAGGAGCTGTCATAATAAGCTCAGGGTCTAAAATTGCATACTTAGGTAGTGTTTCATAGCTAATGATAGAAAACTTATAGTTTCTCGCTTCATCAGTAATTACAGATGAAGCTGTTGCTTCACTTCCTGTTCCTGCAGTTGTAGGAATTGCTATCATTGGTGCTATTGGTCCTGGAACTTTATTACGCCCTTCATAGTCTGTAATTGCTCCTCCAAATTTAGTTAATACACCCACAGCTTTTGCAACGTCAAGAGGACTTCCCCCACCAAGAGCTACAATGCTTGTAGCTCCACAATTTTTATAAAGCTCTGCAGCTTCATTAACAACTTCTATTGTAGGATTAGGAATTACATCCAAGTATGCTGTACATTTAATGTTTCCTTTTTCTATAATATCTTGAACTTTTTTTACAACTCCTATACTTTCAAGAACTCTATCAGAAATTAAGAAAACATGATCTGAGTTGTTTTCTTTTAATATTTCTGGAAGTTTTTTTAAACTTCCCATTCCAAACTGTATATTCTGTGGTATTTTAAAATTAAAATCATTCATTTTTTACTCTCCTTAATAAAATAGTAATAGCTTATTTAGAATTTATTAAAACACTATTTTTATTTCTAGCTTTCATAACGATAAAAGAATACATAACTGCAGCTACAACAAGAAGAATACTTGTGCTCTTTACCAAGCTTGGTGTCCAATGTATACTTCCTTTAAACATATTTACTCCAACAAATAATAGAACTGCATAAACCATACGTAAAAATTGTTCTCTATTAATTTTTTCAAGGAATCTCATTCCAAAGAAGAAACCTATTCCTGCTAGAGGAACACCTACAGCTAAAGCACCCATTAAGTAAGGTTTATCTTTAACTCCACTATATTGACTAAATGCATTCCATGTATTAAGTATAATCCAGAGCCAAGTCATTGTATTACGGAAACTTTTCTTATCTTTTATTGCTTCTAATGTATAAACAGTCATTAATGGTCCACCAATTGTAAATGCACCGTGAACAATTCCACCAAGTATAAGACAACCATAACGGAATATTTTTCTTACTGCTGTGTCTGCAACTTCTTCTTCAACAGCTTTCATAATTAATGGTTTTACAATATGTTTATGAATATTCATTGTTGCAATAACAATAATCATTGCACCAATAGCTATCTTAGCTGTTCTAGGATCTATAGTTTTAAATAACATATTTCCTATAAATATTCCTGGGGCACATCCCAAAACAATTTTACCTAAATCTTTCCAAGAAACTTCTTTTCTCCCTTTTATCCCTAAGTAGTAAAGAAAAGGTAACGTAATAATTGTACCGTAAGGAACTCCAACAGATGTTCCTAGAATACCATTTGTAACTGCGGCTGCAATAACTGTACATCCAAATCCTGTTGTTCCTTGAACAAAAAATCCAAAAACTTGCATTAATCCTACAATTAGAAAATCCATTTGAAAACTCATAAAACTCTCCCTCTAATAATCTTTTATCGCTAAATATATATTTTGTTTTTTATTTAAATTAGAAACGTAGTTCTGTACGTTGTATTAAATCATCTTGCAAAGGTTTACCTAATTCTACAAAATAAGCACTGTATCCTGCAACACGTACTAGCATATCTTTATAGTCTTTAGGATTTTTCTGTGCTGCTTTCATTGTCTCAGCACTCATAATATTAAATTGAATGTGCATTCCTTGCTTTGAAATATATTCTTCAACAAAATTTAAAAGTATATCTCTTCCTTCAATTCCAGCAACAGTATCTTCTGGGAATCTTAAGTTTAATAGAGTTCCATTACTAGCAAGACTATGATCAACTTTTGAAACTGAATTTACTAATGCAGTTGGTCCAAAAAGATCATGAGATCCTCCTGCAGTATGAACAGGTCCCATATTATCTGAAATTGGTTCTTCGTTTTTACGTCCATCTAAAGATGCATTTGTATAAAGTCCCATTCCAACATTAGCATTTACTGTATAAATTCCTGGACTAAATTCTCCACCTCTAGGATTTTTTCTTCCTTTTATATGTTTACAGTAACATTCAAACATATACTTAAATAATTCATCTGCATAATCGTCATCATTACCATAATGAGGTACCTTCGAACTATTTACAAGTGCGTATATTTTTTCGTGACCTTCCCAGTTATCTTTAACAGCTTTAAGTAATTCGCTTCCAGTATGAGTTTTATCATCAAACATAAGTTTCTTTATTGTAGATAACGAATCTGCACAAGTTGCTATTCCTGCTCCTTGAGGTGCTGTACCATTATATTTTACTCCTCCTTCTGTCATATCTTTACCAGATTCTATACAACCTTCAAAGAATGCAGATGCGTATGGAGTTGGTTTAACTTCTCTGTGTACTTCATCTGTTATATTTAAACAACTGCATAATTGATCAGTCCAAAACTCAAATTGTTTATCAACACTTTCAAGAACCTCTTCAAAATCTTTATAAGTTTCTAAACTTCCAGTATTTGGTCCTAATTTTTTACCATCTAATGTTATTCCTCCGTTTAAAACCATTTCCATCATTTTGGCAGTATTTACATAACCTGCATCAAGCCAACCAAACTCTTTTCCTGCAAGAGATGGTTCTACACATCCAACAACACAATAATCTCTAGCTTCTTCAAGAGTAACGTTTTTACTTAGCATAGCTTTAATTGCAGGTCCATCATTGAATAATTTTGGATGACCATAACCAGCTCTTATACATTCAATAGTTTTAATTTTTAGTTCATATGGCGAATTTTCATGCATTCTTACACATACCCAAGGATTCATCATACGAGTGTGAGCAGAAGCTTCAAGCATCAACATTGTTAAATCATTAGTAGCATCACTACCATCTTTCTTTATTCCACCAATAGTAAGACTTTCTCCACCAAAACCACGTCCATTTCTTACTTTAACTGTTCCTTTATCTTTTAATTTTGTAGGATTATTCATTTTTACATATTGAACTTCAATAAGCTCTAATGCAAACTCCTTAGTTAGTGTTCCATTTTTCATATCAGCATCATAGAATGGAAATAACCATTGATCCATACGCCCATAAGAAATAGAGTGTCCATTTCCTTCTATTTGAATAAGTGTAGTTGCAAAATTAAATAATTGTAATGCTTGCCAAAAAGTTTTTGGAGTTCCTCCAGCAATAACTTCACAGTTAACTGACATAGATTCAAGTTCCTGTTTTCTTTTAGGATCTATTTCTTTTTCAGCATACTCTTTTGCTAATTTTGCATAACGAAGAATATATTCTTTTGAAGCTTTTAACATTATTATAGTTGCTTGATAGTAATCTCTTTTACTTCCATATTCCGGATCTTTTTTAGATAATTTTGCAAAATACTCATTTGCTTGTGCAATTGTACCATCGTAACCTAAAGTCATAAGTTTATTATAATCAATGGCAAAATGACCTATTCCTGCAAAATGATAATTATTTGTTTGAAATATTTTTTCTCCCATATGTGATCCTAATTTTTGCTCTTCATCAAGCCTTTCTGTTATCAGTTCATTTGCTGATTTACCTTTCCAGTATTTACAAAGCTCAAGAATTTCATTTCTTTCAGCTTCATTTCTTATATAGAATTGATCATTTGAACGCTCTTCAAATGGAGAATTTAATATTTCATCACTAATCCAACTTACAGAAAATTCTGGATAAATAGGAGAAGCTTTAGCTGGTGCAGCAATTTCTCCTAATATTAAATCTTTTTCATATATGTAAATAGTTGAATTCTTTAAAATATTTTCAAAAGCATACGCACATTGAAGTTTTCTTGGAGCAGTTTCATTATTTCTGTATGCTTCAGTAACTAATCTTAATCTTTCTACATCAATATCATATGTTCTTGATAAAAATTTTTCTCTAAGGTAATTTACACGTGGATATGGCGACCAATCCTCATGATTAACTTGATATCCAAGGCTATAAATTTTGTCGAAATTTTCAGTTCCTCTTGCAGGTGTATTTTTCATATTAACACTCACTTAAAATCCTCCTAAATAATTTATTAGTTTTCTTTTGTTCCTATTGTGCATTTAATACCTCTAGCATTAAAATAATTTGCAATTTTAGCTACATGTTCTTGAAAAGTATTTCTATCTATTTCTATATTTTTCATTTTATATGGCATCCCTAAAGAATGATATTTTTCTTCACCAAGACGCATAAAACTTAAAAGTTGAAGTGTTTTTATTTTATTTCCAAGTTCATTAATTATAAAATCTGCAGTAGCTTCAATATTTTCCATACTATCATTTACATTGGGAATTACTGGAATTCTCAAAATAAACTCTATATTTTTTTTAGACAAACGTTTTAAATTGCTAAGGATTTTATCATTATTAACACCCGTATGTTTTTTATGAATTACAGTGTCCATATGTTTTATATCTGAAATTACAAGGTTTGTATAAGGTAAAATTTTCTCAGCATCATCCCATTCACCATAAAAACTTGATTCAAAACAAGTGTGAATCTCCTCTTCTTTACATTTTTTTAAAAGTTCAGATACAAAATCACTTTGAAGAATGGGGTCACCACCAGAAACTGTAACTCCTCCTCCAGACCGGTTATAGTAAGATTTATCCTTTAATATTTCTTTCATGCACTCTTCCACAGACATTTCTTTTCCCCATTGCTTAATAGCGTCTGAAGGACACTGATTTGCACAAGAAAGACAATTTGTACATTTAGTACGATCTATTGAAGATAATTTTCCATCTATAAATTCTAATATGCTTTCATCATGGCAAACTTCTTTACAACTTCCACATTTTTCAGATGAAATACATTTAGAAGTAAATACTCCAGGTTGTTTATAAGTTTTTAAACTCTCAGGATTTCCGCACCAATCACATCTTAAAGGGCAGCCCTTTAAAAATAATTCAGTACGAATACCAGGTCCATCATGCATTGTAAAACGTTGAATATTGAAAACAATTCCTTTGTTTGACAATAGATTCCTCCTTCTATACTTTACAACTATTTATTGATATTTTTTATAAAAAGTGCTAAAATTTTTTGATATATTGTTTAAGATAAAAGACTTTTGTTTTATAAAATTACTTTAATATTAACAACTTTTTTATAATAAAATAATGTAACTAAAATATACTCTTTTATTTTGTAATAGAAAACTTGAATTTTTTATTTTTTTATTTTTATTTTTTTTTCCACTTAAGTTAATTATTTTTTATAAGTTATTATTTATTTGAAATTATTTATATTTTTTATTTTATAAAATATTGTTATAAAACCATAATTTTTAAACGAAAAGAGACTAACAACAAACTTAGCAGTTTAGCCGGTAATCTATAACTAAGGAGAAAAACTAATGAATATATTTTTAGGAGAAAGAGAAGTTGAAATTCTTCAATTTTTTATAGACAATAGTAATAGAGATATTACGATAGAGAATCTCATTACAAATTTTGATTTTAATCTTGTGAATATAAAAAATTCTTTAAATAAGATTGATCGTTTTTTAATAGATAACTCTTTTCCATCTTTAAAAAAAAACAAAAATTTTTATTTAAGAACTATTGATAAAAAAGCTATATCTTCATTGCTTTATTTAAATTTTAACCCTTGCAAAAGCGATAGGATTTCATATCTTTTTTTTAAACTAATTACTGAAGAGATTGTCAATCTTACTGAAATTTCAGAATATTTTAATTTGAATAGAAAAACTCTTCAATTAGATCTTTATTCTGCAAAAGAATTTGCCAAACTTTATAATTTAGAAATTATAAGTATAAATTCTAAAGGTCTTTCCCTTAAAGGTGATTTTTTTCAAAAATATCAACTTTTTATTAAAATAGTATTAAAAATACTATCTAAAAGAGTAAGTCCTCTTCAACAAGAAATTTATTATATGATTTGTTCTCCTCAAGATAGATCAGAAATCTTAGAAATTATAAAATCTTTTCCTAAAGAAAAAAACTTTGCTTTAGGTCGTGGAATTTATTATGAAGTTTTTGCAGTTCTAATTATAAATAAAAACTTTTCTAATATTTTTCCACCAGATAGATTGGAAAAGAATTTTGTTAAATTTCTTTGGGATATCCCGCAAAGTATAGTGGAATCTCTTGGAAACATTCCTGTTCTTCAAATACAGGAATGTAAATTAAATTTATCCTTTGTTTTTTCTAAACTTTATTTTGGGAAAAATTCATCCCTAGCATTTCTTCATAAACAACACTTTAAGTTTATTGAAGCATTAGAGAAAGAGATTGGTGAAATTCCTGAAAAAGAAAGGTACATACTCTTTAATATTTTAAAATTATCTACACTTAGAAAAAATGTTATGTTAGATTTTTATGGCGATGACGTTAATGAAATAGATGATATTCTTATGGTAACTTTGAAAAGAATCTCTTTAAATTTAAATTTTGAAATTTATAACCAAGATCTTTTGAGAATACATTTTTTTATTAAAAGCTGTATCGATCTTAATAAGGTTTTTTATAAAAAGAAATCCTCTTTTACTATACTTTTATTGGATGGTTCTCTTGAAAATTGGATAGGAGAATCGATAAAAAAATCTATTGAAAATTCCTACTATGTTGATAAAATTGATGTAATAAACTTTTTTGAATATTTTTCACAAAAAAAACATGAAAAATACTCTTTAGTGCTGAAGCTTGAAATTCCACCGTTTTTTTTCCCTGAACTTTCCCAACTTAATTGGAAAGCTTTTCTTAGAGACCCTAATTATATGGAATTTTTTGGATTGCAAAAAAAATAAAGGGTTTCTCAGCTGTAAAGAATTTATATTAGAAAGTAAGATAATAAAATCTCCAAATACTCAAAATTTGGAGATTTTATTTTTTTATTAAATTTTTTCTTTTCACTAAATACCCCTATTTTTAAAATACACTCTAATTTTCAAAAGATATCTCTCTACCAAATCTTTAGGATATTCTTTTTTCACAAGGGTAGTAAAAACTTCTATAACGTTTGCCTCACTATAGTTGCATTCAACATATCCAATTGCATATTCGTAGTTTCTTTCTAAAATTTTCTCAATTTCAGCCAAACTCTCAGATGGTGTTGATAATTTATTTTTATTAGTAGCTTGAAACTCCCATCTTTTTGTCAAAGCACGGTAGATTACAGCATTAATATTTTTCCCAAACCCTCTCTTAATCTCAGTTTTAGCAGCGTTATAAACCAAATTAAATTTATCCTCTGTCAAATCAATTATATTTTTATTTATATTAAAAATAGTTGCATCAACTAGCTCTGGGTAAAAAATTTTGTTATTCAAAAAAACATAGTTGATATTAATATTTTCTTTAATGTTACTTCGAATATTATTGGTAGTATTTTTTTTTGTAATTATATATTTTTTCTTATTATTAAATATATAATTACTACTACTACTATGAAGGTACTTTTGAGTACCCTCACGTGAAGGTACTCCAGAGTGCTCTCTGCAAAAGTCTAATGTTTCCAATGGTTTATCCAAAGGGCACTCAAAAGTAACCTCTGCTATTTTTTCTTCTACCAGAGAGAACTTTTGAGTACCCTCTGCTTTTGTAATTTCTAACCCCATTTTTTTAGCTCTTTCTGCAATTTTTTTAGTATCTACATTTATTGAAGAAACTTCAAATAAATCTCTAAAACTTTCTTTTAAAGTTATAAATGTATAAGTTCCATCAAAAACTTTTTTTTCATTATCATATTTTTTATGAGTATGCTTAGAAAGCAAACCAAGATTTTCATATTTAGTTATTCTTCTACTTATAACTTTAGTATTATTTATTTCTATAATTGGAAGAAAATTACATATATCATTAAAGTCTATAGAGTAATAAACAGTGCCATCCACAATCTTTTGTATATCTCCAGTAGTTCCGATTAGATCTTTTAAAAGTGTTAAAATATAGGCATCTTTAATATCTAAGCCATAATCTAATAATTTTCTTTGATATATTCCACAAATGGTATTTTTAATTTCGCTTTTCATTTACGTTTCTCCTAAAAATAGATTTTTATTATTTATTTCTGATTCCTTTTCTATTGAAATTCTTAATTTTTTTAGAGCAGTTTTGATAATTTTATTTACTCTTTTTGGTGGAAGTAAGGATATCTTAGAGATTTCTTCTGGGGTATATGAAGATTCATTATTTAATCCAAATTTTGATTTGATAATAAAAGATTCTAAAGATGTTAAGGTTTTATTGATGTGTCCAAAAATGAAAGGTTTTAATTTATTGGTACTGATTTGTGGTAAACTAAGAGTATCAAGTTCAGAATTAGAAAGATAATGCTTATCAATTAATTTTTCTTTAAGGAGAAAATTTACGATTTTATTACGAATTACAAAATAAGCAAATGCAATAAATGTACAGTCATCATGACTCTTCTTATAAGTGTGGATAGCATCAATTAGGGCTATATAGGCTTCTTGTGATATATCTTCAATGTAGTATGAGTTGTGGGCACTATATGTTAATATTAAATGAAAAATTAAACTTTTATGATTTTGAATTAATGTATCTAAAGCAATAGAATCAGAGTTGAGTTGAACTTTTTTAATCAATAGAATTGTAGCATCATTATTCATTTATTTACTCCTCGTTAGCTGGTTAAATAAAAATATATCTAGCTCCTCTTTATTTTCATTTTTGAATAGTAGAGTGCTAATTTGATTTTCTAATTTATTATAAAAAGTTATATTTAAAATATTTAAAATATTTAAAGAATGGTAGCAAGTGTAAAAAGAAGAAGTTTTAGTGAGTATAATTAGATTTTTTTTAGTTTAGCTCTTTTTTTATTTTTATTTTAGTAATTAAAAAAGTTATAAATTTTCTTAGAATAAACGTGTTCTTATGTAATAAGACAGATGAGAGTATGGTTGCAGAATTACTTTTTTTCTTTCTATTCACAAGTTTGAACAGAAAGAAAAAATTAAATAATTTAATTAATTTTTCTAAAATTACAGGGATTTTTTTTGCTTTTACGATAGAGTAATTCTCTTGAAAAATCTAGTGCTTTAGCTAAAAAAATACAAAGTAATATTTTTCAATGACTCATATTTTGATTATTTTTTAAGATTAGACGATACCTCCTCGTGTTCACTAACAACAATACTAACATGTTTTATTCACATGTGTCAATAGTTAATTGGTAAAAATTTAGCTATTCTTAGAGAGAAGTGTAGTATAATTTTTTAGGAGGAGATATGGACGATTATAATAATTACGAAGTTAGTAAGAAAATAAGAGAAGATTTAGGAAATTATATAAAAGAATGTCGTGAAAAATCAAATTTAGGTTTAAATCAATTTTGTTTAAAGACAGGAATTCAGCCATCTCTTTTCTCAAGACTTGAAAATGGTAAATTATTAAAAATAAATCCATTTTTACTACAAAAGATATCTAGTGGATTAAAAATTGATTATAAAGACCTTTATAAAAGAATTGGTTATCTTGATGAGAAAGATTTTTCAGAGTTAGATGATTACAAACAAAGATGTGAAGAATTGGAAAAGAAAATTAAAAAATTAGAAGATAGATCATTTTTCAGTAGTGAAAACCAAGATAAGAAGAATGAAATAAATCTTTCAGGTTTATCACCAGAAAGAATAGAAGAATTAAAAAGATATGCAGAATTTTTAAAAACACAATAATAATATTAATTTTAAATGCAAAAGGAGGTCCTTAAGGAAGAACCTCCTTTTATCTTATTTAAGAAATAAAACTTAAGTTTTAAAAAAAATATATTTATACATCCTCTGTATTAAATTCACTATATCCCTCATAGTAATAACTTACATCAATACCTTTCATGAATAATGAACGATCATTAATTTCATTAGTAAGGGATTGTTTTAAGAGATGCTTAATTTCAATATCTTTAACAACACTTCTTTGCATAGCTGATAGATACTCATCTTTATCAACAAGATTCCAGTCTACTATTTGCTTAATATTCTCTTTTAATATAAGATCAAGCCAGATA
This sequence comes from Fusobacteriaceae bacterium, assembly GCA_051656905.1. GTDB lineage: Bacteria > Fusobacteriota > Fusobacteriia > Fusobacteriales > Fusobacteriaceae > JAGNZR01. The sequence goes on along the minus strand of JBOFJQ010000018.1, from coordinate 20,947 downwards.
CGAGTAGCTCTGCCATTTCCTTCTCTAAAAGGGTGATCAATGTTCATCTCAACATATTTTTCAATGATTTTATCAAATGTTGTTTGAGGCATCGTATCGATATAATTCAATGAGTGCTCAAGATACATTAAAGGAGCAAAACGAAAATCCCCTTTTGAAATATTGACATCTCTAATATTTCCAGCAAAATCGTAGATATCCCCAAAGAGATAATTATGAATATAAGCAAGTCTTTCAAAAGTTCCTATTTTTACTGTATTAATATCCCCAGAATCAAATAACTGCTTAGCTTTTTGTTTACTAATTTTTTCTTCCATTTTTGAGAGTTCTATTTGATTAGTAATATTCAAGTTGTCGTCTAAAATCATTATTTGATCACCTCAATAATCTTATGAATTTTTATTAATTTTATCTATTGATAAAATTATATCACTTTAATTTAGTAAACTAACAAAAATATATAATATTCTCTTTCATTAAAATTCTAAATATAGTAAAATTAATTAAATAAGGATAAGAAAAATGGGATAATACAGAATATCGAGAACCTTAATATTATTATCTATAATAAAAGATACTAATAAAAAATGACTAGAGGGTGTAAAAAATGAAAGATAATAAATTAGATGAGGATAAAATAACAAATAAAAAATGGTTTATAATAACAATTTTACTTCTTGTACCACCAATGGGATTATATTTTATGTGGAAAAATAAAATATTTTCAAAACTAACTAGAATTATAATCACAATAATTGTAGCCTTATTTTTGGTAGTAATTACACAATATGATCCTGATGAAGTAAGAATTAATAAAGCGTATGAAGCAGCTAAAACTAATAATGCTGATAAGATTAAAGCTCCAACAGAGTAGTGAAAAGAGGAACTAGTATGAACTAGTTCCTCTTTTCTTCTTTAGCAACAAATTCAATTATAATTTGTTGCTAAAGCAATATATTTTTTCTTTCTCTTTTTTTATTAGTAGTTTAGATATCTCAAATAATTTATTAACATCCTGATTAGCCAAAGAATAAATATAATCTCCCTTTAACTCTTGTGGTAGAACTAAAGGAGGAATATTATTTTCTATTAGTAAATAGTTGATTATTAGTCTTCCAGTTCTTCCATTACCATCTGCAAAGGGGTGCACTCGTTCAAACTCAATATGCTTTTCTAGAATTAATCTTATTTTTTCCTCTTCAGTTTCTGCATTTGAGATTAAATAATCATAATTTCCAAGCCATTGATACATAAGTTCTTGAATTTTTTCTGGAGATGCTGTATTAAAATTAGCTCCTATAATTCCGTTGCTTTGTGTTTTAAATAATCCTCTTTCTTCATGAAGATGATCCATTAAATATTTATGAATATCCTTTATTATATTTAAACTTAATTTTTCTTCTTGTTCGATGCAATGAAATATATAAGCCATTGCTTGTCTGTGATTTTCTATTTCAAAGAATTCACGTACGTTTGTTTTCTCTGGAATAGTATTGTATAAAAGAATAGAGACAGTCTCATTTAATGTGATTGTATTTCCTTCCATAGCTGAGGAATGATATGCCATTCTTACTAAAAAATCATCTTTATAGTCTTTTGATAAGTTATCTATTAACTTCATTTTATCCCTTCCCTTTTATATGATAAATTTTTTAGTTTATAATTATCTTAATTATACTATATTTAATTCATAAAAAATATAATATGTTAGAAAATTTAGGATTAAAATTAAAAAAGGTTAAAACAATATTATTTAGAAGAGATCAAATTTACTTTGCCAAAAAAACAGCAATTTAAAATGATAATTTTTTTACAAAAGTACTCGCCATTTACACTAGGCTTTTTGATATAAAAATAGTTCTATTAATGGTATAATAAACAATAGATTTAAAATTGGAGGTTCTTGCAAATTATGATTAGGTACACTGAAATAGATAAAAAGATGATAAATTAAAAAAGAAAGAGCATTGAATTAAAAGGTGATAGCTTAAATAGATTTATAATGTTTTATAATAAAGAATCTAACAATGAAAAACTACCGCTGACAAGCTATAATTCTGCAACAGGAAACTAAATTTATAATTATTATTATTATTATTATTAAAACAGTGAATTTAAAGGGAATAATGAGGTTTTTTTTTATTTAATTCTGCAACAGAAATATAAAACTTGGAGGAAGAATGAATCCTATAGAAAGAAAATTGAATATAATTAATGGTGTATCAGAAAAGTATGTAGAATTTTTAAAATCTGTTAAAGAAAGAATAGTTCATTCAAAGATCAATGTTGCCAAAAAAATTAATAGGGAACTAATGCATCTATATTGGAGTATTGGAGAAGAGATTTATTTTCAACAAGAGAAAAATGGATGGGGGAAATCTGTAATTGAAAAACTAGCTTTGGATTTAAGAGAAGAATTTAGTTTCACAGAAGGGTTTTCAGCCAGAAATTTATGGGAAATGAGACGTTTCTATCTTGAATACAAAGATACTCCAAAACTTCAGCAACTCGCTTCAGAAATTCCTTGGGGTCATAATCTATTAATTATTACAAAAATAAAAGATGAGATTGCAAGAATCTATTATCTTGAGCAGACATCTAAAAATGGATGGACAAGAAATGTTCTTTTAAATCAGATAAATGGAATGGCGTTTGAGAGACATCAAATTTCAGATAAAAAACATAATTTTCAGGAGGTTCTACCTATTCATTTAGCGGAACAAGCTGATTTAGCAATGAAGGATATCTATATGTTAGATTTTTTAGGAATAACTAACCTTGGCTACTCTACCACCTAAGAAATTATTAGAAGAAAAACTGCATAAAGCAATCTTATTAGCAAAACAAAATGAGAAATAAAATTATTAGTTGAAAAGCTGTCGTGACACTGTCACGACAGCTTTTATTTACTCAATTTTTAGGTTTTAGATAAAAGTTATATTCTGTTCAAAGAAAGATATCATTTATCTAAAAAAGTTGATTACCTAGGGTTTTCAATTAAAATATAGTATAATTACTTATAAGAAATTATTCGGGGGTGTGATTGTGAGTAAAAAAATGTTACCAATAGGGATAAGCGATTTTAAAGAACTAATTAAAAAAAATTACTATTTTGTTGATAAATCTTTATTAATAGAAGAAATTCTAGAAAAAGGTGCAAAAGTAACTTTACTTCCACGACCTAGAAGATTTGGAAAGACATTAAATATGAGTATGTTAAAATACTTTTTTAATATAGAAAATAGAGAAGAGAATAAAGTATTATTTGAAGGGTTGTTAATAGAAAAAACAAAATATATAAAAGAACAAGGAAAATACCCTGTAATACACATTTCTTTAAAAGATATAAAAACTAATACTTGGAAAGAATGTTTAGAAAAAATTAAGATAGAGATTTCAATTTTATATGAGAATTATAGCTTTATTAAAGATAAATTAAGTGATGTGGATAAAAAAATATTTGAAGAAATAGTGTATAAAAGATCAGATATAGGGACATTATCAAGCTCGATAATGTATTTATCAAAAATGTTAAAAGATTATTATGGAAAAGAAGTTGTTATATTAATAGATGAGTATGATACTCCTTTAACGTCATCTTATGTTTCTGGTTATTACGATGAGGCTATATCATTTTTTAGAAATATGCTAGGCGCAGCCTTAAAAGATAATATTCATTTAGCATTTGGAATAATTACTGGAATAACAAAAGTTGCTAAAGAAAGTATTTTTTCAGGTTTAAATAATTTAACAGTAGGAACTATTTTAGATAATAAGTATAGACATTTTGGACTTAAAGAAAATGAAGTTGAAGAGTTGCTTAAATATTATAATTTAGAATATCATATTGAGGAAGTAAGAAAATGGTATAATGGGTATAAATTTGGAGAGGATAAAGTATATAATCCTTGGTCAATTATAAATTATGCAACTGATAAAAAAATTAAAGCGTATTGGATAAATACTAGCAACAATGATTTGATAAAAAATTTATTAAAAAATAAATCTGAAGAGATTCAAGAGGATTTAGAAGAATTATTTTTAGGAAAAGAAGTTGAAAAAACTATAGTAGATGGAATAATTTATTCTGACTTAAATAGATTATCAACAATTTGGTCATTATTTTTCTTTTCGGGCTATTTAACATATGAAAAAGAAATTATATCAGCTATAACAGGGGATATAACTTATTCATTAAAAATACCAAATGAAGAAGTAAGAAGTTTTTTCAGAGGAACTATTTGAGTGATATGAAAGGAAAAGGAATCGAAAAAATAATTTGTATTGGAATAGCTTTTAGTGGAAAAGAATTGGAAATAAAATATATAATCTAAGAAAAACAGGATTTTGTAGTGGATTAAGCTACAAAATCCTGTTTTTTATTTACTATAAAATCAACATGCAATGGTAGGTAAAACTTAGTTTTTTATCAAATTTAATATTAAAAAGGGTAAAAGAGTTTTTAAAATAAACAAAAAGAACGCAAAAAAAGTTTGACAATTAGACAAAAATATAATAATATTACTTCACATAGTGCAAGCGCTTGCACAAAGTAAATATTAGGGGGAAAGTTCAATATGAAAAAAATGAGTGATTTGTCATTAAAACGAAGAGTAATAGCTTATTTAGTAATTTTAGTAGGTTACTTCTTCTACTGTTATAATTTTGTAGTTATTGATTATGTAAGACCTTTTTTAGTAGAGTTTTATGGAATTAAATTAGAGCAGACTGCTTTATTTTATACAGCACAATCATTAGGAGCTCTAATAGGAGCTTTTGCTTGCGCGTGGTTAGCGGAAAATAAAGGAAAGAAAAATACTCTGATAGCTATAACTTTATTAAATGGAGTAGGAACATTAATTAATATTTCAAGCAGAGATTTTACAATGTGGATTCTAATGAGATTTATAATTGGAATCTCTTTAGGAGGATATTTTACAGTTGCTGTAAGTACAATGGTTGGATTATTTGATGCAAAGGTTAGAGGAAAAGTAACAGCTTTTGCTTCAGGACTTTTCTCGGTAGCAACATTATTTATGGGAGTTTATGGAGCAATTCTTAAAGAAAAAGGTTGGGAAATGTTAATGGTAGTAGGTGGATTACCACCGGTAATAGCAGCAGTTTTAATGTTTTTCTTAATACCAGATGAAAAAGAATACCTTCCTTATGGCTCTGAAGAGTTACAGAATAATTCAAAATCTGTAGAAGAGAAAAAAGAAGTTAAAAAAGGAAGTTGGGGAGAGATGTTTAGCCCTAAATTGAGAAGATTTACTTTTTCTTGTATGTTTTTAGCAGCGTTAAACTTTTTTGGATATCAATTTTTCTCAGGATTTGTAACAACATATTTAAGAGAAGTAAGAGCTTTCGATGCAGTATCAATGGGAATAATTTTTTCAGCAATATCAATGGGGTCATTAGTCGGGGCTTATTCTTGGGGAATAATAGCAGATAAGTATGGAAGAAAAGTAAATGCAATAGGATTTGTAATGTCAGCTATCATGATTGCATTATTCTTTATAGCTCCAAGCAATCCAAAAATTTTGTCAGTAGCAGGTTTTTTCTACGGATTAGGATTAGCATCAAGTGCAATTTGGGGAGGATATTTTACAGAATTATTCCCATCACATTTAAAGAGTATGGGAGCATCACTTTTCCATGCAGCAAGAATTTTTTCACTTTTTGCTCCAAGTATACTAGTTTCAATAAAGAAATCAACATCTTTACAAACTGCAATGTGGGGAGCGCCTTTAATGTTTTTAATAGCAGCAATTGTATGGTTATCTTTACCTGAAACATTAAAAAAGGAAAATAAATAATAAAAATAATAATTATATAAAAAGGAGAAATTATAATGTCAAAGTATCAAGAAACAAAAAGAATAGTTAGGGATTATTTTGAAGCTATTGAGAATGCAACAACTGAAAATATAGAGGAAGTTTTAGCTAAATATACTTCGGATGATTATTTATGGAGAGGTGTTTATCCTTTTAGAGAGCAAGCTGGAGCAAAAGCTGTTGCTGAAATATTTTGGAAACCACTTATGAAATCTTTAAAAAGAATCCAAAGAAGACAGGATATATTTATAGGTGGAACTAATGAAATTAGTGGTGAGCAATGGGTAATGAGTATGGGACACTTCATGGGACTTTTTGATGAGGATTATATGGGTGTACGTTTTACAGGTAAAATGATATCATTAAGATATTCAGAATTTACTTGTGTGGAAAATGGGAAAATCACAAAGACAGGTTTATTTGTAGACTTAATTGGGTTTATGCAGCAAGCTGGAGTTAATCCTATGCCACCATCAACAGGACAATATTTTGTGTATCCAGGACCAAAAGACCATAATGGATTATTGTTTGAAGATGCTCCAGAAGAAGAAGGAGTTGCAACTCTTGCTTTAGTAAATAAGATGGTAGATGATCTTTCTGCACTTAATAATAGTGGAGCAATGGGATGCCCACCAGAAGTTTTAGAAAAATCATGGTCTAAAGATATGATATGGTATGGTCCAGCTAGTATTGGAGCAAGTTACACAATTCCTAGATATCAAAAGCAACACCAATTGCCTTTTAGAAATAATTTAAAGGATAAGAAGTTTAACGGACATGTTTGTAGATTTGCAGAAGGAAACTTCTCTTGTTTCTTTGGATGGCCAAATCTATCTAATACACCAATTGGTGGATTCTTAGGAATGCCAGGTGGAGAAGTAAGAGCTGACATGCAGGTTGTAGATGTGTATTATAGAAAAGGGGATAAATTAGTAGAAAACTGGGTATTTATTGATATTCCTTTCTGGCTAAAACAACAAGGGTTAGATATATTTAAAAGAACTGAAGAGATTTTAAATCCAAAGTTCTAAAAAATTGTAACAATAAAAATTCGCATAATTTGTATTATGCGAATTTTCTATAAATAAGGAGTTGATATGAGTTATTTAGATTGGGGAATAGTTATTCTATATTTTATTTTTACTATTATACTAGGGATATTAGTTGGAGGAGAAACTAAAAATACAAAAGATTATTTTCTTGGAGGCAGAAATTTTAAATGGTGGGCAATTGCACTGTCTGTAATTGCAACCCAAGTAAGTGCTATAACTTTTATAGGGGCTCCTGGTTGGGCTTATTCACATGGAATGACACCTCTTATCCTAAATTTAAATATCCCTATTGTAATGTGGATTCTTAGTGGAACTATAATTCCTTTTTTCTATAACAGTGGAGTGGTATCAGTTTATGAATACATAGAAAAAAGATTTGGAAGTAAATTAAAAATTTTATTTGTAATTGCATATATTTTTAAGATGTTAGTTGTAGTAGGATCTATTGTTTATGTACCTTCTTTAATTTTAAGTAGGATTACAGGATTATCTCTAAATATTACAATAGGACTAATAGTGATTGTTGCTATATTTTATACAATTTTAGGAGGAATACAGGCAGTTATTTGGACAGACGTAGTCCAAATGATATTTTTATGGATTGGGATTGCAGTTTCTTTATATACTGCAATAAGAGTAATTCCTGAAAGTTTTAGTGAAATAGTGAAAATCTCAAAAGAAACAGGGCATCTATATGCTTTAAATTTTAAAGGAGATTTATTTACTCCTAATACATTTTGGAGTGGAATAATAGGTGGAGGGATTTTACACTTCGCTTATTTCGGAGTAGACCAGACGCAAGTTCAAAGAGTATTAACAGCTAAAAGTATAAAAAATGTAAAATATTCTCTATGGTTTAGCTCAATATTTTTAGTTATTCAGATGTTTTTGTTTTTATTAATAGGGGTATTTTTATTTATATTTTATAAAGGGAGAGTTTTTCAAAATCCTAATGATGTTTTTTTAGAATTTATACTAACAGAAATTCCAAGTGGTTTTTTAGGAATAATAATAGCAGCAGTATTTGCAGCAACAATGAGTAGCATAGATTCATCCCTAAATTCAATAACTACAGTTTTTGTAAATGATGTATTTTTACCTTTGGCAGAGAAAAAGAAATGGAAGATAGATGGATTAAAAGTAACTAAATATGCAACTATATTTTTTGGAATAATAATTTCATATTTCTCATTTATTGTAAGTACATCAAATTTATCAATATTAGAATCAATTAGTAAGTATGGTTCATATATACTAGGTCCTACATTAGGAATTTTTTTATTGGGATTATATAGTAGAAAAACAAATGAGCTAGGAGGAATTGCAGGATTTATATCAGGAGTAGTTACGGTAGCATATATCTCAAACACATATAAAATATTTTGGATGTGGAATAATCTTGTAGGGATAACTATAGCTTTAATAGTTGGATATTTTACAAGCTGTTTTATTGGAAAAAATAGTGAAGAAAACTTATTAAACCTTTTAATAAAAGAAAAAAAAGAAAATAAAAAAGAGGAAGGAGTGTATATATTACCAGGAAAGTGGGAAAAAAAGTCATATCTTTTATTAGCTTATTTCTGTATAATAATATTAACTTTGTTATATATTCAAAAGTAGAAAAGGGGAAATATGAAAATAAAATTAAGTGATATAGCTGAGCTAACTGGATTAAATATATCAACAGTTTCAAGAGCTTTAAATGATAATCCTAGAATTTCACAAGAAACAAGAGATTTAGTAAAAAAAATAGCAAAAGAAAAAAACTATATAATGAATGAACACGCTTCTTTCTTAGCTAGAAAAAAAAATAATAGGATAGGCATTATTTTCCCCAAAGATTTTTTTGCATTTAACAAAAGAGATTTCTTTTCAAAAATAGAAGAAAATTTCCTAAAGCTTTCAGAAAAATCAAAATATGAGATAAGCTTAATAAGAAGCAATGATGTAGAAAAGGTTATTGGTGGTTCATATATAGATGGATTAATAATAGCAAATAGAGATATTTTAGAAAAAAATATATTAGATTTAGATAAAAATAATATTCCTTACATTTTTTTAGCGTATAAACCATCTTTTAAAAAAAATGATGAAAGTATAAATGTTTTTAAAAGTGATAATATAAAGAGTGGGTATGAAGTAGCAAAATATTTATTTGAAAAAGGATGTAAAAGTCTTTTAACTATAACCTCTTGTAATAAATTTCAGACAGATTATGTTGATAGAACAGAAGGCTTTTTGAAATTTTGTATGGAGAACAGAGATAAGTTGGAACATTTTCATGTTGAAGAGTGCAATATGACTTTTCAAGATGGAAAAAATATAGTAGAAGAGAGAAGAGAGGAGTTACTAAAATTTGATGGAATATTTTGTCAAGAAGACAAAGTTGCCCTAGGAATTTTATCTTCTGCAGAAAAAAATAATATAAAAGTCCCGGAAGATTTTTCTTTAGTTGGTTTTGATAATTTAGAGTTAATTAATTATTTTGAACCTAAATTAACAACAGTAGAAGAAAATTTTTATGAAATTTGCTCTAATGCACTAAAATATCTAATAAATACAATAGAAGGATTATCTCAAAAAGAAGTAAAATTTTTAATTAATACTAAAATTGTAGAAGGGGATTCTTAGAGTAGGTTAAGTAAATATGAGATTATATAGTTTTTTCACAAAAAGAAAGCTGTCGTGACACTGTCACGACAGCTTTCTTTTTATTGTCTTAAAACTAAAAATTACTAGAAAGATTTCAATATATAAGGTAAAATATAGACTTGAAGACAATAATAGTTATTTAAGGAGGCAAAAAGTGAAAAGTCATTTTGAGAAAAGGCTTATAAAATTATCGATTTTAGTAATATCACCTTTGCTAATAATTCTTATTGGAATGATTGCTTACACTGAAATTAACAATGAAACTAGCAAAATAAAAAGAAACTTAAGTGCAGTAGCTTTGGAAATAGCAGGAACAAAATTTGTAGAAGAGGCTATAATAAATAAGAATTTTAATTTGCAAAAATATACTGAAGTATTTGTGAATAAAAATCAAAATGTAGATGTAGTTGTTATAGCTGACAAAGATAGCATTCGCTTTAGTTATTTAGATGCAACTAAATTTGGGAAGCTTTTTGAAGCTAAGGATAGCGAAAAGGTCTTAAAAAGTAAAAAAGGCTATTTTGTAATAACAAAAGAGCCCCAAGGTGAAAAATATAGAAGATTTGAACCCATAATTAAAGATAAAGAAATTATAGGATTTGTGGTGGTTGGAAAACTTTATAATATTTTTAATAATGTTATTTTGTTGATTTTATTAAAAATTTTCTTACTTGTTTTAGCTAGTTCAATTTTTATTTTTATAAGTTCAAGAAATTTTGCTAAAAAAATAAAAAAAGAGTTGCTGAATTTAGAGCCGGAAGAGATTACTGAGCTATATATAAATACTAAAAGTCTTGTGCAACAACAAGCTACTATTATAGACAATATTCATGAAGGGGTAGTAGTTTTAAACTCTTCTTTAGAAATAATAAACATTAATAAAAAAGTTTTTGAAATTCTAGATGATTTTGATATTAAACTATTCATAAAAAGATTTAGCAGTACTTTTAAAGAAAGAAAAAATGTCTATTTTAAAGAGAGAAAAATTGGGCATGAAAAGGTTTTCGTAAGTATAATCCATCTCCTTGAAGATGAAAATCATTTAGGAGTTATTATAACTTTCTATAAGCATATAGAAATCATAAATTTAGCTCAAGAGCTAACAAGTATAAATAATGTAATAACTGGATTTAGAGAAACTAATCATGAATTTAAAAATCAGCTTCAAGTAATTTCAGGACTAATTCAGCTAAAAAAGTATGATTTAGTTCAAGAGTATATGAAGAGTTTAGAGAATAGTAATATGAAGATTTTAACTGAAATTGCTAATATTCATGATTATTATATACTTGGAATTTTAATAGGTAAATTTAGTGCTATAAAAGAAATTGGTATTAATTTCACAATTGATCAGGATTCGGTTTTATTTAAAGATCACACTCCAATTACATCGTTAGATATAATGACTGTTGTATCTAATCTTTTAGAGAATGCAATAGAAGCTTTAGAAAAAAATCGAGTAGATGATAAAAAAATTGAACTTCTTCTACTAGAAGATGAGGATTCTATACAAATTACAGTATTTGATAATGGCTCAAAAGTTGATCCAAATCTAAAAAATAAAATGTTTGAAAGATATGCTTCTTCTAAGGGAAAAAATCGTGGAATTGGTCTATCACTTGTAAAATCTAAAATAGAACTTTATAATGGCCGATTTATTTTAGAAGAGGCTGATGATGGAAAATACTTCACAATTATATTAAATAAGGAGAGTAGCGATGTATAAGGTGTTGATTGTTGAAGATGATCCTATGGTTGTATCTATAAATAGACTTTTTTTAGAAAAATATCCAAATCTAGAAGTCGTAAGTACAGCAAAAACAGAAGAGGAAGTCTTTGAAAGTTTAGAAAAATATAATATTAATTTAATACTTTGTGATGTCTATTTAGGGGAAAGTAATGGGATTGAGATTTTAAAAAAAATGAGAAATAAAGGTATTCTAACAGATATTATTTTTATTACAGCTTTGAATGAATCAAGTAAAATTAAGGAAGTTGTTGCTTTTGGAGCTATAGATTTCTTAATTAAGCCCTATAGTCAAGCTAGGTTGGATATGGCTATTGGTAAATTTTTTAAGAAAAATGAAATTTTAGTAAAGTCCACGATAATTCAAGAAGAGTGTGATGAATACTTCTCTACTGATTCTAATCCAATTGATTTTCCAAAAGGAATAAATAAAAAAACTTTAGAGAAAATTGAACTTTTTTTTAGTGAAAATAGAAAAAAATGGTGGAATGCTAATAAACTTTCGGAACAACTTAACATAAGTACAGTAACTTTAAATAAATATTTAAAATATTTAGTCTCTACAAAAAAATTAACGGTTAACACATCTTATGGGGAAGTAGGAAGACCTGAAAAATTCTATAAATATTAAATAATAAAAAACCACTAGTAAAATTCTAGTGGTTTTTTTAGTGCTTAACAGCTATGTTTAATATTATGTTTAATATAGGGATACAATTAGAAAACTTAATGTTACTATAGAAAAAATTGTTCCCAATATGGTAGAACTAGAGCTTTCAACTTCTGAAATTCCATATTTCAACCCAAACATTGTAGAAATTGTAGCTGTTGGCATAGAACAAAGTATTAATATTTCTTTTTCCATACCTCCCTTTAAGTTAAATAAAAGGATTAATCCACCCATAATAATTGGCTGTAAAATATTCTTCATAAAGATATTAAAGAAAACTTGCCATGATAAAACAATTCTATAGCTAGCCATAACTAATCCAAGAGAAAATAGTGAAACTCCTGATGTACTTTTTCCAATAAGTTCAAAAGAGTTAAAAATAACTTTTGGTATCTCAATTTGAAGGACTGAAAAAACTATTCCAAGTACAGGAGCTATTAGCAATGGTTTTTTAACACAACTGATTAAGCTTGCCTTAATTACTTCAAGAGAACTACCAGAATCATCTTTTGATTCTAAGATAATTGTTGTTATAGGAATTAGAGTTACAATTGTTACTACATTTCCAATTGCAACAGAAACGAGTGCTTCTGGTCCTATTAAAGATGACAGAATAGGAATACCCATAAATGCCATATTAGGAAAAGAGCAAACAATTGAACCTTGTGCTGCTTTTTTTGAATCATACTTAAATATATATTTTTGAACAATAAATGAAATAATATATAGCCCCATTAATGCTAAAGTAAAAGATGATATAACTTTAACATCTAAAAGACTTTTAGGATCAGCTTTGGCACTCTCAATAAATAGATGCAAAGGAAAACTAAACATCATTACATAATCTGCAAAAGCTTTTTTATGCTCTACTGAAACAATCTCCTTTTTTCCTGAGAACCATCCCAGGGCAATTACAAAAAATACTGGCATAATAGAATTTAATATTGTATCAAACATGTTAAAACCTCACTTTTATTTTATTTTTTTACTAAAATAGAAGTAACTTTAGTTGCTATTTTTGCAACTTGTATCTCTTCTAAAATCTTTTTTAGTTTCTCTCTTAATATAATAGTAACATGAAAAGAATGATAAAAAAATTTAATAAAGATTGTAAATAATTAATTAACTTAATTAAGTTTTTAATAAAATGTTGACAAAAATAGTAAAGTATTATATTATAAGATATACTTTGATAAACAAATTATATTTTATAGAAAATATAAGTTTGAGAAACTAAACTATAAAAAAATGGAAATATCCATTGAAATTAGGTATAATATATAATATTAGGGGATAAAAAAAATAGGAGGATATTATGAATAAAAAATTATTTTTAGTAGGACTTTTAAGTATGGCTACAGCAGTTTATGCAGGATCATACAAAGATGGAACGTACAGAGGAAGTTTTGTAGATGGAGCAGAAAATCAAGTAACTGTAGAATACAAATTAAAAGACGATGTAGTAACCTCTGCAAAATTTAGACATCTTTTCTATAAAGGTGAGGATTATTTAAAAAATTCTAGTTTAGAAAAAATGAAAGAGCAATATAATGCACTTTTAAAGTATTCAGTAGGAAAAAATGTAGATGAGGCAATGAAAAAAATGTATACACCTGGTGAAATAGAAATGGCAGGAGCAACAATAAGAGCAACAAAAGTTCGTTCAGCTATAAAAGATGGACTTTTACATGATGTTTATACACCAGCAAAATAATAGATTTTATATGGAATAGGAGCAATTAATTTGCTCCTATTTTTTATTTTATTAAATTAAAGTATTGCTTAAGATTCTTAATTTACAATAAAATATACTACATTGTAAATCTAAAATAATTATAGTATAATTACTAATTAAAATATTACGAGAATCGAGGAGAGAATTGATATGAAAAGAATAGTTATTTTAGCAGCTTTACTAACGTTATTTTTTCTAGGATGTAATAAAAAAAAGGTAGAAAAAAGTAGTTATATAGTGGGAATTAATCTTAATAAAATTGATCCTTTTGGAATCAAAGCTGAAGAGAGTGATGCAGAAAATGATGCAGCTTCAGGATTTGAATATGAGCTATTATTAGAGATAGCGAAAAGGGCTAATTTGAAAATAGATGTTATAGATAGTTCATTTTTACAAATTATTTCAGGAGTTGAAGAAGGAAAGCTTGATATGGGAATTGGTTTTGTTTCAATAACTAATGAAAGAAAGAAGAAACTACAATTTTCAGAACCATATATGACCTCACAAGTAATAATTTTAGGAAATAAAGATAATAAAAATATAAATGAAGATAAAATAATTTATGGGCTCACAAAAGGAACATATTTCAAACATATTATAGAAAATAAAAGAAATGCAGAAATAGTAGAAGATGTGGACATGGAAGTAGTTATACAAAAGCTTATTACAAAGGAGATAGATTATGCTATTCTTGATAAGAAAATAGGTTACGGATATATAGAAAAGAGTCCTATGTTATATGAAAAAGAAGTATTAAGCAACGATCAAATAAGTATTGCTTTTTCTAAAAAAATGCCAAAAAAATTTATTGATAAAATGGATAATATTATATTAGAAATGAAGAAAGATGGATATATGGATGAATTAAAAAATAAATATAAAATAAATGTGTAATAAATAAAAAAATAAAATAAATAATACCGGAATTAATTTTTATTAGTTAAGTTATTATTAAGATAAAGGATTTGTGTGCTTCCTTCTGTAGAATATATTTAATAAAATATGCTCTATAGGAGGTTTTTTTTATGGATTATAAAATAGATAGAAAAATAATTTTTGGAATTTCGGCTTGTATGTTTGGTGCTAAAGTTAGATATAACGGGAAAGGCTGGGATATGTTAGGGGAATTAAAGAGAGAAAAAAATTCATTTATATGGGCTCCAATATGCCCAGAAGTTATGAGTGGGCTTTGTGTTCCTAGAAATCCTATATCTCTTTCAGGTGGAAATGGTTCTGATTTTTGGAAGGGAGAATCAAAAATAAAAGATAGAATGGGAATTAATCGTTCTCAAATGATAAAAGATGGATGTGAAGAAGCATTAAAAATTTTACAGCGTTCAAGTGTTGATGCTTATATTTTTATGGAAGGAAGCCCAACCTGTGGAGTTTATAGAACATCTCTGAAAGGAAAACGTCTTGGAAATCCACCTGGAGTCTTTGGTGCTAGACTTATAGATGATGGATATTTTTTAATTCCTGCTCAAGATTTAGCAAGTCCTATAAAATGGTGGGATTGGAGAAGACGTTTAACTGCTTTTGTTTGGCTTAAGAATTTATCACTGTCTTCTAACAATGATATTTATGAGATGTGGCATATTTTAAAATTTTTATGTCAGGAGCTTGATGAAACTTTTGCTAGAAATATTGGACTTAAATTTGCTTCTTTAAAAAATGAGCTGACTTCAGAAGAGATTGAACAGATTAGAGTAGAAATATTAAATCTTCTTAGAAAACCTACAAATATTGAAGCAATTAGACACTGGTTATGGAAAAATTACTCATATTTAAAAAAACATTGTGATATTGATATTCCAGAAGTCTTAAATGAAGCAGATTTAAGAAGTGGAACTCATATTGCATTGGAACTATTAAAAGTTGAAATAGAATCGAGAAAGCAGCATCTTCTTTTTGGAAGTTCACCTATTATTTACAATTTTTAAATTTAAAATTTTAAAAGTTTAAAAAATTTTATAGAAAAAAAGCTGATTAAGCATTAGAAACTTAATCAGCTTTTTTATTGAGAGTAAATAATTAATAGATTAATTAATCTATTTCAGTAATTATCCCATTTTTTATTGTCTTTTGAACATCAATAACTCTTTGGTTATTACTGCCCTTCCATTTTAAATTTGGATTTTTTTCTCTAATATCAAATTTTCCATCAATAAGAATATCACATTGAGATACAAGTCCTAAAATATTGTTATTTGCTGCTATTTCTTCCCATTTATACCCAGACCAAATCCAAATATCTTTTTCGGAAAAAATTGTTTTGAATTTTTTTATAAAGTTAGTTAAGGGTTCTAAATTATCATGGTAAGTTGGATCACCACCAAGAAGAGATATACCTGATAAACTACTTCTATATTTTTCAAAATAATTTAAGATTTCCTCCTCTGTGTCCTCTGAAAAAGGTTTTCCGAAGTGAGGGTTCCAAGTATCTTTATTAAAACAGCCGTTGCACTTATGAATGCAACCACTTACAAAGAGAGAAACTCTTATTCCTCTTCCATTAATCATATCAGCGTATTTAATACCAGAATAATTCATTTTTAACTCCTTTACATATGTTTAACTCTATTGATTACCTCTTTTTGTCTACCTTTGTTAAATGGTCTAGAATCAGGTTGAGCAAGATAACCACAAACTCTTCTAATTACATTCATTTGAGAAGAATCTGTATTTCCACACTGTGGACATTCAAATCCTTTAACTGTTGCTTGGAACTCTCCAGAAAAATTACATTTATGGCATTTATCTACAGGTTGATTAATTCCCATATAGTGAATTCCAATACTTTGTGCATATTTAAGTATTCCGTGAATTGCTTCAATATTATTTTTAAGTGATGAAGTTTCAATATAGCTAATATGTCCACCCTTTGCATATTTATGTCCTAAAGCTTCTAATCTTAGCTTTTCAAAAGGATCTATATTTATTTTAGATGATACATGGAAAGAGTTGTCGTAATACCCTTTATCTGTAATTCCTTCAATATCCCCAAAATCTTTTTGATCTATTTGAGCAAACCTATCACAAAGAGATTCTGAAGGAGTAGAGTAAAGAGCAAAACCTAAGTTATCTTCTTGTTTAAATTGAGCTACTCTTTCAGAAATATATTTAAGTATATTGAAAGTCTTTTCATAAGAAGAGTTATCTTGTGAAAAATCAACGCCATAAAGAAGTTGAGAAACTTCACTCAATCCTATATAACCTATTGAAACTGTAGCATACCCTTTCCAAATTAAATCTTTTATAGTCTCTTTTCCAGTTTTATTTGCCATAGCTCCATTCATCCAAAGAATTGGTGCTATTTCTGCAGGAGTATTTTCAAGATATTTTGCACGGAATATAGAGTTTTCTCTTGCAAGTAATAGAAGCTCATCTAACTCTTTATAGAAACCAATTTCATCACCTTTATGCTTTATAGCTATTCTTGGTAAATTGATTGTTGTAGCTCCAATGTTGAATCTACCAGAATAAATCTCTTTTTCCTCTTTATCAAACCATGAAGATAAAAAAGCTCTACACCCCATAGGATATACAACCGTTTCTTTTTCTAGCTCCTCTTTTGTTACAAAAAGAATATCTGGATATATAGATGTAGTCATACATTTAAAAGCTATTTGAGAAATATCCCAGTTAGGATCCTCTGGTGAAAAGTTAAGACCATCACAAACTGCGTAAACTATCTTAGGAAAAATTGCCGTCTCTTTTTTTATTCCAAACCCTTCCATTCTATTTTTAAATACGTATTTCTGAATAAGACGTCCTTCCCAAGAAGTTTCAGTTCCTATACCAATAGTTGTAAAAGGTGTTTGTCCATTTACAGTTGAAAGAGAATTTATTTCATATTCAAGTCCTTGCATAGCTTGTTTTACAGACTCATCAGTAAGATCTGTAGAATAATTAAAGGCTTTTGGATACGTTTCTTTTAATTTTTTATTAGAGTATTCTATGTTATTATTGTTTTCTATAATAGCATCAATATCTTCTTGAGAAAGTTGTTCAATATATTTAAGACCCTTTATAAAATGTTTCTTGAAACTCTTTTTTACATAAGGAACAAGAGCTCTATCTAAATATGGAATTGAGCATCCTCCATAAGTATTTGAAGATACAGAAGCTATTATTTGAACTATATGTCCAACAGCAACATCGATAGAGTTAGGTTCAAACATTTTTGCGTTTCCTATATTACATCCACCTTTTAGCATACTTTCAATATTAACAAGTTCGCAATTAGTTTCTCTAAAAAGCAAATAATCTAAGTCGTGAATGTGAATTGCTCCAGATTCATGGGCTTCTTTTAAATGTTTAGGAAGGATTTTATTTAAATAATAATCTTTAGATGAGATTCCAGCTAAAAGATCTCTTTGAACAGAAATTGTTTTTCCATCTTTATTAGCATTTTCATTTAAAATACTTGTATTTGAAGCATCTACAAGTTCATTTATTTTTCTATAAATACCCTGTTCTTTATTACGCAGGTCACTTTTAATAGCACGATATCCTTGATACGACATAGCAATATCTTTTTCAGATGATGCCATTAATTTTTTTACTACAAGATCTTGTATATCTTCAACATTAAATATATCACTATTAATGTTTTCAATTTGTGTAGCAATATCCTTTATAAGATTAATATTTGGAATTTTATCATTACTTTTAAACGCTAATTCTAAAGCTCTTTCTATACGGTTTTTATCAAAAGTAGCAATTGAACCATCTCTTTTTATAATTTTTTTCATGTAATTCCTCCTTATTGTTAAAAAAAATAAAATTAATTTAAAACAATATATTGTGTTTCTTTTAAGTATTGTACCCTATATATTGTGAAAAACAAACTATAAATTATATATTATACATTCAAATTTATAATACCTTGTATATATAATTTTGATTCTTAAAAAATTATAAAAAAAATATTTTTGAAAATAAGAAAGGAAAAGTAAAATAAAAGTAGAATATGATGGTATGTTCAAAAAAAATATTATGGGGTGGTAGAGATGAAAAAAAGCGTTAATAAAAAATCAGGTTTTACGTTAGTTGAATTAGTAGTTGTAGTTGCAATTATTGGTGTTTTAGCAGCTATAGTTACACCTAAGTTCAGAGTATCTTTAATGAAATCTAAAGATGCTAAAGTTGTTGCAACACTTCAAACATTAAAAACAGCAGCAAACGTTTACTATGCTGAAAAAGGAACTTTACCTTCAGGGAATGTACCAACAGCAGGACAATTATTAACAGCAGCAGACTTAGTTAGATTACAAAATGCTAACTACTTAAGTCAACAAGATGTAAATAAAATTACATTAGGAAAAACTGATAATACAACAGTAGCAATCCAAGCAGGAGTTGTTCAAGATGTAACAGCTGCAGCAAACTGTGTAAACAATGGTGACGGAACTTACTCTCCAAATTCAAGTCCTGCATATACTCCAGGAAATGTTGGATTCGTATGGGCAGCAGATGGAATTGGAATTACAGCAGTTGGATTAGATGCTAAAGGAACTGCATTCGCTAATGGTGCAGATACTGGATGTCAATTATGGACAACTAAATAAGGAAATTACTAGTAAAAGAAATAAGAGTTTTTAATTATAAAAACAAAAAAATAAAAGAATGAAAAGAGAAGAGCCAGCTACTCAACAGCTGACTCTTCTTTTTGTTTTATAATATATTTTCTAAGGGGGATTAGAATTTATAAACAGTGAAATTATTCTTTAAGTGCGAATTAATAATTATGCTTGAAGTTAGGATTAGATTGTTTATCCTGCATCATTTTAGTTCTTGCTGAAGCCATCATTTTAGCATTATCTTGATTTAATTTTTCGATTTTATTCCAATCTGGTTTCTCAGATGACATCATAGTTCTTACATCTTCCCTATTTTTCTTAACTGTGTTTTGCTCGCTTTCAGATAAATAGTTAAACATTCTACCCATGTGACCAGACTTTGTCGTAGAACAATTGTTAGATCCCATACCCATTTTATGATTCATTTCACCCATTGTATTAACTTGTGTTGCTCCAAATGCTGTTGCTGAAACTAAAACTGCTATTGCTAATAATTTTTTCATAATATTACACTCCTTTAAATTTAAGTTATTTTAGAAATTTCTTTACTGCTTTTCTATAAGATGATTATATCCTTACTTTGTGACAAAATTATGTCAAAATAATTTTTTTTTTTTTGTACTGAAATAGAAAATAAAATTAAGAAAATAATGCTTATTAAGAAAAAATAAGGATTGTAATAAATAACATAAAAAAAATGCTGTACTAAAAAAATACTACATATTCATTTTAAAAAATAAATGTAAAAATATGTTGCATTTTTTTTAATGAAGGATTATAATTCATTTTATCGGCAAAGCTGTTTAACAGCTTTTTGGGGGGAGAATTTAAAAATGAAGATTTTAAAAAGTGAGAAACTATCGGATAAGGTAGTTGAAAGAATAATAAAGATGATTGAAAATAAAGAAATAGAGGCTGGAAAAAAAATGCCTGGAGAAATAGCTCTTTCAAAAGAGTTTGGAGTTAGTAGAGGGATATTAAGAGAAGCCTTTAATATTTTAGAATCTAAAGGATATATAACTAGAAAAAATGGTGATGGGACATATATTAATGAAAAGGTAAAAACAGCTGAAATGATTTATAAAGCTTTGAAAGATGCTGAATATATTGAATTAATTGAAGCGAGAGAAGCAATTGAACAAAAGATGATAGAGTTAATTATAGAAAAAAGTTCAGATCAAGAAATTTTAGAGTTAGAAGAAGAGGTAAAATTAGAAATAATCGAAAAAAGTAAAAATACAAATTTTCATTTAAAGTTGGCTGAACTTTCTAAAAATTCAATATTTTATAATTTTATACTGGTTTATTATGATTTAATAGCTGAAATTGGAGAAAAGACATATCACAAAGAAGGGCGTTCCAAAGCGGTCTCTAATGAGCATTTAGAGATTGTAAAATTAATAAAAATTAGAGATAAGGAAGGAGCTAAAAAATTAATTTGTTCTCACTTTGAATTAGTAAAAAAATTAATAAAAGAAGGTTTAGAGTAAAAAATAAAACTAAAAATAAAACTAAAAATAAAACTAAAAATAAAACTTGGAGGTAAATATAATGGATAAACACATTAAATGGGAAAAAAATAATCTGCCAAAATCAGAGATAAAAAACTGTGCAGACATCTTATCAATAGAAGAGGTGACAAAGGCAAAGAAATTCCACGAGAGTTTTCCTGAGT
>JBOFJQ010000017.1:0-22260 GCA_051656905.1 Fusobacteriaceae bacterium | reverse complement strand
GTTTTATTTTCTATTTGAAACTCTATCAACTCTCTTAGTTTTTCAAAATTAACCGTCATATCTTCATTAAATGGTGTTACTAATGCTACCCCAGAACCAACAAATATACTCATTTACTCCTCCATTTTCTACTTTTTATTTTATTAATTTTTACTTATTAAATATTCAACGATTTGAACTGCATTTGTAGCCGCACCTTTTCTTATATTATCTGCCACTACCCATAAATTAAGTCCATTTTCAATACTATAATCATATCTTAATCTTCCTACAAAAACTTCATCTCTATCATTTGATAAAATTGCCATAGGATATTCATTTTTAGAAACATCATCCAGCAAAATTACTCCAGCTGATTTTCTTAAAACTTCTTTTAATTCTTCTATATTTGGTTTTTTCTCTAATTCTACATTTATCGAGATAGAGTGGCTATTTAAAACAGGAACTCTTACACATGTTGCTGTTATAGAAAGTTCTGGTTTATTTAATATTTTTCTTGTTTCGTTTATCATCTTTTCTTCTTCTTTTGTATAACCATTATCTAAAAAGCTATCAATATGAGGAAGACAGTTATTAGCAATTGGATGAGGATAGTTTTTTGGCGCTTCCCCTTTTAATCCATTCTTTAAATCCTCAACACCTTTTACTCCACTTCCTGAAACTGCTTGATAAGTTGAATAAACAACTCTCTTAATATTGTAAAGATCATCTATTACTTTTAATGGAACTACAGATTGAATTGTTGAACAATTTGGATTAGCTATTATCCCACTGTTTTTTAAAGCATCTTCACCATTTACTTCTGGTACTACTAGAGGTACCTCGGCGTTCATTCTCCATGCACTACTATTATCAACAACTATTACCCCTTTTGAGGCTGCTATTGGAGCAAATTTTTTACTTACATCTCCACCTGCTGAGAAAAGTGCAATATCAATTCCATTATCAAAAGAATTTTCTGTTAACTCCTGAACTTCTATCTCTCTATCTAAAAATTTAACTTTTTTTCCTGCTGAATTTTTTGAAGAAAAAAGATATAAATTTTTTATTGGTAAATTTCTTTCTTCTAATACTTTTATAAATGTTCTTCCTACCATTCCAGTAGCCCCTACTATAGCCACGTTATATTGTCTCATAATATACTCCTTTTGCAATTAATTTACTTGGTCCTGTCATATAAACAGATTCTTTTAATTCAATTATTAAATCTCCAATAGGAAGATGAACATTTACTTTTTTATTAAGTACTCTTAGCTTCATACTGCCTATAACTACAGCTGCACATGCCCCTGTTCCACAAGCTAGTGTTAACCCGACACCTCTTTCCCATGTTTTCATCTCTATATTATCTTTATCTTGTATCTCCACAAAATTTACATTGGTTTTTTTAGGAAAAATAAGATTATTTTCAATTATTTTACCAACTGACTCAATCTCCACTTCTTTTAATGAATCTACAAAAGTAACTGCGTGGGTTGTTCCCATAAAAACTGAACTTAAAATATATTCTTTATCATTTACATCTATAGTATAATTTATAGCTTCATCTAATGGTTCGTTAATATTTTTATCTTTTTTCTGAAGTAAATTTAAAAAGTTTCCTTTATCTAAAGGTATACTCTCTAAATTAAATATTGGATTCCCCATATTAACCTTAGCTTTAAATCCGTCTTCTGTCTCTATTTCAACAGTAAGTAGCCCCGCTAAAGTTTGAATTTTATATATTTTTCCACTTAATATTTTATTTTCATATATAAAATGCGAAAAACATCTAATTCCATTTCCACACATTGGAACTCTTGAGCCATCTTGATTATAGAACATCATCTCTACAGTATCTTCAGTCAATTCTCTTAAAACAATCATTCCATCTGAACCTATTCCTGTATTCCTATTACAAACTTCTAAAGCCAATTTCGAATAATTTTTATCTAATTCTGGCTTATGTTGAATATAGCTAAACTTTTTTTCAAGAGCACTCTCTCTAAAAATTATAAAATCATTTCCTAATCCATGATATTTTTCAAAATCCAATATTTCTCCTCCATTTCGAGCAGTATTTATATATTTTTTTGTATATATTTTTATTATTATAGACCTTTATTCAAAAATAATCTATATTATTTTTGTTTATAAAGCAAATTTTTTAGCTAAATCCTCTACTATAGTTTCTACCTTGTTTTTTTCCACTATAATAGATATTGAAATTTCAGATGTTGTACACTGATGGAAAGATATATTTGTTTCTGCAAGAGCTTGGAACACTTTTGCTGCAACTCCAAAATTACTTATCATCCCGATTCCTACTAAAGAGATTTTAGAAACCCCTACTCTTTTTTCAACTTCTATTTGAGGGAATACTTCTCTTACCTCTTCTAATGCTTTTTCTAAAAAGTTATTGTCTGTTTCTGGACATGTAAAAGCAATACTTCCAAATTCATCTTTTACATCATTTTGAGATATCATATCTATATTAACACCATTTTTTGCCATAGCATCAAAAAGAATAGATACATTTTTAGGATAAGTAGAAAACTTTTCTATATTAACCATTATAACATTATTATTGATTGAAATCCCTGTTACTGCTTTCTTTTCTATAATTTCACTGGCGTCACAAATATAACTTCCTGTTTCAGTTCCTAAACTTTCTCCAACATATATTTTTACACCATATTTTTTACCTATTTCTACAGCTCTCGTCTCCATTACTCCTGCTCCTAAATTTGCCATTTGCATCATCTCCTCATAAGATATTTTTGATAATTTCTTTGCTTCTTTATACACTCTAGGATCAATAGAATATATTCCGTCTACATCTGTGTAAATCTCACAATCACAATTTAAAGCTGCAGCTAAAGCTACGGCACTTGTATCTGAGCCTCCACGACCTAAAGTTGTAATATCTCCATTTTCATTTATCCCTTGAAATCCTGCAACTATAACTATATTGCCTAATTTTAACTCTTTCTCTATTTTTTCACTATTTATACTCTCTATTTTATTTTTAGTATGAATACCTGCTGTTTTTATCCCTGCTTGTGCTCCAGTTAGAGAGATTGCTTTTCCACCTATACCATTTATAGCCATGCTCAATAATGTTATTGATTGTTGCTCTCCTATAGATAATAAGCTATCCATCTCTCTTATATTAGGATTTTCTACTATCTCTTTAGCTAACTTTATTAAACCATCCGTTGTTTTTCCCATAGCTGATACTACCACTACTATCTCTTGACCTTCTTTTGATTTTTCTATTAAATGTTTGGCTATATTTTTTATCTTTTCTGGTGTAGCCACCGAACTCCCACCATATTTTTTAACTACTCTCATTTTTCCTCCTTTTACACAATTTTATATTTTAATATTCTTTATAATATAGTATCATTATTCTTTTTATACTTAAACTTTTTTACCAGTTTATATTTATTATTTTACAATTCATTCTTTTTGTTTTATTATATTAACATGTATAATAACATAAAATAAAAAAAATTAGGAGTGATTTATGAAATTCACACAAGATATTTTAAATAATTTGAAAATTAATAGACAAGAACTACATAAAATACCAGAAGTTGGATTTAAAGAGTTTAAAACTCAAAAATATATTTTAGATAAATTAGTATCTTTTGGGTTTACTCCTAATGTCATTTGTGGAACTGGAGTCTATCTTTTTATTAACAATAACAAAGAGAATACTCTGGCTTTTAGATCTGATATGGATGCTCTTCCCATTACTGAAGATAACAATGTTGAGTATAAATCATCTCATGATGGATTTATGCATGCTTGCGGTCATGATGGACACTGCTCTATTTTACTAGGTTTTGCTGAATATCTTTCAAAAAGTGACTTTTCTTATTTAAATTATAATATTTTATTAATATTTCAACCTGCTGAAGAGAATCCTGGAGGAGCTAAAGATATTGTAAACTCTTTTATCTTAGAAAAATATAGTGTTAAATGTATCTCTGGACTTCATATATCTCCTAAACTTGAAGAGGGAGTTATCGGAACTAGAGCCGGCGGTTTTATGGCTAAAGCTTCTGAAATAAATGTTGATATTATAGGAAAAAGTGGTCATTGTGGTCAACCTCAAAATTCAATTGATTCTATTGCTGTAGCAGTTAAATTTTTAGAATATATCAATACTTTAGTAGTTAAAAGTTTATCTCCTTTTGATCCATCACTAATATCATTCAATAAGATTCAAGGAGGAACTATAAGAAATATTGTTGCTGAAAATACTAGAATAGAAGGGACTATTAGATCATTTTCAAATGAAAGCTTTGATTTTATAAAAAAGAAAATTTTTGATATTAAAGGGGCTTTAGAGCTAGCTTTTGATGTTAAGATAAATATTGACATTAATTCAGGATATCCCCCTGTTATAAATGATAAAGAGCTCTATAATCTTTTTCAACTTGCTATAAACAACTCGGATAACCTAAGTTTTGTTGAACTTGAACCAGAGATGTTAGCAGAGGATTTTTCCTTCTATCTTGAAAAAATACCTGGATTATTTTTCTTTTTAGGAAGTAAAAATATAGAGAAAAATTACTGTAGTTCCCTACATAACTCTACATTTAATTTCGATGAAAAGATTTTAGAATATGGACTTGAATCATATGTCTTATTTTTAGAAATTCTTAACAATAAAAAGAATTTTAATTAAGCTAAATCAATGTTATAATACCACATATTACTATTAAAATTAAAAGGAGTCATTAATGAAAAAAATTGCTATAATAGCCCACGACAATATGAAAGCTTCTCTTGTTGAATTTGTAAAAAAACATATAGATTTCTTCTCTAAAGAATTTATTGTTTCTACAGGAACAACAGGGTTAAGAGTTCAAGAAGCTACTAATCTTTCTATCCACCGTTTCTTATCTGGACCTTTAGGTGGTGACCAACAGATCGGTGCTGAAATTGCTACAGATTCAATGAAGGCTATTTTCTTTTTTAGAGATCCTTTAACTGCACAGCCTCATGAGCCTGATATTTCAGCTTTAATTAGACTTGCAGACGTTCATTGCATCCCTATTGCTACAAATTTAGCAACTGCTGAGTTACTTATAAAATCTTTAAAAGCATAAAAAAAAGGAACTCTTAGAAAAAAGAGTTCCTTTTTTTTATGCTTTATAAAATAATTTTTTTTAATAATTTTCTGGGAACATTATTCTTTCTACACCTTCGATGATAATATGTAAAATTGCCATTTGTACCTCTTGAATTCTATCTGAAGTATCACCTTGAACTATAAATTCATAGTCGCTTTTTCCTTTTAACTTTCCTCCATCTTTTCCTAATACTCCTACAGTAATTAGTCCCATAGATTTTGCAAGGTCCATTGCTTTTATAACATTTTCTGAATTTCCACTTGTTGATATTCCAATAAACATATCTCCAGCTTTACCAAATGCTTCTACTCCTTTAGAAAAAATAGAGTCAAATCCGTAATCATTTCCTACACATGTTATATGAGAAGAATCTGATATTGCTATTGCAGGTAAGGCTCTTCTTTCTTTTCTAAATCTTCCTGTAAATTCTTCAGCGAAATGTAATGCATCACAATTACTTCCACCATTTCCACAGATTAATACTTTATTTCCATTTGCAAAAACTTCTGATAATGTCTTTGCTACTTTTTCTGTTGTGTTATTTTTCTTCTCTACTTCAATAAATTTTCCTAATACTTCTGCTAAAGTTTCATATGATTTTAAAAGTTCCATAGTCTCTCTCCTTGTTTACATTTTATATGTTTGAACAAATTTTATAAATTTTATTATTGCTAGTATGTTTCTCTTATCTTTAGTAATTACTATTTGATATCCATCTTTAACTTCTTCGATTCTTTCTAGCTCTTTCAATTCATTTTTTTCTAACTCTTTTCTCACTGAATAGTAGGGTAATATAGCATTTCCTATACCCTCTCTAACCATTGATTTTATAATTTCAGTATTCCCTTGAATCTCTATTTTTTTATCAAAACTGATTTTATATTTTCTCTCTAAACATTTTACAACTTGATCATTATTTGGAATATTCTTTCTACTAATTAAAGGATCATTAGCTACTCTCTCAATATTTCCATACTCTTTTTTTCCAACTAAAATATAAGGAACAGAATCCATATGAAAAATTTCTAAATTAGAATCAACTATATGTTCTGAGTCAATAATCAAAACGTCTATAGTTCCCTCTTTTAGAGATTTTACAAGATTTTCTTTTCTTGATATTAATATTTCATACTCTATTTCTGAATGTTTCTCATTGAAAGATTTCAACAATCTAGGAAGTAAAGGTTCTCCTATAACAGATGTAGCACCTATTACAATCTTAAATTTATCACTTTCTATTATTTTTGTTATTTCTATTTCAGCTCTTTGAACTTTATCAAAAATATCTTCTGCCATTTGATATAAAGCTTCTCCTGCATAAGTTAATCTTATTTTTTTAGAAGTTCTATCAAATAATTTTGCTTTTAAAATATCTTCGAATTTTTTAACCTGTATAGAGACTGCTGATTGATTAATGTATAATTTTGCTGCTGCTTTTGTAAAACTTTTTTCTTTTGCAACCTCATAAAATATCTTTAAATAATGTAAATCCACACCTATACCCCCATTAAATTTCTATTAATTTAATTATAATTTTCAATGCTACTATAAACTGTTTTAATCTTTATAAACTCTAACACTTTGAACTATACCTAGCATAATAAATGAAAACACTAGTGAACTTCCTCCATAACTCATGAAAAGTAAAGGCAATCCCGTAACTGGCATTATTCCCATTATCATTCCTAAATTTATGAATATATGGAACATAAAAACTGCTATTATACCATAACATATTAACTTTCCATATTCATCTCTAGATTTTTCTGCTATATTCATTATTTTTATTATTAATATCGTATAAAGTGCCAACAATATTATTCCACCTATAAAACCTGTCTCTTCTAAAAAAACTGAACCTATAAAATCTGTATGTGATTCTGGTAAAAACTTCAATTTACTTTGAGTACTATTGAAAAATCCTTTGCCTAAAAGCCCACCTGATCCTATAGCTATTTTAGATTGAGTTACATTCCATCCACTACCTAATAAATCTGCTTCAGGATTTAAAAATGTTAATACTCTTTGCTTTTGATACTCTTTTAAAAAATAAAAATAGAAAACTGGCAATGCTGAGATTGCTCCTGTAACACTTATAAGTATTGTTCTCCAATTTAATCCATGAATAAAAATTACAACTCCATATATAAACATTAAAGTTAATGATGTTCCCAAGTCTGGTTGTTTAGCTATTAATAAAAAGATTGGTAAAATATGTGCAAAGCAGATTATCATTTTTTTAAAACCATCGCTTTTCTTCATAGAATATTTATTTACTAAAAATTCTGAAAAAGTTAAAACTGTAAAAATTTTTGAGAATTCAGATGGCTGAATAACTATAAATTTTAAATCAATCCATCTTTGAGCACCTAATCTTTTTGTTCCTATAATGAAAACGAGTAAAAGAGATATTACATTAATGATATATATTAACTTTGTATACTTAAAATAATGTCTGTAATCAATTAAAGAAAACATTACATAAAAGGCAGTACCTACAACAATAAAAATAGATTCTTTATAAAAATAACTCATTGTTCTATCTGCAGTTGTTGTATATATTGAGGTAAGGCTTAATACTAATATTGCCAAGGCAATAACATATAAACTAAAACTAAGTTTTTTTATTTTTTTAAAATTAATCATATCTCTCTTCCTATTAGTTATTTTCCTGTATGACCAAATCCACCGTCATTTCTTTCAGTTATATTAATCTCAGTTACCTCTTCTAAATTCATTTGATAAACTTTTTGAAGAACTAGTTGAGCTATTCTTTCTCCATTTTCAATTTTATATTCATCTTTACTTAAATTTACCACTATAATTTTAATTTCTCCACGATAATCAGAATCAATTGTTCCCGGAGTATTTAAAAGAGTTATTCCATGTTTTATTGCAAGTCCACTTCTCGGTCTTACTTGAACTTCATACCCTTTTAAAATTTCTAATTTAATTCCAGTAGGTACTAAAACTCTTTCTAAAGAACCTAGTATTATAGGTTCCTTTATGAAAGCTCTAATATCCATTCCAGCTGACTCTTCTGTCATATATTTTGGAAGTTCTACTCCCTCTTCTTTAATAATTTTTACTTTAACTTTTTCCATATTTTAAACTTCTCCTAAAACAGTAAAAGAAAAATCTTCCTGTTTAAATATTTTATTAGCTAATTTCTTAACATCTTCAAGTGTTACTTTTGATATTTGTTCTTCGATCTCTTCTACAGTTAAAACTTTTCCATATAATTGGTAAGAGTTCCACATTCTAATCATCTTTCCTCTGCTGTTTTCTAAAGCAAAAACAAGATTACTTTTTATCTGATTTTGAGCTCTTTGTAATTCTTTAAGTTCGATTCCCTCTTCTTTAATTAAGTTTAACTCTTCCTTAATAAGTTCAATTACTTGCTTATAATTCTCTTTTGAAGTTCCGGCATATATTGTATATAGCCCACCTTCATTAAAATTTGTTGTATATGAATATACAGAATAAGCAAGTCCTCTCTCTTCACGTATCTTTTGGAAAAGTCTAGAACTCATATTTTCACCTAATGTATTAGATAAAATAGCCATAACATATCTATCTTCATCTTTTAATGGTAACCCTTTTGTGTTAAAACATAGATGGACTTGATTACAATCTCTTTTTATTGTATTCTCTTTATTATTGTAAGAGAATTCACCAATCTCTACAATATTTTTTGTTTCTGAATTCATTGTTCCAAAAGTTTTTTCTAAGAATTCTATTAATAGTTTTTTATCAAAGTTTCCTGCAATTGCTATTCCTATATTTTCAGGAGTATATCTTGCATTAAAATATTTTAAAAATTTATCTCTATCAATATTTTTTAAAGACTCTTCTGTTCCTAAAACTATATTTCCATATTCGTTATTTAAAGTAAATCTTAAATTAAGATCGTGAACAGTATCCTCAGGTATATCTTCATACATTTTAATCTCTTCAATTATTACGTTTCTCTCTTTTTCTAAATTTTCTTCTGTAAATGTAGAATTTAGAAACATATCTGAAAAAACATCTAAAGTTAACTCTAATTTATCAGATAACATTTTCACATAATAACATGTTGTATCACGACTTGTATAAGCATTCATTGATCCACCGCAGTCATCTATTATCTCTGAAATTTCCTTTGCATTTCTTGTTTTTGTCCCTTTAAAAAGCATATGCTCTATATAGTGAGAAATTCCATAGTAATCTGGAGTTTCATTTCTTGCTCCCGTTTTTACAAAAACACCTATTGTAAAAGATTTTAAATCATCTATATAATCTGTTAATACAGGTATTCCATTACTTAATTTTGTTATATCTATCATTAATTAACTCCTATTTTAATTCTATTTTTTAAAACTCTGATTCTTTTACAAAATATATACCTAAACATAAAAATAGTAAATTAGGTATCCAACTCGATATGAAAGGATTTATAAAACCATTCTTACTAATAGCTTCAAAAACTCCACTTAATAAATAGTACCCATAACCAAAACCAACAGATATAGCAATATTTTTTGCAGATGCTCCTCTTACATATCTACTTCCAAGAGCTAATCCTATAAAACAAATGAAAAAACTTGCAAAAGGATATGAATATCTTTTAGACAGCTCTTGAGTAAATTCTTTTATATCTTTTCCAACAGCTCTTCTAACTTTCATCTCTTTTTTTAGCTGTCCAATACTTAAAGTTTTTGGATTTTTTCCTAAAGTTATAAATCTACCTGGTTCCTCTTTATATTTCAAATCAGAAAACTCTTTATACTCTTTAGAAGTGTTTTCTTGCACTCTAGTTATATAAACATCGTTTAAATTCCAAGCTTTTCTTTTTTCATCATACTTTCCTTGCTTAGCAATTATTACTCTTTCTATCTTAGTGAAATCATCGTTTAAGTCAATTATTTCTACTCCTTGAGCCACACCTGTTACTCTATTAATTTTCTTCATAAAGTAAACATAGTTTGATTCTCCTCTTAGGAAAGCATCTTGTTTTTCAGTAGGAACCTCTTCATTTTCTTTGTCACTTCCTCTTAAAACCCTTGATTTTTCATACATTTCCGGAGCAATTGAATCACTTATTTTATATATTCCCAAAGAGATTAAAGCTGAGATTAACACTGGAAATACTATTATTCTTTTAAAACTTATCCCTGAAGTTTTAAGTGAAATTATTTCTAAATTACTAGCCATTACATTCATTGAGATTAATCCACCTAATAATACTGAAAGAGGTGAAATATCAACTAACATTCCAGGAATCAAAGTAAAGAAATATATTACAGAATCATGAACAGTCATTTTTCCATCACTAACATATTTTATTACTCTAAATATCTGACTTATTAAAAATATATTTAAAAATGCTAAAAGACTTAATGAAAAAGATTTTAAAAACCCTTTTGCAATATGCTTATCTATTCTTTTCATCTACATCACCTTAGCCTTTTTTTTATATATGAAGTACGTCAAGGCAGCAAGCAAAGCATCAGATGTCCAAATAGCAGGAATAATTGGCATTTTTCCTCTTTTAGCTAAAACCATTCCTGTATTTAAAATTATTATATATGAAAATATAATAATTAAACTGAAAATAAAGTTTGTCCCTTTTCCACTTCTATGGTGCCCATTAGCTAATAAAACACCTAATATTCCTAAGAATATTGTAGATATTGGAACAGCTAATTTTTTATTTATTTCTACTAAATAAGGTACTCTATCCTCTTCTTTTGCATCTTTTAGAGCTGAAATTATTTGCCCAATTCCCATTCCTTCAATATCATCTATTTTTATCTTCATATCCTTTGCATAAGCAGAAAGAGGCATTTTTTTATCTATAAATTCACCTCTTAAAGTCTCTTTTCCTGTTGAATCAAACTTATAAAACTCTGCATTTCTAAGTATCATTGAATCATTTTTCCAGTTAGATGTCTCCCCTATTACAAGTATTGGATAGTCACTGTTCTCATCTTTTTGGAATATTAAAACTCCATTGGCTTCTCCAGTTTTATTCTCTATTTTATTTATGTATAATGAAAAATCGTCTATTTCATCCATAAAAGTTTGTTCTTTCATTTGGAAAACTGGATTTTCTAAAGCTATTTTAGCTGTTAAATATTGCAGTTTTTTAAAAGAATTTGGAATTATACTTTCTTGTAAAAAAAAGATAAAAAGTGCCGTACAAGCAGAAAGTTTTAATACAGGCATTATAATATCCTTTAAACTTAACCCCATTGAACTCATTGCTATACTTTCACTGTTTCTTGTAAATCTCGTAAAAGTAATCATTATTCCTAGAAAAAGACCCATAGGAATTGTTTGTGCTAATATTGGAGGAAGATAAAACGATAACATTCTCATAGTATCAATTAACGATATCCCTCTAACAATTATATTTTCCATCATAGTAACTATAATTTCTATAAGAAATATAAATGTAAATAGAGAAACACCAAATATAATTGGTGATTTAACTTCTTTTAAAATATATTTTTCAACTATTTTCATTTTATCTCTCCCTTAAAGAATTTTCTTTATATAAGTTTCCACTGCCTCTTTTTCTTTTATTGCTTCAACTCGTCCTTTTAACTCTTCTGGTATATATGGAGCAATATAAGTTTCAAATTCATCATAAAGTTTTATTGCTTTACTCTCTTCAATCTGTTTTTTTATTGATTTATTATATTTTGAAGCTATTAATAAAACAGTTATTATTATGGCTGAAATAACTATACCTTTTAATAAAGATAAGATTCCTCCACCTATTCTGTTAAATGCACTCTTTTCTTGAGCCATAAGTAATCTATTAATATATTTCATTACAAACATCAATAATAAATACAAAGCGAAAAATATAACTATATAACCCTTAGTTTTATTAGCATCAGAATAATACGCTTTTAAAGCTTCTACTGCAATAGGAGTTAAATAACTTGAGCAGAAAAAAACTCCTATTAATCCAAAAATAGAAATAAACTCAACAAAAAATCCTAGAAAAAATCCCGAAACTAAAAAGAAACATAATATTATTCCTATTACTATATCTATAGTCATTCTAGTTTTCCACCACCTTAATCCATAAAGCTTTTAAGTATAATGTTTCTGGAACATGTAAAATCCATGGATGATCTTCAGGCTGATAATTCACCCCAATAACTTGAATCAGCTTATTATTTTTTGAAGCTGCCATTCTAGTTACTTCAATTAAATCTTGTAAAGATATATGGTAAGCACATGTAATAACCCCTAATATTCCTCCAGTTTCAAGCATTTTAAAACTGTGGTTGCATAAATCATAGAAAAAGTCTCTTCCTCTTGGAACGTCAATTCTTTTCTTTACTAAACTAGGTGGGTCTAATGTTATTATATCATATTTGTCCCCTCTCTCAGCCATAGTTTTTAATAACATGAAAGCGTCCCCTTCTGATGTGTTAAAACTATTCTCAAATTCATTTAACTGATAGTTTTCATGGCATAATTTCAATGCATGAGGTTCCTTGTCAATAGCTATAACCTTATTTGCGCCCTCTTTTAATGCTGCAATTGAGAATCCTCCACTACTTGAAAAAACATCTAAAAATCTTGTTTGATCATTGATATATTTTCTAATAAATTTTCTAGAATCTCTCTGATCTAAGAAGAAACCTGTTTTTTGACCTTCAACTATATCGATATAATATTTTAAGCCATTATCTTCCATTATTATTCTTTCTGGAATCTCTCCATAAATAACACCTGTCTTTTGCTCTACGCCTTCTATAGTTCTGTTTTCTACATCACTTCTTTCATAAATCCCTTTAGGTTTAAATATTTTTTTTATGGCATTAATTATCTCTTGTCTAAAAGTATCTATTCCTGAGTTTCTAAATTGTACTGAGATGTATTTATCAAATTTATCAATTATTAAACCTGGTATTCCATCTGCTTCAGAATAAAAAGCTCTAACACAATTTGTCTCATCTAAAATATGTTTTCTTTTTTCATAAGCTCTTTTTATTTTTGCTTGAATAAATTCTTTATCTATAGTTTCCTCTTTATGAGTTAAAATTCTAACATAAGCTGATGTACCTTCTGTTACATATCCTCTTCCAACAAATTTTAAATCTCTCATACAAACATCTACAATTTCTCCATTTTTAGGATTTCCTTGTACTGATTGAATATCATCTTTAAAAACATTTGGATAGAAATTTAATAATTTCTTCTCTTTTCCCTCTTCTAAAATAACTCTTGCCATTTGCTTATCTCCTTTTTCCACTATTTTCAAAAAACAGTGGAAAAGGGTATGTCATTATACCCTTTTCTTTTTCTAAAATACTGTTTTCTATAGTGCTATTTTTAATTTTATACTACTATTTTTTCCTCATAATCATCATCTTCTTCTTTAAACTTAATGCTTCCTTCTCCATCTCTATCTTTATCCATTAAGTAAAGTAAAGGGGTAGCAACAAATATTGATGAATATGTTCCTGCTGTAACTCCCACAATTAGAGTTACGATAAAAGTTTTTAAAGAATCTCCACCAAAAATTAAAATAGCAACTGCTGCAAGTAAAGTTGTTACAGATGTGTTTAAAGATCTTACCATTACATCATTCAGACTTAAATTTAAAATCTCACCAAAATTTAACCCTTGCTTATTCTTATCTTTTAATTTTTCTCTAATTCTATCAAAAATAATGATAGTATCATTTATAGAATACCCTAAAATTGTTAATGTTGCTGCTATAAACTCTGTATTAACTTCATATCTTAAATATGCAATTACACCTAATGCTATTATAACGTCGTGTAATAAAGCTAATATTCCACTTAAAGCAAACTTAAACTCATATCTTAAAGTTATATATAAAGTTATTAATCCTCCACCTATAACTAAAGCCCACATTGCTGATTCTTTCAAATCTTTTCCTACACTAGATCCAACTTTTTCAGTTTTCTCTAATTGATATTCCCCTAAATTTTTCATATCTTCAACAAACTTATCTTTTACTGTTTCGCTCATCTCTTGAGTTCTAATAATAACTGTATTATCTTCTGATATTTGAACTTTTCTAGCATTAGGGCTTAATTGTTGATTTTCCACTGCTAACTTATCTAAATAACTATTTATATCTGTAAGTGCTATTGTTTTTTCAAATTTTAATTGAAAAAGATTTCCCCCAGTAAAGTCTATTCCATAGTTTAAACCTTTTGTAAATAAAAATACTAAAGATATAGCTACTGCTACACAAGATATTCCTATATATATCTTACTATTTTTTATAACATCCATATTACGCATTTTGACCCCCTCTTTTTATACCAAATAATTCTGGTTTCTTAAGATTAAACATCTCTACAAAAGCAACAAGTAATGCTTTTGTTAATGTTAATGCTGTAAACATTGATGCTAATGTTCCTAAAGTAAGAGTAACTGCAAATCCTTTTACTGGTCCTGTTCCAAACATGAAAAGCACTCCAGCAATTATTAAAGTTGTTACCTGTCCATCAAATATTGATGAGAATCCTTTTGAAAAACCTGATTCAATAGATCCTAACATATTGTTTCCAAATTTAAGTTCATCTTTTATTTTTTCAAATATAATTACATTTGCGTCAACTGCCATTCCAACAGATAAAATTATACCTGCTATTCCTGGTAAAGTTAATGTTGCATCAATAAAGTTTAATGCTCCAAATGTTATAACTCCAAAAGAGAATAAAGCTAATATTGCAATAATTGCTGGAAGTCTATATAAAACAAGCATAAACACTCCTACAAGGGCTATTGCTAATATTCCTGCTTTCTGACTCTGTTTTATAGATTCATCACCTAAAGATGCTCCTACTGCTCTTGTTTCAACAATTTCTGCTTTAACTGGAAGTGCTCCAGCATTTAATAAAGTTGCTGCAGCTTTAGCTTCTTCAACAGTATAGCTTCCTGATATAACTCCATTTCCACCTGATATTTCTGTATTAATACTTGGAGCTGTTTGAATTTTTCCATCTAAAGTTATAGCTAGTTGTTTACCTATATTATTTCTTGTTATCTCAGCAAACTTAACTGCTCCCTCTGGAGTCATTTCAAATGCAATTTGAGGTCTTCCTAAATTATCATAAGAAACAGCTGCTTTTTTAAGAGCTGAACCTGTTAATAATGTCTCCCCTAAAGTTCCGTCTTTACCTAAAATTTTGAATTCCATAAGAGCTGTTTTTCCAATCATTTTTACAGCTTCTTCTGAATTTTGAACCCCTGGTAACTCTATTATTACTCTGTTACTTCCAGTCTTTTGAACTATTGACTCAGCAACTCCCATTCCATTTATTCTTCTATCTAATACTTCTACAAGTCTATCCATAGCACTGGCATCTAATTTTGTTCCTTCTTCTTTTGCCTCAAGAACTACATAAACTCCACCTTTTAAGTCTAAACCTAATTTTATTGGTTTTTCAAATGTTAAATATAAAGCACCGAAAACTACTGCAAGGGATAAAAATAGTTTCATTAATGTTGATTTTTTCATTTTTCTATCTGTGTAGCAACATTTTCTGCCACACCCTCCTATGTTATATTCTTTTCATTTCTAAAAAACTTTGAAGTATTATAGCAGCCGCTACTTTATCAACTACTTTTCTTTTTTCCAAAGCGCCTTTAGTTCCTTGTTCTGTAAGTATTCTATCAGCAGAGACCGTACTAAGTCTTTCATCCACTTCAAAAATCTCTAAACCCTCTATATTTTTTTTTAATTTTTCGATATACTCTCTAACTTTCTCAACTTGTCTTTTCTCTGTTCCATCTAAACTTTTAGGTATTCCAACCACTAATTTTTTAGTGTTTTCTTCAATACATAACTGTTTTATTCTTTGAACAGATTTTTGTTTTTTTCTATCAATAACTTCTAAAGGGGTAGCTACAATTCCTAATATATCAGATTTTGCAACACCTATTCTTACATCACCTATATCTAAGGCTAAATATTTTTTATTCATATCAACAACTCTGCTAATTTTTCTTTTACAGCTTTTAGAGCTTCACAAACTTTATCTCCATCTTTTCCACCAGCTTGTGCAAAGTCAGGTCTTCCTCCACCGTTTCCACCAGCTATTTGAGCAGCTATTTTAACTAAATCTCCAGCTTTAACTTTAGATATTAAGTTTTTACTTACTCCAACTGCAAATATTGCCTTCTCACAGTCACTTCCTAAAACTACAATACAGCTTTCAAATTTATCCTTTGCTTTATCTACGATCTCTCTTAAATAGTCAACATCTTTATCTTTGAAGTTTTTAACAAGAACTTTTACATCTCCAATAGTTTCAATGCTATCAAATAATGAATTTGCATCATATGCTGCTAACTTAGCTTTTAATTTTTCAATCTCTTTATTACTATTTCTTAATTGCTCTAATGTTGCCTCTACTCTAGACTCTAAATTCTCTAAATCTGTCTTTAAAATTTTAGCAGAATTTTTTGCAATTTTTTCATATCCAAAGAATGTTTCATAAGCTTTTATTCCAGTCTGAGCTTCTATTCTTCTAGTTCCTGCCGCTACTCCACTTTCACTTACAATATTAAATACTGAAATATCTCCAATTTGCTTTACATGTGTTCCTCCACATAGCTCCATAGAGTATCCTTCAACTGATACAACTCTAACTTTATTTCCATACTTGTCTCCGAAAAGAGCTACTGCACCCTCTGCTTTTGCTTCATCCATAGACATCTCTCTAACTCTTACTTCTAAATTTTCAGCTATCTTCTTATTTATAGCTTTTTCTATAAGTTCCATTTGTTCATCTGTTAAAGCTTCGTAATGAGTAAAGTCAAATCTAAGTTTGTCTTCATCTACAACTGAACCTGCTTGCTGTACATGGCTTCCTAAAAGATCTTTTAAAGCTTTATGTAATAAGTGTGTTGCTGTATGATTTTTAGCTATACTTGATCTTCTTGTTGCATCTACTATTAAATGGAACATATCTCCAATTTCTGGTTCTTTATCTCCATTAACTTTTTCAGCTATATGCATATATATATCTTTTTTCTTTTGTACATCTATTACTTTATAAGTTGATGTTCCTGAACTGATTAGCCCTTTATCAGCAGCTTGTCCCCCTGATTCAGCATAGAATGATGTTGCATCAAATATAAATATATATTTTCCATCTTCTGTACTTCTTGAACTTAAAAGTTTACCTTGAGTTCTTATAGTTTCATATCCTCTAAACTCTGTAACTCCATATTTATCGTAAAACTCTTCGATGAAAGAATCTTGACCTTTTTCCATTATAATTTTTCTAGATGAACGAGCTTTCTCTCTTTGCTCTTCCATTTTTTCATCAAATTCAGCTTTTGAAACTATTATGTTTCTTCCTTCACAAAACTCTTCAACAAGTTCAAATGGGAATCCAAATGTATCGTAAAGTTTGAAAGTTACATCTCCAGAAAGTTTATTGCTACCTGCTTCTTCTATTTTTTTTATCTCTTCATTTACAAGACTTATACCTTGGTCTATTGTTTTAAAGAAAGTCTCTTCCTCTATTTTAACTATCTTTTTAATATGTTCTGCATTAGCTATAATATCAGGATAAGCCTCTCCCATAACTTCAACAACTTTATCTACCATTTTATATAGGAATAACTCTTTACATCCTAGTACTCTTCCATGTCTTACTGCTCTTCTTAAGATTCTTCTAAGTACATAACCTCTACCTTCATAAGATGGAGTAATTCCATCGTTAATCATGAATGTCATAGCTCTACTGTGGTCTGTTATAACTTTTAATGAAAAATTCTTTTCAGGAGATTCATTATATTTTGTATTAGTTAACTCTCCAACTCTTTCTAAAATTGGGAATAATAAATCTGTTTCAAAGTTATTAGATTTTCCTTGAACCATTGCAGCAACTCTTTCAAGCCCTGCACCTGTATCTATATTTTTCTTAGGTAATGGCTCTAAACTTCCATCTTCCATTCTATTCCACTCAGTGAAAACTAGGTTCCAAATTTCGATAAATCTATTGTCTGTTCCTTCATCACCTAATTTAGAGTTTTCGTCTCCACCATAAGCTACTCCTAAATCTACGTGAATCTCTGAACAAGGTCCACATGAACCTGTTGGACCTGCAGCCCACCAGTTCTCATCTTCTCCCATTCTTACTATTCTCTCTTTAGGAAAGTTACATTTTTCTATCCAAATTTTTTCAGCTTCATCATCTGTTGTAAAAACTGAAACCCACATTTTATCTTTATCTAGTCCTAAAACTTCTGTTACAAACTCCCAAGACCATACGATAGCTTCCTCTCTAAAATAATCTCCAAAAGAAAAGTTTCCTAGCATCTCAAAGAATGTATGGTGTCTTGCAGTTCTTCCAACATTTTCTAAATCGTTTGTTCTAATACATTTTTGGTATGTCGTTACTCTTGGGCAAGGGGCTTCTTTTTGTCCTAAAAAGTAAGGTTTAAAAGGAACCATTCCTGCTACTGTTAATAATAACGTTGGATCATCAGGTATTAATGAAGCACTTTCAAAGTGCTTATGTTGTTTATTTTTAAAAAACTCTATAAATTTTTTTCTTATTTCATTTCCTTTCATGTCTGTAGATCTCCTTATGCTTATCGAAATTTTAATTTTTTAATTTTTTAATTTTACTCCAAAATTACATTATATAATATTCCTATAACTTTTTCTATTAATTTTTATTGCCCTAAACCTAATCTAATCTAAAGTTTTCACCTAGGTAAATTTTTCTTGCTTGTTCATTTTTTTCTATTTCCTTAGGTGTTCCACTAATCAATACTTTTCCTTCAGCCATTATATATGCCTTATCTGTTATAGTTAGTGTCTCTTTTACCGAGTGATCAGTTATTAAAATACCTAACCCTCTTTTTTTAAGATAGATTATGATTTGCTGTATATCCTCTACAGCAATTGGGTCTACCCCTGCAAAAGGTTCATCAAGAAGTATAAAATCTGGATTATTCGCTATTGTTCTAGCTATTTCAACCCTTCTTCTTTCCCCTCCTGAAAGTGAATATCCCATAGATTTACGAACATGTGTTAACTTAAATTCATCCAATAGTTTATCCATTGTTTCAATTTGAGTTTTTTTATCATAGTTCTTCATTTCTAAAATTGCCATTATATTCTCTTCTACTGTAAGATTTCTAAATACAGAAGGTTCTTGGGCTAAGTAACCTATTCCTAAATTAGCTCTTTTAAATATTGGCATATTTGTTATATCTTGTTCGTTATAAAATACTCTTCCTGCTTCAGGTCTTACTATCCCTGTAATCATATAGAATGTAGTTGTCTTTCCTGCTCCATTAGGCCCTAGTAGTCCAACTATCTCTCCTTTATTAACTTCAATACTAACCCCATCAACCACTTTTCTATTTTTATATGATTTTGAAAGATTTTCAGCTACTAAACTTATCATATTACAACTCCCTTCTAATTTAATTAGATTTTTTTAGACCATTTTTCTTATAATCTACTTTTACATTTTCTCCAGTTGCTCTAGCCTTTTTAGTATTCATATTATAGATTACTTTTTCAGCATAAAGCGTTGCATCAGGAGAATCAACAATAGCATTTTTTTCTAACTCTGCTATATTTTCTTTTGTAAATATTTTTCCTTTTTCACCTGTTCCAACTGTCATTCCTTTTTCTGGATCATTACTTGTAACAACGACATTTTCATATAAGTCGATTATATTTTCTTTTATGTGGAAAACCATTTTATTAGATTCTACAGTCTTATCACCTTTAATAGCATCTAATTTAACAGCTTTTGGTCTATATAATGATGTGGCAATATTATTAATTGTATCTACATCTGAGTACTTTGAATATAATGTCATATCTTGTTTCTTTATTGTTGAATTTTCTACCAGCTCAATTCTTTTTAGTTTATAACTATTTGCCTCTTTATTGTAGTGAGTTTTTACTATATCTCCAGCATAGTCTACTGGTATTCCATCTTTACCATATGTTCTACCCTTAGCATTACCTATAAAATCAACGGTCTTATTTAAATTACCTTTAACTTTATCGGCTTCAAAAGTCTCATTCTTTGAAGATACTGCAGATACTTTTCCACCATTTACATCTCCAGTAGTATTATTCATAATTATATTTACACCATTTAAAGTCCAATCTATATTTTTAGCAACATAAGACCCTTTGGCTTCAGCCCTTTGCTCTTTACTATCATAATATAAATCATCACCTTTAATTGTCATTCCATTTTCTTCAACTATTCCATTTTTTATTAAATGTATAATTTCTTTATCATAGAAAAATTCAACTTTATCAGATTGAGCTTTATATTTTTCGTTTGCAGCTCTAAATTTATCCCCATAAACAATTTTCTTTTGAATGTCAATAATTGGATTAAGTATATCTAACTTTGATAATCCATCATCTGAAACAACCATTGTTTGCTCAGGTATTTTTATTCTTTCATCTTTAAATGTATACACTGCTTTAGCAACCTTTGTAGAATAAATATCATTTCTGATATTAACATTTCCTATTAAATTAGCAAACTCTCCATTTTTTATATCTGCTTTATCTCCAACTATATCTAGTTTTTTCTCAACATTTACTACATGCACATCTTTTTTTATCTCTCCAACACCTGTTTCAGTGTTGTAAATAATACCTGTACCTGTTGTAACGTTTCCACCATCTTTATAAACAAAACTTTTTTCAGTTGTAAAATCTTTTGTAGTAAGATTATAAATTCCATCTGTCGATATAAATTCTGACGTTTTATCTTTAGACGTTATTCTATATTCCTCTGGGAATGTCATTATATTCTTTATTCCATCATAAAAAACTACAGGTGTTGTAATTATTTTATCTTTAGTATAAATAACAAT
This sequence comes from Fusobacteriaceae bacterium, assembly GCA_051656905.1. Lineage (GTDB taxonomy): Bacteria > Fusobacteriota > Fusobacteriia > Fusobacteriales > Fusobacteriaceae > JAGNZR01. The sequence goes on along the minus strand of JBOFJQ010000017.1, from coordinate 1,267 downwards.
GTCTTTTGCATTACCCAGTTTAGTTACATCATTATAGTATAAATCTCTAGCTGTTCCATTCTTATCTTTGTCATGAAACTTAAATGGTATGCTTATTTTCAATTCTTTTGTTTGGTCGTTATAATTTACCTTTTTACTTTCTAAAGAACCGTCTTTTGTCTTATAAACTACATCTTTTCCTATTCCGAAGGCATCCATTATTCCTGTATCAGAATTATATATTACTTTATCTGCTGTGGAAACATCTCCCTCTTTAGATATTACAGAAACATTCCCTATCATAGTTAAATTTTTAGATTTAGTATCATACTGACCATTGTCACTGTATATTTTATATTTTTCATCTGAACCGTTTATAGGTCCATAAAAATCTAAAATATCAGACATCGGTTTCTTTTCAATTTTATCCAGTTTAATATCGAAACCATTAACCTTCATAGATACATTTTTTGTTACAAGTAAACTTTCCTCTGTCTGCTTATAATATAAATTTTCAGCAAAAAGCTGAGCTTCACCATAATTTACAACATATGGATCAAAAGCTTCTAAAATTTTTGTTTCTAAATTATAATTCAGTTTTTTAAACTCTCCCGATAATTTTTTCCCATCTTTTTCAGTTGCAGCTTTTCCAGTAAGATGAATGTTGTCTACTAAGGTTGCTATTTTTAAATCATCAACATAGTGACCTACATCTCCAACAACTTTTATCTTTTCATTCTCTAAAGTTACCTCTTTAAATAAGTCTATATAGCTCATTTTGCTATTAGTTTTAAACTCTTTTCCCGCTAAAGAAAGTTGTCTTTCTTTGTTCTCTATAAAAACTCCAGTAGTAGAAGTAATCTCATCCTTTAGCTTATCATAGTTAATATTTTCAGCTTTAAAACTCCACCCATTAGGTGATATTCCTAGAATATTTGAATTTAAAATTAAATTTCTAGCTTTGTCTAAAAAAGCATTATCCCCAGATAGGAGCATGTCTTTTACTTTTGCTTTGGCACCTTCAAAAGAACTTTCATCTTTATCTACATAATCAAATTGCTTTCCCGCATCAATAATATAGTCTTCACTAGTATATTTTACTCCTGAAGTCTCTATAATTTTTTCTTTTAATGTCTGTCCTTCCTCATCTGCATAATAGTTTAAGTAACCTAATACCAATAAAATACCCACACCTATTTTATAATATAGTTTTCTCTTATTGTCCATTTTTCCCCTACCCTAATATTTTTTTTAGTTCATTTAACTTAAAGAATGCTTCAACTGGAGT
>JBOFJQ010000016.1:0-21563 GCA_051656905.1 Fusobacteriaceae bacterium | reverse complement strand
ATTTATTTTTTGAGCACTAAATGTTATATGCATCATATTTTCACCTATGCCTTTTTATTTTAATATTCTGAATCACATTTTATCATATTTTTATAAAAAAATCGACATTTTTCAATAATTTTCTTGACTTTATATTTATATCCTTCTTTTTTTACTAAATAAAAAAAGAAGGGGAGTCCCCCTTCTTTTCAATAACTTTTTCTATTTTTCGATTTTTTCAAATAAATCTGAAACAGGTTCATTTTCAACTACTCTTTTAATAGCTTCAGCAAAAATTACATCTGAGCTTAATACTACTATTTTATCTAATTTTTTCTCGTCCACTTGTTTGATAGAATCTGTTATAACTACCTCTTTTAAAGCAGAATTTTTAATTCTTTCAATAGCTGGACCAGAGAAAATACCGTGTGTACAACAAGCGTAAGCCTCTTTTGCACCTTTTGCTATAATAGCATCTGCTCCACCTGTGATAGTTCCTGCTGTATCTATCATATCATCTATAAAGATTGCAGTTTTCCCTTCTACTTCACCAATTAAATTCATTACTTCTGACATATTTGGCTTTGGTCTTCTTTTATCAATTATAGCGATTTTACAATCTAACCATCCAGCTAATTTTCTAGCTCTTTTTACTCCACCAATATCTGGAGATACTACTACTACGTCGTCACCAAACATCCCTTTTGCTCTAAAGTATTTTGCAAGTAAAGGTAATGCTTGCATGTGATCAACTGGAATATCGAAGAATCCTTGTAATTGATCTGCATGTAAATCCATTGTCATAACTCTTGTTGCTCCTGCAACAGTTAATAGGTTAGCTACTAACTTAGATGTAATCGGTTCTCTTGGGCTAGCTTTTCTATCTTGTCTTGCATAACCAAAATAAGGCATTACAACAGAGATACTTTTTGCTGATGCTCTTCTTAAAGCGTCTACAAATATTAAAAGCTCCATTAAGTTCTCGTTAACTGGATTAGAAGTAGATTGAATAATAAATACATCTCTTCCTCTTACAGTTTCGTCAACCCTAGCATAGATCTCTCCATCTTCAAATCTAACAATTGTCCCTGCACCTAGTTCAATTCCTAATTTGCTAGAGATTTTTTCTCCTAACTCTTTGTTCGAAGAACCGCAAAAAATCTTTACATTTTTTGAATTAATCATTTTAACCTTTCCTCCAATTTTCTTTAATTACTTGTTTACTTCTTCCTATTCCTAAACCATTTTTTGGAACATCCTTAGTTATTGTTGACCCTGCTGCTGTTGTTGCCCCTTCTCCTATTTCTAAAGGTGCTACAAGCATTGTGTCGCTTCCGATAAAAACATTTTTACCTATAATTGTTTTAAATTTATTTTTACCATCATAGTTACAAGTTATTGTTCCTGCTCCTATATTTGTTTTTTCTCCGATTGTTGCATCACCTAAATATGATAAGTGACCTGCTTTAACACCTTTTTCTAAAGTAGATTTTTTTGTTTCCACAAAATTTCCTATATGAACATCCTCTTTAAGGTGTGTTTTCGGTCTTAAGTGAGCAAAAGGACCAATCGTTACCCTGTCTTCAATTTTACTATCTTCTAAAACAGAGCTCTCTATTATAACATTATTTTTAATTTCGCAGTCTATAATTCTTGAATTTCCTAAAACTTTACAATTTTCTCCAATTTCTGTTTTACCTTGAATCAAAGATCCTGGATATATAATTGTGTCTCTACCAATTACAACACCCTCTTCAATATATGTATTAGCAGGATCTATTAAAATAACTCCGTCTTCCATAAGTTGAGCATTTTTTCTATCTCTTAAAACTTTACCAGCTTGAGATAATTCAACTTTTGAATTTATTCCAAGTATTTCTACATTATCTTCTAGGATGAAAGCTTCTATTAACTTTCCTTCAGCTACTTGAATTCCAATAACATCTGTTAAATAATACTCACCTTTATCATTATTATTAGTTATCTTATCTAAAGCTTTAAATAGTTCTTTAGAATCGAAACAATAAACACCGGCATTTACCTCTTTTATTCTCTTCACTTCTGAACTTGCTTCTTTTTCTTCTATTATAGAAGTTACTCTTCCATTGTCTTTTACTATTCTTCCGTATCCGAAAGGATTTTCATAAATAGACGTTAATATTGTTGTTGTAGCCCCTTTTGTTTTATGATAAGCATATAAATTTTTTAATGTTTCTGCTCTTAATAGTGGAGTATCTCCACAAAGTACCATAACATCCCCATCATAACCTGCTAACTTTTCTTTAGCTTGTTTGATAGCATGCCCTGTTCCTAATTGTTCCTCTTGAACAACATACTCTACTTCTCCCAAAACTTCTAAAATCAGTTCTTTTTTATGCCCTAGAATTAAAATGTTTTTCTCAACATTTATCTCTTCTAAAACATCCATTATTTTTTTTACCATAGGAATTCCATTTACTTCATGAATAACCTTAGGAAGTTCTGATTTCATTCTAGTACCTTTTCCAGCAGCTAAAATTAATGCTTTTAAATTCATAGTCTCACCATCCAACCTTATATTATATTAACTTTTTTCATCTCTTTTATTGAATACTTTTAGATATTTTTTCATAACTTTCATTAACTTCTTTTATTTTTGTTTCATGATAAGCTTTTTCTTGTTCTGTGGCATTGGAGTATCTGTCTGGATGATGCATCTTAACTTTATCTCTATAAGCTTTTTTAATCTCTTCTTTTGTAGTTCCACTTTTTATACCTAAATTTTCATAATCTTTTTCTGTTGCTCCTTGATGTGGAAAAGAACTATTATTTTGCCAATTTCCATTATAATTCCCAGAATTATTACCAAATCCTCCAGCTTGTCTAAAAAAATCTTCAAAATCTTTTTGTTGTTGCTGCGAATTATTTGATGAATAATAATAAAATTTATTTTTCGATCTTTTGGGAGCATTTTTTTTCCTTAAATAGTGTCCTAGCAAAAGAACTAATATTAACCAAGGATTATTTAATAACACAGCCAGAATAACTCCTAATATTTTTATACCGAAAGTAAAAAATAGAGCAACCACTAACAACATAATAAAAGGAAGAACTCTAAACATTTGTCCCGTTATTCCCCCTATAAATATGCATATAAAAATAATAAATATTATTGTTTCAATCATTATATTTTTCTCCTAAGCTAGATTTAATTCTTAGCTTTTTTTATCTTTTCTTTTAATAAATCAATTTTTTCTTTTAACTCTTGACCTCTATAGTCTATTTCAAAAGCTCCCTCATACTCTCTTAAAGCCTTTTCATATCTACCGATGTCTTCGTACCTTTTTGCAAAATCTAAATGAGCTTGATATATATCAAAATCTAAAAATATAGCTAAATCATAGTAATGAATAGCTTCTTTTATTTTTCCAGCTCTCGAGTATGTATTCCCTAATAAAAAATATAAAAATGGAGTTTTAGGATCTAAGTCTGAAGCAATATTTAAATGCTCTATAGATTTTTTATACTCTTCATTTTCATAATAAAGATATCCTAAAAAAGCATGAACTTCTACTTTTTTAGGCTGCAATGCTGCCACTTTTAAAGTAATTTGTATTGCTCCATTTATATCCCCTTTATAATATAAAATTTTACTTAATTCCCTTTTTAATTTTATATCTCCAGGATTAGATAATAAATCTAGCCTTATTTTCTCTTCCTGTTTTAGAAGAGTTTCTAAACTTTTCCCACTATAACTTTTAAATACATCTGTCTTCAACATCATACATCCCCTTTTGTTATGATATTTTAAATTTATTATATCATAAAAGGATATTTTTATTAAGAAAATTATATATGAGTTGTTTTTTTGTAAAAAAATAGAGGTAAACTATTTTTTAGTTTAACCTCTATTTTGCAATCTGTACAATAAAATTATTATACAGATCTTAATTATGCTTGCTTAGCTACTGCTACTAATTTAGCAAATTCAGCTGAGTTGTTTACTGCCATATCAGCAAGTACTTTTCTATCTAAAACTATTCCAGCTTTCTTTAATCCGTTCATTAATACTGAGTATGTAATTCCGTTTATTCTAGCTGCTGCGTTTATTCTGATGATCCATAATTGTCTCATTTTTCTTTTTCTAACTAATCTGTCTCTTGTTGAATATACTGCTGCTTTGTTTGTAGCTTGCTTAGCTTGCTTAAACGCGTCACCAGATGCTCCTCTAAATCCTTTAGCTGCTTTTAAAACTTTTTTATGTCTTCTTCTTCTTACTATTCCAGTTTTTACTCTCATTTACTTGATCCTCCTATTCTATATATCTATTCGAATTAATTTTTATTATCTTCCTACTCCATATGGTAATAAAGCTTTCATGTGCTTAACTAATGTTCCTGTTACAACCATATCTTTCTTAAGGTTATTTTTTCTTTTTCTTGTTTTCTTTGTTAAGATGTGGCTTTTTCCTGAATGTTTAACAACAAACTTTCCAGTCCCTGTTACTTTTATTCTTTTTTTAGCCCCTCTATGAGTTTTCATTTTTGCCATTTTATATTTCCTCCTCTTTTCAATTATTATTTCTTTTTTGGTGTCAAAATAATATGTTTTTGTTTATCTCTATATTTTTTATCTGCGTCAGCAACTTCAGCAAATTTTTCAGCGATCATTTCTAAACTTTCTATTCCTAGCTCTGCATTCATTCTTTCTCTACCAAATAAAGTTAATGTTACTTTAACTTTGTTATCTTTCTCTAAGAATTTTTCTATGTGAGAAATTTTCGTCTCTAAATCGTGTTCGTCAATTCTTGCAGAAATTTTTACTTCTTTAAGAATAACTTGTTTTTGATTTTTTTTAGCTTCTTTCATTTTTCTAGTTTGCTCATATTTAAATTTACCATAATTCATTATTTTGCAAACAGGTGGTTCTGCATTTGGTGATATCTCAACTAAATCTAACTCTTGCTCTTCAGCTAAAGCTAAAGCCTCTTGAGAAGACATGATACCTAACTGCTCTCCACTATCAGAGATTATTCTAAACTCTCTTCCTCTTACTTTTTCATTAATTCTAACTTTGTCAGAAATAATAAACACCTCCATTTTATACTTAAAACTTAATTTTTTATTATACTTTTAAAAAAACAAGCATTTTAAGTACCTTCGAAATATCGATTTTCTTAAAATAAAAAAGGACGTTTCCCCGTCCTATTCTCCATCGAATAAAATTTACAAAACTTTCTATTAAGAAACTAACAATCGAATTGATAGCGTACTTAATCTGTTTTAAAATTAAATTCATCAACCTTAATTTTTATTTGAAAGTAAGGTGAGGAAATAGGATTCCTTCTTGTATTTTTTTATATAACTAACTTCTAATATAATAACATGTATTTTATTATTTGTCAAATCTATTCTTAGAAAATCATGGCGCACCCAGCAGGGGTCGAACCCACAACCTTCTGATCCGTAGTCAGACGCTCTATCCAATTGAGCTATGGATGCAATTTCTGTTCTTTTAGTAATAAAAAAAGGTAGCTATACTACCTGTTTATGATTGAGTGGCGGTGAAAGAGAGATTTGAACTCTCGATACGGGATTAACCGTATACTCCCTTAGCAGGGGAGCGCATTCGGCCGCTCTGCCATTTCACCGCATCTGGCGGAGAGCCAGAGACTCGAACTCTGAAGTCTTACGACGTCGGTTTTCAAGACCGATTCCTTACCAATTAGGATAACTCTCCATACCGTCTTCAATACTATCATATATAGTTTTTAATGTCAAACTTTTTTTAATAGTTTTTTTTACAATTTTATTATAAAAACCAGAAAAATTAGTATTTTCAACAGAATTTTACTTTTCGATTTCATCCCAACCATTAATTATTAAATCTAATTTTCCAGTTGTAGGATCTATTATTAATCCATGTATAGGAATATTTTTTGGCATTAACGGATGATTTTTAGCTATTGAAACACTTTTATATAAAGACTCAGTAACATCGTCAAATCCATGAAGCCACTTATTAATATCTATTCCTGAATGTCTTAAATTCTCTATAGTATTTTCTTCTATACCTCTTTCTACCATTTGAGTTATTACTTTTCCTTCATCAAAATTGCAAACACCGCAATCGTAGTGAGGAATTATAAATACTTCGTCTACCTCTAAAGAATAAACCGCTACTATTATACTTCTCATAGCACTTCCGAAAGGATGAACTATATTTCCACCAGCGTTTTTTATTATTTTTGCATCTCCATTCTTTATGTTTAATGCTTGTGGTAAAAGCTCTGTTAATCTTGTATCCATACAAGTAACTATAGCTATTCTCTTATCTGGAGTTTTGCTCGATTGATATTTTAAATACTCCTCATTATCCACAAACTGATTATTAAAATCAATTATTTCTTCCAAGTTTTTTGTATTCACAAATCTCCTCCTTATTTTTTAAATATTAAAACTCAAAAAAGAGCTTTAAATACACTTATTTATCGCTCTTTTTCATATTTATTTTGCTTGAGCTATTAACTCATTCATCTCTTTTATTAAAGCATCTGAATCTAATCCATGTGCTTCTAAACCTTCTCCTATGCTCTCACCTGAGGCAACCATACATCCAACTCAACCTAATCCATATTTACGGAAAATAGTTGTTATTTCTGGATATTTTTGTACAGCTTCTAAAATATTCATATCTTTAGTTATCATCTTAATTCCTCCTATAATTTTTTTATATTTTTTCTTTTTAATCTCTCTACCCTAGTTCAATATTATATTATACCTTATCTATTTTGTCAACTTTTATTGTGCCACTTTATCTGTATTTCTAGCATCTTCAACTATCTTTTTTCTTTGATTTTATTAAAAAATCCAAATATTTCTATTATTTTTTATCTAGATTTTACTAAATCATCTATTGCTATTGCTGTTTTTAATATCTCTTCGATTTCATGTAATTTCAACATATTTGGACCATCTGATTTCGCATTATCTGGATCTGGATGTACTTCAGCAAATATAGCATCTATCCCTATAGCAAGTCCTGCTCTCATCAGTGGCGCTACATACTCTCTATCTCCTGATGTTGAATCTCCTGCTCCTCCTGGTCTTTGAACTGCATGTGTTACATCAAATACAACTGGGTATCCTAATTTTCTCATTTCAATTAGTCCTCTCATGTCAACTACCATATTATTATATCCGAAAGTTGCCCCTCTTTCACAAAGTAATATATTTGTATTTCCTAATTCCTGCATTTTTACTACTACATTTTTCATATCCCAAGGGGCTAAAAATTGTCCTTTTTTTATATTAATTGGTAATCCTGTTTCTGCTGCTGCTGCAAGCAAGTCAGTTTGTCTACATAAAAATGCTGGAATTTGTAATATATCTACAACTTTTGCAACCTCTTTACAATGCCAACTTTCATGCACATCTGTTATAATAGGAAGTCCTAATTCATCTTTAACTCTTTTTAATATTCTTAGACCTTCAGCCATTCCTACACCTCTAAAACCGTTAATCGATGAACGATTAGCTTTATCATAAGAAGCTTTGAATATTAAATTTATTTTCAATCTACCACAAATATCTTTTAATTCTTTAGCTATATCCATAACCATTTGCTCAGATTCTATAACACAAGGACCTGCAATAAGAGTAAATCTCTCTTTCCCACCTATATCAAATATGTTTGCTATATTTACTTTTTTAACTTCATTAACTAACATTCTATTACCTCCAAAATATAATTTTTTCTAACTCTAATTATTTTTATTTTTTAGTTTTTTTATAATCTCTCTTCTTAAATACTCTCTGTCATCAAAATGAATTTTTTCTTTTCCTAAAATTTGATATGCTTCATGACCTTTTCCTGCAACTACAATTATCTCTCCATCGTTTGCCATTTCAACTGCTCTTATTATAGCATTTTCTCTATCTGGTTCAATTATAACAGAATTTTTCTCTATATTTATTACCATATCCTTTATTATATCCTCTATTTTTTCAGTTCTTGGATTATCCGCTGTAATTATAACGACATCACTATGTTTTATAGCAACATCTGTCATAACTGGTCTCTTAGTTTTATCTCTATCTCCACCACATCCAAAAATTGTTATTATTTTTGAAAACTCTAAATCTTTAACTGTTTTTAAAAGATTTTCTAAGGCGTCTGCACTATGAGCATAGTCTACAACTGCAGTAAACTTTTGCCTACAATCAATAATTTCAAAACGCCCTGGTGCAGCTGTTAAATGCTTAAGCTTTGATGAGATATATTCCCAATCATATCCTAATGCTAATACCCCACCTACAGCTGACAATATATTATAAAGATTATATCTCCCTAATAATTTCACCTTAGATACTAATTTATGGGTATCCTTATTTTCCTCTTCATAATTAATCTCTATACAATCTCTACTACCTTCAACAAATTTCCCATGCAATTTTCCTGAATCAATTCCATATGTTAGACCTTTAAATTCATTATAATATTTCATACCATATTCATCATCAATATTAATGATTGGTTTTCCTATAACTTTGTTATCTACTTTTTTTAATTTAGTGAAAATATTTCTTTTCGCTAGATAATAGTCATTCATATTCTTATGAAAATCTAAGTGTTCTGGAGTTAAGTTTGAAAATATAGCTACATCAAACTCTAACATGTCTACTCTTCCTAGCATTAATGCATGTGAGCTTACCTCCATTACCAAATATGGAATTTTTTTCTGAACAATTTTTTTACACATTTTTACTATATCTAAAGATTCAGGTGTCGTATTTGGAGCTTCTATTATTTCATCCCCTATTTTATACTCTACAGTTCCTACTCTAGCAACTTTTTCTTCACCTAATAATTGCTCTAATAAATATGTTGTTGTTGTTTTTCCATTAGTTCCAGTTATTCCTATTATTTTTATATCTTTTTGTGGCCAACCATAAAATTCAGAAGCTATCTCTCCTAATTTTTCTCTTAAATTGTCTATACAATAATAATCTATTCCCTCTTTTTTATCTATTTCTTTACTATGAATTATTCCTTTAGCACCATTTTCTATAGCCATATTTATATAATTATGACCATCTACAGTAACCCCTTCCAATGCAACAAATATATCACCTTGTTTTATTTTCTTTGAGTTATATTCCATGTCTTTATACTTTTCTCTGTTCAATATTAATGACTTCATATTCATCACCTATTTTATTTTTTTTTACCACTGGTATAATTTTAACATACTTTAATTTTTTTTCATAACAAAAATGAGAGACGCCATTTGAGTCCCTCATTTTCAAAAATTTTTTTATTATTTTTTGTCAGTTTCTTGGTGATTTCTCATCCAAGGTGGTAAATCTAAATCTACCTTTTCCTCAACATGCTCTACTGTTTCTAATTTTTTTTCTTCAACTTTTGCTGCTACACTGATAAAAGGTTCTGCTTTTTCATTTTCATCAACAAAATTATTAGCTATAACAGTAACTTGAATTTTTTCTCCAAGAGTTTCGTCAATTGCAAGTCCAAACATTACATCTTCAGTAGTTTTTCCAGCAGCATCTCTTACCATTTCTGATATAGTGCTTGCCTCCATTAATGTTACTGATGATGATCCAGTTATATTAATAAGTATCTTACTTGCTCCATTTATTGATTTTTCTAATAATGGTGATTGTAAAGCTTTTTCTGTAGCCTTTATTGCTCTATTTTCCCCTTCACCTTCACCAAATCCTAAAACTGCTATTCCTGAGTTCTGCATAGTTGTTTTTATGTCTGCAAAGTCTAAGTTAATAAGTCCGTTACCAATCATTAAATCAGCAACACCCTTAATACCTATTTTTAAAATATTATTAGCTTCTTTAAAAGCATTTTGAATTGTTATTGTTTTATCAGGTAATTCAAATAATTTATCATTAGGTATAATTACAAGAGAATCAACGCTATCTTTTAACTTTTGAATTCCTTCATCAGAATTATTTTTTCTCTTTTTTCCTTCGAAAGAAAATGGTCTTGTAACAACAGCAACTGTTAATATTCCCATGTCTTTAGCTATTCTAGCTATTACTGGAGAAGATCCTGTTCCTGTTCCTCCACCCATACCAGATGTAATAAACAACATATCTGTGTCTTCTAATAATATTCTTAATTTTTCTTCATCTTCTTGAGCTGCTAATTCACCTATTTTTGGATCTGCACCTGCTCCTAGCCCTCTAGTTAGCTTTTCTCCTAACTGAACTCTTATATCTGCTAATGAACGATTTAAGTCTTGAGCATCTGTATTTGCAGCTATAAACTCTACACCATTTACTCCAGATTCTATCATATCATTTATTGCATTTCCACCTGCTCCACCTGCTCCGATAACTTTGATTTTTACTATTCCTTCATTCACAACTATTCCCCTCCTAAAAGTATTAGACATAACTATTAAAAATTTTCTTGATTTTTTCTATAATGCTAGGTTTTTCTTCGACTTCTTCTTCTTTTTCTCTCTCATCAGTTATTTCTAATATAGAAATTTCTTCTGTAGCAACTTCCTCTTCTAACGGTTCCTCTTCAATAACTCTTTTAGCTTTTTGCATCTTTTGGAATTCATTCTTCATTACTTCAAGCATTATTCCTATAACACTGGCCATAGCAGAATCTCTTTCTGGTAATCCTACCATAAATACTGGCTCTTTTTTTACTACTTTATAAGCTGTATACTCTGATATTTTTTTTATTAACTCGTCTAATACAATGGCCCCACCGGTAATTATAATACCTTTTCCTAAATAACCATTAAATCCAGACTCTTCTATTGTATCAAGAATAAACTTAGCTATATCTTCCGTTCTCGCATCTATTATTTTTCTAATATGATTTACTGTGAAACTTTTTCCATTAACAGTAATTCTATCTTTTTCAATGTCTTTCTCTTTTAATTTCTGTATTACCTTTAGAGCTTCATCTTTTGAAATTTCTAGGATATAAGATAAATCACTTATATAATGCATACAACCTAATGCTATGGATTTTGAGTGTATCATCTTAGCATTCTTATACATTATGATATCTGTAATTCCTTCTCCAATATCAATTAAAGCAACACCTTTACTCTTTTCTTCATCGTCTAAAACAGACTCAGCAGAACAGTAAGCATTAAGAGTTATACCTTCAACCGAAAGCCCTGCTCTATTTATTACTTCCTCATATCCATTTAGTTCAGAATCTTTCATACTTATTAAATGAATGTCACCTTGTAACTCTTTTCCTGTAACACCTTTAGGATTTTTTAATATACCTGAGTTATTTACTCTTATATTATACATCTCTTTTTTTATTACTTTTTCATCTAAATTTACAAGTTCTTTTTCAGCTTCCCAATATAACTCATCTACTTCTTTATCTGTAATTACTGTTTCTGGAAAACTTATCCTTGTATTTATTGTTCTTGATTTTATATTTGGACTACTAATACCTATTGTTACTGTTTCTATTCTTCTATCAAGCTTATATTCCATCTCTCTAATTGCTTTATCAATAGAAGATGTTATACTTTCAGGATTTTCTATTATAGATTTTTTCAACCCTTGAGTAATTGCTTCTGTGTAACCTAAAACTCTAACTTTCTGACCATTATCATAGAGTTCTGCAACTAATATTTTTATTTTTGAATTTCCAATATCTATTACTGTTTTAACTATCTCTCTTTGGTTTGTCACTTGAATCAGCTCCTATCTCTTTTACAACATAACCATCAAATCGTAAATCTATATATTCTAGTTTTTTGTCTTTAATCAAATTAAAATACAATTCTCTTAGTACATCATATTTTTCGTCTATAACATTTTGTTGTGTCTTTATTATAACATCTTTTTCAACTACTAAATGTATTTCAATAGGACTTTTATAATAAACTTTTGAAATCATTTTTTTGAATTCTGAATCTTTTATTTTAAAAAGTAATTTTAAAATTTCTTCTATATCTTCTTCTGCATTTACAGTTATAACTGGCAACTCTTTTACGTTTACTTCATCAAGAAATGCAAATATATTCCCCTTTTCATCTACAGCAAAAGTTTTTCCATTTATATTAGCATAATAAGAGGGCTCTTTTTCCTCTATTACAAAGTCAATTACTCCTAATTTAGGATAACTTATACTTACATTTTTAACCCTTATATCTTTTTGAATTTTTTCTTTTAGTTTATCCATTGGAATTTGCCACATATTTTTTCCGTAAATCGAATCAGATATTTTTACTAACTCATTTTTTACTAAAGAATAATTCCCGTTATATGTAATATAATTTAGTTTAAATTCGGGCTTTAATCGGTATTCTTTTTCTACTTTATCTACTAAAAATAGAAAAACTACTAAATATAAAGAACCTAAAAAAAATTTTAACAACTAGCTTCACTTCCTTTAAACAAAGGTTTTACCTTTAAATTTTTCTACAGTTTTTCTTATTAAATCATCAAAAGTATACCCCTTAATAGTTCCTATTTCTGGTATTAAACTTGTTACAGTCATTCCTGGGCAAGTATTAATTTCTAAAAAATAAGGCTTCCCATCTTTTAATATAAAATCACTTCTTGTTATCCCTCTTAATCCTAACTCTTTATGAATTTTTAAAGAAGCAGCACATACTTCATCATAAGCTTCTTTTAAAATTTTAGCTGGATATTCGTGTACTGATCCCCCCTTAGAATACTTAGCTTCATAGTCATATAATTCATGAGAAGATTTTATTTTTAAAACTCCTAAAGCTTCCTCATCGAAAACACCTGAAGTAAGTTCTTCTCCTGCAATAAATTCCTCAATTACTAATTTTTTATTTTCTAATTGTAAAACTGCATTTGTTGCTTCTTCTTTATTTTTACAAATAAATAAACCTACACTTGAACCTTCTTTGGCCGGTTTTATTATTACTGGATAACTATCTATTTCTTCAATACTATCGTAATTTTTAGCTACTCTTATTCCTGCTAATTGTGCTATTTTTTTTGTGAATATCTTATCCATAGCTATAGCACTTCCTGTTACTCCTGACCCTGTATAAGGCTTTTTAAGCATATCTAAGACAGCTTGTATTCTTCCGTCCTCACCAAACTCTCCATGAAGAACTAAAAAGGCTAAATCATATTGGTTTTCAATGAATGCAGTAACTAAATTTTCTTGAACTAAATCAACCCCATAAGCATTATATCCTTGTCTTATTAAGCTCTTTAGCACCGCGTCTCCACTTCTTAAAGAAATTTCTCTTTCTGATGAGATTCCTCCCATGAATACAGCTATTTTTATTTCCTTATCAATATCATTCATTCACTATCACAATCTCCTCATCTAGTAGTATTCCAGTTTTTTCTTTTACTTCCTTCTTAACATGCTCAACTAATTTTTGAATATCTTCAAAAGTAGCTGAACCTAAGTTCACTATAAAATTAGGATGCTTCATTGATATTTGTGCATCTCCCACTGTATATCCTTGAAGTCCAGCCTCAATAATTAATTTTGCTGCAAAATGTCCTTCTGGATTTTTAAAACTACTTCCTAAGTTAGGTAACTCTAAAGGGTGTCTTTCTTCTCTTTTTCTTTTTAACTCATCTACCTTAGCTTTATCATGTCCTTTTAAAAATTTAAATGTTGCAGCTAAAACTACCCATTTTTTTCTTTGAATTTCTGTATTTCTATAAGAAAAATCTATATTTTCTTTCTTAACAGTTCTTATGTTTCTATTTTCATCTAGAATCTCTATTTCTATTATATGATCAAAGATTTCACTTCCATAAGCCCCACCATTCATATAAACAAGTCCACCTAAAGTTCCTGGAATTCCAGATAAATTTTCAAGACCTGCATAATCTTTACTTTCTGTATACTCTATTAATTTAGAAAAGTCAATACCTGATTCAACTTTTACTATTCCATCTTCATTTTCTTCAATTTTATTTAAATTTTTTAAACTTAAGAAATTAGTTTCTAGCTCACAATCATTAATAAGTGTGTTAGTTCCATTTCCTATTACAAAAAGATTTGAATAATTTTCAAAAATATCTTTTATCTCTTCTTTAAGCTCTACTATGAAATAATTTCTAGTTATTCCACCAACTTTCATATTAGAGTGTTCTTTCATTTCATAATTTTTATATATTTTCATTTTTCTCTAATTTTTCTACAATTTCATGAGCATAACTTGATATATTTCCCGCACCCATAAAAAGAAAAACTTTATCCTCCTTACAAGAATTTATTATTTCAAAAATTTCTTTTTGATCATTTACTATTTTAGAATTTTCATGATTAATTTTATCTTTCAACATTTCTAAACTAACATTATAAATATCTTTTTCTCCAGCTGAATAGATTGGCAGTAATAAAACTTCCTCTACACCTTGAAAACAATTTTCAAACTTGTCTATTAAAAATTTTACTCTTGAATATCTATGAGGTTGAAATATTGCTACTACTTTATTTTTTTCAATACTTTTTACACCTTGAAGTGTAGCCATTATCTCTGTTGGATGATGTGCATAATCATCTATTATTTTTATCCCTTTATCATATAAAATATCGTATCTTCTTTTTGCTCCTTTAAAGCATAATAATGCTCTTTTTATCTCTTGAGTCTCTACACCAAGTTTATGAGATAAATATATTACAGGTAATGAGTTTAAAATATTATGCATGCCTGGAATAGATATTGCAAACTCTCCAATTGATTCTCCATTAACAACAACAGTGTATTCAGTTTTTCCCGCTTTTATAACTATATCTTTTGCAAATATATTAGCTTTTGAATTTTTAGCTGAATAAGTTGTTATATTTTCTCTTCCCTCAATAACTTCTTTAATATTATCACAATCTAAGCAAACTATCGCTTCTTTTTTAGTTTGATCTAAAAATTTATTAAATGATATTTTTATATTTTCTAAAGAACCATGATTTTCTAGGTGATCAGCTTCTATATTAGTAACTATAGAGTATGATGGAGTCATATAAAGGAATGAATTATCACTTTCATCTGCTTCCGCTATAAAATATTCTGAAGTCCCTGGTCTAGCATTAGATCCTATCTCTGGTAAAATTCCTCCAACTGCAATTGTCGGATCTTTGCTCATCATACAAGCTGATAGCATTGAGCTTGTAGTTGTTTTTCCGTGAGTTCCTGCAACAGCTATCCCTGTTTCTAAGTTTATCAGAGTACCTAGTAGCTCCCCTCTTTTAACTATTTTTATATTATTTTTTAAAGCATATGCATACTCTGGATTTGTATCTTTTATCGCACTTGAAGCTATTACAGTATCTATTCCTACCATATTTTTATCATCGTGATATCCAAATACTGTTATCCCCATATTTTCTAACTCTTCTGTCACATAGCTTCTTGATAAATCAGCCCCTGAAACCTCAAATCCTTTTATTTTCATTATTTTAGCAAGACCGCTCATTCCTATTCCATTTATACCTATAAAATAAATTTTCTTCAATATTATATCCTCCAAATATCTAATTCTGTTACAATTTCTTTCGCAGCATTTTTTCTCTTTAAACTTTTTATTTTTAAACTTATACTATCTAATAACTCTTGATTTTCTATTAAGTCTAAAGCTCTATCTATTGCCAAGTGTCCTTTACTTCCTGTATATACATAAGTCCCTTGAACATCTTCTAAAATTTTAGCATTTTCCATTTGTCCAACTTTCTTATAACGATAAGGAATCAATACTGAAGGTTTTTCAAGCTCTATAAGTTCTGACACTGTAAGAGCTCCTGCTCTACAAACTACTAAATCTGCAGCAGCCATTATATTAACCATGTTATCAAAATAAGGCTTTATTACATCTTTCGTTTTTATTCTATCTATTTGTTTATTAACTTCTGAATAAAGTTTTTCACCAGTTGCCCAATAAATTCTTAAGTTTTTATTTTCATAAATTCTATTCCATTCCTGCAATACAGCATCATTAATCTCTTTAGCTCCTAAACTTCCACCAGTTATCAATAATACTTTTTCTTTAGGAGAAACTTTTAAATTTTCTCTTTCTGTCTCTCTATTTATATTTAATATATCCTTTCTCAAAGGATTACCTGTTACCAGTATTTTTTCTTCATATTTTATAGGTAGATCATCATAAGAAGCCTCAAAAGCTAAAAATATTTTTTTACAAAATCTAAAAAATAATCTGTTAGTCATTCCCACTGTAGCATTTTGTTCTTGTATATATATTTTTTTTCTCAAAATAATTCCTGCTACTAAAGTTGGAACAGATATATAATTTCCAAATCCTATTATTGCATCTGGGCTCTCTTTTTTAACTATTTTTATACTTTGAAAAATCGCTTTTATAAAGTTAACTATACTTACAAAATTTCTTGGAGATTGAACATTTAAACCTATAAATCTATACCCAAATTTAGGCACTATGTCCTTTTCCATTCTTAATGATGTACCTATAAAAAGTACATCTATTCCATTTTCTTTTAATTCTTCTGCAACTGAAAGGGCTGGGTATATATGTCCCCCTGTTCCTCCTGTTGTAAGTATAACTTTTTTCAAAACTAACCTCCAAAATACTTTCTTACTATCTCTTTAAATTTTCTTCCTCTATCTTCAAAATTGTCAAATTGATCATAGCTCGAGGTTGCTGGTGAAAAAAGCACTACCTGCTTTTTCTCTGGATTCAATCTGCTTTTTAATATTTTCATGCAATTATCTATATTTTCAACATCGAAAATTCTATTTTCTGGATAAGAATACATTTTTAATTTTTCTAAAATAATATATCTATTTTCTCCAATTAAATATACCTCTGCCATGTTATTGTCTGCTATTAATTTACCTAAATCAGTTATATCTAAATGTTTATCTTTTCCACCACAAATTAGAATACTTTCTGGATAAGCTTCTATTGCAAATTTTGTTGAATCTACATTTGTAGCTTTAGAATCGTTAATAAATTGAACTCCACCATATGAGAAGAATCCTTCTAATCTATGTTCTATTGGCTTCGCTGTCATTAAATACTCTTTCAAAATATTATTACTTATTCCTACTATTTTTGCTATAGCAATTAAAAATAACATGTTTTCTAAATTATGCTTTCCTTTTAATGAAAGTTCATTAATATCTATAATTTTTTCTGTTTTATATATTATACTATTATTTTCTAAAAAAAGGTACTTCTCTTTATCCTTTGTTGTAGTTACTCCTAATATTTCTCCAGATATTCTATCTATTCTCTTTAAACTCTCTTTATTGTCAAAATTCAAAATAAATTTATCTGAAAATTTTTGGTTTTTTCCTACATTAAGTTTAACATCATAATACTCTTCAATACTTTTATAACGTTCTAAATGGTCAGGAGTAAGATTTATTAAAGCAGCAATATCACTTCTAAAAGAGTCTAAATTTTCTAATTGAAAAGAACTTAACTCTATAACGATATAATCATATTTTTTCTCTTCTAAAACAACTTCTCCAAAAGGTTTTCCAATATTTCCACAAGCTATAGATTTAAAACCTGCAAACTCTAATAATTCCGCAGTTTTTGCTGTTGTTGTTGTTTTTCCATTTGTTCCTGTTATAGCTATAATCTTAGTTTCATTATTTGTTTTTCTTAACTCTCTATAGCTAAGTTCTATCTCATCTATTACAGGTATATTTTTTTCCATAGCTTTTTTTACTAACTCTACATAAGGAACTCCTGGACTTTTTACAAAGAGCTCTATCTCATCTAATAATTCAATTGCTTCTTTTGAACTCATAGCTACTTTATCATCAACAAGAATAACTTCATATTGATTTTTTTCTAATATTTTTTTTGCAGTTAATCCACTTTTTCCAGCTCCAAAAACCATAGCTTTTTTCATAAATTGTCTCCTCGTATATCTCTATTGTATTATAACTCTCGTAACCTTAATTTATAACTTTTTATACCCCTCTTAATCTAACTATTGCAAGAGCTAATGTTCCAAACATTAAACTTATAATCCAAAATCTCATTGTTACCTTTGCTTCATGTTTTCCTAATAACTCATAATGATGATGAATTGGAGCCATTTTAAACACTCTTCTTCCTAAAACTTTAAAAGAGAATACTTGAATTATTACTGATAATGCTTCTATTACAAATATTATTCCTACTATTGGAAGTAATAACTCTTGTTTTAACAGTATTGAAACTGTTCCAAGTATTCCACCTAAAGTTAACGAACCTGTATCACCCATAAATATTTGAGCTGGATAAAAATTATACCATAAAAACCCAAGTCCTGCTCCACACATAGCTGCTAAAAATACAGTTATTTCCCCTATACCTACGGCATAAGATATATTTAAGTGGTCACTTAAAACTATATGACCTGTAAAGTAAGCTATAACTAAGTATACAAATCCTGAAATTACAACTGGCATTGTTGCTAGTCCATCTAATCCATCTGTAATATTTACTGAATTAGAAGCACCCATTAATATTAAAGATATAAATACAAATGTTCCTAAAGCTCCTATATATATAAAACTTCCTTTCTTTAAAGGATTTAAAATTGCATAATCATAATGCGTCATTCCATCAGGTTTAAAATATGTTATAAATAACCAAACTACTACAGCTATTAAGAACTGACCTAAAAGCTTCTTTTTACCTGATAAACCTCTCTTATTTACTGTAAATTTTGTATAGTCATCAATAAACCCGATACTTGCAAAAAGTAAAGTTACTATTAATAATAAAATAATATAATTATTTTGAATATTCGACGTAATTAAAGTTGTAATTATAATACTTGCAACTATTAAAACCCCACCCATTGTAGGAGTTCCTTTTTTTGAAAAATGTGATTGTGGTCCATCTTCTCTTATGCTTTCTCCAAATTTCTTTTTTTTCAAATAATTAATGTATGGTTTCCCAAATACTAATATAAAGAAAAATGCGATTAAAAAAGATAACGCTACCCTTAAGGAAATTGATGATAAAATTTGTAGACTTGGATACTCTTGACTTAATAAAAATAACATATACACTCCTAATTTGCTTTTAATATATCTTCTAGTTTCATACCTCTAGAACCTTTTATAAATAATACTATTTCTAATTTTTCTTTTGATAAAATAATATTTTTTATATCTTCTTTATCTTTGAAAAATAGCACTTTTTTAGTATCAACAGATGCTTTTTTTAAATTTTCTAATGCTTTTTCCATTCTGTCACCATATAGAATTATCTCTTGATACCCAAAAGATAAAGCTTGTTTAATTGCATCTTCGTGATAATCAATCTCTTTTTCTCCCAGCTCTAACATGTCACCTATAAATGCTATTTTATATCTTTCCTTATAGATCTGAGCAAAAGATTTTAAACCTAATTCCATAGATATAGGACTCGCGTTATATGCATCATTTATTACTAAAATATCTTTCCAATATACTTTTTGAAATCTCATAGGAGTTATAGATAGTTCTCTTAACCCCATTTTAATCTCTTCTGAGCTTAAACCAATTTTTTTAGCTAAAGCTATGACTAAACCACAGTTATTAGCATTATATTCTCCGTTTAAATTTGTAGAAAATTCTTCTCCATTCATTGAAAAAATTATTCTATTTTCATCTTGAACAAAGTTACTTATTACATAATTTTTACATTTTCCATCTGTTTTGACATTAGGATTGAACCCAATTTTATTTCCAGAAACCTTAACTAAAAATTCATCATCAGATGACAAAAAAACACTCTCCGCTCCAACATATTTCAACATTTCTGTCTTTGCTTTAAAAACATTTTCTTTTGTTTTAAGAATCTCCATATGAGATAAACCTATATTAGTTATAATCCCATAATCAGGTTCAGCAACTTTACACAATAAATCAATTTCACCTAAACTGCTCATTCCCATTTCTAAAATTAAATATTGAGTGTCTTCATTTGTAGTTAAAATTGTAAATGGTAATCCTATATGATTATTATAATTACCTTGAGTTTTTTCAACTTTAAATTTTTGAGATAAAACAGAATAAAGAATATCTTTAGTTGTAGTTTTTCCATTACTTCCAGTTATTCCAATAATTTTAAAATTAGCTTCTTTTCTATAAAGATTAGCTATTTGTTGCATAGCACTAACTGTATTTTCTACATAAATTATTTTATCACTTTTAATAATCTGTTTTTTATCACAAAAAACCAAAGAAGCTTGTTTTTCTAAAGCTTCTTCAACATAATTATTCCCATTATTTATAGCAAAAAAAATGTCATTTTCCTCTATTTTTTTACTATCCATAACAATTTTATTAAATTTTATATTTTTAAACTTCTCAATTTTTGTATCAACGTCAGAATCTATTCTTTTTAAAGATTCATTTCCATTTAAAAATTTTTTTATAGCATTAAATAATTTTTCCATATTTTTCCTTTCATTCTTCAAATGTTCTATAAGTACTAGTTATAATATTACATTATACTTTTAGCAAATTCTAAAAGATTATCATATACTTCACAAGTTATATTTTCTTTTTCTAAAGTTTTTTTCCCATAACCAGTTTTTACCAGTACAGGAGTAACTTTTACCTTTTCACCTGCTTGAATATCTGAAATTTTATCTCCTACCATATAAGAGTTTTCAACATCTATATCATACTCACCAATAGCATTTATTAACATTCCTGCTTCAGGTTTCCTACAATTACATTCAATCTTATATTGATCTAAACCTTTTTCACTATGATGTGGACAGTAGTAGCACTTAGATATATTACCACCGTTCTCTTTTACTTTTATCATCATATAGGAATTTAATCTTTCTAAATCTACTTCTGTATAATAACCTCTGGCTATTCCAGATTGATTAGTAACTACAATCACTATATATCCTAATTCTTCAAATATTTTTAAAGCTTCTAGTGCACCTGTTTCAAATTCAAAATCTTCAATTTTATGAAGATAATCTTTTTCTACATTTATTGTTCCATCTCTATCCAAAAATATAGCTTTTTTCATTTTTCACCCATGCTTTTTCGTTATTCTAACACAAAACACTTTTATAACTTAGCATCTGTCTTAGTTTATTATACTCTCATTTTTTTTCTTGACCTTTTATATTTTACACTAATTCATTTTATTTTTCTATCTTTTTATCTGTAAAATCATAAAGTGATTTTTAAATTCTAACATAAAACATGTTAATTCCCAATAAGATTACAAAATGTATAACTAAAAGGCATCTTTATTGCTTAACCCCTTTTTTTTATCATATTTTTTTCAAAAAAATTTAGACGCCAACTAATATTTTTACATGGCAACTGAAAACTAAAAATAAAAGACTTCATCATCTTAAAATTATTTGATTACTAATCTCTAAAATCTCCTTTTTTACTATTTTTTAAATATTTTTTAAATGTTTTACTATTTTTTTGGATTTTAAGGAGACCTTTCTATCACTAGTACAGCCTGCTCTACAAAACGTTTTTTTTATCCATTTCCCGCGATTTCCCGTAATTTCCCGTCGCTTCCCTGTACTTTATATTAGTCTTATGTTAATATTGAATTACCCTAGCTTAAAAGGCTTTATTATTTTTTAAAGCCTTCAATTATTTTTTATATTATTAAAAATGAACCTCTACT
>JBOFJQ010000015.1:0-163812 GCA_051656905.1 Fusobacteriaceae bacterium | reverse complement strand
TAGGTGATTTTTTGTTATTTATCATGTTTACTTTTTCTGATATTATATCTAAAGCAATAACCTCATTATTTTGTGCAAGTAATATTGCATTTGATAATCCTACATACCCTGTTCCTGCAATTGCTATTTTCATGATTTTCCCCTCTATCACTTTTCTATATTTTTCTTTTTTCACTATTTTCTTCCCTAAATTTGTATTAACCTTTAAAATACCACTTAGTAAACTTCTCTATCCCTTGAGTGAATGTATTTTTAGGTGCATACCCTACCATAGTTTTTATCTTCGTTAAGTCAGCATATGTTCTTTCTACATCTCCTGGTTGCATTGGTAACATTTCAAGTTCAGCCTTTTTATCCAATACCTTTTCTATTGTTTCTACCATCTCTTTTAAAGATACTGGATCTGAACCACCTATATTACAAATTTCATAAACCTTACTATTTTTATCTAAATAGTCACTTAATAATAATACACCATCAGCAATATCCTCAACATATGTATAGTCTCTACTTGTTGTTCCATCTCCATAGAAAGGTATTTTTTCTCCTTGAGAAATAAGTTTTGTAAATTTAGAAATCGCAAGGTCTGGACGCTGTCTTGGTCCAAAAACTGTGAAAAATCTTAACATAACTACACTCATATCATAAAGATGATGATATGTATGTGCCAATACTTCATTAGATTTTTTTGTTGCTGCATAAGGTGAAATTGCAAAATCAACTATATCTGTCTCTTTAAAAGGAACAGTCTTATTATTCCCATATACAGAAGATGAAGATGCTGCTAATATTTTCTTAACCCCGTTTCTTCTCATAACTTCAAAAAGAATATTTGTTCCTCTTACATTTACCTCTTCATATAAAAGAGGGTCATCTATTGAAGGTCTTACTCCTGCCATAGCAGCTAAATGAATTACTGTATCTATTTTATGCGTACTGAACACTCTTTGCATCTCTTCTAAATCTCTAATATCAACAAATTCTATAACTACTTTTTCTGAGTTTATAATATTCTTTAAGATATTTATATTTTCAATTTTATTTAAAATATTTTCTTTACCATATTTAAAATATTTAGTCATATTTTGTGATTCTTTTTCTTTTCCTGACATATCTAAAACATTTTTAATTTTTAACAGATAATCATAGTAATCATTAAAATTATCTAATATTATTACTTTGTCTCCTTGAGCTAATATTTTTTCACCTAATGTTGACCCTATAAATCCTGCTCCACCTGTTATTAAATATGTTTTCACTTTTTAACCACCTTTTTTTATTTAATTAGTTTGATTTAATTAATTTCACTTCATATAGTTCTACAATTTTTTTACTCTCTACATTTCTATGATATGACTCAACCTTTTCAATTACATAATCCTTTATATTGCTATAATTTTTAAGCTCTTCTAAATCTCCTCTATCTTCAGTTAAAAATAATATTTTTTCTGGAATATCTAATGTTTTATTGCTACCTTTTTCTACTTTATCAATATCAATTATTTTTCTTCCAATTTTCCATACATATTCTATTCTAAAGTCCGTTGAATAGATTTTTATTTTTTTATCAAATTTTCTAATTGATTCTAAATATTTTATATTTTTATCTTGGGGAGGACATAAAACCTTCTCATAAATGAACCATACAAGGGTAGAGCTAATAAGCAGCATTAGTGCCGCAGTGCCTATTACCACCATTTTTGAAATTTCCTTTTTATATTTTTTTAAGGCATAAAAATATCCTTTTGCTAAAAGAGAATAAAATATTATTAAAACAATTACAATAGGGGTAGGTTTAAAGTTTGACTTTACTATAAGAAGTATCGGTATTCCTATAAGTGCTATTTTTATTAGCCATTCTTGAATTTTTAACAAATATTTATCCCATTTTGTCAAAGTATCATATGTACTTCTATAGAGATAGGTACATAAAACTCCTGATGGAATCGCCGCTACTATATATAATGGTATTCCATATCTTTGCTTTTTCATTTTTACTACGGAGATTAGTATAAAAATCATTAAACTCCACAGAGTAGACATTTTTAATAATTTTTTATGATTATTACTAATTTTATCTTTTAAAAATTTATTAAAAAGAGAATACAATAAGAATATTAACCATCCACCAGTATATACAAAATAGTCAATATAATACAAATACCCTCTAACTGATTTTGTATCCCACGTATTTTTTTCCTTTTCTAATACTAATAAAAATAATTCATAATTATTTATTAATATGCATAAAGGCCAAATTAATGCTATTAAGATAGACAGAATTAAACTTTTTATTATTAGTTTTTTATTTTTTTTATAATCTTCAACCCCATATACGATACCGTAACTTATAAGAAAAGGTAGCAGTAAGGCATAAGGTGCAACAGGTCCTTTACTTAATAGTGAGCAGGCAAAAAATACTGCAAACTTTGTAAAGTCAAGTGGCTTAGATGTTTTTAATCCTTCTGTTAAGTAAGTAATTCCTGCAAACATAAAAACATAAGAAAATATATCCCAAGTATTTATAATCCCTTCTTTTTGTAGCATAAAAGTTGTAGATAATATAAGTGCTGACATGAAACTTAAAAAATTATCCTTACTTAACTTTTTTATAAATTTATACATAAGAAACACTAACCAGATTGCCAATAATGCTGCTGGAATCCTAAAAATCCAAGTATCATCAATATTACCAGTAATTTTCATCATGGCCGCTACAGACCAAGTAGGCAGAGGAGGTTTTTCAAATCTATAACTCCCATTAAGAGTCGTTACTAACCAATTCCCTGATTCTACAATCTCTCTTGCTGATATAAAATTTCTTGATTCCATTAGCCCTACATCTTCAAGCCAAAGTTTAGTAAAGAAAGATATGGAAGCCACAATAAATAATATTTTTTTATACTCTCTCTCGGTAAAGTTATGCATCGTAAATAACCATCTTTTATTTGTATCAACCATTTTTACTCTCCGCTTTTATTTTCAATTTTTTTCTCCATTTTATGTTTTTTTATTAAAAATATATTTCTAGTATAAATAATTAATCCTGGTGCTTGTCCTAAAATAAAAACAGGATCTTTTTTGTGTATTGCATAAGTTAATAGTAATAAACTTCCAAGTATGCTTAATATCCAAAAAGAAAAAGGAATTATACTTTTTTTCCTTCTTTCAGAAATAAACCATTGAACTATAAATCTTGCTGAAAATAATCCTTGTCCTAGAAACCCTATAATCATAAATATATCAACATTTTTAAAGTCCATTATTTTATTCTCCCTTTACCTTGTAATTAAGCATTTTTTTCCCCATCCATCTAACAGCAAAGCAATCTGTAAAAGCTTTTAAAGCTCTTCCAAATACTTTATATTTTGAAACTCCATATAATCTATCATAATGTCTAACAGGAACTTCTATCACTTTATATCCTCTGTATCTTGCTAAAGTAGGCAAAAATCTATGCATTCCATTAAACATTTCATAAGATTTTGCAACTTCTCTCTTAAACAATTTTAATGGACATCCTGTATCTTCAATGTTATCATTTGTAACTAAATTTCTAAATCCATTTCCTAATTTAGAAGCTAATTTTCTTTTAAACCCATCCTCTCTTGTAGCTCTTTTTCCATTTACCATATCATATTCTGGTATAAATTTTAATAATTCGTGGATATCTTCTGGATCTGTTTGTAAATCTCCATCCATCATTACTACTAAATTTCCTCTAGATTTTTTAAAACCACAATCAATCCCTGCACTTTGCCCTGCATTTTTTTCAAAATGATATGGTACAACGTGTGAATTTTCTATTTTTAGTCTTTCTAATAGTTCATAACTACCATCATTACTAGCATCATTTACAAAAATAATTTCGTATTCTTTAAAAGTTTTATTTAAAGATGCTTCTATTCTCTCCACCATAGGCATTATGTTTTCCAGTTCATTATAAACTGGTATTACTACTGAAATCTCCATTTTACTACCCCTTTTCTCTCTAATTTTTATTTTGTTATCGGTTCTGTTTACTATACAAACCTCTGAAATCCTTTCACTATGGGATAATAATAACATCTGTTTATGAAAATTAGATGAAAATTATATAATTTTTCATCTAATTTCATAACTTTAAATTTACTATTTTTTTTATTTAGAATATAATTAATCAATAGCACTTTAAACACTTTAAATTGCTTTCTTCAAAGTTGGGGGTATTTTATTTTGAAAAAAATTTTATTAATAGAAGATAACGCTAAAATCAGAAGATATTTAGAGCTTGAATTAAAAGATTCTGGATATAATATTAAAAGTATGGGTAATGGGATTTCTGGTTTAAAAGAGCTTCAAAATGATAGTTTTGACTTACTTCTTTTAGATTTAGGGCTTCCTGATATTTCAGGGGAAGAAGTATGCAAAAAAGTTAGGATTTTTTCTAACATTCCCATAATAATTTTAACTGCAAAAGATGAAATTCTTACTAAAGTTTCTCTTTTAGATTTAGGTGCCAATGATTACATTACTAAGCCTTTTGTTATTGAGGAACTCTTAGCAAGAATAAGAGTTTGTCTAAGAGATATAAATTCAGATAAAAAAGAGCATAATAACAATTTAGTGACATATAAAGATATTTCTATTGATTTAGAACTAAAGACTATTCTTATTAAAAATGTTCCTATTCAGCTAACTAAAACTGAATTTTCATTACTACACTATCTAACTCTTAATAGAGAGATGATTTTGACTAGAGAACAGATCATTTCTAACGTTTGGGGATATGATTATATAGGAGATGAAAAAATTGTAGATGCTTACATTAAAATTCTAAGAAAGAAAATTGACATTGATTATATTAAAACAATTCGTGGTTTTGGATATATTTTAAAAGGGGAGTAAGGGATGAAAAAAATTTCAAAGGAGCTTTATAAAAACTATTTTTTTATTATCTCTATAGTTGTTATTATTTATCTAGTTCCTATTTATTATATAGCTAGTTATCAGTACAGCTATACTAGACAAGAAATTTACAACGTTGCAACTTTTTTAGAAAAAGAATTCTCAGAACCTGAACATAAGGATTTAGCTTATTTTCTCTCTGAAGTTTTTAAAGAAAGCCCAGAAATTTCTAATATTTCTATAATTATAACTAATAATTCCATTACTTTTAAGGATAAACACCCTCCTGATTTAGGCCCTCTTCCTATAAAAGATAAAATTCAGTATTATAATTTAGAATACTGGGTATTAAACAAGAGAATAGTAACTGAATACAATGGAGTAATTGAAATTAGGATTATAAAAGAACTTTCCTCATTAATATTTTTCTTCAAAAATCTATTTTTTATTTCAAGTATAATGCTTCTTGTTCTTCTTTTTTTGTGTATTAAAATTATGAATAGATTTTATAATAGCTTTATTCCTGAGCTTTTAAAAATTGAAAAAATTTCAGATGATATTAAACTAGATTCTTTTAACACTACAATTTCTAATTTTAATTCAAACGTCACATATGAAGAGTTCTTCAACATTATAAAATCCTATGAGAAAATGCTAAAAAGATTAAAAGACCATTCAGACCTTCAAACGGATTTTGTTAATAGCGCTTCTCATGAACTTAAAACACCTATTTTTATTTTAAAAAATTATTCTTCACTTTTAAAAAAATCAATAAATTCTAATCCAGACCTTATAAAAGAATCTATTGATACCATTAGCAGTGAAATCAACAATATGGAAAAACTTGTTGAAAAATTACTTTTCTTATCTAGGTGTGATTCTAAACCAGTTTTAGACAAGGAAAAGATTAATCTATTGGAAATTATTAACGATGTCATTCAAGAGATGAATATTCTCTATCCTAATCAAATTATTCATTTTCAAGCTAAAAATTATATTCTAAATAGTAACTGGATTTTATGCAAACAAGTTCTCAGAAACATTGTTGAAAATGCTATAAAATATGGAAATGACAACCCTGTTGAAATTATTCTTTCATACAATTCTAAGTCATGCCTTATATATGTAATAGATCACGGTGTTGGTATTTCAAAAGATGACCTTCCATTTTTATTTAATAAATTTTTTAAAGCTAATAATAAAAATAGTGAAGAGGGTAGTGGATATGGTTTAGGTCTTCCTATTGTTAAATCTATTATTTCTTCCCTTAATGGTCGTATTTTTATCAGTAGTGTGCTTGATAAAGGAACAACTGTAAAAATATTTTTAAAAGATTAGATTTTTAATTTGTTCTATTTTAAAAATAATGATATAATATGTAGTAATATTTTCGTATTTATTGGAGGTTTTTAATGAATCACATTTTAGCGTTTGGACATAAGAATCCTGACACAGACTCAATTTGCTCTGCAATTTCTTTTTCTAAGTTAAGATCTCAACTTGGAGAAAAAATGGTTCCTTACAGACTAGGGGAGTTAAGCAAAGAAACTTTACATGTACTTGACTATTTTAATGTAAAGGCACCTGAATTACTTTCAACTGTTAGTCCTCAAATTTCTGATTTGACTAGAGTTGAAAAAAAAATACTAAACTATAATAGCTCTCTTAAAGAGGCTCTTGATATTATGACTAACGAAAATTTTTCTAGTTTACCTGTTGTTGATAATAAAAATCACTTAAAAGGTATGATTCATATATCTGATATAGCAAACACTTATTTAAACTTAGAGCATGATGATCTTTTCAGTGTTTTTAGTGCTACTTATGAAAGTTTAAAAAATATTTTAAATGGTACTATAATTAGTGGTAAATATCCAACTGGAGTAATAAAAGGAAACTTACGTGCTGTTTCTCAATTAGACAAAATTTTAACTGGGGATATAGTTATTACTACTACTATGGTTGATGGAATTGATCGTGCTATTGCTGCTGGAGCTAGACTTATAATTATTTCTGGTGAAGAGGGAGATTATGTTTCTCCTCGTGACAATATTGACTGTTGTATCTATAAAGTTAATATTTCTCTTTTTAAAACTATTAGACTGATTAGTCAATCTATCTCTATAGCTTCTATTATGAGAGTAAATGGTTTCTATTCATTTAAAACAGATGATTATTTACATGAAATAAGAGATATCATGAAAGAAGTTACTCAAACTAACTTCCCTGTTATTGATAAAAATGGTGAAGTTTATGGAACTATTAGAACGAAAAACTTAATTAATTTTACAAGAAAAAAAGTTGTTTTATTAGATCATAATGAAAAAGCACAAACAGTTGATGGAATACAAGATTCTAGTATTATTCAGGTTGTTGATCATCACAAATTTGCTAACTTTGAAACAAATGAACCTGTTAAAATTAATGCTGAAACTGTTGGTTCTACTTGTACAATAGTTTACGGATTATATAAAGAGGCTAATATTGTTCCAACTAAAACAATAGCTGGTTTATTGATGAGTGCAATACTTTCAGATACTTTAATATTTAAATCGCCTACAGCTACTGAAAAAGATAAATTATGTGTAATTGAACTTGCTAAGATTGCTGGAATTGAAGATTATGAAAAATTTGGTATGGATATGCTAATCGCTGGAACATCTCTTGATGACATGTCAGCTGACTCAATTATTAATGCTGATATGAAAGCGTTTATTATGGGTGGATACAACATTTCAATATCTCAAATTAATACTGTGGATATTGAAGGAGTTTTAAAAAGAAAAGATGAAATTCTTGCCTCTTTAGACTTAGAAGTGAAAAAGAATGGCTATAATATGGCTATTTTAGTAATAACTGATATTATTAATGCTGGATCTATGCTTCTTGTTACTGGTGAAACACATAGTATTATAGAAAGAGCGTTCAATGTAAAAGTTGTTGACAATCGTGCTTGGTTAGAAGGAGTTGTTTCAAGAAAGAAACAAGTTGTACCTTTCTTAATGGCTTCAATCCAAAGTATAGAAGAATAAAATTAAAATTGTGAGGGGTGTATATGTTCTTACCAACAACACAAGATGAATTAAAGCAGCTTAACTGGGATAAACTCGATATTATTCTAATTTCTGGAGATACTTATATTGATTCCTCTTATAACGGTACTGCTGTTATTGGAAAATGGTTAGTTAAGCATGGTTTTAAAGTAGGGGTTATATGTCAGCCTGACATCAATTCTGATATAGATATAAAAAGACTTGGAGAGCCTAATTTATTTTGGGCAGTTTCTTCTGGTTGTGTAGATTCTATGGTAGCAAACTATACTGCTACTAAAAAGAAAAGACAAAAAGATGACTTCACTCCTGGTGGAGAAAACAATAAAAGACCTGATAGGGCTGTTATCGCTTATACTAATTTAATAAAGAGATACTTTAAGAACTCTTCTATTCCAGTTGTATTAGCTGGAATAGAAGCGAGTCTTAGAAGAGTTACTCATTATGATTTTTGGAGTAATTCTCTTCGTAGATCTATCCTTTTTGATGCAAAAGCTGATATCCTTTCTTATGGAATGGGTGAAAAATCTATGCTTGAACTTGCTAATTGTTTTAAAAATGGTGGGCGTTGGGAAAACATTAGAGGTATTAGTTATATTTCAAAAGAAAATAAAAAAAATTATTTAGAACTGCCTTCTTATGAAGAGTGCGTAAAAGATAAATCTGCTTTTGTTAAAGCTTTTGAACTTTTCTATACTAATTGTGATCCTATAACTGCTGTTGGATTAACTCAACTTCACAATGATAGATATTTAATTCAAAATCCACCATCTCTAAATTTCACTAGTGAAGAACTTGATGATATTTATGGAATGGATTTTGAAAGAACAGTTCATCCTTATTATTTAAAAGATGGTATTGTTCGTGCTTTAGATACAATAAAGAATTCTGTTACTACTCATCGTGGATGCTACGGCGAATGTAATTTCTGTGCCATTGCAATCCATCAAGGTAGAACAGTTATTTCTAGAAGTGAAGCTTCTATTATCAGAGAAGTAGAAACTCTTGCTAATACAAAAGGATTTAAAGGAAATATTTCTGATGTAGGTGGGCCTACGGCTAATATGTACGGAGTAGAATGCTCTAAAAAATTAACTAAGGGAAGCTGTAAAAATAAGAGATGCCTTTATCCAGATACTTGTAGTGCTTTACCACTTAATCACTCTAGACAAGTTAAGTTACTTAAAGACTTACAGAAAATTCCAGGAATAAAAAAGATTTTTATCGCTTCTGGTATAAGATATGATTTAATATTAGATGATAAAAAATGTGGAACGCAATATTTAGAAGAACTTATAAAAAATCATATTTCAGGGCAAATGAAAATAGCTCCTGAACATACAGAGGATAAAATCCTTTCTCTTATGGGAAAAAAAGGTAAAGATTATCTTGTAGAGTTTAAAAACAAATTCTATGAGATTAATAAAAAGCTTGATAAAAAACAATTTTTAACATACTATTTAATAGCTGCTCATCCTGGGTGTGATGAGAAAGAGATGAACCACTTGAAAAAATTTGCTGCTCAAGAATTAAAACTTAATCCTGAACAAGTTCAAATTTTTACTCCAACACCGTCTACATATTCATCTCTAATGTATTATACTGAAGAGGATCCTTTTACAGGAAAGAAGCTTTTCATTGAGAAAGATCTTAATAAAAAGCAAAAACAAAAGGATGTTATTACAGATAAAAGTTATAAAGAAAGTAGTTATCAAGGAAAAAACTATATTAAAAAAAAATAAATACTATTCAATAAAGTATTTTAATTAGGAGGTAATAAATTTGAAACCTATCGTTGCAATCGTGGGAAGACCTAACGTTGGAAAATCAACTCTTTTCAATAAGCTAGTTGGTGACAGAGTCGCTATAGTTGATGACCAACCAGGAGTTACTAGAGATAGACTTTATAGAGAAGCTGAATGGAATGGTACTGAGTTCGTTTTAGTTGATACTGGAGGACTTGAGCCAAGAAATAATGATTTTATGATGACAAAAATTAAACAACAAGCAGAGGTTGCTATGACTGAAGCTGACGTTATACTATTTATAGTTGACGGAAAAGCTGGACTTAATCCACTTGATGAGGAGATTTCATATCTTCTTAGAAAAAAACAAAAACCTGTTGTACTTTGTGTTAACAAAATTGACAACTATACTCAACAGAAAGATGATATTTATGATTTCTGGGGATTAGGATTTGAACATTTAATTCCTATTTCAGGAGAACATAAAACAAACTTAGGAGACATGCTAGATATTATTGCTAATCTTGTTTCTAAAGTTGAAATGCCTGAAGAGTTTGATGACTCTTTAAAACTTGCTATCATCGGAAGACCTAATGCTGGAAAATCTTCTCTTGTTAATAGACTTGCTGGAGAAGAGAGAACTATAGTTAGTGAAATTGCTGGTACTACAAGAGATGCTATTGATACACTAATAGAATTTAACGATAATAAATATACTCTTATTGATACTGCTGGTATAAGAAGAAAATCTAAAATCGAAGAGAGTTTAGAGTACTATTCTGTTTTAAGAGCTATAAAAACTATAAAAAGAGCTGACGTTTGTCTTTGGATATTAGATGGAAAAGAAGGACTTACTGAGCAAGATAAGAGAATTGCTGGTATAGCTTACGAAGAAAGAAAACCTATTATTATTGTTGTTAATAAATGGGATGCTATCGAAAAAGAAAATAACACAATGACTAAGATGAGAGAAAGTCTTCATGCTGAGCTTCCATTCTTAAGTTATGCTCCAATCGAGTTTGTTTCTGCTCTTACTGGACAAAGAACTTCTAAACTATTAGAGCAAGCTGATAATGTATTTGATGAGTACACTAAGAGAATCTCTACTGGACTTCTTAATACTGTTATTAAAGATGCTATAATGATGAACACTCCGCCAACAAGAAAAGGTAGAGTTGTTAAAATTAACTATGCTACACAAATATCTTCTGCTCCACCAAGATTTGTATTATTCTGTAACTATCCTGAGTTAGTTCACTTCTCTTACTCTAGATATATAGAAAATAAATTAAGAGAAGCATTTGGATTTGAAGGTTCTCCTATTGACGTTATCTTCGATCATAAGAACGATAAGTCTGAGTAGTTTATTTTATAAAATATAAACAAAACAAAAGTTATATTACAAAATTTATGGAGTGATTTATTATGAAAAAAATTTTTATTTCATTATTTTTATTTGTAAATTCAATGATATTTTCTTCTACTTACAAAGATGGGCTATATGTTGTTAAAGCTTCTGAGCCTTATTATAATTGGATTTCTGTTGTGGAAGTTACTATATCTAATGGAGAAATTTCTAAAGTTCAATCTGAAGACTATAACTCTAAAGGTGAAAAAAGAACTAAAGATGTTAAAGGAAATCAGTATATGAAAAGTAAACATGGCTTTGATTTTACAGATGTTGTAAATAAATTTACTAAAGAGTTAACTTCTAAGAAAAATACTAAAGATATTGATGGAATTGCTGGTGCTACTCATAGTATGAACATTTTCAAATCTTTAGCTGATAAAGCTTTGAAAAATGCTGAATTAGGTGATACTCAAAAGAGCATAATAAATACAAAATAACTTTTTAAAACAAAAATAAGAAGATACCTCTATGTTTAAAACATATGGTGTCTTCTTATTTTTATTTCTTTACTATTTCTTTACTATTTCTTTATTTTTTCTTTATTATTTTTTAGCTTCAGTGTTATCCTTGTAGTATTCCTTCCCCCAATTACACATTTCATATAAAATTGGCATTAAAGATTTCCCTTTATCTGATAGAGAATATTCAACCTTTGGAGGTATTTGTGGATACTCTTCCCTAATCAAAATACCATCTAACTCTAACTCTTTTAATTGGCTACTCAACATTTTATGAGTTATCCCATCTATTTTCTTTTTTAATTCTCCATATCTTAAAACTTCTTTTTTCCAAAGCCAAAACATTATTATCATTTTCCATTTTCCACCAATAAGTGAAAGGGTGTATTCAAAAGGTCCAGAATTAACCTCATTACAATTC
The DNA here is from genome assembly GCA_051656905.1 of Fusobacteriaceae bacterium. GTDB lineage: Bacteria > Fusobacteriota > Fusobacteriia > Fusobacteriales > Fusobacteriaceae > JAGNZR01. Next base: position 151,840 of record JBOFJQ010000015.1, on the reverse strand, counting down.
TCCGCTTTATAATAACTAACCTCTTTAAATTCAACTCCCATTTTACGCTCTCCTTTTTGATAGTATATTACAAAATAGTGCATACTTGTATAATGAATAGTATCACTATATAATAAATTTATCAATTAAAATTTTATTAAGGAGAAAAAATGAAAACTATATTCGAAACAACAAATTTTAAAAATTTAACAATGAAAAACAGATTATTTAGAGGAGCTCTTTGGGAAGAATTAGCAACTGATGATGGCCACTTAACTCCTGAACTTTCAAGTATATATGAAGAGATTGCAAAAGGAGGAGTTGGAACTATCTTAACAGGTTATGCATATATTTCAGAAAATATTAAACCTAATACTAAAATGCTTGGAATTTATAGTGACAAATTCATTCCAGAATACCAAAAGTTCACAAAAAAAATTCATGACTTAGGTAGTAATATTATCATGCAAGTTGCTTATGGAAATGATCTTGCTCACTCTATTAAAAATGAAGAAATATCAAAAAATGACATTAAAAATATAATTAATTTATTTACTGAAGCTGCAATTAGAGTAAAAAAATCTGGTTTTGCTGGAATTGAGTTGCATGCTGGGCACGGTTACATTTTAAGTCAATTTTTATCTTCTAAACACAACACTAGAAATGATGAATATGGAGGAAGCATTGATAATAGAGGTAGAATTATTTTTGAAATTGTTGACTGTATTAGAAAAGCTGTAGGTCCTGATTTCCCTATACTTATAAAAATAAATTCTCAAGATTTCTTAAATGAAAGTGGTTATACTGAAGAGGATTCTCTATTTATATGTAAAAAACTATCTGAAATTGGTATTGACGCTATAGAAATAACAGGTGGGGATGAAACATTCTCTGAAGTTCTTGATAACAACTTAGGCCCAGCAAGAAAAAAAATATTTGGTAATAAAGAAAAAGAATCATATTTTAGAAATTTTGCTAAAAAACTTTCTTTAGAAATTAATATACCTGTTATTTTAATAGGAGGAAATAGGAGCATCGAAGTTATGAATGAAATTCTAAATGATTCTAATATATCTTATTTCTCTCTATCTAGGCCTTTGACATGTGAACCTAATCTAATTAATAGATGGACTGAAGGAGATTCTACACCATCGAAATGCGTTTCTTGCAATCAATGTTATTCTACTTATGGTAAACGTTGCATTTTTAATATAAAAAAAGCACAGATAGTTTAATACTATTTGTGCTTTTTTTCTTACTTAATCTTTATTTTAACTTAGTTATATTATTAATTTAATCATTTTCTTTAAAATCATAAAAATAATTTTCCAAAAATAGTAGCGAAAATTAGAGAAAGTATAACTCTCTGAATCCAGATTAAAATTAAATGAGATGTCTTTATCTTTATACTTGTAGATAATATACATGGAATTGAAGCTGAAAAAAATAATATTTCTGAAACAGATACAACTGCTATGACATATCTAGTTAACAAATCACTTTTAATAACTAACATAGATGGCAAGAACATTTCAGCAATACTTGTTGCCAAAGATTTTGAAACAAGTATTGCATCTTCAAATCCTAAAAGATAAGTAAAAGGCAAGTAGATATATCCTAAATAATCAAAAACAGGTGTATATTTTGCTAATAATAATCCTAAAAGCCCTATAGACATTATAGATGGTACTATTCCTGCAGTAATAATTATCCCGTCTTTATAACTTTTAAAGAACTGTTTTATAACAGGTTCTTTATTCTTCTGAGCACTAACTATTCCTGCATTCCATGCTCTATGAACAATAGTTTTTCCTCCAACTTCCTCATCTTTATTCTCATTATTTTCATGGTATGAATTAGACATATTTTTTAAAGGGAATAATCTTACAGTTATTGCTGTTACTAAAAAAGTAATTATCAAACAACTCCAAAAGTAAAAATTCCATTTGTCTATAATATTTAAGGTTTTAGCTACAACTATCATGAAAGTAGCTGATACAGTTGAAAATCCTGTAGCTATGATTGCTGCTTCCTTTAATGAATACTTCCCTTCTTTATAAACTTTATCAGTTATTAATAGCCCTATAGAATAAGATCCCACAAAAGAAGCTACTGCATCTATTGAAGACTTTCCAGGAGTATGAAAAATTGGTCTCATTACTTTTTCCATTATGATTCCCATAAACTCCAACATACCATACCCTACTAAAAATATTATAAATGCTCCTCCTAAAGGAATTACAACACTTAAAGGTATAGCTAATTTTTCAAATAAAAATGGTAACATATCTTTTTCAAAAATAAAAGCAGGTCCTAACTTAAAAAAATATAAAATACCAATTACTGCTCCTAAAATTTTAGCAATTGTAAAAATAAATTTAGACTTATTTTTATTCCAATCTTTATTTAGAAAAATGGGGTAAAGTGCACCAAATAACATTAAAATCAAAACATAAATTCTAACCCCATAGTTAAAGTTTCCAATTATATAATTAGAAATATGGTCTAAAGGAATTGTACTTTTCTTTTCTAGACTTATTGGAATAAAAAACATTAATATTCCCAAACTATTAAATAGTAAATACTTTATAACTTCTTCCTTTTTTATGCTTATTTCCTTATCCATGTAAAATCCTCCCCTTAAAAATATTATTTTTACTATATACGCTTAAAAGTATGTAATTCCTTTTTTAATATTTATGAAAAATGAGAGAGTAAATTATACAGGATTTCACCCATATATAATTTACTCTCTCATTTTTCTTACTTAATCTTTATTTTAGTATTCTTCTATATCAGAAATTTCATCAACTTTATCTAAAAAATATTTTCGTGCATCATTTATTCCTTTATTGTAGTAATATTTCCCTAGTTTTTTAGTTATAAAATCTAATAAAATCATTCCACTTAAATTACCGATTTCTTCATCTTTTTCTAAGAAATAAAATTTCTTTATCTCTTCTACCATAATTTTCTCTTCATCTTTACTTAACTCTATCATAACCCCTCCAAAAGTACTTCTAAAGCCTTTAAAAAAAAATCATATTTAAGATTCAACTTAAATATGATTTTACTCTATTTTATAAAAAATTTAATTTGTCTTTATGGTGCCTGAGAAGGGACTCGAACCCTTATTCCACTGAAGGAAGCGGATTTTGAGTCTTTCAGCACGTAAATATTTAATTTTTTTATAAAGTTTTTCATCATATTTTACAACGTTTTATTCATGTTTTAATTTTTAACAATGTTTAACATTATTAAAAAGTCACTTAAAAAAAGTCGTTTGAAAGTCGTTTTTATCTTATAGATAAATGGAATCTTTATAGAAAATAAAGACTCCATCTATTTTTAATATCCCAATTTTATTAATAATCTTTCCGCTACTTTTTCAAAACTTTCATTTCCTTTTTGAATTTCAACTATTGACTTATCTTCACTGTATGCCTCTATTCCTTGAACTACACTATTATAGCTAAATTTCCACTCATCAAGAGCCTTTAACCCACTATCAAGCTCTATGAGAGCTTGATTTATTAGTTGTTGACGATTATTCATAAACTCCCCTTCTTAAATTTATGTTTCTCTCTTTAATCTTTTTTACGTATTTTTATCTCTTTAGTTTCTTTATCAAATGATATTTCAACTTCCCTTTTATCTTCTGTAATTCCCATTTCTCTTATCCAAGATATTGGTAAAGTTATTCTCGCGTTTTCAGAACCACTGCCACTTTTTGAAAAAAGTGTTTTTAAAATTCTTTTTTCCATAATTAGCACTCCTTGATTTTTTTGTAAAATTATGTTATTATTAGTTATAAATTTTCAAGTATAAAACTTTACTACATTTAATAAGCCTATGCCACTAGGCTTATTTTCTTTTTTTGAAAAAATAAAAATAAATTATGCAACCTAAAGCAAATAATGAAGTTATTCTAGAAGTCCATTTTAAAATTTCAGAAAACATTTTGCACCTCCCTTTTTTAATTTGGAGAAAGGAAGGGGGGTTCCCCCTTTGTGAATTATTTCTTTTTTCTAAGAATATCATATGCCACTATGATACTTACGATAATATTCACAATCCTTTCTAAATTTTCAAGTATTTTTCTCACCTCCTCACTACATAAAAATTATACCACACTTTTGACGTGACGTCGAGCGAAGTTATATATTTTATGAAAAAAAGAGAAATTGTTGTAAGTGACAAAAAAAGCTATTCTTATTATTTTATTTTGCTAATTATCTTATTAAAATGTCAAAATTAGCATTTTTTTGTTGCTTACATTGGAAAAATTTTTAAAATTAAAAAACCCCCTTAAAGTTTTTCAAATAATTAAGATTTTATGCATCTCTTTTTTTATTATCTGACTACTTTGAGGGGATTACATTAGTTTTTTCCCTTTGTAATATAATTATTGAGTTTTTACAGGTGTAGCATTAGACATATTTGGATGCATATTATGATTTTGCATATTTCCATCCATATTTTTATTCATCATATTTCCATCTAAATCCATAGAACCATCCATCATATGAGTATGATGTTTTTTCATCATTTCAGTTTTTGCTTTAGCCATAATTGAAGAGTTCTTCTCATTTAAATTCTCAACTTTTTTCCAATCTGGAGTTTTTGAAGATAATTCTTTTTTAAGCTCTGCTCTATTGTCCATAAGTGCTTTTTGATTAGCTTCCGATAGGTTACTCATCATCATATTGTTCATTCCCATCATTCCACCACTTTTCATCATAGAACAATTCATTTCAGAATGTGTAGGGGTAGTAGTAGCTGGAACTGTTTTTACCTCCTCGGCACCAAATGCTAATGCAGATACAAGTGTTGATAATAGTAATAATTTTTTCATAAAAATCACTCCTCTTATTTTAATTTAATATTAAATGTTATATATAAATTCCAGTAGTGTAGGTGTATACTATAAAAATTTCTATATTCCTTTTATAAAATCATTTATACTCAAAAAAGAAGATAAGTAAAATCTACACTTATCTTCTCTAATAACTTAATTTTATTCTATTTTTTTAGAGTTTATGCAAAATTTCAAACAGTCTTTTTATTTGTAAAAAGATCCATTTCTCTTAACCTTCTTTTATATAATCCTTCTGATACTTTCCCATTTATTTTGGTAAACCCATTGTTTTTATCTGAAACCTCATATTTAAATTTTTCTATATTTCTTTCATTTAAATACTTTAAAGCTTTAGACTTCTTAAATGCTCCTGGACCTACATTAAAAATTAAAGAGCATAAAGCATCATACTCATGTTGAGTTAGAGTCACAGTTACTAATTGCTTAATATAATATTCAGCAATATCATATATCTTTTTTTCTAATAAAGTATCTGCCCTATCTTCATTTATAATTTCATTTTCTTTTACTTCTTTTCCATTTTCCCAAAATCTACAACCCCATCCTATAGTCCAGTAACCCGCAGGGCATTTATAAGATTTTTTAGCATAGTTTTTTCCTTCTTCTTCTCTCTTTATAAAATTTATTCCTTCTTTAGAAATTCTCATATTCTCCCCCTCATTTCGCAACTTCCGAAATGTTAATTAATTTTATCCACTTCTTTGTTATCTCTGCATTGCTCTAAAGCATTTTTTAATTTATCTGGAATAGGAACTCCTAATACTGAGGCATTTTCAATTATTGATAAAAATTCTGTAGCTACATAAAACATTAATACTAGGGTTCTTACTCCTACATCTTGAAGGATCATATCCATTTGGGTTGCTCCAACTACAATTATTAATACTACTATTTTTTTCCAAAAACCTTTATAAGCACTCTTAGAGTTTATATTCTTATTTTTATAGCCTTTTATTACTCCAGTAATATAATCTAGTGCCATCATTATTAGAAGTGCTCTAAACAAGGTATCAAAGCCCCCTACTAGATAAATCATTAAACTTATCCAACTTGTATAAATCATTGCTAAGTATGCTTTTGCTAAACTTATCATTCTCCCCCCTTAAGGTGTCATATAATTTAATATTCTTTCCAATAAACTATAAATCCAATCGCTTAATTGAAGTTTAGGAAAAATAGAATCAGCCACCACTAATGCTAGTAAAATATAAAATGTATTAACTAAGCATACTTTGAAATCATCTAGTTTTTTTTCTTGAATTTCTTGCTTCTTTTCACCACTTTCACTTTTTTTTAAAAATATATTTGCTATCTTTGAAAATAACTCAATTGTATTAAATTTCATATTTTCCTCCTACGTTTTCAATTAATTTTATTTTTAATTTCTTCATTATTACCTCTTTTGTTTTTTTATAAAGTATATACATTTATTTCCTTTTTTATTTTTAGATTTAAATTACTGTTTTTAATTGGCTATTTACTTTTTCCTATGGTATAATTATTTCGTATTTTTTATAAAAAAGGGGTAATTTATGAAACTTTCTCACATTTTAAAAAAAGAAAATAACAACTTTGATCTTTTTCGTATCATAGCATCGTGTATGGTAATTTACGGACACGCATATGCTTTATCACCACAAATTGGTAAGCATGATATAATTTCTCGCTTTATTTCAGCAGATTATTCTGGCTCACTTGCCGTTAAAATATTTTTTTTCTTAAGTGGTTTATTGGTAACTAATTCTATTATTAATAACGATAATCTACCAAGATTTGTTCTTTCTAGATTTTTTAGAATATGGCCAGCTCTAATTGTTTCTAGTATTATTACTTCAATTTTTATTGGCCCTTTATTAACAACTTTATCAATTCAAGATTACTTTTCAAAAAAAGAAGTTTTTACTTATATTTTAAATATTTCAAGGCTTAATATAGTCTATAATTTGCCAGGTGTCTTTACTAACAATGCTTATGCAAATGCTGTTAACGGGTCTTTATGGACAATTCCTCTTGAAGTTCTAGCATATGCAGTTTTATTTGGTTTTTCTGCAATTGGACTTATTAAAAGAAATAAAATTTGTTCTTTTTTATTTTTAATAATTATATTAGAACCATTTTTTAGCTCTAAATATATATTTTCTTGGATTTCAATAGCTAGTGAAGTTAATTTTATTTTGCCTTGCTTTGCTTTTGGGTCAATATTAGCTTTAAATAAAGAAAGTATTGAAATAAATTTATCAAAATGCCTAGGTCTTTTTGTCCTTGCTTATATTTTCAGAGCAAATTTATACTCAATATATTTATTGTATGCTTTTCTGTTTGTATTTATTTTGTATTTGTCATCAACAAGTATTCTTTTAAAGCTTAAGCCTAAAGCAGATATATCTTACGGAATATATTTATATGGATTTGTTGTACAACAAATCCTATCGCAGTATTTTTTAAGCAAAGGAGTTTTATATAACCAAATTTTTTCTCTTATCATAAGTATAATTTGTGGTTTTTTATCTTGGCACTTATGTGAAAAGCACTTTATAAAATTAGGAAATTATTTATCTAAAACTTTAAATTCTTTTTTTGTAAATCTTAAGTAATTTTTATTAGTTGATATTCAATATAAAAAGTAGAAATGGATCTTCACTTATTTTAAAATATATTAAACTATAGTGATTTAGATCATTGAATTTGGTCTTTCTATTTCTACTCTAATGTCTGAATTAAGCTGAGAGGCTAATGCTCTTATATATTCCTGGCATTCTACGTACTCTTCTTGTGTTTTAACTCCTGCATTATATTCTGATGTAACTTTTGTAAAATTTTCTAATTCAAAGTGATAAAACATCTTATATTTCTCATCGTAATAGTTTTTTATTTCTAATTCTGTCGCACTTTCTTTCCACTCTTCTCTTTCAATTTCAAAAATAGGTTTTAACATATCCTGAGGCTGTTTTGGTTTCAATTTTACTTCTTCATTTTTTAAATAATAAAGATCTTCTCTTAAAATATAATTTATAGGATCTAAATGGTATTTTTCCTGCTCTGTCGCCTCTCTAACTTTTCTTGATTTTTCATCATATATTAAACGTTCTGGAAGATACTCTCCTACGTATTCTCTTGCAGATATTCCTGTGTTTAAAAATTCTATTTCATAATTTTCCAAAGGAGTATCTTTTATTAATAATACTGCTGGATATCCCTTTTTTAGATGTTCGCTATTTAAATAAAAATATTTCATAATTTCCTCCAAATTTAATTAAGTTAATCTTTTCCAAATATGCATTTTATAAAATGCATTTGTTACGTTTAGCCCTACACCACTCCCTCCAAGTGGAATATTTCTATTAGAGGAACCTGATGTAGCTCCCGTCCATGATCGTGAAGCTTGAAATTGCGGAAAATATCCTGGACCTGTGGTTGTTCCCCTATTGACATCTGCCCAATAACTACCATAAAAAGCTCCTTTTAAATCACTTTGAACAGCAACTGCAAATATACTACTACTAGATCCTCCTGTAATTTCCATACTTCCCCTTGTGTGTGTGTGATCTGGAGCGGTTAAATTTATATTTGGCAAGTTTCCTTGCACTATTGAAACTGTATCGTTACCTCCTATAACTCCTAATCCATCACTTGCTGTAGCTCCTCTTATATTTCTATTCTCTGCTATTCTTCCCCAAGTTGTTCTTGGAAATAAAGTAGCTGGATTCAATTTATTATCATCTGTCATTATTACAAATCCTATTGGTATAAAACATGTTTCAAATCCTACATTGGCACTTAATATCCCATTTACTATATTTAAATTTGAACCAACTTTTACTCCTCCTAATATTGAAGGAGAAGCGAGAGGTAAAATATATTTATTAGCTTCTTGTGCTATTCCATCTAACTTTACTTTATCTGATTTTGTCATATGCCCATCTTCAGTTGTTGAAACTTTCTTTGTTATATGATTGCTTAAATTTGTTGCTACTGTATTTATTGCATTAGTTAATGTATTCAATAAATTAAGTGCGCCTTTAGCTGTAAATAATTTATTTGTATTATCCTCAGTCACATCCGTCTTGTCTAGATTAAAGCCTGTCTTTTTAGATATTGCTGGTTCTTTAGAATTTATTTTTTCTAATGACTCTTTTGCATTTTTATCTATTTTTTCAAAATTTTCATTTAAAATTTCTATATCAGCCAAGTTCTCATAGCCTGGTTTATTTAACTTTAAATATTCTGTTTGATTCAATTTATACCCCCTCTGCCTTTAGAACATCTTCCCAAGTATATTTTTGGTAATGCTCATAGTCATTTTTCTTTACTACTCCCCAAGTTCTGTATGTAAAATTATACTTGATAGGTAAATGTGCAGGCTTTGCCTCTTCTAGTGACCTCTTAAGAGTATCTAGATCCCTAGGAATTCCTACAACAGATACAAATGTAATTTCTATAACTGCATTTGTAAACATGATGGCTACTTCTCCATTCCTCCATGAATCAGCTATTTTTTGCAATAAATATAAATCACACTTCCCCCCTATCTTCCATCTACCTTCTAATTCTTCCCTTTTCCCTTCTAATGTTGAACTTGTTGCAGTATAATCCATTTGTTTTTCTAAAATGGCTATTCCTACCTCTGACATTGTATGAAACCAGAATTCTTTCCCTATATCATCTGCTTTTTTATCGAGATAATCTAGTTTTTGTCCTGCTGAAAAAAGTAAATTTTGAATATAAGGATCTAATCTAAAAATTTTATGTAAATTATCTAATGCCTGTTTATAGTTCGACATTTAAAGTCACACTCCCCAATACAGCAACTTCCTTTTTTTCTATCTTAATATTACTTTGAGCTCCATTTATAGTAAAAGTTGTCCATTCCTGTACACCTTCTACATCTAATATCCATGATGACATTAAAGCATAAGAAACTTCCTTTTTTTTAAAAGCTATACTCTTTAAATAATCTTTTAATTTTTGTTCTATTAGGGGCTGTACTCTTTCTAATGTGTACCCTTCATTTAGAATAAGTGTAGATGCAACATTTACATATTTTCCTATTGCACTTGCTACTGTACAGTAAGCTCCTATAGGTGCTTGTCCTGCTCCAGTACCCCAAGTTGTATTATTTATTCCTTTCGGGTCGATATATTCTTGAGTTCTATTAATTAGTTCTTGATTTGCAGGTTCTTTATTATCATCTATTATAATAACTTGTACTGTGTTATTCCCATTCCAAAGAGGGAATACTTCTGTTGCTCCAACTCCAATTACTTCCCTTCCCCATAGCATATAATGGTATATGTTTCCAGATGTTGCTGGCTTCTGGAGCTCTATAAAATATCTTTCTTTTAAAGACTCATCTGTTTCTTCATCATAGCCGTCAGTCAGTGGTAAAGGATTTGTAACTTTTACTATCCCTGGTATTGTGATTGGAATTAACTTTATTGTATTAGCTCCTACATTTCCTACTGCACCTGGAGTAGAAGCTTCTATTTTTATTTCACCGCTTACTTTTATTTCCATTTCGGAAGTTGCGAAATATCTATTCCCCGATTCAGTTTCGAAAATATCACCTTTTTTAATAGTTCCATTTCCTTCTACTTTTAAAATACCTTTAGATGGATTAGCTATTTTTTTATAAATCCCTTTTCTTTGTTTTACAAAAATTTCAAGTTCTTCTCCATATAAATTATTTACATCTAACTTACTATATAGACTAGCTATTAAGTTCTCATTTTTTAAGGATTGTAAGCCGTATGTCTTTGTTAAATCATATGTGAAAGTTCCAGGCTCTTTTACATAATCATCAGAGATATTTCCTAATAGTTCTGACATTATTTGCTCTATACTTGGCACATTATACCCACTCATTTATATACTCACCTCCTTTTCTAAAGTTTTTCCACTTTTTAATAGTACTGTTATTTTGATTTTTAAAGCGTTAAAGTCGCTTTCAGTCGATATATTTATAACTTCTTTAACTTCTTTTTTCACTTCTATCTTTTCTTTTAGTTCTCTTGTTAACTCTGAAATTCCATAAGGATTGTTTAAATAATTATGACCTATTAAGCTATATAAGTCTGTCATTCCAAACTGAGTATTTTTATAAACTTTAAACTTTTCTCCCTCTGTTAATAATAACAATTCTATCCATTGTTGAACTTGTTCTACTTCTGTTCCTAGAACTACTTTCCCATCTGTAATTTTTACTCTTTTCTTATCAAAATCAAATAAAATTTCTTTTGTTCCTTTAGGTTCTTTTTCTTCTAAATTTAATTCATCATTTTCGTCTATCTCTGGAAAAATATTCATTAACTATTCCCCCAATTTTCTTATTTTAAAATCGATAATCCATTTTTGCCCATCTTCAACAGGAGTTACCTTCACAAGATCACCCTTAACCAGCGTACACGTATTTATAATCGTTCCTTGGGATTCGTACTCTCCATTCCCCTCTATCATGTCATGGACATGTTTATGAGGTCCTGGGGCACTTTCACCTGTGCTTGTTGTTGCATTAATTTTAATTTTATCTATTTTCCCCTTTAGCTTGTATTCTCTCGTGTAGTCACCAAATAAACGATCGTTCATATATAACTTTCTTTTATTTAATAAAACTTCTCCATTCCAAATACTTATAACTAGATTTGGAGGAGCTTCAACTACTTCTCCAATGCAAGGCGCAAAAATCTCTTTTTTATTTTCTCTTTTTTTTAGCATATTGGTTAGTTCATTTTGAAATTTCATTTACACCTCCATCTCCAATTCTAAGTTTGCTTTATGATATCCTTTTGATATAGAATGAGTACAACTTTTTATTAAGTAGTTCCCCTTTAGCCCAAATTCTTCTACATCAACCTCTAAAATTCTTCCTGCCCTTAAATCATCTGTAGCAATTACCTCTATACTAGCTTTTTCACAAACTTTATTTAATTCTTTCAATTTATTCACTGCTATGTTTCTAACTTTTGACATATCATCTTTATCTGGATCTACTTCTAAAATTTCTTGTAGCATTCCATACTTCTTAATATTTTTTTCGTCTTTAGCTTCTGCACATATGCTCATTTCTTCTTGATCATTTGAAATAACAAGAATTTTATTTTTCATTTCTGAAATACTTTCTGTCACAGAAGGCGTTCCAAAATTACTTTGATAAATTTTTAAATTTAATTTTTTATATAAAACTAGATTAAATGTAGTTCCAGTTATTTCGATAATATATTTCTTTCCTGTTTCTTCTTTTACAATATCTAAAATATCTGTTATTATTTCTGCTACAGTCTTATTTTTATATATTTTTTCTATTGCAGTAGCTATCTTTTCAACTTTACCTATTTTTGCATTTATCATTTTCAAAAGATTTGTAATACATGATGTAGCATCTACTACATCAAATTGCTTTATAACTTTATTTTTATTTAAATAGAAATAGAAATCCAGGCATTTTATATCCTTTGAAAACTTATTTTTGGTTATATCAACGATAATCCCCGTAAATAAATTTTTATCCTTATTTTCAAACTTTATTAAATCACCTGTTTTTATAGTTTCAGTGATAGCAAATTGAGAATTATAATAATCTCTTGCAACATTAAATGAGAGGGAAGCTCCAAGTGTATCTAAACTTGTTGTAAGATTAATTCCATTTGTAAATTGAGTTATATCAAGACTCTCTTTACCCTGTATTAGTTTTATTTGATGCACTTGTCGTTCCTCCCCTTGGTGGTATATATTCCTGGATAGATAATGTATACCTAATATTTTCATTTTGCTTTTTACTATATTTAAAATCAGTTATTATACACAACATATTTTCATTGATAGTTTCACTTGATATAACCATTCTAAAAATAGCTTTTCTATTCTTGTTAAAGAAGTCTATACACTCATTAGCAAGTGATACATCCCCTAAAAAGCTATAATATCTAACAGGAAAAAAACTTTCTATTGTTAATGTTCTTAGCCCTGGTTTTCCTATTAGTGTAAGTGTCTCCCCTAATGCGTTTTCAAATGTTTCAAAATTAAGTGTTCCACCAAAATCAAGGTCAGGTGGTATGTATGGCATTCTTAGTATTTTCTCATTATTGTTAATAGAAAAATGAATGTCCATAACTCTTGGAATATAGGTTGTTTTCAAATAATTTTTAACATATGATTCAAAATAATTTTGAACTTTCACTTTTCCTCCTTAAACTACATTTCCTTTATTTTGGTCGTAAATTTTTACAAATGCTTCTGCTACTTTTTCTTTAAAATCATTAAATCCATAGACATCGCCAGTTATAGTTACATTTATTTCAGTTTTTGGTTTATTTATTTGAGCTTGTTGCTTATTAGCTCCCTTTCCGTTTGCAAATGTCTGTGCTTGTAATGGCTTATTATTAAATTTTAGCTCTGGAATACTATAATTCCCTACTCCTCCTACAGGACTAGTTGCATCAAAGGTTAAATTTTTCTTTTCTTGATTAATACTTAAATTTTCATCTTTTTTTACATCTAAAGAAATTTCTTTATCTTCCACCCCAAATATACTTTTTATATACCCCCAAGCTTTACTTGCAACCTCTGATATTTTTTCAAAGTGCTGTATTAATAGTAATATCGGTCCTAAAATTGGTCCTCCTAGCATAAAAGCAAAATCTCCAAACCCGTCTAGCAGATTTTTTATCCAGGAAAATACATCTTTAAACATTTGGACAATAGAATCTAAATGATCCCACAATAAATAAAGTGCTGTTGCAACTGTAGCTATACCTATTACAAACCATCCTAAAGGACTTAAAACAATCGTTCCATTTAATACCATCATAACTACTGATACTACAGATATAATTGTTTTTAGTATTGCTAATGCCTTTATAACAGCATATATTGTTCCTACAAAAACTAGTATTCCCCCTATGAGTTTTTTATGTTCACTTATAAAATTAAAAAGGTAGCTAAAGAACTCAATAATTCCACCTACTGCATTTGTAACCTGCTCTGCTATCATTTGAATAGTTCCGTCTTTTTGCCATTTATTTAATACCTCTACTACAGACTCTATATGTCCTTTTAGCATATCAAACATACTACCTTGAACTATAGTTCCCTCTGATGTCATTCCAACGATTGAAGATAGGGCTGATTTAGTTACTCCAGTTACAGTAGACATAAGACCTTTTAATGTTTTAGCTTGTTTCTCTGCTCCACCTGCAAATTTCTTTTGCATAGTTTCCTGGAGAATAGTTTCCATTTTTTCACGATCTTTAACTTGACCTTTTTTATTAAAGACTACATTCTTTCCATATTTGATTGCGGCTTCTGCCATAAGCATTTCTTTATCAATTCCAAATTGTTTTAATCTTTCGTATTCCCCTTTTCTTGCATCAATCATTGCTTCTGTTGCTTGAAGCATCCCTTTATTAGTTCCCCCTGCCATATCAGCAATATCTTTCAACCATCTTTCAGATGAAACTCCCATTGCTTCTAGCGTGGCTGTAGCTTCAACAACTTCTCCTGTCTCAAAAGGTGTAGAGTTTGCGAATTCTACCGCACTTCTCATTCTTTCAGCTGCTTTTTCAGTATCTTTAGTAGCTGTTTCTAATTGCATTCTATAACCTTCCATATCCATAGCTTCACCAAAACCAGTTTTAATAGCAATCCCTGCTGTAGCTACTGCAAATACACTTCCAACTTGAGCACTTCTTTTTATCACTTTATCCATAGAAGAAATAGCTGATTTACCCCATTCTTCAATCTTTTTTTTAGCTTCATTTACTTTTTTGGTATTTTCAGAAATACTTTTTGAATGTTCTCTAACCTGGGCTCTAGCTTTCTGTAAACTTACACTATTTTTATTAAGAACTTGCTCTTGGCTGTTTATTGCATCTCGAGCTGTTTTAGTTGCTTCGCTGTTTGACTCTTGAGCTTTTTCCAAACTATTTAATCTTTCTCTTGCTTCTTCTACTTTACTGTTATAACTTGAAACTTGCTTTTCTGATAATCCAACAGTGTTGCTATATTTCTCCATTGTCGCTTTTGCTGATTCTATTTGTTTTGCATTACTATCGTATTCTTTAGTTAATAGTGCAATAGTACTTTTGGCTTCATCTATAGATTTATTAGAACTAGCCATAACACTCTCATATTTTTTTACTTGTTCTTTTGCACTTTCTAATTGTTGATTCGCCATTTTTACTGTTTTTGATACTGCTTTTAATGGAGATGACATATTATCTTGAAGTGATAATATGGTATTAATCACTCTTTCACTCAGTTTTCATCACCCCCCAAACGCTTTAAAGAAAACTTCCATTTTCATTGAATCATAAAGCATCTTTTCTTCTGTTATTTTTCTCATACTCTCTTGAAAAAATACTTTCTCTTCAAAAGTTAAGTTTAATAAATAGTCTAATTTAAATCCTTTGTCGAGATAATAAGAAATCCAAAATAGTTCTCCATATTCCTTACTATCTCCAATTAGTTTTTTATTGTCTCTTCAACCTTTTCTTTAACTTTTTTACCTTTAAAAACTTCGTTTAATTCCTTTGCTAGATCAAGAGTTACATCACTTCCAAATACTATTCCTGGAATATCATAAGGGTCATTATTTGAATACTTGTCTCTTACTTCTTTAGATTGTAATAATGGACAGCAAGAATAAACAAATTCAGACCCTGCTTTTAAAAATTCCTCCATATTTATATCTTTAAACTCCATTCCATTTTCATCTACTTTCATTTTAGAAGACTTTACCATATTAGTAATGTAGTTTAGCATTACACCTTCTTTAGGTCTTACAAATTCAATTAGTCCATAATTTGCTACTTCTAATTGAATAATCTTTACTCTTTTTACTTCATTTTCAATTACTTTTTCTAAAAAACTAGATATATCTAATGATTTCTTATCTTTCTTTGCCATTTTTCCCCCTAAAAGTCCCTTATACAGGGACTATCTTTTACTTTTCTTGTAACCATTCCATAGTTTCTGCTTGTCCAGTTAGCTCTACTTCTCCTACTTTTCCTTTTTCAAAGTTTATTAAAACTTCTTCATCAAAAGTTAAACCATCTAACTTAACTCTTTTTGTTACGCCACTACTAATATTTTCATCTGATAATATTAATGAAGTATCATCTGTTTCATTAAATGCGTCAAAATTTTCATCTCCTAATAGTTTAAATGTAACATTAACCTCAATTGTTTCTCCAACTTTAATTCTAACCGTTCCATCTCCAATAGGAGCAGGAATCTCTTCATATTTTATTTTTCTTACTGCTTTTCCCTTTGTACATGTTGCTACTTCAACTCCATTAATCCATAACTTACCTTTATTACCATTGAAGTAGTCATTTTTTTTAGGCTGTGCCATTTACTCCTCCTTACATAAAGATATCAAAGAATAAATCTTCCATGATACCTGATATTTTTATATTAGCTTTTAAAAATACAGCTGTTCCAATAGTCATTTTCATAGCATAAGCATCATCCCATGAATTAACAACATCCTCTCCGTACTTTGAATAATTAGCTATTCTCTGAGCTTCTATATCTATCTCAGATTTACTTTTAAAGTTTGGATCTAGAATATAATTTTTGGAAAGTGTTTTAAAATATCCATTAATAGCAGATATAAAAAGCATCTGATTATCTAGAATATTTGGATATTTTCCTTTATAGCTTTCATTCCAAGTTTTATAGATATCAGTGTACATAAAATCAATTTTTTCTACAGTATTAATATGTGTCATTTCAATAGTAATATCTTGTGTAAGAGTTACTAATGAATTGACAGCTCTTGCTACCTTTACAATCCCCTCATCATTGAAAAGAATATGTTCTCCATTTGAAATAGCTTTGTCTAGATCTTCTGGTTCTTTTACACTTATAAATTTTGTTGGTTTTGCTATTCCTGACATTGTTAGAGGCAATCCTGCATAAAATCCTAACAAATAAGAAAGTGCGTTATCTCCTGTAATTTCTCCACGATCATCTGGGAATGTAACTGTCTCATTAGTTAAATTCACAATGTGCATAGAGTCAGGATTAGTACCTTTATATACTAGACCTTTATACCTCTTTTTATCATTCTTATTTTCTGATTTTATAAATGATATTAAATCATCTTGATCAGCAGATAATGAGGATTGAATAGCTATCCAACAGTTCCTAGGAATTATTCCTTTCACTTTATTTAAAATATCTGATACGACATCATCATTTTTCATTTTAAAAACATATAGTTCTAAAGGTGTTCCCTCTAAAGAATCTTTCAAAAACAGAAGATTCCCAGGAGTAAATTTAGCTTGTTCTTCTTTTGTTAAATCTGAAATAGATTTATATTTTAGTTTATTCTCTCCAGGTGTATCATCTTTTAAAATTAGGACTGCTGTTCCTCTTTCACCTCTTTTTACAGCAGAAGCTCCCAGTCCTCTAAATACTATATCTGCTTTTGGCATACCGTTATTTGTTGACATATTCTCCCCCTTTTACTTTTAAATCTTCCATTAGTTCTTTTTCTTCTTTTAAATATTCTTCTGACAAGCTTAATTCAAAAGTTAAATGAAGTACTTTATCAACTTCAAATAGTTTTACTTTTTCAGCTTCTGCCAAATACTCTTTATCTATTTTTATTACTCTGTTCTTATTAAATCCCTCAGCTAGTTCTAATTGTCTTTCTAAAATATCAATAGTGTTGTTTTTCTTGTCCTTAGGAAAATATAGAATATCAAATGCTATATTCTTCTCATCGAAGTTTCCCATCAAATTATCCATATCAACATTTTTTATATCAATATAGAAGCAAGGTCTATTAATGCCTTCCTCTATATCTGTTGTTTGAACCTCTATTCCAGGACTACACTCTTCTAACTTATTAACTATTGAAGCTAGAATCTTTCTAAAGCTTGTCACTTTCTATTTCCTCCTAAAATCCATTTTTCATAAGAACTTCATCTATAAATTTTTCCGTATCATCATAAAACTCTTCTTCAAAGTCTCTTTCAGCAGTTCCAAAGACATCATAACCTCTTTTAAAGCCATGTTCCTTTCCATCTTTACTCTTTATAATGTGCCCATACTCTATTAAATGAGCATGAGAAGCTGTTGAGAATGTTCTTACAGATAAACTACCTCCAAAGTCATAAACCTTTCCTTTTTTGATAGATTTTATATAATTCCCTGTATCTTTCTTAACTCTACTTTTAGCTACTGACACAGTTTTATTTTTTAATTTATTTCCTGCTTTATTTAAAAATGATTTACTATCTTTTCCATTATTTATAGAATTTGCTAAATTTATTAAATCTTTTTCCAATTTAGAAAAGCTCATACATACCCCCTATTCAATAGATAGTTTCAAATATACATCTATAAAATTATTTTTGTTAAAATCAGGTAAAATATAATCAATCTCATATTTTTGCCCTTTAAAAATGATAAAATTTGATGGAGAAAGTTCTGTTTTTCTCATTCTTGCTTTAAATTTACTATTAGATACTATTGTATCTCCTGGACCATTAGAAGTACTTCCAGATTGAGGAACTATATCAGCCCAAACCTTTTTTATTAATTTATCTTTGGTTACACTTCCTATATCAATTTTCTCTTTTACTTCTCCCCATATTTCAATTCTATTGTTTAAACTACTTGATAGATTCTTCATCAGTTCCTCCATATTTTAATTTTGTATAAAGACCTGATAATATATTATTAGCTTTAAATTCAAGGTCTTGAGAACCTCTATTTTCAAACCTATCACTTACAATAAGTAGTTGAGCTATTTGATATATTTTTTTCTCTCCACCAGAGTCAAAAGTGACTCCAGTGGAATTTTCTATCTCTTCTTTTGAAAACTCTATAAAAAGCTCAATTAACTCATCTTCTTCATCTTCATCCACTCTTAAATATTTCTTTACCCTTTCAAGAGTTAACATATTCTACGCTCCTGTTTTTGTTAAAGTTAATTCCCCATAGATTGCTGAACTCTTATCAAAATGCTGTGCATCAAGTCTCATAATAGCTCTTATATCCACTCTATTATTTTTAAAAGAATCTCCTCCAATTTCTGTTGCTACTAGTGAAATAGACTCTCTATCAAATAAAACTATCGCCTCTTTTAAAGAACCAATTATCATAGGAGCTTTTTTAGTTGTAGTTCCTGTTGTTTTTAAAACCTTATTTGATAATATAATTAGTTCTTTTCCAGATAATAGCTTTTTAGTTGGATTTTTAGGGTCTTTTTCTAAAATATAATTCCCTTGTGTATCTTTTAATTTATTCAGATAGTTAAATCCATCTTGATTTGTAACTATTGATGCTAAAGCTGAAATCGCAGGATCTAAATCTATATCTAAAACATCTTTTATATCATCAATTCCTGATAAAGCTTTTTTATTTAGATTTCCTAATAATGCAAGAATAATACTATTTTCCGTTGCTACTGATTTTTTAGCTAACCATTTATTTAAATATCCTTTTAAGTTTGCCTTTTGGTCTGCCATTAAAGTTCTCGGAACAGGTAAAATTCCACCATAACTTTTTATTTTATAACCAATAGTAGTAAACTTAGGAGTTTCTGTTGTCTTTAATTCTTCATTCTCTGCAAACTCATTAAAAGGTACATGTTCTGCATCTTTCTCTAGTACTCTATTCCCTGTCAAAGTTGAAACTGGCTCAACTGAAACTAGATTTCTTAAAGGGGAATATTGCCTCTTTAATTCATTTATACTATTTTGCTGATCTATTGGAATTAATAACCCACCATCCTCTTCAACATTAGATGACATTTCATTTCTAACATCTAATATCTCTCTATCTTCAACTGTTCCTCTTCCTCTTAAAGAATTATAGAAAGCTTGCTCATATCTTGCGTCTGCATCTACATTAGTTGATAGTACAGTTCCTACTCTACTTTGAATTTCTCCTGCTCTTGCATTAACTCCAACTTCTACTATTTGCTCCTCTGTTTCTTCTAATAACTTTAATTTTGCTTGTGCTGTTTCAATTTTGTTTTGTGCATCCGTAATCTCTGCTCTTGTTACCCCTTCTCTCTCAAGTAATGCTGTTGCCATTGCCTTTAAATTAAAAATTTCTTGTTGTAATCTCTGTTTTTTTGTCATAATTTCCTCCTATATATTTATTAATAAGTTTAATTTTGCTTTTGCTAACTCCATTTCGCAAGTTGCGAAATCATCCTGTGGTTGAATTACTTTATTTTCAACCTGTGCCCCTTTTTCTAACTCTTTAGGCAATTTATAATTTTTATACAAATCACCATCAAAACATGCACTTGCTATATTTTCTTCTCCTAAAGTGACATTAAAATATTCTTGTGCATCTTTCCCATTAAGCCATGTTTCAGCTTTCATAAGCTCTAAAAACTTTTCTTCTGTTACTCCCTCTTTTGCTCTTGTTAAATAAGCTCCTGCTATTGTTACATCAAATCTTGCATATATATCAGCACTTTCTCTTAATTCATCTGCATTTCCAACCGCTACTCCCCAAGATTTATGTATCATTAAATAAGCATTAGCAGGAATTATTATTTCATCTCCTACCATGGCTATTACAGATGCTATTGAGGCTGAATATCCCTCAACATAAACTGTTTTTTTCCCTTTATGTCTTGCTAACATATTATATATTGCCATACCTGCGAAGAAATTCCCTCCAGGAGAGTTAATATAAATATCTAAATCTTTATCCCCTATCTCCTCTAATAAATCTTTAATTTCTTGTGGCTCTACTTCATTTTCTCCCCACCTATTTGAAGTAATCTCTCCAAATATTATCAACTCCGCTTTTTCAGTTGATTTATTCTTTACTTCTAACTTACCTTTTTCTAAATTTAAAACTGGCACTTACTCACCCCCTTTCTTATATTGATTACCTACGTTCTCTAAATTGATTGTAGCTCCATTCCCAATTAATCTGTCACCCCCTTCAATGTATGGAAGATTTAAATCCTCTCTTACCTCATTAGGAGTCATTACAAAGTTAGCTAAATATTTCCCATAAACATCTGATTGAGTCCTACTATCCATCTTGAAAAGTATTTTTTCATTAATTTCTAATCTACAACCACTTTCTATATCTATATCATTCAAAATCTTATAGCTTACCTCTTGTTCATAGGCTCTAAAGAGGGGTTGTAGAGTATTTACGTAGAAATCTATCTGTTGAGTTTCAGAGTTGCTATATGATGATTTTGTATAATCATTGATAACATTAGGTTTTATTCCAAAAGCAGCTGCTAATTGCAGTGCTGATATTTTATTGTTTTCAAAGAACTGTGCATCAGCAAGCTTCATATCTAATAACTGAGCTTGCATACCCAGTGGCATTGGAATAAACTTCCCTGACCCTTGATTTTTAGAGAATCTTTCAAGCTTTTCTGCTATTTTCCCCTCCTGACCTGTTTTTAATTCTCCTGTATAATGAACTATTACTTTAGATCCAAACATATTATTTCTATATAATTTATTTAAAAAACCAATTGAGTTTTTTCCAGTATTAATTTGAGTCTTTAAAATCTCTTTTACTGAAAGACCTGATAGCCCATCAAAGCAAACATGAGTTTTTAAATGAATTATTTCATTCATATCAAAAGTATATTTTTTACATGTTCTTGGCTCTGTCCAAACATACCAAATAGCATTATTACTTCCAAATATGCCCTTATTATCAATATATATCTCCACCTGCTCACTAGGCAAAAGCCATAAATATTTAGGAAAGCCATTTTTATCTGCTTCAATATATATAAATGAATTTCCATAATGTAACTTGTTTAATTCCACGCTCCCCCAAAAAGTAGTTGCTGTCATATATGGATTAGGTCTTAAATTAAGTAAAACATCCATCCTGTGGTCTATTATCTTTTCTTTTCCTTTTTTTTCAGTTAAAATTCTCTTTTCCCACGGCATTTTTCCCATTGTTTCTGATAAATGCTTTAGACAAATAAAATATATTGTTTCTGACAAGTCATTTGAACTATCTATGTTTTCAATATCTATTCCTAAGGTACTTAGTAACCCTCCAAGCTGTTCTAAATTATAGGTATCTTTTTCTTTTTCCTTACTCTTAATCATATTTTTTATATTTTCAATTATTTTCACTATTCACCCCCTCCATAAAGCTTATCTAAGTAATCTTCCTCTGCATATTGTGTTATGTCGAACTCAAACTCATGATACATTGATAGCTTATAACCACATAACAGGGCATCTATCGGGTCTATCCTCTTTGTAGTTGCATCTTTATCTATTTTTATTAAACCGTTATTCTGCTTTATTACAGCGTTTCCCATTGCATAATTTAGTAGTGGATTATACAAGTAATAGACATTACCCGAATATACCTGTTCTCTAAAGCCTTGAGTACTTTCATTAAGTGATTTATGAGACTGGAATACCTCTGTTACCTCATATCCTCCCTTAGTCTCTAAATCCATCATTAGCTTAGAGGCATTTGCGGGATCAAAGCATAAGTGCTTTATTTCCCATTTATTTTTCTTACAAGTTTCAAGTACGTATTGCATAACTGCTTCTTGGTCCACGATTGGGGTGTTAGTTACTGTTAAAAATCCTAGTTCTTCCCACGTGTCATAAGGAACTTTATCAACTGCTTTTCTTTCCATTAACTTTTCTCTATTTGGTATAAAAGAGTGGCTAAATATTATATATTTTGCTTTTCCTTCATCCATTATTGGAATAACAAATGCTACACTGGTAAGGTCTATCTTTGCTGACATATCAAACCCAACATAAACAGGTCTATTTAATATGCAATAAGGCAACTCTTTTACCTGGCATTTTTTCCACTTCTCCATATCCATATAGCCTTGGTCTTTTGCTTGTATCCACATATTCAAGCATTTGGTTTTAAAGGCTACCATCTTTTCAGGAACATCTTCTGCTACTTTAAAAGCTGATTCCAATTGTGCTATTCCCTCTGGATATGTCATTCTTAATGGATTAGCTTTAAGCCAATTTTTTCTATCATAAATATCATCATCTTTATCTATTTCACAAATATCAATAAAGTAATTATCATTTTCAACATCTGAGGCAGGGTTAAGAATATCAGAGCAGTATTTATATTCTTGGGTGTAACATGGTGAGTTTAAATCAACTCCTGCCGTTGTTATAATCATCAGAAGAGGTTCTTTTGTATTAGACCCCAACCCTAAATCATAAAATTCTGTTGTTGTATGTTGATGATATTCATCCAATACTAGGACAGCAGGATTTGTACCGTCTCCTTTTTTCCCATCCTCTTTACTTAGTGGTTTTAAAAAAGAACCCGTTTTTATATGAACTATTTCTGTATTTTTTAATTTAAACTTAGGAGCTAAAGGACTTCCTGTTAATAGATTTCTACATTCATTAAAAATTATCTTGGATTGCTCTCTTTTTGTTCCTGCACAATAGGTTTCATAGATTTCATTGTTCTTTGTAGATTGAACAGACATTTCATAAAGTAATACTCCTGCTTGCATCTGTGATTTTGCTTGTTTTCTTCCAACTTCTATGAAACTTAGTTTAAATCTTTTTCTATGATCTGATTTATTTCTCCATCCATAGATTTGACACAGATTAAATTTTTGCCAAGTCGTTAACTTTATTGGTTGCCCTGCCAATACCCCTTTGCTATGTCTTAAATATTCAAACCATTTAACAATTTTTACTGCTTCCTCTTCATTCCAATAATATTCAAAATCGCTTTTTAAGTCTTTTAGAAACCTTTTACAAGCCCATATATGCTTTTTTCCATTTATTGATTCCCTATAAATACACTCTTCTGAATATTTAATTAGCTCTTCTCTTATTGTCATCATATGTCACCAAACGAATTGCTTACTTCTTGATTTTGCTCTCCTGCTTTTATTCCACCTAACTTTAGTCTTGATTCTGATGTAAGCCCTAATAAGCTACCATACCTCTTCATTTCATCAGAATACTTAAGTTCTAATGTTATTAAAGGATTAGTAGTCTTTCCTATCATTAGATTCATACCCATTTTATTTACTACCTCAGTGTACTTAGCAAAAGAATTGCAGTAAGCTCCTAAGTTGTTATAATCAAGATTACTAATTAATGATTTTTTATTAAATTCTTTTACAAGCCTTTTCCATTCCTCTATTGCCTTATCGTTTATAAGCCATTCTGGAGGTTTTTCCAATTGCTCATTTCCTACAAATACTGATGCTTCTTCTAATTCTTTTTGTTTTTTTACCTTATCTGTTAAATCTCCCTTTTGTAATTCTAAAGGAACTTTTCTTCCCATATATTTCCCCCAGATTTTTTATATTTTTTTCCATTTACAAATTTGCGTACGCTGTAGGGGAGATGCGGTATCCCGCAGTTTCTCGAAAACTTTTTTATAGCCCCACTCCCTCATCTGTATCATTCCATAGCTTGATATATTCAAGTAGTAATGCCTGTGTTACTTCTTTATCATTGTTATACAGCTCATGTATCTCTCTATGAGCTGTATCAGATAGATAGATTAAGTTATCAGGATCTAATGCTTTATCTTCTGCATCTTCAACAGGTACTATGTGATGAGTCAATGTTCCATGAACTATTCTTTCATGAGCATATAGACTCCATATACATAAGCCACTAAATCTTTTCTTGCAGGCTTCTCTTAAGAGCTTCCACTCTCTTGAGTTGTAGAGGTCTTTATTAGCTCTTTGTTCCTTGTCATATACTTTGTTGCTCTCTTTCTTTCTCTTGTCACTGCACCCGTTAGGGCAAGTCCTGTCATTGTATGAGTAAACCTTTCTACATCTAGGACATATCTTATTCACTAACTATTACCTCCTTTTAAATAATGTCTGCTTTCCTCTTCTTTTAGTTTATAGTCTATCTCTTTACTCTTTATCTCCAGTGCCTTCAACTCAGCATCCTTCTCTTTTACTTTTATAGTTGCCTTTGCTGTATCAATTAGTAGTTGTTGTTCTGGAGTATAGATCCCTTCTATTTTCCTTCTCAGTTCTAACTGCTTAACTATTCTTGTTCCTCTCACTTGAAAAGCTTTCTCTGCCTCAGGAATTAGCAGTGTATTCTTATCACTGTAAAGTCTATCTATGTTTCTCTCTAGTGATATAAACTCTTTCCTAGCCTTCTCTGTAATGACCATATCTAATTTTAATTTAGCTGATTCATTATCTTGTGAAAACTCTTTAAAACCTTCTATAGACCTAAAACCTTTTACCCATGGATCGCCTTTTAGTTCACTTTTCTTTTTTCTTTTGTGAATTGTAATGAGAGGGACTTTAAATTCTAAAGCTAAATCTTTTAAATTTTCTCCATGCTCATATCTTATTCTTATTGAATAGATTTTATTCTTATCTAACCTACCTATAGAAAACACCTCCTTTAAATATAAAATAGATATAAAATTTAAGGTTTATATAAATCACTTAATTAATATTACAAATCTCTTAAGACTTCTTATTCCCTCAAAAACTTACTTAATCCCTTATTAACTAAGAAAAAAAGCTTTTATTACTAACCAACTGTTATGGATTAGTTGGTAAAAAAAATTATCCTGGTAAAATAGCTTTTAAAAGTCTTTCATAAACCTCTAAATTATTTAACTTTAGATACTTATTTTTAATCTGCCTCTCATAAACTTGTTTATGCTTTGGATCAACTTCTTTTAAAACTATTTCCAGTAAATATCTGTAATCAAATATCCAAGATTCTTTTAACAGATACTCAAATACTCCTCTTTGCTCTTTATAGCAGTCTGGAATATCTTTTTCTAATCCCTTCAATCTTCCCCTTTCTTGCCTTTTCTTTGCTTCATTTCTTTTGAAATTTCTAAAATCGTAAATAAGATTTTTCTTTAGAGTTTCTTCCAGATATCTTTTAGGTTTTACTTTTATCTCATTTACCAGGCTATTTCTAAATAGTTTTTCCATAGCATCATAGTCTAAGTCTTTTAATTCATTTGTTAAGCCTTGTAGGTTCATTTGAGTTCTGTAGTAATCCCTACCTAGTAAAACTTCCACTCTCGTTAACTCTTCATCTATCATCAAATTTTGATTTCTTAGCATTTCAAAGCTTTTATCATAAAATTTAATTATTTTTCCTGTCTTTTCTTTTTTTATATCCAATTTAGAATTTAGGTATAAGCTTCTTTCAGTTTTAATTTCCCTGGGAATGTCCCTGCTATTAAAACTATACATTCCTAAAGCATTTCGATAGTTTGCTCTTCCAATAAGCAACATTACCTCTTCTAATTCCCTAAATTTAGTATTAATTGTTGTATTTATCTCAATTTCTTTTATTTTAGCTTCTGTTATATCTAAAAGGATCCCTTCCCTTTCCAGGACCTGAATTATTTTATTTAACTGTTCCATAAATTCTTTTGGATCCGAATTATATATATTATGTTTATCTCTAATTTTATTTGGATTAAACTCTAAACTAGCTACTGTATATATTTTCTCTGCCTTTAAGTTTATGGAATAATTGAGGTGAAATAGTTGGTGCTTT
Organism: Fusobacteriaceae bacterium; assembly: GCA_051656905.1. Taxonomy (GTDB): domain Bacteria; phylum Fusobacteriota; class Fusobacteriia; order Fusobacteriales; family Fusobacteriaceae; genus JAGNZR01. The sequence continues at coordinate 125,497 of JBOFJQ010000015.1, read as the reverse complement.
TTTTCTAACTTTTCTATGTAGTCTAAGTTTGTATTTATAATTTTCTTTTCTAGATCCTTAAAATTAGAAATTGTAAAATTGTTAATAACAACTCTATCAATTCCTATTTTGTTTAGTCTACTTTTATCTACACGCACTCATTTCACCCCAGTTTTCCATTAATTGCCGTCCCCTATCCCAAACTTGTCAGTTCATACCTAATTTTTATTTTGTTTCTAAAAGTTGTCTTATTTTTATAATTCCATCCCAGGTAAACTTTCTAACATAAATTTCTTTTTGATTTGGCAATTTTTTAGCTTCAAAACTTTCGTAACCTTTGTTAACTAAATCACCTGTAAATCTCCATACATTTCTTACATTATCTTTTTTTTGAATACCTTTAGCCTCTAATATTTTATTTAATTCTCTTACACTTTTAAGACCTAGCTTTGTTGCTAAATAGCTAGAACTGTATAACTTATCTTTGTAACTAATTAGCATTTTTTCTCCTTTGACAACAAAAAAAAACACCCTTATCTAATCTTTTATGACTAGATAAGGGTGACATTTGCTACATCCTCTTATTCCAAAGTTCTATTCAATTTAGAAAAAATAAATCATTCTGAATAAATGGTGTCCATTTGGTACTACTCAATTTATTCTAACTTCTTTTTTCTTTATTCCTGTATATATATAAACATTTTATTTTAAAAAAATCAAACATTATTTTTTATTAATTTTAATTATTTGTTTAAACTAACCATTTTTGTTGGTGCTATTGTTACAAAAAAATTTCCATTTAATTCTTTTTCAATTTTGATTGAAACTTTTTTTTCGCTAACTAATGAGTTCCCTATGTCATTTAAAATATTTTCTATTTCTTTTGGAAATGTTTGCATTTAATTTTACCCCCCAAATTTTCATATCAAACATATTGTATAACATAAGTATATAAAACATCAAATATTTTTTTTATTACTTACAAAAATATCTTGACATTCTTTTTTTATAATTGACTTAATCAAGATATAAAGCTATAATTTGTCATTAATATAATAAAAAAAGGAGGAAATGCTTAATGAAAATTACCATATATTTTTCTATATTTAGTTTTGTTTTTCTTTGCTTTTCTTTAATATATTATATTCCTTTTAATAATCTTAACATATCTGTTATTTGGCAAGATGTTATAAAGGGTTTATCTTCTCTTATAGTGATTTTTAATTTCATAAGAATTAATGATAATAAAATAAATAATCTTGAAATAAAAATAGGAAGAGTTTAATCTTCCTTTTCTTTTTGTTCTTCTATTATTTTAGGTGTTTTTAATTCTAAGCTTTTTTCCATTTTTTTTATATCTTCATGAGTTATTTCATTCTTAAATTTTCTTTCTAACTCTTCCAACTCTTCTAATCTTGCTTGGAATTTCATTTTTTCCATTTTATTTTTATGCCTATTACTAAAAAATTCTTGTAGAGGTGTTCCTCCTTCTGCATTAAAATTAAATTTTTCTCCAATTTTTATTGAAATTTTTCCGCCATTGAATACATATCCTAAAGCTAATATCAAACCAATAGATACTCCACCAATTGCAACAATATCTCCTGGTGACGCTACATTTATTTTTGTTTTTATCTTTCTAGGTTCTTCTTCTAATATATTAGATAATTTCTCGCTATAGTCAATCAATTTATAAAACATCAATATATCATCCGCTAATATATCTGTTCTTGTATCAACTTTATATTTCAAGTATATATTATCTTGATTTATAAAACAGTCATATATTAATTTGTTTATTTCATATTGAGCACTTTTAGATAATTCAGATATACTATGAGGTGCAAATAAAAATAATTCTAATTCTGCTGTTAGTTCTTCTTTTATCATTACTTTAATCCACTCTATGTTCCTATATTTATTTATAACACCAGGATCTGTTTTTTCCTCTTCATCATAATTCTCCTGACTTTTAATAGGCATAAGAGATAATTGTTCTTCTATTTTTTTTATTTCAACATTATCATCTATTAGTCTTCCTATAGCTATTCTTTTCTTTTCTGTATCAGGCATTACAATAAAATCTCCATTTTTCATTTCGTGAATAAAAGAATAAATTTTATTATATATATTCCCTGGCCTTTTTTCTTCTGGATATAACCTTTTAACTTCATTTGTAAGAGTTAAAAGACTCGAAGTTTGTGATATATCATCTATTTTATCCCAAGCTAATCCTATTTTTCTACTATAAAAAAAATTGTCAAAATATTTTGCTTTTGTTCCAGCTCTAAAAAGCCAATATTTTTCTTCTCCGCCAACTTTTTTTATCTTATCTATTATATTATCAAACACAAATTCCTCCAAAGACTCTATATTTCTATTATCTACTTTATAAATTATTTATAAACAACATTAAACATTGCTCTGAACTTTTAGAATCAGAAAAAATTATAGTAGTAATTATTACTATAATTACTACTATAGACATCCACATAAATAATTTAAAAGTTGCGGGTATCTTATCTTTCCAAAATTTAAATTTTAACTGTTCATCAATCCAGTCAATTTGATGCTGTCCAAAAATCATAACATGAGCTCTCCAACCACTAAATACTATTTGCTTTTTTTGCTTTATTAGTAAAAATTCAGAGTCTAGTTTATTATATTCTTTCATTTCTTCAGAATCTTTAAATCTTTCATTATCAGCTTTAGATTTAACTTCACTATATAACTTTTTTAAATTATTCTGAATAATAGTTAATTTTTCCCCTGTTTCTTGATAAGAATTAATTTCTTCTTCATATTTTGAAATATATAAAGAAATGATTGCTAATATCAAAACAATAGCTGAAAGTATTTTGTTAGAAAAATAGTCTATAACTAATGAAAAGATTCCGACACTTAGTGAAATAACATTTAAAAACCCAGGAACTTTTACTACTATTTCATATGTTGAAAAATTTAATTTAGCACCATATAATACATCATAAGCTTTCTGTGCTATTAATTTAAGAAAATCTGACTTTGTCAATTTTTTACCTCCCTTAATACGGAAATTTTGCACCAAAAATTTCTTTCCATTTTCCTGTAGCAGTATAAGGACAATTATTCGTATTATATTCTATTGCTTCTACAGCTAAATTAAATGCTAGTAATGCTTTATATTCAAATGACTGTCCATAACGGTAAACATACTTATTACTTCCTGGAACTACCCAATATTGTTGATATATATTTTGCTCCTTTAAATATGAAAAAAAATCACGAATCATCCAATCATAAAACATATAAGAATAATTCTTATATGACCATCCTTTTAAAAATTTATACGCTAGTGTATCTATTAAATATCCCGAAATATTAACAGAATTCTTTTCTTTCCAAGCTCTAGCCATTCTACATAGCCTTTTTAAATTTTTGTTACATTTATAGAAGTTTTCATTTCTAATTTCTTCAATTTCTTTTCTTGGATAAGTATACTTCCAGCTACCTCCTTCATTTGTATCAGGGTAAAGAAATGACTTATCACTAAGTTCAAAACAAGGAACAATTTCAAATTTCATTCCATCATAAAAATCAATAATAATAACTTGTCCATCCCCACGTATAGCTGATGAAGGGTATGTTTTTTTTATTACATTTTTTACATCTTGAATTAATGCAGATTGTCCATTATATAAATAATTCTTATACTGCGTATATTTCTCCCAAGGAAGCCAAAATAAAATATCAATATCACTTGTATGAATATCAGTGTCTCTCCCATACGATCCAACATATAGGCTATGTGCAGTATCAGACTCTGTAGAATAGTATTCTTTATTCAATAATTTTGTTATTGTTTTATAACGATTTGCTATTTTATCAACATTACTTTTTTGAATTTTTATATTATTACAAAAAACCTCAAATTGATTATTTATCCCCATCTTTCCCCCTAAAATAATTTCTTTATTAATAATATTATTTATTTTTATAATAATTCTGCTTTTTTCTTATTAAACTCTTCTTCAGTTATTATTCCTTTTTCTTTTAAAGAATGCAATCTTTCTATTTCATCAACATAATTAGATGCTGTATTAGATCCCTGAGATTGATAAATTATGTCTTGCTCTGCCTTTTTTATCATTGCACTTATTATTCCAATCCATTCTTCTGCTTTTTGAATCATAGCTTTATGAAAAAAACCATCCTTCTTAAAATTAGCATCCATAAATGTAACATTAAAAATTGGCATTTTCAAATCTTGAATAGTTAATTTAGCTTGTACTTTACTAACATTTTCAACATTTTTTTTATTTCCACTTAAAGCACCGATAACTGCTCCAGCTCCACCAAATAAAACACCTCCTACAGCTGCTTTTCCTAGTTGAGAACTTTTTGATGTCTTGCTTACAATTGTTCCGTTTTGTACTAACTCTACAGAAACTATATCTTTATAATCTATAATATTAGAAAAGATTTCCTTCCCTTTAAGTTCAACTAAAACTAGCTTATAATCATCAAGATTAGCTCCAATACCTGATTTCCCATCATCCCCTACGAATATTTTACCAAACCCTTTATCTGCAAAGCTCAATAACTCCCCTTCTATTCTTTTTTTCATTTTAGAAATCATTCTGAGCATACAAATTGCCCCTATAAAAATTATTACTATTGCAAAACCGATAAATCCCATTATTTTTTCCCCCTGTATATTAATTTTTTATTAACTTCTTATTTATACTTTATTTCCATTCCTAAAGCTTTTAATACTTTTTCATTTATAACCTTATTTGCAGGCATTCCATTTGCCTCTTTAAATCTCTCTAAAGATCTTTCACCGCTATAACCTTTCCAAATTAAATGAGTATAAACATCATCTTCGCTATATGACAGTTTTTTAGGTTTAACTACTTCTTTTACCACTTTCTCTTTCGCAACTTCTTTTTTTATTTCTTCATTAATAGCTGTTTCTTTTTCTTTCTGTTCATTATAAGACTTAATATCATCATCTGTAATAGTCATTATCGCTGTACTAAATTGAAAAGTTGTCCAATAATTACTAGCTTTCTCCATTGCTTCTTTAACTTCATTAGCTCTCTTAATAGAACTTGTATCTTCAAGTGCTAAAAGAAGTTTTTCTAAAGAATCTTTCTTTAAGTAATAAGCAGTATTTAATTTATCTTTATATGCTTCTACTCTATTATCAAACTCAACATTCCCTGTTTTTTCAAAATTAATCATAAGAGTATCTAAATAGATTTTTTTTACACGTTCTAGTGACTTACTCGCATATTCATATGTCTTTTGTAAATCACTTTTTTTCATATTATTTGCCATTTCCATCCATAAATCTAAATGTCTTGCTTCATAATCAAGTGTTACTTTTTTTATTTCTTTTTTTACTTGTTCAATCTTATCTTTTTCATCTTGAACTTTATCAATTTTTTCTTCTTTAACCTCTTCAATTTTATTAGATTTAATTACTTTTTGTCCTTTTTCGTCATTTAAAGTACCTGAACTAACTGCCATAATACCAACAAAAAATAATCCCATAATTGCTGTAATTATAATTCTAGCTACTTTAGAAAAACTGTTATTACGCCACATAAAATATATTCCTACTGGTGTAAAAAAAAGAAGCATTATTACTACAAACCATTTTTTACTTGTTATTCCCTCATTGCTTTTTTCCCACTCATTCATTTTTTAACTCCCCCTGTATATTAAATTTTTTTAACTAACGTTCCCTATTATAGATAATAATACTGGAATTCACGATATCCCCAAATATCTGAACCCCAGTATTATCTCCATTATTTATAATATTCTTCCCCATAATTATTTCATTTAATCTTTTTATTTCCTCTTCTAAAAATAATACTTTACTCCATTCTTCTTTAGACATAACTAACTAAATTCTCCCCCTAATTTTACCCCTGTGTTCTTAAGAACTTAATATATTGTTCCAAATTCTTTAATTGCTCTTCTGTCAGTCCAGAGGTATCTATATTGCTCACTTTTTCCCCTTTGATAACTTTTATTTCAGAATCATTAACATTACCCAAAATTTGGTTTCCCGACATTTCTCCATGATTAATTACGTTTACTTTATTTTCACATTCTGTTAATTTAGTCTTTAACTCTAAAACTTCTTTTTTTAACAAATCAGCCTCTTTAAAATCATCTTCTGATAAATAACCTACTATTTTATAAAGCTCTTTATAATCTATTCTTAAAGCAAAACCTAATTTTTGTAAGTGATATGGGTTTGTTCTTTTACTATTTCCATTTAATATTTCATTTAAAGTTCTCGCATTTAAACCACTTTTTAATGATAACTGATTAAATCCAAAAGAAATTTCTTTTCTTATTTCATCTATATAATTTCCTAATTTTTTTCTATCTATTTCAGGAATATCACTTGTTTCATTAATGCTCATTTCTCCTCCCTTTAAAACATATTCTTTATCCTTAATAATAACATATTTTCTTTTTTTTTACTTACTTAGAGAAGTTTTTCAAAAAAAACTATTTACAAAGATAACTTAAATTGTTATACTTCTTTTAGTAAGTGGTATCACTTATAATTGAAACTACAATTAAAGGAGAATATATGACATTAAAACAGCGTATAAAAATTGAATGTATTAAAAAAGATATTAGCATAAAAAAATTAGTTGAAGATTTGGGAATGTCTTCAAGACAGCTTATGTATCACCATATTGATAGAAATAATAAAGATGTAATTTTAAAAATAGAAAAAATTCTAAAATTAAAGGAGGGTATTCTTTTAGAAGAATAATATAAAACTACGTTTTTTTATTTAATTATCACAGGTAAATTAAATTTTAATAAGGAGATACTAGAAAAAATGGGAAGAACTGAAACAGCAAGTTCTAAAGAGCTTGAAAGAAGCATGAACATGCAGGTGCGTGTTACTACAGTTGAAGAACACTTATCATATATGGCAACAGTAGATAAATTAGATGATAAAAGGAGAGATGACTTAAGAGGACATATTATTTGGCATAACTCAGTGCAAACTGGATTTTTTAAAAGAATTGAAACAACTATTAAAGATAATAATTTTAGTGATGAACTAAAAACTATCTTTGATGAAATGTTAAGTTTTCACAAAGTATTTCATAAAAAATTATTAGAAAATTTTGAAAAAGAAGATTACTTTGAAATGTGTGATGATAAGACAAGAATATTTTTAATTGATTACATTAGATGTTGCCGAGAAAAGCTTGGCAATGAAAGTAGGGGGATAGAAGAAAAATTAATATTAGAAAATGCTTTAAAAGCAATATCAAAAAAATAAAAAGAGCAGGTTCACTGAACCCACTACATCTCGCAAATATAGTGTATCATGAACCTCTCAAAAAATAAATAGTTTTTTAGGAGGTTTTTTATTTTATGAAAATTAAATATATTGGTTCAAAAGTAATCGTAGAATTTAAAGTTAATAATGTAAATAAAATTTTAGAAGGAGCACCTAGTGAAGTTTGGTCTCAAGTAAGTACTCTTACTGGGATTAAATATTAAGGGGGAAAAACTAATGCAAATACCACACAATGCAAGAATATATTATTCTTATCCTAAAAAAAATATATTTAGAATATATGGAAAAGTTGGAGAATTATTAGACGTCATTTATGCCAGTGGTCTAAGTGATTTTAAAAGAATAGAAAAACAGTTAAACAATCATTTTTTTTCTGATACAGCACAAGCAGTTACAAAAACCAGACTGCAAATTTATCAGCAATATAATTTGAAAAACATACTCATTAAAGAATATACTTACCAGGACATTTTAGAATCTGATTTATCTTTTGAAAGTATTAGAAGAAGTGTCAATCTTGGAATAATTTATAGAGATCACTACTGGAAGTCAAGAAATCAAAATTAAGAGAGAGGTTTATACATGAATGATAATAATTATTATACTATCCAAGGATGGATGGTTACAAGAATGAATTTGGCAGGTAACGAACTACTTGCCTACGCTCTTATATATGGTTTCTCTCAAGATTTTGAGAGTCGGTTTAGTGGGAGCTTAGAATATATTTGCAAGTCTTTAAATGTTTCAAAGAATACTGCTAAAAAAGCACTTAATGGTCTGCTAGATAAGAATTTAATTATAAAAACAGATATTCTAAAAAATAAAATTAAATATTGTGAATATAACTGTTGTGAAGAAGCATATAAAAAAATTCTAGGAGAAATGTTAGAAGATAAAAACGAAAATAATAAAAATAAAAAAGTAAAAACAAGTACTAAAAGTAATCCAAAAAATGGTATAGCAGAAACTGCTATGGGTCAGAATCTGACACGGGGGTATAGCAGAAACTGCCATGAGGGTATAGCAGAAACTGACCCTAATAATCATGTTAATAATTATATTAATAATCATGTTCATGAAGAAAGTCTTGAACTTGATTATTTTGAAAATATTTTTAAAGAGCTTGGGGTAAATTTTACAAAGTTTAATCAGACCTCAGTAAAAAAATTATTACGTAATTTGTCTAAAGATAAAGTTACTGAATATTTAAAAGAAACTTTTGAAAATATAAAAAATACTCCTGGCGTTAATGATCCAGTAAAAGTATTTTGTGTAAAAATATCAAAAGGAGAAAGACAACCTATTTACCAAGCTAAAAAAATAGCTGTTACACCTGTTGTTTCTTCTCACAATGAATTACCAAAGATAAAAAAAGAAACTATTCCTATTCCAGAAGCAATAAAAATCTCTGCTGAATATGAAATGTTCCTAACTTTTGAAGAGGATAAAAAAATGGAAACTATAGAAAAAGCTAGATTAAAGTTTGCTGAGAAAATGGGTAAATCAACACTAACACGTGAACAAGAAAAAGCTTTCAACGTTGAAGGGATAAGAAATTATTTGATTATAGAAGTTTTAAAAGAAGAAAGTATGACTAAGCATGCCTAGGAGGATTCAATGGATTCAAAAATAATTGAGAAATTAAAAAAAATTAAGAAACTTGCTGATGATACAGGAGCTGCTCCAGGAGAAAGAGAAAGTGCATTACAAATGTACTGTGAATTAAAAGAAAAATATAAAATTGATGATGATCATTTTCTAGAAGATAAGTTTTTTATTTTTAAAGCAAATAATGAATATGAAAAAACATTATTAACTTTAATTATTGTAAATGCTATTGGATATCGTAGTTTTTATAGAAAACCTAAAATGAGCAAATTAAAATTTATAATAAAAACTGATGAAAATACTTATATTAAAATTAAAAATGATTTTGATTTTCATAAAGAAATACTTCATAAAATTTTAGATGGAGCAGTAACAGGTTATACTTGTGGAAATGTTGATATGCCTAATTTAAACGATGATGATAATGAGGAAATAAAAGATATAAAACTTGATCCAATAACCCAAGAGACAATGAAAAACACCTTTATGCAGACTCAAAATAAATTTAGGAATAAAATAAGAATAGAAAACGAAAACTAATTATAATGCAATTTAAAACATCTTAGTGAGGTGGGAATAATGAAATATAAAAAAATGCTAAAAATGATATTTAATTATGGAGAAGCAATGTTTTTAAGAAATAAATGGCGTGAGGATAAAAACAGTGTTGATTTAATAGAAATAAGAGACTTAGAAACAATATATAAAATACCTAAAGATAAATTTTATAATGAAAAACTTGAATTAGCTTATTTTGGAATACTTATTGATGTTCCTGTAAAGCAAAAGCATTTTAAAATCAAACAGGAGGGTAATCTATGAAATACAAAGAACTAGTAGAAACAATCTTTGATTGTAGAGAATTTAAGCCTTTAAGTAACGAACTAGCAAAAATAATTTTAATTAAAAATAATAAAGGCGGAGTTGGAAAATCATGGATTACTCTCCAAATTGCACATGCTTTACAATTAAAAACAGGCAAAAAAATTCTAATACTTACAACCGATTCTCAAAATAATATCTTACACTATGCAGGAAAAGAAAATGTTGAATTTAACAGTGGATTAGAAGAGTGGATTAATGGAAAAGATGGGGAAATAATTTCAATTAGAGAAAATGTATATTTCATTCCTTTGATGGCAGACTATATTAAAACATCATCAAGAGGAAAGTTAATAAACTTTATAGAAACTTTAAAACAAAGATTTGAGTATATTATAATTGATTCCACTCCAACACTTTCTTTGGATAAAGACTTTTTAGAGTTAGCAGATGAAATAGTTATTCCAACATTTTTAGATAACGTTACAACTGCATCAATTGTAAATTTACTTAATCAAGTTGATAAAAAAAAGGTGAAAGCTATTATTCCAAATAGGTTTACTAGAACAGCTAAAGAAAAAGAAATTTATGATTCGTTAGTTGATATCTTAGATGGAACAGGAATTTTACTTACAATGCCTATCAGCCAATCAGGAGAAATAGGAAAGCTAATAGATAAAGGTAAATCAGTTTGGGAAAGCAAGTCTGTTAAAACAGAAGAGATTAGAGAAATATTTTTAAAAATTATTGAGGTGATTTGCAATGAATAAAAAAATGACTGCTTTAGACAGACTAAAAGGTCAAGTTAAACCTCAGTATCAATCTACCTTCGATTTCGGAAGTTGCGAAATTGAAAAAAGAGATATAGAAGAAGTTATAAAAAAAGAAGAGATTATTTTCAGAACCTTCAAAGCTTATTCTCAAAATATTTTTGAAATCTGTAAAGAGCTTTATGATGTTTCTCTTATCTTAAAGAAAGATGGGACATTCATGCAATGGTATCAGCACATTGGTCTCAATAAAGACAAAGTTTCTGAACTATTAAAAAGATATGAACTCTTTATTCAAGTTCCAGAACATCACCTTTGGGTTAGTTCTTTAAGTATACCTGCTGTAAAGATGCTGACATCTAAGTTGTCAGAACCTCAAAGAGTAATTGAAGTTGCTGAATTAGGACTTAAATCAATAGAGGAAATCAAATACTGGTTACTTGATACTGGATTGATAGAGAATAATATTAAGGTAGAAGAAGTTGAAATAATAGATGTTGAAAATGATGAAATCATAAACGAATTTAAAGATTTAAAATATAAAATTAAATTAATCAAAAATTCAAATAATATTTCACAATATAAAAGTAATATCAAATCTTTAAAAAGAGAACTGGAAGAGATTGAACTTTTTATAAAAGAAAAAGAAGAACTTATAATTAATGAAAATAATTTAAATTTATTTGAAAAGGAGAATTAAAATGACAAATTATGAAAGTTTAGAAAACTATAATGATGTTTTAAGTTTAGAGGAAACAGCAAAATATTTCGGTGCTTCTAAAGATACAGTAAGAAAAATGTGCGTTAGAGGAGAGTTAAAACATTCCAGAGTTGGAAAGCTCTATAAAGTAACAAAAAAAAATATAATAGAGTTCTTAGAAAAAAACAATTAGGAGCCTAAAAGATGAAAAAAAATGAAGATAAACTAATTGCAGGATACTTAAGAAAAAAGAACGGATTTTATCATACTGTTATAAATTTCTATGATCCAATTACTCAGAAACAAGTACTAAAATCAAAATCTACAAAATTACTAGTTGATGATAAAACAAAAACAAAGAGCAAAGAAAACTTGGCAGAGGCTAACTCAATGCTTTATGATTTTAGGTTAGAATGGACAAAGAAGCTTTCAGAAAAAGAAGAGGGTTTTATCCTCTTCACTGATTTCTTAAAAATTTGGCTTAATTCGGTTAAATCAACTTTAGAAAAAAATACTTATACTGGATATAGACACATTATAGAGAACAATGTTATTCCATACTTTTTAGATCTAAACTTAGGATTAAAAGAATTGAAAGCTACTCACTTACAAGAGTTCTACAACTACCACTTAAATGAGAGAGGCATCAGTGCAAATACAGTTTTACATTACCATGCAAATATTAGAAAGGCTCTACAAACGGCTTTAAAACAAGGCTTGGTTTTAAATAACCAAGCGGATTTAGTCGAAAAGCCTAAGAAAAGGCAATATATAGCAAAAACATTAACTCCTAGTGAGATACATGAGCTATTACTTGTAGTAAAAGGAACTTATATAGAGTTACCTGTTTACCTCGCTGCTTTTTATGGATTGAGAAGAAGTGAAGCACTAGGGCTTAAATGGAGTAGTGTTGACTATGAAAATAATTGTATTGTTATTGAAAATACAATTGTAGAGTTTTCTGATGGGAACAAGAAGATGTATGAAAATAGAGAAAGAACAAAAAATAAAAAAAGTCATAGAACATTAGATTTAATTCCACAACTAAAAGAACTACTGATAAAGATAAAAGAGAAACAATCTAAATATATTTTAGAATTTGGAAACTCTTATAATAAAAAATATTTAGATAATATATGTGTAAATGAAATGGGTGACCTTATAAAGCCCAATTACATTACACAACACTTTAAAACAATAATTAGAAAACATAATTTTAAAGATATTAGATTCCATGATCTGCGTCACTCATGTGCAACTATGCTTCACAATGCAGGACTTGACATGAAAGAAATTCAACAGTGGCTAGGACACTCTACTATAAATACTACCATGGATACTTACACACACCTCTCTAATAAAAATATACTAAAAACAGGGAAGATTCTAGAAAAAATAGCAGAAAATAAAAAAACATCTTTAGAATCTAAAGATGAATAAGTTGGTGCCTGAGGGGGGACTTGAACCCCCAAGGTGTTACCACCGATTGATTTTGAGTCAACTACGTTTACCATTTCGTCACCCAGGCATATATTATAATAAAAGTCGTTTTGAAAGTCGTTTGTTTTCTAGTCCTTTTTAATCCCTTGTAAAATGTAACTTTTTTGACAAACTACAATCAGATTTTGAGTCCGCCGCGTCTACCATTTCACCACCCAGGCTTAATTCTTACCCTTGAATAATACTCTATTATTATTTTACTGTCAACTTTTATTTGAAATTTTCAACTAATTTTTTATCTTAAATCCCTTATTTTTAAGAATTTATATTTAGTTCTACTAAAAAAAATTGTATACTATTAACTAAGATATGCATTTTAAAATAATAATGCTTACAATATATAACGAAGAGAGGTTAGATTAATGAAATTAAGAATTTTAAATTGTGAAAAATGTGAAAAAAACTATAAAGTATCTTTTGAATATTTAGAAGGTGAAGAGCTTTATCCCAATGGTAAAGGTGGACAACTTGGAGATTTAGGAACTATTGGAAAAGCTAATATTGTTGAAGTTTTAGACAAAGATATCATTATAGATTCCCCTCTAGAAATAGGAGAGTATGAATATACTATTAATCCTATTAGAAGAGATGATGCCAGAGAAAATCATTCTGGGGAACATGTTTTTTCAGCTATAGCATTTTTAAAATATGGTTGGAGAACTGTAGGATTCAGAATGGCTGAAAATTACTGTACACTTGATTTTGATGTAAGTGACGTTACTGCTGAAATGGTAAAAACAATAGAGGAAGAGGTAAACTTAAAAATTAAAACTGGATTTGAAGTTATTGAAAAAATATGCAGTTTAGAAGAGGCTCAACCTATTATGGGAGATAGAAAAAATATTCCAGATAAAATAAAAGGTGATGTAAGAATCCTTAGTACTTTCCCTGAAGATTTTAACGCTTGTGCTGGACTTCATGTAAAAAATATTAAAGATATCAGAGTTTTTAAGGTTTTAGGCTATGAAAGAATAAAATCTACTTATACTAGATTTTATTTTATATCTGGAAATAAAGCTATTATAGATTACAATTTCAAACACGATATTATTAGTAAATTAGGTGTTAAATTCAGTTGCCAACCTGAAAATTTAATTGCTATGATAGATAAAAATATAGAGGATAAAAAAAGAGTTGAAAAAGAAAAAAAAGAGCTCGAAATCAAATACTCTAATTTAATATTTAAAGATCTTATATTAAACCCTAAAAAAATACTTACTATCCCTGAAATTGGAAAATTAAACCTATTTTTTATAGATGAAACTCGTGAAATTAATGACTTTGTAAAAAAATCATTTTTAGCTAATGATTTAGAATATCTTCTAGTAACTTACTCAGATAGTAATTTTTCTATCTCATCTTCTAAAGTTGATTGTACAAAAATCTTATCTGAACTAAAAACTAAATATGATGTAAAAGGCGGAGGTAATTCAAATAACATTAATTTCAAATCTTCAGAATCTGGCCTTACTATCATAGAATTTTTAATTACTTTATACAATTAGTTTATTCTTAAAATATTTTATCGTTTTTTCGATTTTTGAAAAAACTGTATCATTACTGTTTCATTATTGTTTGAATTGTGTTTTTTTATATTATATGTTAAAATTACTATACACTGACTACAATATTTAAGATAGGGGTGACTCATGTTAATTAATGATAAAAGAATTAGAATAATCACTGGTCATTATGGCAGTGGGAAGACAGAATTTGCCGTAAATTATGCTGTAAAACTTTCTGACTTAGGAAGAAAAGTTGCTGTTGCCGATATGGATGTTGTTAATCCTTATTTTAGAAGTAGAGAGTGCGAATCTATTTTTAAAGAAAAAAATATTGAACTTCTAGGATTTATTTTAAAAGAACACGGGATGGATCTCCCTGCTGTATCAGGAAATGTTATGAAACCTTTTACCGACACTAGCTATGACTACATTATAGATTTAGGTGGGAGTAGTGGAGGTGCTAAAGCTTTTTCTAGTTTTAGAGACCTTATTAATAGTGATCTATGCGATCTTTTTTTCGTCTTAAATGCTAACAGACCAGAGACTATGGATGTAGACTCTGCCTTAGCTGAACTTGATTCAATAGAAGGTGCCTTAAATATGAAGGTTACTGGAATTATAAATAATACTCATCTTATTTGGGAAACAACCATAGATGATATTAGAAGAGGGGATGAACTAGCTCGAGCTGTATCAAAGAAAAGAAATATACCGATTAAATATACATCTTTTAAGCATGACTTAGAAAACTTATTACCTGATAAAGAGTTTGCTGGTGATCTTTTTTCACTTCAAATGCTTAATCGTAAAAGTTGGATGTAATTTAATACTCTAATCTATTTTCAAAGTTTTTAAAAAAACTTTATATATAAATTTTTATTTGGGAGGTATTATGGCTAAAGGTAAAGTTTCATTTAAGCAAGAAATTTGCAAAGGTTGTGGACTATGCACAACAGGATGTCCAGTTAAAATTGTTCATATGGATAATCACAAAATTAACATTAAAGGGTATAACCCTGCAACAGTTACAGAATTAGACAAATGTATTGGTTGTGGAAATTGTGCAATGATGTGCCCAGATAGCGTTATAACAGTAGAAAGAGACTAGGAGGTTAAAAATAATATGGCTAAAATTTTAATGAAAGGTAATGAGGCTATAGGAAAAGCAGCTATTGTTGCTGGTTGTAAGTGTTTCTTTGGTTACCCTATAACTCCTCAAAATGAAATCCCAGAGTATTTATCACATGCTTTACCTAAAGCTGGTGGCTCTTTTGTTCAAGCTGAATCAGAGGTTGCTGCTATAAACATGCTTTATGGTGCTGCTGGTACAGGAACTAGATGTTTAACATCTTCTTCTTCTCCAGGTATAGCTCTTAAACAAGAAGGAATAACTTATATGGCTGGAGCTGAAGTTCCAGGTGTTATTATGAACTTAATGAGAGGTGGACCTGGTTTAGGGGGAATCCAAGCTGCTCAATCAGATTATAATATGTGTGTTAAAGGTGGAGGTAATGGTGACTACAGAGTTCCTTCTTACGCTCCTGCTTCTGTTCAAGAAGCTGTAGATTTAACTATCGATTGTTTTGATCTTGCTGATCACTATAGAACTCCTGTTATGCTTTTAGCTGACGGACTTATTGGACAAATGATGGAACCAGTTTCATTTGACAATGTAAAACCTAGAGCTGAAAAAGACAAATCTTCTTGGGCTACTGTTGGTACAAAAGGTGAAAGAAAACCTAACGTTATAAATTCTCTATATCTTGCTGCTGAAGATTTAGAAGTACATAACCACCATTTATTTAGAAAATATGCAGAAATTGAAGAGAAAGAGCAAAGAGCTGAGTTATACCTTTGTGAAGATGCTGATATGGTTTTCGCTGCATATGGAACAACTTCAAGAATAGTTAGAAATGTTGTAGACCAATTAAGAGAGGAAGGATATAAAGTAGGTTTATTTAGACCAATTACATTATGGCCATTCCCTAAAAAAGCTTTAAGCACTTTGAAGCCAGGAAGAAAAATTTTAACTGTTGAAATGAGTATGGGACAAATGGTAGAAGATATCAAATTATACTCAGAGTGTAAACATGAAATTTCATTCTTTGGTAGAACTGGTGGAGTAATTCCAACTCCAACTGAAATTTATAATAAAGCAAAAGAAATTTTAGGAGGTAAATAATGGCTACTGTTTTTCAGAGAACTCATGGATTAACTGAAAAAGAAACTCACTATTGCCCTGGATGTACTCACGGAATTATCCACAGACTAGTTGGAGAAGTTTTAGAAGAGTTAGGTGTTTTAGGAGAGACTGTTGGAGTTGCACCTGTTGGATGTGCGGTTCTAGCTTATAACTACTTTAACTGTGATATGCAACAAGCTGGTCACGGAAGAGCTCCTGCTGTTGCTACAGGAATAAAAAGAGCTTTACCTGATAAAGTTGTATTTACTTATCAAGGTGATGGAGATTTAGCTTCTATCGGAACTGCTGAAATTATTCATGCTGCTGCTAGAGGGGAAAAAATAACTACTATATTCGTTAATAACTGTATCTATGGAATGACTGGTGGACAAATGGCTCCAACAACTCTTCCTGGTCAAAAAGCTACTACATGTCAATCTGGAAGAAATACTGCTGTTGCAGGTTCACCAATTAGAATGTCTGAGATGTTAGCGACTTTAGATGGGGCTACTTTTGTTGAAAGAGTTTCTGTTCACAATCCTATAGCTGTTAGAAAAGCTAAAGCTGTTATAAAAAAAGCTTTTGAAAACCAAATTAACGGAACAGGTTTCTCAATCGTTGAAGTTCTTTCAACTTGTCCAACTAACTGGGGAATAACTCCAATCGACTCTTTAAAATGGTTAGAAGAGAATATGATTCCTTTCTATCCTCTAGGAAATAAGAAGGAGGTTAAATAATGACTGATAAAATTATATGTGCTGGATTTGGTGGACAAGGACTTATGTCTCTTGGAATGCTTGTAACTTATGCTGGAATGCTTGAAAATAAAGAAGTTTCATGGTGTCCATCATATGGTGCTGAAATGAGAGGAGGAACAGCTAACTGTTCTGTAGTTGTTTCAGACAAGCCAGTAGGATCTCCTGTTATTACAAATGATGCAACAATAGTTGTAGCTATGAATTTACCATCTTTACTTAAATTCCAAGATTCATTAGTATCTGGAGGAAAATTATTTATCAATTCATCTTTAATTGATTTTAAACCTTCAAGAACTGATATTGAAATATATTATATTCCAGCTAATGACATTGCAAATGATTTAGGAAACTTAAAAATAGCTAACATGGTTATGCTAGGTGCTATGCTTGAAAAGTCTCCAGTTGTTGCTCCTCAATCTATATTAGATGCTTTTCCTAAAGTATTTGGTGAAAATAAAGCTAAATTTGTTCCATTGAACAAAGAAGCAATTGAAAAAGGTGCAAATTCTGTTAAATAATTAAAATAAAAAAAATCCCATGTTTTTGTGGGATTTTTTACTTTTTTGACGTTTTTTACTATTTTTAATACATTTTTTGGTGAAAGGCAATTTTTCTTTGTTTTTATTATGTTTTTTTTGTTTTTTTACTTGACATTTTAATCATAATTTTATATCTTATGTTAACACGCTTTCTATTGAACGATATTTAATTTATTTTTACTAATAAAAAAAGGAAATTTGAACTTTAGAAAGTAATTAATGTGTAGTAAATAACTATGTGTTCACGTTATTTCATTATACTTTATTTTAACTAGAAAACAGGAGGATATTAATTATGACTAAAAAAGAATTTATTGACAAATTTGCTTCAAAATTAGAAGGTGTTTCTAAAAAAGATACTGAAAAATACGTAGCGTCATTTCTTGAAACTGTTGAAGAGTCTTTAGTAAACGGAGAAACTGTTTCATTTGTAGGATGGGGAAAATGGGAAGTTATCGACAGAGAGGCTAGAGAAGTTAGAAACCCTCAAACTGGTGATAAAATTAAAGTTCCTGCTAAAAAAGTTGTTAAATTTAGAGTAGGAAAAGGTTTAGAAGAGAAAATTGCTGCAATTAAAGCAAAAAAAGGTAAAAAATAATTTAATTTAATATTAATCTTGAAGCTTAATTTGTTCATTCAAATTAAGTTTCTTTTTTTATTGCATTCTTTTATTTATCTGATTTATATGATAAAATTCATATAGAGGTGAGATATTTGAAAATAAGTATTACAAACATTATAGTTCCCTTACATTCAAACCAAAGGGAATCCATTTATAAAGAGATTGAAAAATTAGGTATATCAAATAAGGATGTTTTAGATATGAAGTATTCTAAACGTTCTATTGACAGTAGAAAAAAAAGTGATATTAAATTAGTATATAATATTGAGATATCAACTACAGAATTAAAAAATATCCCTAAAAAAGAGAATATTAAGGTAATTCAAGAAAATAACCCAACTCCTAGAGAAGCACTTTTTGATTTAAATACTAAAATTGCCATTATAGGTTCTGGACCAGCTGGACTTTTTGCAGCTTATTCTTTATGCAAATACGGATATGCCCCACTTATTTTTGAAAGAGGGGAAACAATAGAAGAGAGAGATGCAAGTATTCAAAAATTTATTGATAGTTCTATTTTAAACCCTAACTCTAATATTCAATTTGGAGAGGGTGGAGCAGGAACATATTCTGACGGAAAATTAAATACAAGAATTAAAAGTGGTTATATTAATGATGTTTTTGAAATTTTATTAGAATGTGGAGCTCAAGAGCAAATTTCTTGGGATTATAAACCTCATATCGGTACTGACGTATTAAAAACAGTTATAAGCAACCTTAGAGAGAAAATTAAAGCCATGGGAGGGTATTTCCACTTCAACTCTCAACTGACTAACATAAATGCAAATAATGGCGTTTTAGAGAGTATTGAGATTACTCCAACAAATGTTCACCCTAATTCTAATAATTCAACAGCTATCTTTAAAGTTGATAAACTTATTTTAGCTATTGGTCACTCTGCTAGAGACACTTATAGAATGTTACACAAAAATGGAATTTTAATGGAGAATAAAGCTTTTGCTGTTGGAGCTCGTATTGAACACACTAGAGATTTTATTGACAAACTTATGTTTGGTAAGGAACACGATAATGACCTTCTTGGAACTGCTACTTATACTTTAACTTATAATAACAAAGCTGAAGACAGAGGTATTTTTTCTTTCTGCATGTGCCCTGGGGGAGTTATTGTTAATGCTGCATCTCAAGAGGGAGGAACTCTAGTTAATGGAATGAGTTACTCTGATAGAAAAAGACCTTTTTCAAATTCAGCTCTTGTTGTAACTGTAAAAGAAAATGAATTTGGAGACCATCTTTTTTCTGGAATGGAATTTCAAGAACAGCTTGAAAAGAAAGCATATGAAATGGGGAAAGGTTACACAGGAATTTTCCAAAATACTATAGATTTTATAAATAATAGACCAAGTACTAAAATTCAGGATTCAAGTTATGAAATGGCACTTACCCCTTCTAATTTAAATGACTTGTTACCTAAATTTATAACTGACAATATGAAACTTGCTCTAAATCACTGGAATTCTATTCACAAAGGTTTTGTTTCAGATAAAGCAAACTTAATAGGGCCTGAGACTCGTACATCAGCCCCTGTAAGAATAGTTAGAGACTCCCTGGGTGAATCTCTTAATATAAAAGGGGTCTTCCCTATAGGAGAAGGTGCAGGATATGCTGGAGGTATAACTTCTGCAGCTGTTGATGGATTAAAAATTATAGATTTTTCTTTTACAAAAGAAATTGAATAAAAAAATTTTTAATAACTAAAATAGATATAAGTATATATAGAGAGAGATATAGAGATATCTAGAAATATAAAGATATAAAAAAAGAAAGAGGTATAATTAAAAGTAATAGTAGAATTTTCTACCATACTTTTAGGTTACCTCTTTATTTTTTTCATAATATTTTTATAGTTCTTTTTAAGGAACTATCTTTTAATAAATTTTAGCTACTTCTTCCCCTCTTGCAACTCTTAATCCTCCAAAGGCAAGAGCACTCATCTCATCTTCTCCTGGATATACTATAACAGGTGCAATAAATCTTACACTGTCAGAGATTTTATCAACTACAAGCTTAGAGTAACTAATTCCACCTGTTAATATTATTGCGTCTACTTTTCCAGCTACAACAGTTGAAACAGCGCCTATTTCTTTAGCCACTTGATAGCACATTGCATCTAAAATTAACTTAGCTTTTTCATTTCCCTCTTCAATCATTTTAACTACATCTCTTACGTCGTTTGTATTTAAATAACCTACTATTCCCCCATTACCTTTTATTCTTTTCTTTATAAAGTCCGCTGTATATTCACCTGAAAAACACATTTTTACAAGTTGCCCCACAGGAACTCCCCCTGATCTTTCTGGAGAAAAAGGTCCATCACCATCTAAAGCATTATTAACATCTATAACCCTACCTTCTTTGTGTATTCCTACAGATATTCCTCCACCTAAATGTGCTACGACAATATTTTTTTCCTCATACTTCACAGAGTTTTCTTTACAATATCTTCTAGCTACAGCTTTTTGATTAAGTGCATGGAAAATTGATATTCTTTCAATTTCAGCAAAACCTGAAACTCTTGCTATCTCTTCAAGCTCATCTACTACAACAGGATCTACAATATATGCTTTTTTCCCAATAGTATCAGCTATTTCCTTTGCTATTGCACCACCTAAATTAGAAGCATGCTCCCCAAGCACACCTTTTTTTAAGTCTTTTAACATATTGTCTGTAACTAAATATGTTCCACCTTCAATGGGTTTTAAAAGTCCTCCACGTCCAACTACAATCTCTAAAGATTCCACAGTAATATCCGCCTCTTTCAAAGCTTCTAATATTACTTCTTTTCTAAATGATTTTTGAGAATAGATATCTTCGTATTTCTCTAGCTCTGCATTTGAATGTCTTAATACTTTTTCCATAATCTGTTTTTCATCTTCAAAAACAGCAATTTTAGTAGATGTAGAACCTGGATTTATTGATAAAATTTTCATCTGTATTACTCCTCCATTACTTAATATTAATCAGCTATATTATTAAAAGCTAATGCTAACAATATTGAATTAAACTTTGTCTCTTCACTATCTGCTCTAGAAGTCAAAACAATTGGAGCCTTTGCTCCTACTATTATAGATGCATTTTCACATTTTGACAAATATGTTAATGCCTTATAAAGAACATTTCCACTTTCTATTTGAGGCATTAGCAATATATCTGCATCCCCTGCTACAGTATGTGTAATCCCTTTATGAATAGCTGCTTCTTTTGATATAGCATTATCCAATGCAAAGGGACCTCCAACTATACAATCCTTTATCTCCCCATCTTCACACATCTTTTGTAACTTATCTGCATCAACAGTTGCTTTCATTTTTAAAGAAACTTTTTCCTTAGCACAAATACAGGCAACTTTTGGAGTATCAACACCTAAATCCCGAGATATTTTTACTGCATTATTTATAATTTTAACTTTTTCTTCTAAGGTAGGCTCTATATTCATTGCCGCATCTGTAACTATAAATGCTTTATGATAATGATCGTTGAAAAAAACTCCCACATGAGATAATAAATTGTCTGAAATTCTTAGTCCGTGCTTTGAATTTAAAACAGCTTTTAATATAATTGAAGTGTCTACTAATCCTTTCATTACTATGTCTGCCTTTCCTTCAGAAACTAATCTAACAGCTTCCTGAGATGCTAACTCCATATTTTTTTCGTCAATGATTTCATAATTATTTACTTCATAATTTAACTCTTTTAAAATCTCTACTATTTTTTCTTTATTTCCAACTAAAACAGCACTTATTATCCCTATTTTTCTGGCATTTTCAACAGCTGTAAGTACATCTTCATCTTCAGCACAAGCAACAGAAACTATTTTTGATTTTTGTGATTTTATTTTTCCTAATAGTTTATCAAAATAAGACAATTCCATCCTCCCTTAATATGCGAAATCCTCCTAAGCACTAATTAATAATACTTAGGAGGTTTCTATTTCTATTAATTCTAACTAATTTTTACTCTTACTAATTATCTTTTAACGTAAGTTGCTCTTACATTTTTCATAATTTCTATTCTTTTTTCTGCAAACATATCTGCTGCTTTTGAAACTGAAATATTATCTTTCTTAGCTATTGCATAAATTTCTAATAATCTATCATAAATTCTATCTACATCACTCATTGATTTAACAAAGTCATATCCATCAAGTTCATAATAAACATTGATTAATCCCCCTGCATTAATTACATAGTCAGGAGCATATAGTATTCCTTTATTTTTTAAATCATCACCATGTTTAGCTTCTTTTAAAACATTATTAGCAGTTCCTGCAACTATTTTAGCTTTGAACTGCGGAATTGTTTCATCATTTATAACTGCTCCTAGTGCACATGGAACAAATACATCTACATCTAATCCGTAAATATCATCTGGTTTTACAAATTCAACTTCTGGATATTCTTTCTTCATTCTATCTATATACGATTTGTTAATCTCTGTAAAGTATATTTTTTTAGCTCTATCTTTATTTTCTTTCCAATTTTTTACATCAGAAAAATCTCCCAATAAATACTTAATTAAAAAATATCCTGTTTGCCCAGCACCTTGAACAGCAAAAGTTTTTCCATCTACTGAATCTGAACCATATACCTCTTGTAGAGCTGATTTTATTCCAACATAAGCACCCCAAGCTGTAACTGGAGAAGGATTTCCTGATTTTCCAGGTAGTCCTACTACATGGTCTGTTTCCATAGATAAGTAAACCATGTCCTTAGTTGCTGTATTTACATCCTCAGCTGTTATATATCTTCCATTTAAAGATTGTACATATCTTCCTAAAGCTCTGAAATATCCTTCACTTTTAACTTTCTTAGGATCTCCAATTAAAACTGTTTTTCCACCACCTAAATTAAGACCAGCGCACGCTGCCTTATAAGTCATACCTCTTCCAAGTCTTAAAACATCTAAAACAGCTTCTTCTTCTGTAGCATAATTCCACAATCTTGTCCCACCTAAAGCTGGTCCTAAAGTTGTATCGTGTATGCAAGTAATCCCTTTTAATCCTGTTGTCTTGTCATAAAAATAAATTAACTGTTCGTGATCAAATTTTTCCATGTACTCAAATTTTTTCATTTCAAAAGCCCCCCTAAATTAAAGAAATATAATATTTTTTTTCATTAGATTGTACTGAGTAGCATAACTATACTACAATACTTTCGAAAAATCAACACATTTTTGATTGTACTACAACAGTTTTATCATTTTGACAAACACTTATTTTTTATTTATTATCTCGCTTTCTATTTCAGCGTAATCAAACTCTTCTTCTTGCTGAATTCTATCATAATTTTTTTCATAATGTATTAAAGCTTTTTTTACATATTTAGCACCTAATATAATTAACGGAATGTTTATTACTACCATCATCAGATTAACTAAGTCACTTATAACCCAAATATTGTCCAATTGTAATCCTGTCCACACACATAAAACTCCAAAAGGTACAAAAACTAAAGAAGATATTACCTTAGTAAATATAGAGAACCCTCTTTTTTTAGATATCTCTGTTGAGCACACCTCAATAAAAGCAATCATCCCGATTATTGTAGAAAATGCAAAAAGTCCATAACATAAAGACATTATAATTTGAATTCCTGAGCTCATAAACTGCGGACTTAAAATATCTAAAGATGTTAAAAATGTATCTAACTTACTCTTTTTTAATACTTCAAAATTTATACTAGGATTTTCCCAAACTCTTCCCATTACTACTAAAAAACCTGATATTGTACAAATAACAAAAGTATCAACAAACACTCCAAAAGATTGAACAAAACCTTGCTCAACAGGATGCTTTGCTCTTGCTGAAGCTGCAGCCATTGTTATAGTACCTTGCCCTGCTTCATTTGACATTAAACCTCTTTTTATACCTTGTTGTAAAGCTATACCAAAAGATCCTCCAAATATTGCCTGTGGACTAAAAGCATTTGATATTACTGAAGTTATAAAATATGGAACTCTATCTAAATTAAGTACAATTAAAAATATCGCTATTACAAAATAGATTATTGCCATTATAGGAACTACTATATCTGTAACTTTCGCTACTCTTTTTATTCCACCAAATATAATTGGGAATGTTGCAAAAATAATTACTACTCCTATCACTATATAAACAGTATCAAATCTTTCATATGTTTGCCCTGTTATCTTACTTGCTACATTTCCAAAAGCTGTAAACATATGAAAAACTTGGCTTGGAAGAGTAAATAATGCATAAGTAATATATGCTATCGCTATTAATATCCCTACTATTTTACTATTTCCTAGTATTCTTCTTCCGTAGTATGCTATTCCTCCAACATAATTATCTCCATCTTTTTCTTTAAAAATTTGAGATAAAGTTGCCTCTACAAAACTTATAGCCATTCCGAAAAATGCACTTACCCACATCCAAAATAAAGCTCCAGGTCCCCCTGTAGAAACTGCACCTGTTACTCCCATTATATTACCTGGACCTATTCTTGTTGCACTACTTAACAGAAATGCAGCCAAAGGTGATAATCCTACTTTTGAAGAACTTTTATTTTTCAATATTTGAAAACTCTTTTTAAAATATTTTATTTGAACAAATCCTAGCCAGAAAGTAAAAAATACTCCACACCCCATTAATAATAATATAGCCAGTGAAAATTGTCCTAAAATTGGTATATTAGCATACCCACTATAATTACGTGGAAACTCCCACGCAATATCCGTTATTGGACCTAAAAATCCAAAAAAATCATTTACTTTTTCTAACATAATTCTCCTCCCAATATAGTTTAATTTTGTTTTTAATATTACTTCACTAAAAAATGTCATAAAAAAAGCAGGTTATTAACCTGCTGCATACAAAAAACAATATCTTTTAAAACCGAATATTCACAATCAATTTTAATTTCTATTTTATTTTATAAACATCAGATAGCACAACGTTATTAATATAACGACAGTTGTATAGCTATTAACTATACCCCCAATATTAAATAATTCTAATATTTCGGCAAAATCCCCTTTCATCTCAATTAAATTTCTTTAATTTTTAGACTACTCTTGTCATCTGCGACCTCTACTGACCATATTTTTTTACTTCTTTGGATTATATATTATTTCACTAAAAAAAGCAACATAGAATTTCTGCCGAATATCTTAACTAAACTATTATATTTTCAACTTCCATATTTAAATATTTTATTAGATCCTTTGGATTTATTAAAATTTGTGTTCCTCTTACACCAGCACTTATATAAATTTGTTCATATGCTAATGCAGATTCATTTATAAAAGCTCTATGTCTTTTCTTTATTGCAATGGGAGAACATCCCCCTCTTATATATCCTGTATTTTCAAGAAGTTCCTTAACTCCAAGCATCTCTACTTTTTTAGAGTTACTTATTTTAGCTAATTTTTTTAAATCTAATTCTGCATTTCCTTGAATACACGCAACTATAAGCTCTTTTTTTTCATTAAAAAGTACTAAAGTTTTAAAAACTTGCTCTATATAAATACCAATTTTAAGTGCTGCATTAATTGCACTTAAATCGCTTTCATCAACTTCATATTCCTGCGTTGAATATTTAATCTTTGCTTTATCTAACTCTCTCATCGCATTTGTTTTTTTCATTTTTATACCTCTTTATTCTTACAAATTTTTATTTTAATTTTAGTTTAAGATAAGTCTACACCTTTTGTTCCCCAAAAATAAGTAAATATAAATCCAAATATATAGGTAACAATTAATGCTGATATATATAATCCAATTGCTACCCCAACACCTTTAGGTGATGTCATAGCAAAAGCTCCTAATATTCCTGAAGCTCCAAATACAGTATTAAGTCCAAAACTAAATCCAAATTTAGAAAGAATTCCGATATATAATCCTCCTACTGCGCCACCTGCCATTGACGTAAAAAATGGTTTTACTCTTGGTAATGTTACTCCGTATATTAATGGTTCTCCAACACCTAATATTCCTGGTATTATAGCTCCTCTTATATTTCCTCTTAATTTAGAACCTTTTTCTGATTTTATATATAGAGCTAAGGCTGCTCCAACTTGTCCTGCCCCTGCCATTCCAAGTATAGGAAAAAGAGTATTCATCCCCACAGTTTTTACTAATCCCTCATATACTGGTACAAACCCTTGATGAATTCCCATTAATACTGATGGTAAAAATAAAGCAGCTAAAACTCCACATCCTATTGGACTTGAGTTTAATGTGGCAAAAGCCCAACTCATAACAGTAAACAGCTTAAAAGAAACTGGCATTATAAGTCCAAAAGTTATAACT
This sequence comes from Fusobacteriaceae bacterium, assembly GCA_051656905.1. GTDB lineage: Bacteria > Fusobacteriota > Fusobacteriia > Fusobacteriales > Fusobacteriaceae > JAGNZR01. The sequence continues at coordinate 98,895 of JBOFJQ010000015.1, read as the reverse complement.
CCCATTATTAAAAGAGTTAATATTGGTGTAGTTATAATATCTGTATGTTCCCATGAGAATCTTTTTCTAATAGTTTTCTCTAAATATGCCGCTAAAATTCCAGCTATTAAAACTCCTATTAATCCACCTCTAGGGTCTACTTCCATTCCTATAAAATTTTGCATCCCACTTGTTCCACCTTGGGCATAAGTCAGTTTAAATAATCCTGCAAGTATACCTCCTAAAGCTCCTGTTCCACCAAAAGCTAAAGTTGCGTTATATCCAATTATTATATACATAAATGTTGATAAAGATTTATTAAAAACATTTATATAATCTAAAATAGGGCCTTTTACTCCAAGCTCTTTAAATAGTCCTGCCAACCCTGCTAAAAGCCCACAAGCTATAAATCCTGGAATTAATGGAACAAATATATTTGCAAATTTAGACATAAACCCTTGAAACTTTGTAGTTCTCTTAGATTTTATAGATTCCTTTTGCTCTTTTATTGTACTCTCAAAATCTGCACCTGAATTAATATTTCTTTCTACTATTTCAAAGCTATTCATTATCTCTTCCATAGCTTGGTAAGCTTTTTTAGATTTTCCTGGTCCTACAATAAACTGTAACTCTTCCCCATTTTCCTTTATACCTAAAACTCCATCTATTTTACTTATACTATCAACTTGAATTTTTTTATAATCTATAATAGATACTCTAAGCCTAGTCATACAACATGTATAATTTGAAATATTTTCTTTTCCCCCAACATTTTTAATTATTTCCAAAACCAAATTTTTATAATCCATTTTTCCCCCATTTTCTATTTTTTTTCTTGATAAGTCTCTTCTAAAGCTTTTCTAATATACCCTTCATTTCTTTTTAGTATCTCTTGTGCTTCTTCAACATTTTTACCAGAAAGAATCATAAATATTGCAGTTTTACAATGTCTATCACATTTGCTTAAAGCTATTTCTGCCTCTTCTTTTGAACATCCAGTTGCATCTACAACTATTTTCCCCTGTCTTTCTACTAACTTTAAATTAGTAGCTTCTACATCAACCATTAAATTACTGTAGACTTTTCCCATTTTTATCATAGAACCTGTTGTTAACATATTTAAAATAAGTTTTTGTGCTGTACCAGCTTTCATTCTAGAAGATCCTGTCACAACTTCTGGTCCAACTATTGGAGAGATTGCTATTATTGCGGTTTTAGCAATAATACTATTAGGATTACAACTTATTCCAACAGTTGTCGCTCCTAAGTTATTTGCATATTTTAATCCTCCCATAACATATGGAGTTCTTCCACTAGCTGCAATTCCAACTAGAATATCTTTTTTATTAAAATTAATCTTTTTTAAATCCTCTACACATAATTCCTCATTATCCTCAGCATTCTCAACCGCTTTAAGAATTGCTTTTTCTCCACCAGCTATAATCCCTATAACCATCTCTGGAGATGTTCCATAAGTTGGTGGACATTCAGAGGCATCTAGTATTCCTAGTCTTCCACTAGTTCCAGCCCCAATATAAATAAGTCTGCCTCCATTTTTAAAAGAGTCTACTATTTTATCTATAGATTTAGCTACATTATTTAGTTCAGCTTCCACAGCTACTGCAACTTTTTTATCTTCTTCATTTATTATTTTTACTAATTCAAGGGTTGATAATGTATCAATATTCATACTATTTTTATTTCTACCCTCTGTGACCATTGCGTTTAAATTAATCTTCATCTTTATCCCCCACAATTCTTTAATTAATCTACTCTATTATATCCTACTACCTATTTTATATCAATAATACCTTAAAAAAAATTTAGTATTATAATGCCATATAAAACAAATTATTATAAAAGTGTCATGATACACTTTAAATTGTATCCTATTGCTTTTTTATTGTTTTATGTCTAAAATTAAGACATATTATAAACAAAATAAACATTTTAGGAGATGATATTAATGCAACATAAGAATTGTGGCTTTGGAACTTCAACTATACATGGTGGTGCTGAAAAAAATCCTTTTGGAACTTTAGCGACACCTATTTATCAAACTTCAACTTTCATTTTTGATACTGCTGAGCAAGGTGGAAGAAGATTTGCTTTAGAAGAGGGGGGACATATCTATAGTAGACTTGGAAACCCTACAACAGATGTTTTAGAAAAAAGAATGGCTATTCTTGAAAAAGGTGAAGCTTGCGTTTCTTTTGCATCAGGAATGGGAGCTATTGCTGCAACTTTCTGGACTTTTACTAAAGCTGGTGGGCATATTCTTGCTGACAAAACTTTATATGGTTGTACTTATGCTCTTCTTTCTCATGGTATGACTAAATTTGGTGTAGATGTAAGTTTTATAGATATGAGTAACTTAGATGAAGTAAGATCTAACTTAAGACCTGACACATCAATTGTTTATTTAGAAACTCCAGCTAATCCTAATCTTAAAATAGTTGATATTGCTGCTGTTGCTAAAATAGCTAAAGAAAAGGCACCTAATACTAAGATTGTTGTTGATAATACTTTCGCTACTCCATATATTACAAATCCTATCTCTTTTGGGGCAGATATAGTTGTTCACTCTGCTACAAAATACCTAAATGGTCATGGAGATGTTATTGCAGGTTTTGCAATTGGTTCTGGAGAAGATATGTTAAAAATGAGACTAGAAGGTTTAAAAGATTTCACTGGTGCTGTTCTTGGTTCTTTTGAAGCTTACTTAATTATAAGAGGTCTTAAAACTCTTGAAGTTAGAATGGAAAGACATTGTTCTAACGCTATGAAAGTTGCAGAATTCTTAGAAAAACATCCAAAAATAGATGCAGTTTATTACCCTGGATTAAAAGGGCATCCAGGTCATGATATAGCTAAAAAACAAATGTCTTGTTCTGGTGGAATAATGGCTTTTGAAATCAAAGGTGGATTAGAAGCAGGTAAAAAACTTCTTAATTCTTTAGAACTTTGCTCATTAGCTGTTAGTTTAGGAGACACAGAAACTCTTATTCAACACCCAGCTTCAATGACTCACTCTCCATATACTAGAGAAGAAAGATTAAATTCTGGAATTACTGATGGTCTTATCCGTCTTTCTGTAGGTCTTGAAAATGTTAATGACATTATTGCTGATTTAGAGCAAGGGTTAGCAAAATTATAATTTATCGCTTCCAACTTCTTAATTAACTATAAAAAAAGGGTGGTCTGGCTTAAGTCGGACCACCCTTTTTTTATTTCTATTTTTTGATTTTTATTTCTGTACACTATACTCTATTTCAAATTATAATTTATGTTAACCTCTACTTATCTTAATATTAAATTACTGCTTTTTTACTTATTAATTTAGGAATAAATAAAATTAGAGAGTTCAAAACAAATGCTAAGATTAAGACATAATTTGCATTTGATCCACTATATACCTTTCCAATAAATGCTGTAACTCCCCCAACTACTATAGCTAATAAAACATATTTTTTACTAGTACGATACCCTAGCATTCCTGCTAAACAAGGAATAATTAAGGCTCCTGAATATACTGATAAAGCTAAAAGCAAAGAACTTAATATATATTTTATTTTTATTGCAACAATTATAGAAAAAGCTCCAAATATAGCTATAAATATTCTTGTTACTTTTATAGATTTTACATCTTTTAAATTTCCTGTAAATAATTGAGCAAATATAGATGAAGATGTTAATAAGCTAGTATCTGCCGACGATATCACTGCTGATAAAAGTCCAAAATACATTAATAAACTTATATATGGAGGTAAGGAATTTGCTACAACATATAGTAAAGGTGAGGTTTTTGTTGTATTTAATTCTGGGTATATATTTGCTGCATACACTCCAATACTCGCTAAAATAAATGATAAAGGTATTAATATTCCTATGGATAAAATAATTGCTTTTTTTGCTGTTTCTTGATCTTTTGCACAAAAAATTCTTGAGTATATATCTGGCCCTACAAAAAAAGTTGATGAATAAGTAAGCAGCATAACTAACAGATCTATTTTTCCAAATTTTTCATTAATTAGACTTGGAGCAGAATAGCTTAATGCCCCTGTAGATGTATATAAATAACAAACAACCAATCCTATTAATATAAAAACTAGCTGAATACAATCTGTTTTTATTATAGAAAATTGTCCACCTAAAATAGTATAAATAATAAAAGTAACTCCACTTACTATTACTGCTGTTTCATAGTTAAAACTTGAAAAAATAGTAATTACTTGAGCTGCCCCCATTATTTGAGCAGCGACAATTCCTATCCAGGCTATTGCAATTATTATTGAAGATATTTTTTTTACTTCTTCACCATAAAATTCACCCATTAACTCAGGTAAATTATACCCTTTAAAATTTTTGAAATACTTTATCAAAGGCAATAATATAAAAAGACCAATAGAAGCACAGAGCATAAACCATGACCCTGCCCACCCTATACTATAAGCTGAGGCAACACTTCCTAATATTGCAGAACTTCCTAATATTGTTGCAAGTAAACTTCCAGCTATTTCAAAAATTCCGGCTTTCTTACTTGCTAAAAAAAAGTCTGAACTTCCCTTTATTTTCTTTACTGAATTGTATCCTATAGCCAATATAACTATAAAATATAAATTTAAAAGTATATCACCCTTCATAAATTTCTCCCCTATTTTAGATTATCATGCTCATAACCTAGTTTTTTTATTATTTTTATATCATCATCTATAGATATCCCTTTAGTTGTTAACATATCTCCTGTAATCATAGCGTTTATACCACAAAGAAAAAGAGATTCTCCCATGTCATCAAAAAGCCCTCTTCCCCCTGCTAATCTTATATACTTTTTAGGAAATACAAATCTAGCTATTGCAATAGAACGTCTAATTTCATCTAAGGATAATTTTGAGTTAGTTTCAAATTCTGTCCCAGGTATTGGGTTCAATATATTAATAGGTATTGAATCTATATCTAATTCTCTAAGAGAAAAAAACATGTCTATTCTATCTTCTATTTTTTCTCCTAAACCAAATATACCTCCGCTACAAACTTCTAACCCTAATAATTTTGCAGCTTTTATTGTATCTATTTTATCTTGGAATGTGTGAGTTGTACATATATTTTTAAAATATTTCTCAGATGTTTCTAAATTGTTATGGTATCTTGTAACTCCTGAGTCCTTTAGTTTTTTTAGTTCATTATAATTTAGCAGCCCATGAGAGGCACATATTTTAATGTTACTTTCTGCCTTAAGATTCCTATAACTATTGCATAACTCTTCTAAGTCATTACCAGATAAAGTTCTACCAGATGTTACAACAGAATATCTATTCACACCCTTATTTTCATTATATTTTCCCCACTTTATAATCTCTTCACTAGACATCAAAGGATACTCTTCTATTCCTGTTTTATAATATTTTGACTGGGCACAAAATTTACAATTTTCTGTACAACGTCCACTTTTACCATTAACTATTGTACATAAATCTATATTATTCCCACATAATTTTTCTCTAATTTCATTAGCACTTTTACATAACTCTTCTAAAGGTTCTTGTAAAAGCATTAAAGCCTCTTCTTGTGATATATCTTTCCCTATTAAAATTTTATTTTTTAATTTTTCTATCATTATTAGCCTCCTAACTATTTTCAAATACTATTTGAACACTTAAAATACGCCACTTTATAAGTTAATGATTTTGAAGTAAAGTTTTTTACTTCTGATATTTTGGCTCTTCCAATTCCTGTAACACCTGTGTTTTTTAGATGTTTTAAAGCTAATAATGGAGTCTCAAAATCTATTTTTAGCTCCTCTTCATAACACTGTACTTTTAAAAATAATTTTGACAATTCTCTCTCTATCTCTTCCATAGATAAATAATCTAATGAAATATTAAAATGTTCTTTTATCTCTTTTAAATTTCCAGAAATATAAATAGAAAAAATAAAGTTATCAGTACACTTAGAAATTTTTTTTAATAACTCTTTTAAATCTTTTGCCCACTGTAAGCAAGAACTAGAAGTCACCAAAGAGTAAGAATCAAACTCCATTCTTTCCATATCTCCAATCAGATATTTTCTATAAATTTCTTTATTAAAATATTCTTTAGTATCGAAAATATCATTCAAGTCCATACTCCTATAATTTATTTTTTTTATTAATTTTTTAGTAAATATACCAGTTCCACATCCTAATTCTAGAACATTATTATAATTACTATCTTCTTTTATAAAACTTATAAGATTTTCTGCTACACTCTCTTGAATAATTGCGTTTTTATCATATACCTCATATGAGTTATTAAATTCCATAGCCCCACCCATTTAATATTTCTTCAAAATTTCTAAAATATTCAAAAGGATAATGTCCTGCTGCAATCTCTTTTATCTCAACATTATTTTCTGTAAAGTATTTTCTCTGATTTTCTGGAGATACTATCCTATCCTCTTGTGAAATTATTGCCTTTTGAAAATTATTCTTTAAAACCTCATAATTTTCTAAAATATATTTAAGCTCATTCTTTATATCTGTAAAATTTTTATCCACATTCATTAATAGTTTTGGCAGTTCCATATTCATATAAAATTTTTCAAGTGACTCTGGAGTTAAATTATCCAGTGTATACTTCATCATATTCTTTTTTATACCATTTTTCCCTATAATTTCTGGGGTTCCATTAATTGCTATGGAAGTTATATTTTTTAAATTTTCTTTTTCTATTTTCTCTAAATAAATATTTGCATAATATACTCCGAAAGACCACCCTATAATATAAATATGCTCGTATTTATGCAAATCTATATTGGAAATTGTATATGGAAAACTTAAACTTATTAGTTCATATTCATTTTTTTTATCTATTTCAGGGTGGATTGATTTATCCATTCCCCAACCATTAAAAAACATTATCAATTTCATAATATAATCCTTTTAAATTTTATTTATTTGTTTTCGATTTATTTGTTTTTAATTTTTAATTTTTAATTTATTCTTTATTTTTTTTAATTTTTTGTTATTATCTCTAAGAAATCTAGAATTTCTGATTTTTCAATACTGCTATTTAGTCCTATTCTAATTCTAGAAGTACCTTTTGGCACTGTTGGTTCTTTTACAGGGTATATAAAAAATCCTTTTGCTTTGGCTTCTTCTACAATTTTTTCTAATTTTTCTATTTCGGGTATAACTATTGATATTATATGAGTTTTAGAAGATGTTTTTATCCCTTTTTCTCTCAAATTTTTTAAAGTAAAATATTTTAGCCTATGCAATTTTTTTATATTATCACTAAATTTATTCATATTTTTTAAAATAAATAGATTCCACGCAATATTAATTGGGGGTAAAGCTGTTGTATAAATAAATTTTTTTCCCTTATTTATCAAATAATCTCTAGTTATTTTATCAGTTAAAATATATGCTCCTATTGATCCTCCACCCTTTCCTAAAGGGATAACTATATGATCCACCTCTTCTAATAGCTTATGAGCATATACCATTCCATACCCATAAACACCATAAGAGTGAGCCTCATCTATCATAAGATTAAATTTATATTTTTTCTTTAACTCTATGAGTTTTTTTAAATTACAATAATCTCCATCCATACTATAAATTGTCTCTGTTATTACCAATATTTCAGAATATTTTTCACTGTACTTAATTAACAATTTCTTTAAGTGCTCCATATTCAAATGTTCATATGTTACAAATTTAATTTTAGAGTCCAGTATCCCTTTATATATACTTGCATGATTTAATCTGTCTGTAATTATTAATGTATCTTTTGAACATACAGTTTCTATAAAACATGAATTAGCATCAAATCCACTATTAAAAACTAAACTTTCCTTCCCATAGATTTTATAAAGTTCAAGCTCTAATTCCTCTATACCTTTGAAAGTTCCTGATATTAGTCTTGATGATGATGACGAAAAAGGTAAATTTAAACCTCCATACTCCTTATAAAAATCTTCTCTAACTTTTGCATCACTACCTATAAATATATAGTCATTAGATGATAAATTAATCAAATTTTTATCTATTACTTTTACCTCTCTAAACCTTTTCTCTTTTCTTATTTCATCTAGCTCTTTTGCAAATCTTTCAATCATTTTATACCTCAACTTATACCTCGAAAGGTATGAAATGTTCATCTATTTCTATTTTAGTATTCTCTTTATAAATAGTTCCATAATATTCATCAATAGACTCTTTACACTTAGTTAATACTGAATCTATCTCCTCCTTTGTAATTATATAAGGTGGCATAAAATATATTACATTTCCTAAAGGTCTTAATATTATTCCTTTTGTTAATCCTATTTTATAAATTTCATACCCTACTCTTTTAGAATAATTTTTTAAAGATTTTCCATCTAGTTTCCCTTCTAAATTTTCATTTCTTAATTCCATTGCACCAATTAATCCTATCTGTCTACAGCTTTTTATTTGCTCATGATTACCAAAAATTTCAAACATTTTTTTCTTTAAATATTCACCTTTTTCATTTACTATTTCTAAAATATTTTCATCCTCAAATATCTTTAGAGTTTCTACAGCAACTGCACATCCTAAAGCATTTCCAGAATAACTATGAGAGTGTAAAAATGACTTACCTAGAAGATAATCACTATAAAAATTATCATATATTTTATCTGTCATCATTACTATACTCATAGGTAAATATCCAGCCGTTAACCCTTTCCCTATACACATTAAATCTGGTGAGATTCCTGCATGATCTACTGCAAACATTTTTCCAGTTCTCCCAAATCCCATTGCTATCTCATCTGCTATGAAATGAACATTATATTTTTCTGTAATTTCCCTAAGTTTTTTTAAATAGTTAGCAGAATACATATTCATTCCTGCTGCTCCTTGCACCATTGGTTCTATAATTACAGCTGCAATTTCATTATGATTTCCCTCTATAGCTTTTTCCATAATTTCAAAACACTGAGCACTACAACTCTGAAAATTTTCATTATACTTGCAATTTGAGCATGTAGGTCCTTCAATTTTTATACTTTCTTTTATTAATGGTTTGTATGTATTTGTAAATAAATCAACATCTGTAACCCCTAATGCTCCTAGAGTTTCTCCGTGATACCCATTTGATAATGAGATAAACTTTTTCTTATCTTTATTGCCACTTTGTTGATGATACTGAAAAGATAGCTTTAATGCTATTTCAATAGCAGAAGACCCATTATCCCCAAAAAAAATTTTATTTAATCCTTTAGGAGATACCTTTACTAATCTTTCTCCTAATTCTATTGCTGCCTCATGTGTAAAATTAGCAAATATTACGTGTTCTAGCTTATTTGCCTGATTTATAAGGGCTTTATTTATTCTTGGATTTGAATGTCCAAAAAGATTTACCCACCAACTAGAGATACAGTCTATATATTTCTTTCCATTTTCATCTGTTAAATATACTCCTTCTCCACTTTTTATAACTATAGGTGGTAAATCTTCATAATCTTTCATCTGAGAACATGGGTGGAAAATATATTTCAGATCTTTTTTTTGTAATTCACTTAGCTTCTTTTCCATTTCATTTACTCCTCTATTCTAAAAAATTTTTTTAATTTATCTGATAATATATCTTCCTCTTTTGATTTTACTATTAAATAATTTTTTATTGAGCTTTCTTCTAAAATAACTTTTATATTATCTTTTTCATACTCTTTATCTGTATAATTATTAAATACTAATCCGTGAACATCTATTTTTTCTTTCTTTAAAAATTCTAAAGTTAACATCGTATGATTAATAGAGCCTACTTTTGTTGAACAAACTAAGATAACAGGAAGCGATGCATCTTTTATTAAGTCAAAGTTATAATATTTTCCTCTTATTAAAGGAACAAATATTCCACCAGCTCCTTCAACTATATTAAATTTATTTTTACTTTTATTTTTATTTTCATCTATTTTTTTTAATATTATTGATTTATCAATTGTTCTATTTTCTTTTTCAGATGCTAAATGCGGCGATACTTCATATTCAAATTTATAGCCACATAATGTATTATCATATGGAATGTTGTTAAAGTTACATAAAAATTCAACATCTGGAGATTTATTATTTAAAGCACCACTTTGAACTGGTTTATAATATGAACACCCATATTTCCTTAAACCTTTATATAGCAATGAACTTATATATGTTTTTCCTATATCTGTATCAGTCCCTAGTATAAAAAAACTTTTCATCAGTATCGTCCCCTTTTATTTTTAAAATTTTTATTGTAGAAATAGATCTTTTATTCAATTATATAAAAGCGAAAAAAGAATGTCAACTTTATTTATTAAAAAAGTTAACATTCTTTTTTCGCTTTATTTTAAATCTTAATTATTTTCATTTTTTTACGATGTTTTTCTATTCTTCATCACATGGAAATATTACGCCTATAGATTTTCTTGCAGTTTCTAAAATAGATATAACTTTTAAAGAATCTATATGCTTATTTTTTTCTGATTCATATTTTCCATCTTTATACATTTTTATGAACTCTTCTATTTCATAATACATTTTTGCTTTTTCATCACAAGAATACTCTTTAATAGTCCCATCATTGTAATTAAATATTACCTTATCAACTGTAGATATTTTTTCTATTATTATTGAGCCTTTTTCCCCTATAATTTCACTTGAATTATTTGATGTAGCTACTTTAGAATGATTTATTACTGCTGTAAATTCTGGATATTTTAGCATCATTGTCCCAGCTCCATCTACTCCTGTTGATAGTAGGTACCCTTGAGCATCTATTTTTTCTGGTTCTCCAAATAACCCATAAACAAAATATGTTGGATAGAGACCTATATCCATAGTAGAGCCATTTGACAACTCCTTTTTAAAGGCATTTAATATTATGCCATTCTTATAACTTTCATATCTTGAAGAACGTTGACAATAACTAGAATATACTGAACGTACTTCCCCTATAGTGTGTATTTGTTCCTTTATTATTTCATAATTTGGCATATATACTGTCTTTATAGCTTCCATTAATAATGTCTTATTTTTTATTGAAGATTCAATCATCATTTCAACTTCTTTTTTATTAGAACCTATTGGTTTTTCACAAAAAACAGCAATTTTATTTTCTAAAAATTTTATACTTTGATTGCAATGAAATGAGTTAGGAGAGGCTATATAAACAGCATCTATCATACCACTTTCAGCCATATCATCCATATTTGTAAAGATATTTTTTATCCCATATTTATCTGCAAAATTACGTCCAGTTTCCTCTTTTCTAGAATATATTCCTACAATTTCTATCTCTTTAAAATCTTTAATTGCGTTCATAAATTCATCTACTATGAAACCTGTTCCAACTATTCCAAATCTTATTTTCAATATATTCACCCCATTTTATTTTTTTATTAATTATTGGTATTTTTCTTTTATTTTTATTAGTATATAACTATATTATCATACTATTTTATTATCTAAAAGATATCTTACCTAAAAAAGCACTTATAAAATAGTACTAAAAATATTTTTAAATAAAGTGTTGACATTCCGAAATAATCAGTGTATTATAACAGGAAATATAAAAATAAATTAAATAATCCTTATCAAGAGAAACTGAGGGACAGGCCCTATGAAGTTTCAGCAACCGGTACAATACACGGTGCTAATTCCTGCAAGTATTTTAACTTGGAAGATAAGAAGTATTTATTCAGAAGAATAAATCCTCTTTATCGTACCATTTGATAAAGAGGATTTTTCTTTATACTATAATTTATTACTAAGGAGTGCTAATTATGATTCAATTAAAAAATCTACAAAAAACTTATAATGTAAAAAACATGTCAGTTCATGCAGTAAAAGATGTTAACCTTCACATAAAAAAAGGGGAAATAGTAGGAATTATTGGTTATAGTGGAGCTGGAAAAAGTAGCTTAATAAGATGTATTAACTTATTAGAAAGACCAGATTCAGGCGAAGTTATTATAAACAATAGGGATATTACAAAATTGTCTGATTCGGATTTAAGAAAAGCTAGAAAAAAAATTGGAATGATATTCCAGCATTTCAACTTAATGGATAGTAGAGATGTTTTTGATAATATAGCTTATCCACTAAATAACAGCAATTTAAAAAAAGATGAAATTGAAAATAAAGTAAATAATCTGTTAACACTTGTAGGACTTAGAGATAAAGCACATAGCTATCCTTCTCAATTAAGTGGAGGACAAAAGCAGAGAGTTGCCATAGCTCGTGCCTTAGCAAATGACCCTGAAATCCTTCTATGTGATGAAGCAACTTCTGCTCTTGATCCAGAAACTACTCTTTCTATTTTAGAACTTTTAAAAAAGATAAATAAAGAATTAGGATTAACTATTGCTTTAATTACACATCAAATGGAAGTTATAAAAGAAATTTGTCATAAAGTTGCAATTATGGAAAAAGGTCAAATCGTTGAAAATGGAGATGTAGTAGATATATTTTCAAAACCTAAAGCTGAAATGACTAAAAAATTTGTTTCTTCAATCTTTAACAATGACAAAATAGTACATTTTTTAAGCACTTTTGATTTAAAAGATGATGAGCAGGTAATTAAACTTTCATATGTTGGAAGTAAAGCTGAAGAAGCTTATATATCAAAAATATCTAGAGAGTTTGAATTAGATGCCAGTATTCTATTTGGAAACATTGAAATAATTCAAAATGTTCCAATTGGAAATCTAGTTGTAATGTTAAAAGGTGATGACCATAAATTACTTGGTGCTGTTCACTATCTAAATTCAAATAATATATATACGGAGGTTTTAAAAAATGCAAGAACAAGCTTATAAACTAATCGAAAACGTAATCAAATATAGAAGTGATCTAATATTAGCCTTATGTGACACTCTTATTATGGTTAGTGTTTCTGGAATCATAGCAGTTATAATTGGTCTACCTATTGGAGTAGCTCTTGTTGTTACAAAAAAAGATGGTCTTATGGAAAATAAATATGTTTATGAAATTATAAGTAAAATAATAAATATTCTAAGATCTATACCTTTTGTTATTTTACTTGCATCATTAATTCCTGTAACTAGATTCTTTGCTGGAACAACTATAGGATTAAAAGGTGCTATAGTGCCTCTTGTCTTTGGTACTGCACCCTTTGTTGCAAGACAAATTGAAACTGCATTACTTACTGTTAATCCTGGAGTAATTGAAGCTGCTCACTCTATGGGCTCATCTCCTTTTGAGATTATTTATAGAGTTCTTTTAAAAGAATCTTTACCTGGAATTATTCATGCTCTTGTTATAACAACAGTTAGTCTAATTGGTTTTTCTGCAGTGGCAGGAACTGTAGGTGGAGGAGGTCTTGGAGACTTTGCTATTAGATATGGTTACCAATATTTCAAGACGGATATTATGGTAGTTACAGTAATAATTTTACTAGGAATAATTACTTTAATTCAATGGATAGGAGATTTTTTCCTAAAAAAACTTAAACATTAAACTGTTAATTTTATTAAGTTATTTTAAAATATTATATATATAAGGGGGATTTTATGAAAAACATTTTTAAAACTGCATTATTAATCATTACTCTACTAACTGGTATTATTGGATGTGGAAAATCAGAAGATAAGCCTAAAGAGCAATCAAAGAAAGTTATTAAATTAGGAATTAGTGGTGAAGAAAACATTATTTGGGAAAGTGTTAAAACAAGGTTAGCAGCAGAAGGTATTGAATTAAAACTTATCAGTTTTTCAGACTATGTAAGACCTAACTTAGCCCTTCAAGAGAAAGAACTTGATGCGAATTCATTCCAGACAGTTATTTATTTTGATAAATTTAAAGCGGATCATAAATTAACTATTGTTAATGCAGCTTACACTATATTGACACCTATGGGAATATACTCTAAAAAATTAACTGATCTTTCAACTTTAAAAGATAAAGCAAAAGTAGCTATTCCTAACGATGCTTCTAATGGAGCAAGAGGTCTTTTATTGTTACAAGATGCTGGACTTATTAAATTAACTCCTCGTACTGATGGACTTGAAACTGTAAAAGATATTATAGAGAACCCTAAACAATTGGAAATTATTGAACTTGTAGCAACTCAAATCCCTAGATCTTTAGAAGATATTGATATTGCAGCAATCAATAACAATGTAGCTATTGAATCTGGTTATAATCCTAGTAAAGACTCTATATTTTTAGAAGATCCTAAACAAGATAGAATGAAAAAATATTTCAATATTATTGCAGTTAGAGAAGATAACCAAAATAATGCTGAAATTAAAAAGTTACTTGAAATATATAACACTCAAGAAACTAGAAATAAAATTGTTGAATATTATAAAGGATCTGGTGTTCCAGCATTTTAAGATTCTAACAATATAAAAAGTGAAAGGTTTTATCCTTTCACTTTTTTATTAAAAATCACCTATTTAATTGAGTTAATAAAATCTGCTGTTCCTTGCATAATTGTTTCAAATCTTTCTTGGTCGTTTTTATCGCTCCAATCTTTTTCCCAATCATTGTTACAATTTCTATTCCAGTCTTTATCACAATCTTTTCTATATTTTTTATCTTTTTTATTCCAACACTTATCACAATAACATTTGTCTTTTTTATCCTTGTATAAGCCATATGCATGACCTTTTCCGTTATTTCCTGGCCCATCATTGTAATAACATCTATCATCATCTTTTTCCCAGTATTTTTCTTTATGCTTATCATCTTTTTTTGAATGTTTATGTGCTAAAGCCTCTGTTGAAATTGAAACTGTAAGCAATGAAACCATTAGTATAGCAAAAAATTTTCTTAGTTTTTTCATTATCTCTCCATTTATAAAATTATTTTATATATTATATTTTATAATTTTTGCGTTGCTTTTCATTTTATCATAGCAACTTCTCTTTTTCAAGTATAATGATATACTGTATCGCCTTATTAATGATTCCAATTTTTTTTAAAATCTTATACTTTTTTATTTTTTAAATATTTTTTATTTTAGTAAATAAACAGAAACATAAATAAAAATAGTTCCACCAAGAACAAATAAATGCCATACAGCATGGGAATACTTTACATCTTTTAAAAGATAAAAAATTACTCCAACAGTATAAGTTATTCCACCAGCCAATAAAAAGTGAACAGATAAAGCATTTGTAAGCATTTTTAAATCATTATACACAAATATAATCATCCATCCCATAATGAGATATATTAATGTTGAAACTTTGTTAAACTTACCTGTGTAAAATATTTTAAAAATTATTCCTAAAAAAGTTAGACCCCACTGCAAAGAAAATAAAATCCACTTTTTCTCTCCCTCTAAAACACCTAAAAGATAAGGAGTATAAGTTCCTGAAATAAGGACATAAATCGCAGAATGATCTAAAATTTTAAATATTTTTTTTGCTTTTTCATTTTTTAATATGTGATACGTTCCAGACATTGAATATAATAATATTATTGATATTGTAAAAACAATATTCCCTATTAAATATCCTGTATGTCCTATATGTAATGAATGAACTAGTAAAGCTCCTAAACCTATTAGACCAAGAGCAACTCCTAAAAAGTGAGTCATTGCACTTATCCATTCTTCTTTTCTTGAATAATATGTATCCATTTTTGCCTCCTTTTTATTGTTAAGATAATTAATTATACCACATTCCTGACTTTTTTAGTAACCTTTTAGAGTTTTTTTTATTTTTGTACTATAATTTAACAATATAAATAAAATTTAAATAAAAAAATGGGACACTATTTTATATATATTTTTAATAATAAATTATTAATATTTCTTTAGAGATTAAAAAATAAGATCCCAAACTATGAATATTTACATACTTACAGTTTGGGATCTTATTTTATTTTATTTTATTTTATTTTATTTTTTTATAAAAATTAGTTTATTACTTTCTGAGTTTTCCTCTGAAAAAATATATCCTTCAAGGTTAAACTCTTTCAATTTGATATCATCAACTATCTTATTCTTTATCATGTAGTTTAAAAACAACCCTCTAGCTTTTTTAGCTTCAGTACTTATATTTTTTAAATTCCCATCAATTAGCTGTCTAAATTCAACATCTATAATTCTCGGTTGCTTCTTTCTATCTAACATTTTAGAGAATTCATTTGATGCTAAATTAATAATTAAATCCTCTTCTTTAAAGAAATTATCTATCTCTTTTTTCCAAAAGGAATATAAAGATTCATCTAAAATTTTAATTCCCATATCTAACCTATATGCTTTTATTCTATCTAGGGCATTTAATACTCCGTACAAAGCTGAAAGAATAAACACATGATTCTTAGCATAAGAAAAATCATCCTTACTATACTTTTCTAGTTCTAGTTGTCTAAAACTTACACCACTATAAAAAAGTAATGCTTCTTTTTCTACTTCATTTTCTTTATTTATGGCAATATTATAAGCTTCTTGTAGTAACTTTCCTTTTAATTTAAATTTCTTTTCAAAGTCTTCCACTGAAAGTTCAGATATTATATTTCTTAAATAATTAGCTTTCTCTATAAATAAAGGTAGTTCACTATTTAAAGAATTTTTTATCACTGAATTATCCATTCCCTTACTTGGCGAAAAAATTATTTTCATATTTTACCCCTATTATTATTTTCTATTAATTTTAATTAATCAATTATTACTAATTTTAACTCTCTCGCTTTTATTTCTCTGTGGCTTTCTTACTACCATATCTATTCCATAGTTCAATATTTTACAACAGAATACTTTATAATTACAGCTCCACGTATTTTATTTTATTTTATTTCAGAACTATAATTAACTTTTTTTAAAAAATTAAATATAACAAACCCTAGAATTGCAGTAGTAATAAACAGCTGTATTCCGGCTATATTATAAACTATACTATATAACGATAAATAATTATACGTTTTTAAAAACAATGCCACTCTAAAAGATGCTACTGTTCCTATCGCCATGGGAAATGTTAACGCTCCAAAAGTAGGAGTGAAACTTACAGAAAAAAACTTTGGTATATTTTTCAATATTACCACAAGAGAAATTAATAATATACTATAAAGTAAGATAATAAATGGCTCATTATATTCTTTTGTAATATTTAAATAAGATGTTAATCCTAAACTTACTGGAGCCATAAAAACTGCTTTAGTATGCATAAGATCTGTTGGCAATGGATTTTTAAGCACTCTTTTAACCATAAATGGCAATACTATAAAAAATGCCGTTAATCCATAATAAGTTATATATTTTACAATTAAAGGTTCCCCCATCTGACTACCCACAACTCCTGTAACCATTATTCCACTATAAACTATAAACCAACTAGGTACAAAAAACTTCATATCAAATTTTTTAATCAGATGATTATATGTAAAACCTAATATCATTACTATATGAAAAATTATTCCTGTTAACCATATTATCTTTCCTACTAAAGGATTATAAGAAAATATATAGCTCCCAAAAGTAATTGTTAACATTGATAACGTACAATAAATACTTGCAGACACTGGAAAATTGCTTTCCTTTATAAAAACTTCTTTATGAAGAGTTATCTTCATTATATTCAGTAATATAACCCCTGCCCCTATAATCATAAATAGATGACGGATGAATACAAAACCAAACAATGCATATGCATTTGAAATTGTGGCAGCTCCTAAAAATGTAGCTATTGCCCCTACAGGAAATCTTTTTACTCTTTCACAGATATTTCCAAATTTCATTTTTCCTCCTTATAAAAGAATCTATCTATACTCTTTTAATTTTAAAAGTTTCAATTTATAACTGCAAATTAAAATCTCGTTATTTATCATACATTATTGGTAATAATAATGCAATAAAAATAAGACTATATTTTAAACACCGTAATAAAAAATAGGTAGGAAAACAATTTCCTACCTTACCATAATCCTTCTGAAACCCTTATTTTACTAGGATAAATCTAGCTACACACTCTATATGGCTAGTTTGTGGGAACATATCCACAGGTTGTAATCTATCTAGCTTATAACCTCTAGTTTCAAGTATAGCTGCGTCTCTTGCAAGTGTAGAAGGGTTACAAGATATATATACTAACTCTTCTATTTTTGTATCTGCTATATGTATTAGAGCTGCCTCTTCTACACCTTTTCTTGGTGGATCTAAAAATATTGAATCTACTTTAACTCCACTTTTTAAAAGCTCAACTAATTTATCTTCGAAAGCTCCGTTTATGAATTCTATATTTTTTATGTTATTCTCTAAAGCTGTCTTCTTTCCATCTTCAGTTGCTGATTTTACTATCTCTATAGCATAAACTTTTTTAGCTTTCTTAGATAAAATCATACCTATTGTTCCAGTACCTGAATAAGCATCTACAACTACTTTATCTTGAATTCCATTAGAAAAATCTAAAGCTGTTTGATAAAGTTTTTTAGTCTGATCTATATTAATTTGAAAGAATGATGTAGGTGAAATATTAAATTCTATTCCAAATAAATTCTCTTTCAATGTTTTAGCACCTAAAATATGATGATTTTCTCTTCCTAAAGCAAAGTTTGTTCTATCTTTATTGATAGATATATATGATGATTTTACTTCTTGAACTTTTTCAGATAATTTTTTTAATACATCTAAAATAATAGGATTCTCTTTTTGAGCATTAACTATTAAAACTACCATAGCTTCACCAATAGAGTTAGTTCTAACCATTATATGTCTTAAAACACCTTTATGAGCTTTTTCATCATATACAGAAATCTTTTTATCTAAAGTATTTAAAATATTTTTTAACTCTTTAATTATTTTGTTTCCTACTTTTGAATTTAAAAAGTTTTCTTCTACTTCAAATACATCGTGAGATCTTCTTTTAAAAAATCCTGTGATAACATTCCCATTAAATAATGAGAAAGGCTCTATTACTTTATTTCTGTAGTGATAAGGATCCTCTGCACCTAAAATTGAAGGTATCTCTAAAGTTGTAATTTTACCAATTTTCCCCATTACATCTTTTACCATATCATCTTTATATTTCAATTGAGATTCGTATTCTAACATAGCAAAGTCACACCCATGAAACTCTTCAAATGTTATACTATCACTAGCAACTCTCTCTTTTCCTTTTTCTAATATCTCTTTTATAAGACCTCTACCATAAGTTTTTTTCAAAGATATTATTTCTATAATAGCTTTATCTCCTGGAACAGACATTGGTACAAAGATAGCAAAACCATCTATATAACCTAATCCTTCCCCTCCATAAACTATTTTTTCAATTGTAATCTCTTTTAAGTCACCTTTTTTAAAATCCAAAATTCCTCCTCAAATTTAACTACTGATTATTTTCGGAAATTTTAAAATAATTTACCTCTCTACTAACTTGCATTCCTTGCTTTTCAAGAGTTTTCTTTATTTTTCCTAAATCTATTGTATTATCATATTCAATTATTAAAGAGTCATATTTTCTTGACAGTGTCTCAACTTCTCTTTCTTTTACTGCTAATAATTTTTCAGATTGTGATACTTTATTTAGATAAACACTATTAGTTGCCCATGTAGCAACTATAAACATTAAAATTCCTATTATCAGTTTTATTTTCATACTTAAATCCTCTCTATTACTCTTAATTTAGATGAACGAGATCTTTTATTTTGATCAAGCTCGTCTTCTGAAGGTATTATTGGTTTTTTAGTAACTAATTTTACTTTTGCTTTGTTATTACAAATACAAACTGGAAGTCTTGGTGGACATATACAGTCAGTAGCAAAATCCTTAAACATTGTTTTTACCATTCTATCCTCTAAAGAGTGGAAAGTTATAATTCCTAATCTTCCACCTACTTTTAAGCAGTCTACAGCTTTGTTTACAGCATTTTCTAACACTTCTAGCTCTTTATTAACCTCAATTCTTATAGCTTGGAAAGTCTTCTTAGCAGGATGCTTTGCAGCTCTTTCTGGATAAGCTCTCTTTATAATTGCAACTAAGTCACCTGTTGTTTCAATAGGTTTTTCTTTTCTTGAATCACAAATATATTTAGCTATTCTTCTTGCATGTCTCTCTTCACCAAATTCAAAGAATATTTTAGATAAAGCTCCCTCTTCGTAAGTATTTACCACTTCATAAGCTGAAATCTTCGCTGAAGTATTCATTCTCATATCTAATCTTGCGTCAAATCTATAAGAAAATCCTCTCTCTGCATCGTCAAGCTGTGTTGAAGAAACTCCAATATCCATTAAGATTCCATCAACTTTATCATAACCTGCCATATATATAACAGTTTCTATGTTTTCAAAGTTGTTTTTAAAACATTTCCAATTTGGATATCCCTCTAATCTCTTTTTAGCATAATCAATCGCTTGCTGATCTTGATCTATTGAAATTAAAACACCTTTAGGAGATAGTCTTTTTAATATCCCTTCAGAGTGTCCTCCTCCTCCGAGAGTACAATCAACATATACACCATCTGGATTTACTACTAAATTATCTAACGTTTCATAATAAAGAACCGGTATATGATAGTCGTCAATTGTTTCCTTTATATCGTTCATTACTCCTCCTAAAATCTAAATAAAATCCAAAAGGGGATTATGAAAACTCCCCCTCTGTTTTACAAAATATAATATAAATAATTTATAATTTTTCTTAAAATTTGTACCCCAAAGTACACAATTATATAAGATAAATCTACATATGATCTTCCAATGGGAATTACTACTTTACACTTACTCAAAATTGGTTCTGTTACAGCATAAACTGCATTTGTAAAATCATTCCTTGAATAAGGTGCTATCCATGATAATACAACTCTTATTATAAGAACTAGCATAAAAATATCTAGAACTTTATTTATTAAATATAATAAAAACATTGATTTCTCCTCACAATTACATATGGTTCATAAAATAATGCTTGGCTTTAACTGAATAATCCCAACCAGACCATATTGTTAAAATAACAGGTATAAACATCATATAATAGTATAAGTTTGCATACTCAGGATTTTTTATTGGTCCAAATAGTAGCATTATTATTATAACTATCATCTGTGTTGTTGTTTTATATTTTCCTAGGTTTCCAGCTGGAATTACTTCACCTTGTGCTGCTGCTAAAGTTCTTATTCCACTTATTAAAAATTCTCTAGCTATAACAACTATAGACATCCAAGACGGTAACCACCCTAAAGAAACAAATATTACCATTGCTGAAATTACTAAAATTTTATCTGCTAAAGGGTCCATCAGTTTTCCAAAATCTGTTATCAAGTTATATTTTCTAGCTAAATATCCATCTAACCAATCTGTTAAAGATGCTAATACGAAAAGAGCAAAAGCTATATAACGATAGATATCAGAACCTGAGTTAGCTCTTTCTAAGAAAAATATAAAAGGAATAGCTAATAACACTCTTGAAAAAGTTAACTTATTAGGTAAATTCATATTATTTCCTCCAAATTAAGAATAAATTCTAATTATTTTCTACTATTGGTCCTATAAAATCATAATCAAAGTTTTGTTCTATTTTTACTTTAACAATATCTCCAGCTTTAGCTGTTCCATCTGTTGTAAGAACTTTTCCATCTATCTCTAATGCTTGACCTTGAGTTCTTCCTTCTAACATATATTCACTTTCAGAAGAAATTCCATCAATCATAACTTCTATCTCTTTTCCTACAAGTGCTCTATTTTTCTCTTCAGCTATTTTAGCTTGTAAATTAGTTAACTCTGCCCATCTCTTACTTTTTATATCTTCATCCACTTGGTTTTCCATGTCATGAGCTTTTGTATCCTCTTCTCTTGAATACTTAAATACTCCTACATAATCAAATTTAAATTCAGTTATAAAATCTTTTAACTCTTCAAAGTTATCTTCAGTTTCCCCTGGGAATCCAACTATAACAGTAGTTCTTATTGTTGCTTCTGGAATGCTTTCTCTAATCTTATTTAAGATTCCTTTTATTTGGTCTCCAGATTTTGCTCTTCCCATACCTTGAAGTATGTTTCCAGATATATGTTGAATCGGTACATCAAAATAATTACAAACTTTAGGTTCATTTTTGATAACCTCTACTAACTCCTCTGTTAAAGAATTAGGGAACATATAGTAGCATCTTATCCAATCTATACCTTCAACTTTTACTAGCTCTTTTAAAAGATCTGGTAAAGCTTTTTTATTATAAAGATCTAATCCATACTCTGTAGTTTCTTGAGCAAGTAAATTTATCTCTTTTACTCCACTTTGAGCAAGGTTTTTTACCTCTTGAACTATATCTTCGATTGTTCTACTTCTTAAATCCCCTCTCAATTTAGGTATTATACAGTAAGTACATCTTCTGTTACAACCTTCAGCTATTTTTACATAAGCTGTGTGTGGGAATGTTGTTAAAATTCTGTCAGTATCAGAACTCATTAAAAAGTCAAAAGACTCAGTTTTAACTACTTTTTTACCAGCTAAAACTTCATCCATTATCTCTTCTATTTTTCCAATTTCTCCAGTTCCTATAACAGCATCAACCTCAGGCATCTCTTGAATTATCTCTTGAGAATATCTCTGAGCTAAACAACCTGTAACTATAAGTTTTTTTAATTTTCCTGTTGTTTTATATTGCGATACTTCTAGAATATTTTGAATTGATTCCTCTTTAGCATCTCCTATAAATCCACATGTATTTATTAATGCAATATCTGCATCCTCTATATCATTAGTTAGTTCGAAACCTTTTTTATTTACTAAAATACCTATCATGTTCTCACTATCTACTAAATTTTTACTGCAACCTAAGCTAATAATAGCTAATTTCATTCTACACCTCTTAATCTTACTGTATATTCTTTCTTGTTAAACTTACTTTTCCGTTCTCAACTGATTTAACTTTAACGTCAAAAACATCTCCTAATTTTATTACATCTTCTACTTTAGCAACTCTTTCAACTGAAATTTCAGATATATGTAATAATCCTTCTTTTCCTGGTAAAATTTCTACGAATGCTCCGAAATCTTTTACTCCTACAACTTTACCTTTATATATTTCTCCAACTTCTACATCTTTAACGTATCCGTTTACTAATTTAATAGTTTGCTCTAAAACTTCTAATCCTACTGCAAATATAGAAACTTTTCCTGTATCATCTATATCAACTGTTGCTCCTGTTGCTTCGATTATACCTTTAATATTCTTTCCACCTGGTCCTATTAATACAGCAATCTTATCTTTAGGTATTGTCATTTGGTGAATTCTTGGTACAGTCTCTTTCATTTCTGCTGGAGCTGGAATAGCTGCATTCATAACTTCTAATATTTCTAATCTAGCTGTTAACGCTTGTGATAAAGCTTGCTTTAATACATTCTCGTTAATTCCAGTTATTTTCATATCCATTTGAAGAGCTGTAATTCCTTTCTTTGTTCCTGCTACTTTAAAGTCCATGTCTCCTAAATGATCTTCTAAACCTTGAATATCAGTTAATACAACATAGTCGTCTCCCTCTTTAATAAGACCCATAGCTATTCCTGCTACGTGCTCTCTAATAGGTACTCCTGCGTTCATAAGAGCTAAAGATCCTCCACAAACTGAAGCTTGAGATGATGAACCATTTGACTCAGTAATCTCAGATACTAATCTGATTGTGTATGGGAATGCATCTTCTGATGGTAAAACATATTTTAAAGCTCTTTCTGCTAAAGCTCCGTGTCCTAATTCTCTTCTTCCTGGTGCACCCATTCTTCCTGTTTCTCCAACTGAATATGGTGGGAAGTTATAATGTAAATAGAATTTTTTGAAATAATCTTTTTCAACTGAATCTACTAATTGCTCATCAGATTTTGTTCCAAGAGTTGCTATAACAATCGCTTGAGTTTCTCCTCTTGTAAACATTGAAGAACCGTGTGGAACTGGTAAAACTCCAACCTCAGCAAATAATGGTCTGATTTGTGTAGTAGTTCTTCCATCTGCTCTGTGTTTATTGAATAAAATAGCATCTCTTACTAATTTCTTCATTAAATCATGATAATAAGTTTTGAATTCTTTTTGAATATCCTTAGGGAATTCTGTTTCTTCTCCTGGGAAATTAATCTCTTTGAACTCTTCCATTAATCTAACTTCTAAAGCATCAATAGCGTCATCTCTATCATGTTTTCCTTCAGTTAATATAGCTGCTTTTAACTCAGTTGTTGCTTTTTCATCTATGAAAGTTTTTACAAGCTCTAATGGTTGAGGAGAATCAAAAGTGATTTTCTCTTTTCCAACTGCTGCTGCAAATTCTTCTTGGAAAGCACATAATTTTTTAATGTTATCGTGTGCAAACATCATAGCTTTTAACATTATCTCTTCAGAAAGCTCAGAAGCCCCTGCTTCAACCATGTTTATTGCATCTTTAGTACCTGCAACTACAAGCTCTAACTCACTTGTTTCTAACTGCTCAGGTGTTGGGTTTAAAATAAACTCTCCATCTTTATAACCTACAACTACTCCTGCTACTGGTCCTAAAAATGGTAAATCAGAAATCATTAAAGCTAGTGATGATAAAGTTATAGCTATATGGTTAGCTATATTTTTTCCATCAAAAGACATTATTGTATTTACTATTTGAACTT
Organism: Fusobacteriaceae bacterium; assembly: GCA_051656905.1. Lineage (GTDB taxonomy): Bacteria > Fusobacteriota > Fusobacteriia > Fusobacteriales > Fusobacteriaceae > JAGNZR01. The sequence continues at coordinate 74,376 of JBOFJQ010000015.1, read as the reverse complement.
CATATGTAAACCCTTCTGGGAACATTGGTCTTATTGGTCTGTCTATTAATCTTGAAGTTAATATAGCATCTGTTGCTGGTCTTGATTCTCTTTTGTTAAATCCACCTGGGAATTTTCCAGCAGCATAAAACTTCTCAACATACTCAACTGTTAACGGAAAGAAATCTATTCCCTCTTTTGGTTGTTTCCCTCTATTTACTGTTGTTAAAATTACTGTATCACCATATTGCGCCATTACTGCACCATTTGATTGTCTAGCAATTTTTCCTGTTTTTACTATTAGTTCTCTTCCACCTAAATCCATTGATAATTTGCTCTCATTGAACATATATACCTCCTAAATAATTTTTATTATAGAGGATACTTAAAAAAATAATAAGGGAAAACTCCATAAACAAACTTTATCTATTTATCAATCTTTGATAATAGGTTTCATTTAATATTATTCTATGCCTATTTATAGAATAATAATTATAGAATCATCTCTTACTACTTAATTTTAATATACCTCTTCATTAACTTTAGTATACCATTTTTATTAAAAAAAATCAAAATTTATATATGTTTTATACTCTAAAAAAAATATTTTTTCCTAACATTTACCTTTCTTTCTCTTTTTATTTTTTTGATTTTTATTACTCTCTTTGTTATAATATTACTCTAAGCTTTAAGAGTCTTTTAAATTTCCTTAGGAGTTTTATTATGAACAACAAATTAGAAAAAGAGAAAATTTCCAAACTAATGTTTCAATATTGTTTTCCTTCCGTTCTTTCCATGTGGATTTTTTCCACATATGGCATTGTAGATGGATTTTTTATCAGTAACTATTTAGGAGAGTCCGCTCTTGCTAGTATTAATATAGCTCTTCCTTTTATTAATTTTGCCTTTGCTATAGGTATAATGGTTTCAGTTGGTGCTGGAACTATAATTGGAATAAGACTTGGAGAAAAAAAATATAAAGAAAGTTGCTATTTTTATTCTTTAGCTATTCAACTTCTTATTATCTTCGGGATAATCATATCTTTTATGGGAATGTTTTTCAATCAAGAAATAGTTTTACTTTTAGGCGCCACTAGCAAAATTTCGCAAGGGTCTGCAATTTATCTTGGTACAGTTTCATTTTTTATACTAACTTTTATTCTTGGATATGGTCTTGAAGTTTTTGTAAGAATTGATGGTTCTCCTTCTTACTCTATAATTTGCTTAGTTATTGGAGCTTTCACTAATGTTATTTTAGACTACGTTTTTATTTACAAACTAAATCTAGGCATTAGAGGTGCTGCCTTAGCAACTGGAATTGGACAGGCAAGTACTATAATACCCCTTATCTATTATCTTAAGGTAAAAAGAATGAAGCTATATTTTAATTTTGTTAAATTTAATTTGAATGCTATTAAAAACATTTTCTTTAATGGTTCACCTGAATTTGTTACTGAAATTACTACTGCTTTTCTTATTGTTACCTTTAATATGAACATCATTAAAATTATTGGAGAAAAAGGTATTGCATCCTTTGGAATAATAAGTTATTTTTCTACTTTTGTTACAATGACTATGATAGGTTTTGCTCAAGGGATTCAACCAATTATAAGCTATAATTTAGGTGCTCAGAAAAATCATAGAATTCTTGAAATTCTAAAAAAAAGCTTTTATTCATTAATTATTTTAGGAATATCTTTTTACTTAATTATAAATATTTTCTCAAATAATATAATTTCATTATTTATATCAAACAATAAAGAATTGTCTACACTTACAAAATCAACTATAACATACTATAGTTTTACATACCTTTTCACTGGAATTAGCATTTTAGGAACAAGCTTTCTAACTGCTGTTGAAGAATCTTTTAAGTCTAATCTTTTATCTATTTTTAAAGGAATAATACTTATTAATATTCTTCTTCTAACCCTTCCTAAATTGTTAGGAATTAATGGGCTATGGCTATCATCATCTATAAATGAATTTATAGTCGCTATTATTTCTATTTACACTATAAAAATTTATGTAAAAAAATGGGAGCAACCTATTTAGGTTGTTCCCCATTAATAAAATATTTCAATCTAATTTTTTTACAAATATAACTTGATACAAAATAACCAAAACTTGCAAAATAAAATCCTTTCATCTGAAAAAGCCCATAAATTTTTACACTAAGAATAATTCCTAAAGCTGCCATTATTATATTTGTTAAAGCAAATCTAATTCTATCAAAATCTGCCTTTCCATTAATAATCATACCTAATTGAGTCCCCAGTTCTGTTGTCAATCCAGTTAAATGAGTTGTTCTACACGTTGTATTTCTATAGGTTATAAACATTCCATTTTGCATTCCAGTTATAACTGCAACGATATACATAAAAAATCTATCTTCTCTTAAAACTGTAGTTGTTATGAATAGTGCTATTCCTAGACCTACTAAATAGTTTTCTGAGATTTTATTAAAAATTAGTTTTTTATTCGAAAATACTATCCCTGATATTATTGTTCCTAAAAAAAATGAAAGAATTACATCAAACAGTGATAAAACACTATAAAAATTAAAGCTTGCAAGGCCTTGTACACTTTTATTCCAGCTTCCTGTAACATGAGATATAGGAATACTATACTTCATTAGAGCCATAGAATTCATATATGCTCCCGTAAAAGTAAGGGTAGATATCCATAACGACATTTTTTGATTATAACTTTTCATTAATCTTCACCTTTCGACTTTATCATTTATTTTAGTCTTATTGCTTTAATTATAGCACTTATAGTTGTATTTTCAAGGATATCTTTCTAAAAAATAAAAAATAGAAGGGGGTTCCCCTTCTATTTTTCCATTTATTTTATTTACCTCTATTAATTAACTTGGATTTAACACAAAATTTGTTAATTCGTTTACAAATTCTCCCGTTTTTCCATTTTTATCAAATACAGGGTTAAACTCAACTATATCAACTGATGTGATAAAGTAGTTTTTAAATAAATACTTGAAAGTTGTGAACATTTCATCAGGTGTAAATCCGTTTCTTACAGGTGTTGAAACTCCTGGTGCAAACTCTGGATCTACAGAATCCACGTCGAAACTTATGTGTAAGTTATCAACTTTTAAATGCTCTCTAATCTCTTCTAGAACATTGTCTAATCCTTTATGGATAACCTCATCATAAGATATTACTTTTATTCCAAGTTCATCAATAAACTCTCTCTCTTTGTGATCTAGATCTCTAGCTCCTAAAATAACAACATTTTTACTCTCTATTTTTGCACCTTCATAGAAACAGTTAACTAAATCTCTATCTCCATAACCTTGAAGTAATGCAAGAGGCATTCCATGAATATTTCCAGACATTGTAATCTCATCAGTATTCATATCTCCATGTGCGTCAATCCAGATAACTCCAATCTCTTTTTCTAAAGATACTCCAGAAATTGTTCCAAGAGCTATTGAGTGGTCTCCTCCAATTACTATTGGTCTATAACCATCTTTTACAGCTTCGTTAACTTGAGAAGCTATTTTCTCACATGTATGTAATATTGTATTCTTATATTTTAAGTTCCAGTCATTGAAGTTTTCTTTTTGCTTTTCAACTTCAATAATAGTCATTTCATCAAAATTATCAGGATAATTTTCTTGTAACACATCTGGTCCAAATTCGATACCAGCTTTGTTTGCTCCTAAGTTAAGTGGAACTCCAATCATCATGTTTTTCATTTTTTCTGTATAGATATAAACTGCATCCTCTTCTTCAATTACATTAATAAACTCTAGTTCTGGATCTTCCATTCCTTGAATATGTAATTTAGCATCTTTTAAGTCATGAATATAGTTAATAGTCTCTCTAGTAATTCTCTCTCCAGGAACTATAATTGGTATACCTGGTGGATAAGCCATAATCATCTCTCCAGAAATTTTTCCTTCACTCTCTTCAAATAATACTCTATTTTTTTCAGAGTAGAAAGCTTCCCTTGGTATTAATTCAAGTTCAGGAATTGCTGGCATTCTTAATAACTCTCTATCTATTTTTTTCCCTTCACCATGGAATCTCTTACTAATATCTGTAAGTGCTGCTAATAATTTATCAATACTCTCTTGAGTATCTCCAATTGTTATTAAACCTAAGATGTTATAGAAATCTGAAAGTTCAACTTGGATGTTGTAGTCGTCAACTAATAAAGTCTCTAATTCAAATCCTGTAATTCCCATTTCTTTTGCAGAAACAGTTAATTTTGTAGGATCAAAAGCATAAACTCCATCTCTTCCTAACATTTCAATTCCAAATGAATACATTCCTGGTATTCTGTTTATCTCTGTTCTTGCATGGTTAGCTAGCTTTATAGTTACATCTAGTAACTCTCTTCCTTCTGTTGCTATCTGTCTTCTAGCGCAATCAAGTGAAGCCATTAAAGGGTAAGATGGAGATGTTGTGTGTAATAAACTTAAAATTTGTTGAACTCTATTTACATCTATTCTATCTGAATTAACATGTAATACTGACATTTGAGTTAAAGCACCTATTATTTTATGAGTACTTTGAGCACACATATCTGCTCCTACTTCAACTGCCGATAGAGGTAAGTCATCATGGAAATATAAATGTGGTCCATGAGCTTCGTCAACAATTATAGGAATATCGTAAGAGTGAACAATATCAACTATCTTCTTCAAATCAGTTGCAACTCCATAATATGTTGGGTTAATCAGTAATACTGCTTTTATATCAGGATGCTGTTTTAACATTGTTTCTACAGTTTGTGGTTTTACTCCATGTGCAATTCCAAGAGTTTCATCAATCTCTGGATTCATATAAACAGGTTCCGCTCCACTTAAAATAATTCCTGCTGATACCGACTTATGTACATTTCTTGGAACTAAAATTTTCTCTCCTGACTTAACTACAGTCATTATCATAGTTTGAATAGCCCCTGATGTTCCGTTTACGGCAAAGAAACTTTTCTTAACTCCGTAAGCATCTGCTAAAAGTTCCTGTGCTTCTTTTATACAACTTTTAGGTTGGTGAAGTCCATCTACCATTTTAAATATTGTAACATCCATTGAGAATATACCATTTCCTACGAAGTCGTGGAACTCTTTATCAGCTCCAACTCCCCTTTTGTGCCCTGGCACATGAAAAGGCGTTATATCCCTTTTTACGTATACATCTTTTAGCGTTGAAAAAATAGGTGTTTTTTGTTGATTAAGCTTTGACATTTTACCTCCTTATTTGCTATTCTGTAATTAAAGATATAAAAAACCTAAATATCTTTTAGAATAGAGTTTTTTGTATTTTATTCTATATTTGTTTTATCAAAAAAAAGATTGATTTCCTCTATTTATATATAAATAAAAAATAATCAAAATAAAAAAACAAATACGATGAATTATAGAGTTTTTTATACGTTAAGTCAATAAAAAATTTCTAAATTTAGGTAAAAAATAATTTTTCTAGGAGAATATAATGAAGAAAATTTTAATCCCTCTTTTTCAAGGTGTTGAAATACTTGAAGTTTCACCCTTCATTGATGTTTTTGGTTGGAATAATATTTTAAATAAAAAAAAAATTTTTGTGTCTACAATTGCAGATTCAACTCCTATTAATTGTTGCTGGAATTTAAAAATTATTCCTGAAATAGTCTTTAATAATTCAATTGACTTAGATCAGTACGATGCCATTATTTTCCCTGGTGGATTTGGGTCTAAAGGATATTTTAACTCAACTAAAAATTCTAATTTTTGCAATTTTTTCAAAAATTACGTTAACAATAGTGATTCTTTAAAAAATAATTTTTTTAACGATACTTATTTTGTAGGTATTTGCACTGGTGCTCTTGTTTTATTGGAATTGGGCTTACTGCAAAACAAGAAAGCAACAACTTATTTAAGTGAAAATGATAGATACTTTAAACAACTCTTTGATAGTGGTGCTATACCTATTCGAGAGCACATAGTCATTGATGAAAAGACAATCACTACTTCTGGTCCTAGCACAGCTCTAGAAATAGCTTTTTACCTTTTAGAAATTCTTACAAGTAAAGAAAATATGAGGCTTGTAAAAAAAGAGATGGGGTTTGATATTTAATTGAAATTATGATATAATATTGTGTGTATAAATTTGTTTATAACAAAAATTTTAATAGAGGTGATTTAGTATGAAAATTGAAGAGAATAAAGTAGTTACACTTGACTTTGATGTTTATGACAAAGACGAGAATGATTTATTAGAGAGTACTTCTGATTTAGGTCCTTTCTTTTACATCCACGGTATAGGAGCTTTTATTCCTAAAATCGAGGAAGCTTTACTAGGAAAAGTAAAAGGTTTCAAAACAACTATCGAACTTACTCCAGAAGAAGGATACGGAGAGTATGATGAAGAGCTTTTAGATGAAATGCAAAAATCTGAGTTCACAGAATTCGATGATATTTATGAAGGAATGGAATTCATTGCTGATATGGATGATGATACAGAGCAAAACTATGTTATCACTTCTATAGATGATGAAGTTGTTACTATTGATGGTAACCACCCATTCTCTGGAAGAAACTTAAGATTCGAAATAACTGTTACTGACGTTAGAGAAGCTACAGACGAAGAGTTAGAGCACGGACATCCTCATTTCCACGGATTTGACGATGACATGTTAGAAGCTTAATTCTAAACTATGACAATGGAATAATTAGTGGTTATATTTTAATCCTTTTAAGAAGCTCAACAATATTTTCAGTAATATTGTTGAGCTTCTTTCCGAAGGATTTTTATTTCTATAACATATAAAGGAGAACATTAAAGATGAAAATAGCTTTAGGTGCTGATCACGGTGGTTATATATTAAAGGATAAAATAAAATCTTTTTTATTAGAAAAAGGATATGAGGTAATTGATTTTGGAACTAACTCTGGAGACTCTGTAAATTACCCTGTTTATGGTAAAAAAGTAGCAGAAGCAGTTGTTAACAAAGAGGCAACTTACGGAATAGTAGTTTGTGGAACAGGAATTGGAATTTCAATTGCAGCTAACAAAGTTAAAGGAATAAGATGTGCTCTTTGCACTAATTCTACAATGGCATCTCTTACTAGAGAGCACAATGATGCTAATATGTTAGCCCTTGGTGAAAGAATGATTGGAGATGTTTTAGCTTTAGATATCGTTGATACATTCCTTAAGACAGCTTTCCTAGGTGGAAGACACTCTACAAGAATCGCAATGCTTGAGGAAGATTAATTCTTTATTAAAAAATTAAAAATTGGAGGAAATATGTCTACTATTTTTACAAAGATTATAAATAAAGAGATACCTGCTACTATTGTTTTTGAAAATGAAAAAGTTATTGCTTTCAAAGATATAAATCCTGTAGCTCCTATTCATATTTTAGTTGTACCTAAAAAAGAAATCCCTACATTAAATGACATATCTATTGAAGATAAAGAACTTATAGGAGAAATATTTTTAGCAATTGCAAAAATAGCTAAAGATTTGAATATAGCTGAAAATGGTTATAGAGTTATATCAAACTGCAATAGTTATGGGGGACAAGAAGTTTTCCATTTACACTATCACTTATTAGCTGGAGAACCTATTGGTCCAATGAGAGGTTAATAATTTCTTTTAAAAAAAAGTTGTAGATTTTATTCTACAACTTTTTTTTATTTATATTTTATTTTTTTATATTTTTTATACTGTACTCAATTACTTTTATTTGTTCAATCTTATAAATTATTTTTATCGTAAGCTTTCCCTGACGCAGATGGAGCTATTGCTTTTCCAACTACTCCTGCTAGTGCCAATAAAGTTAAGATATAAGGAATCATTTGAATAAATTGAGGTGGTACTGTATTAAAGTACTGTTGCATTAATACTTGAGCTGCTTCTGCAAATCCAAATAATAAACTTGCAAATATTACTCCTTTCGGTTTCCACTTTCCAAATACTAGAGCTGCAAGAGCCATAAATCCTCTTCCTGCTGACATCTCTTTTGTAAATTGTGCAAGCGCTCCTAAAGATAAGTACGCTCCTCCTAAACCTGCAAGAGCACCAGATAACATTACTCCGATATATCTAATCTTATATACATCTATTCCTACAGTGTCAGCTGCTAGTGGATACTCTCCAACGGCTCTCATTCTTAATCCTGTAACTGTTTTATATAAGAAAAATCCTGATATTCCTACAACTATATATATTAAATATACAATTATAGACACTCCATTTATTGATGGGGCAGCTTGTACAGTAGGAGTATTACTTGACTGATTAAATAAAATTCTTAGCATAAAAACTGTAAATCCAGATGCAAATAAATTAATTGCAACTCCTGATACAACTTGATTTCCTTTATATTTTATACTTATAACTCCATGAATTAAAGCAAATAAAGCTCCACTTACAACTCCGCATAAAACACCTAAAACCCAACTACCTGTGTAATATGATCCTACCGCTGCGAAGAAAGCACTTAAAAGCATCATACCCTCTAAACCAATATTTACTACTCCTGTTACTTCACAAAACATACCACCAATTGCAGTTATCATTATTGGGGCAGCCTGCCTTAATGTTGCCATTATTAAACTTATAATTATTGCAAACATTTATTACTCCCCCTTTTTTTCCTTAATCATAAATCTAAACATATTCTCTGCTGCAATTAACAATATTATTATAGCCTGAATCATTATAACAATTTGACTTGGTATCGAAGTATTAAATTGCATTGCTCTTCCACCTACTCTTAAAGCGGCAAAAAGAATCGCTGCCAATAAAGCTCCGAAGGGATTATTCTTTCCTAAAAGTGCTACCGATATTCCGTCAAAACCTAAGCTTGCTATTAGACCTTGCTTATAAGTAAATTGACCTACTCCTCCAAGAACTCTTTCTGCTCCTGCCATTCCTGCTAAAGCTCCTGATAATCCTAAAGCTAAAGCCATAATTCTTTTAACATTTATTCCTGCATTTTCAGAAACAGTTACATTGCTTCCTACTGATTTTATTTCATAACCAAAAATTGTTTTTTCAAATACAAACCAAACCACAACTACTGTTATTAAAGCTAAAATAAACCCAAAGTTTAAAGTTTCATTTGTAGAAGGTAATAACTGCATAAGTCTTGCTGATTCAAAAACTGCTGGTGTCTGTGGATTAGGCCCATTAAGTCCACCCTCTTTCAGTGGATAGTTAAGACAATATAATTCTATATTAATAGCTATATAATTTAGCATTATCGTTGATATAACCTCATGAACTCCTAATCTAGCTTTTAAAACTCCTGCAATTCCTGCCCATACTAATCCTGCTAAAGCTGCAACTATTATGATTACAAATGGATTACAAATTAAAGGATTTTTTACAAAGGCTCCTATAGCTGCAGCTGTTAATCCTGCTACAACCATCTGTCCTTGAGCTCCTATATTAAACATTCCTGACTTAAATGCAAATAATACTGCAAGTCCTGTAAAAATCATTGGAGTTGCTTCTAATAATGTTCTTGCTACTGCTTTCTCACTTGAAAATGCTCCAGTAAAAAGATAATAATATGCTTTGATTGGATTTTCCCCTAGATAAAGTATAATCCCAGCACCTATTAATAAAGCTATCATTACTGCTATTATTGGAATAATTATTCCTTCTATTTTTTTATTCACTTATTTTTCCACCTGCCATTAAAATTCCAATTTTTTCTTCATTAGCTTCCTCTATAGAAAGTACTCCACTTATTTTTCCAGCACACATTACAGCTATTCTATCAGATAAATTTAATATCTCTGTTAGCTCAGAAGATACTACCATAATAGCTTTTCCTTGCTTTTTTTCTTCAAGTATCATTTTATGAATAAATTCAATAGCTCCAATATCCACACCTCTTGTTGGCTGTGCTGCTATTATAAAAATATTTTCTTTTTCAAGTTCTCTTGCTACTATTACTTTTTGCTGATTTCCTCCAGATAACTTCCCAAAATTAAGTTTAGGGTTTATCGGTCTAATATCATATTTTAGTATGTATTTTTTTGTTTCACTCATAATCTTACTAAAATTTAAAAGTCCTAATCCTTTTTTATACTTAGCCAAATGCTGTCCCAAAGCAAAATTTTCACTTATATCGAATTCACTAATTGCAGCTCTTTTATGCCTATCCTCTGGGATATGAGCAATTCTTTCATCTGATTGATTAATTTTCTTTTTAAGTGTTAAATCATTTCCATTAAGAATATATTTTCCACTTTCAATTTTACTAAGACCTGTTAAAGCTTCAATAAGTTCAGTTTGCCCGCTTCCTTCAACTCCTGCAATCCCTAAAACTTCCCCTGCTCTTATATGTAAAGAAACTCCATCAACCTTTTTTACATTAAAATGGTTGTTAACAGTAACATCCTTTAATTCTACAATTACTTTTCCTATCTCTACCTCAGGTTTCTCTGTTGTAAATAATACAGCTCTTCCTACCATAGCATTAGCAATTAGCTCTTTTGTAGCTTCTGGTGTTTTAAAATTAGCTACATCTTTTCCTCTTCTTATTACAGTTATATTATCAGATATTGTTAATACTTCTTCTAATTTATGAGAGATAAAAATTATAGTTTTTCCCTCTTCAATTAAGTTATTTATAATTTTATATAACTCTCTTGTCTCTTGAGGTGTTAGCACTGCTGTTGGTTCATCAAAAACCAATAAATTTGCGCCTTTAAAAAGTATCTTTAAAATTTCTACTCTTTGCTGCATTCCAACTGATAAATCACTTATATATGCATCTGGATCTATTTCTAATCCATATCTTTTAGAAACTTCTCTAACATCCTCTTTGGCTTTTTCTAAATCTAGTAAACAGCCTTTTTTAGGTTCAACTCCTAATATCATATTCTCCGCTACAGTAAGTGTAGGTACAAGCATAAAGTGCTGATACACCATTCCTATTCCTAATCTTGCTGCTTCCCCTGGACCATCAATAACAACAGTTTTACCGTTATATTCTATCTCTCCAGACGTTGGCTGATATAATCCATTTAAAATCTTCATAAGCGTAGATTTTCCAGCTCCATTCTCTCCAACTATTGCATGCTTTTCACCTTTTAAAATATTTAGATTTATACAATCATTGGCTACTACTTGACCACCTGCAAAAGTTTTCCTTATATTTTTCATGCTTAAAATATAATCACTCACAAAATCCCCCTCAATACTATTCTAAATTTTTTAATATTACAAAAGTTATATCATCTGACTGCTCTCTTGTATTTTTAAATTTATCTAATTCTCTTAATATATTATTCTTTATAATTTCTACATTTTCAAATCTATTATCATAGATAATTTTCTTTAGTCTTTCCATACCAAAAAGCTCTTTTTTCTCATTTTCACACTCTGTTATTCCATCAGTATACAATACAACTATATCGTTTTTATTTAGCGTTGTCTTATCCTGTACATAGTTATACTCTTCTAAAAATCCAATAGCTAATCCTTTAACTGTTCTTAATTGAATTTCATCTTCAACTGCATTATATATTATAATTGGATTATGCCCTGCATTAGAGTATGTTAACTCTTTTGTTTCATAGTTAAATTTACAATGCATTATAGTTATAAACATATCTTCGTTTATATCTGGATATATTATTTTATTTAAATCTCTTAAATCTTTTCTTGGCTCTACCCCTCTAGTACATAAAGTTCTAAGAATTGCTCTTGCTAAGGCCATTAAGAATGCTGCTGGAACCCCTTTTCCACTAACATCTGCCATAGTAATTGAGAATGTCTCATTATTATAAAGATAATAGTCATAATAATCTCCACCTATCTCTTTGGCTGGACCAAAATAATTTGCAACCTGCAATCCTAATATATTTTTTACGTCTTGAGGTATTATTTTCTTTTGAATTCTTGCAGCTAACTCTAACTCTTTAGATATTCTCTCTTTTATTAATAAATCTGCATATATCTTAGCATTATTTATTGCAATTGATATTTGAATAACAAGAGCTGATATCATTTCTTGGTCAATATCTATTAGCTTTTCTTTATCTTCTATTACAAATATTACACCTAGCTGCTTATCTTTTACAACAAGAGGTGACATTATAACAGTTTCATCATCAGAAACTCTAAATTGATGCGATAACCCTTCATAAACTTTTTCATAATCTACAGTTGTATAGCTTTCTAATTCTACTGGATCAAAATTTAGTTCCCCTCTAAATCTTACATTCCCTTTTACTTTTTGAAGCTTTAAATTACCTTTTTCCCACAAATACAATGAAATTCTTTTAGCACCTGTTAATACAAAATAAGCATCTAGTATAATTCCAACTGTTTTTTCTAACTCTATAACAGATAGTACAGTTCTTGACAATGCATTTAAATTAGAAAGATTTGAAACTTTTTTCTCCAGGGCCTGATTCATATACTCTAGCATACTTGATTTTTTTATCAGTACATCATAAGTTATCTCTAATTCATTTCTATACTCTTTTAGACCTGAAAGAGAGTTTTCTAGCTCATTTTTTTGCTTCTTCAACTCTTTGTATAACTGAGTATAATTCTCTTTAACCTCACTAGGAAGATTTTCTACCTCACTATTATTACGAAAACTATCAATTATCTCTTTTATTAATCTTGTATTTCTTTTTTTTTCTAGTTTTATCCAATAAAAGCACAAAATAACAACAAGTAAAAGTAATATTAATTTCATTATTTTCTCCTATAGTTTTCCATTATTATAACTTATTTTCTATTTTTTTCATAGTAATAAGTTTAATTTTACTCCATATTGTCTGTATTTTTTATCTCTTTTGCTATATTTTTTGGAACTATTTTCTCTAATTCTTCTATTTTAGCGTTAATTATCCCTTCATAAGTTTTAAATTTTTTATAAAGTTCCTCTTTTCTCTTTTTACCTATACCCTTTATTTTATCAAGTTCAGAGGATATTACCCTCTTACTTCTTAGTTTTCTATGATATGTTACTCCAAATCTATGTGCTTCATCTCTTACTCTTTGGAATATTTTTATACTTTCACTATCTTTAGAAAAATTATATGGTAAACTTTCTCCATATTTAAATATCTCTTCTTCACTTTTAGCGATACTAATTAGATCTATAAACTGTAAAATATCTAACTCTTCTAAAATTTTTCCCACAGCATTTATCTGACCAAGTCCTCCATCTATTAAAATCATATCAGGAAACTCTTCTTTTTTCAGTTTAGAATATCTTCTTGTTATAACCTCTCTCATCATCTGAAAATCATCTGGAGTATCTATAGAATTTATTTTGAACTTTCTATACTCTTTAGATTTTGTTATCCCTTCAATAGAAACACTCATGGAAGCTACCGCATCCTTTCCTTGAATGTTAGATATATCAAAACACTCTATTCTTCTTGGGAAATTTTTCAGTCTTAATACTTGGTGAATATTTTTAAGACCGTTTTCTACTACCTCTTTTTTCCTATAATAGCTCTCTATATCTTTTTGTAAGTTAAGTTGAACCATCTCCAATATTTCTCTTCTTCTACTTTTTATTTTTGGATTATAAAAAGCAACATTTACACCATAATTTTTGAATAGCCACTCTTTTAAAGTTTCTTCAAAACTTTCTAAATCAAAATCTATAATAATATTTTTAGGAGGAGTATTACTTGAATAGTAATTTATCAAAACCAATTCTCTTAAGTCGTCATATACTTTATCTTTAATTGGGATTAAATAACTTACCTTATTTATAATTTTACCCTCTCTACAACCTACAATAACAATAAAGACGTTATCGTTAATTGCTTTAAAACTTATATAATCTTCATCTATATTTTTTTTATAATCAATAATTTGATTTATAAGAGCACCTTTTATCTCTTGTATTTGCCCTCTATATACTATAGCCTCTTCAAAGTTCATATTTTCTGCTGCTAATTTCATTTTTTCTTCTAACTGAACTATATAAGATTTACCTTCCCCTTTCAATACCTTTATGGCACCTTCTACCATTTCTGTATATTCCTTTTCTTTATCTTTATATACACATGGTCCTGAACAAAAATGCATATAGTATTTCAAACAGGGAGTCTGATATTTTTTATCCATATCTCTATTACAATCTCTTATTTTAAAAATTCTAATTATAGTTTTTTTTAAATTATGAACCCCCATAGGATATGGACCAAAATATATTCCATTTTTGTTATCAAGTTCTTTTGTTGTTCTTATAGACTTTAAAGTTGGAAATTTTTCTTTTGTTAATTTTAAATAAGGGTAAGTTTTCTCATCTTTTAAAGCGATATTATATTTTGGAGAATATTTCTTTATTAAATTATTCTCCAAAATAAGAGCGTCAACTTCTGTATTACATAAAAAATATTCAATGTCTTCTATATTTTTTACTAACTCTCTTGTTTTGATACTCTCTGATTCTTTAGAAAAATATGATAAAACTCTATTTTTTAAATTTTTAGCTTTTCCAACATATATAATTTTAGAATTATTCTTCATTAAATATACCCCTGGATGCTCTGGTATATCTTTTAATTTTTCTGCAAGCAATATATTATTAATAAAATTTAACTTTTCCAATGCCCCCTCTCTTCCTCTCTATGAGTTTTAAAAACTCTTAAATTGTTATATTTTAACAACTCTCTCTCTAAAAGGTTAACAAATGTTACTGATCTATGTTTACCCCCACTACAACCTATTCCTATTGTTATATGCTTTTTCCCTTCTCTAATAAAGTTAGGTATTAAAAAATTAATCATATCAAATAATTTATCTTTAAACTCATGAGAAACTTCTTTTGACATTACATAATCTTGAACCTCTTTATCATTTCCTGTTTTTTCTTTTAAAGATTTTACATAGTAAGGATTAGGTAAAAATCTAACATCAAAAATTAAATCTGCATCTTTAGGAACCCCATATTTAAATCCGAATGATTCTATATGGACAGTCATATTAGTAACATCATCATTCTTTATTTCTACTCTTTCTAAAACTTTTTCTATTAATTCTTTTGCTGTAATATATGAGCTATCTATAATAAAAGTAGAGCTCTCTTTTATTTTGCTCATTATTTCTTTTTCATTTCTTATACTTTCTTCTAATGTCTTTCTATTTAAAGGGTGCCTTCTTCTTGTAAGATTATATCTATTTAATAAAATATCATCTTCAGCTTCAATAAATATAATTTCAAATTTTTTGCTTATTCTTTTTATTTTCTTTATAAACATAACATATTCTGTTATGTTTTCAAAAGATCTAATATCCATACCAATTGCTAATTTTTGTGACTCCTGAATGTGCCCTTGTTTGGTATAAGTATCTAAAATAAAATTTCCTATTCTACAAGGTAGATTATCCATAGTCACATATCCTAAATCTTCCAACATATTTAAAACTGTTGTTTTTCCAGCACCACTTATTCCCGTTACTATAACCACATTTTCAATTACTACCATAAGTTTTCTCCTTGAAAATCTTAAATGCTGCATTTACTGTATTTTAAAGAAAAGGCTGCAAGCTGCAGCCTTTTCTTTTACATTCTTTCTAGTGTTTTTATTCCTAATAGTGCCAACCCTTTTTGAATTGTTTCTGCTGTTAATGAAGCTAATAATAATCTTGATTCTAATACTGGCTTCTCTTGATTTAATATTGGGCAACTATTGTAAAAACTATTAAATTTCTTAGAAAGTTCAAAAAGATAATCTGCAATAAGATTAGGTTTGCATCCTTCAGATGCTTTTAAAACAATATCATTAAACAATGTTAAATGATGAGCTAATGTTCTTTCTGTTCCTGATTTAAATATCATATTAGTATTTAAATCTACTTTATAAGATTCTGTTTCTGCTTTTCTTATTATTGATTTTATTCTAGCATAAGAATATTGTAAATACGGAGCTGTATTTCCTTCAAAGCTCAGAACTTTATCCCATTCAAATATTATTGAACTCTGTCTATTTTGAGATAAGTCTGCATACTTTATAGCTCCTACTCCTACTACTTCTGCAATTTCATTCTTTTCTTCTTCTGATAAAGTAGGGTTCTTCTCATTAACAACATCATAAGCTCTTCTTTTTCCTTCATCTAATAATTGCTCAAGTCTTATAACATTACCTTTTCTTGTTGAGAATACACCATCAGCAAATCTCATAATTCCAAACCATACATGATGCTTTTCTACATTCCATCCTAATTTTTCAGTTATTCTAAAAAATTGTCTAAAATGGTCTTGTTGTCTCTCGTCAGTTAAGTAAATCAGCTTATTTATATTATAAGTTTCTCTTCTGTATTTTATTGTTGCAATATCAGATGTTGAATATAAGAACGCGCCATCTTTCTTTTGAATTATACAAGGGTTTAATTTTTCATCCTCATCAAAGAAAACTACTTTAGCTCCATCATCTACTCTAGCTATTTCTTTTTCCATTAATTCGTCTACAACACTTTGCATCATGTTATTATAAAAAGATTCTCCATTATATGTATCAAAAGTTACGTCCATTCTGTTATAAAGTTTATTATATTCATCTAAAGAAACTTGAATAAACTCTTTCCATAATCTTGTATTCTCTTCATCTCCATCTTGAAGTTTCTTAAGCTCTAATCTTGCTTCCTCTTCCATACTAGGATCCTCTTCTGCAAGTCTAGAGAATTCAACATAAACTCTTTCTAACTCTTCAATAGCATTTTCTTTGTATGCTTCTGGGTTTAACCATTTTCTATATCCTATTATTAATTTACCAAACTGAGTTCCCCAATCTCCTATATGATTGTCTCCAACAGTATTATAACCTAAATAGTTATATATTCTTTTAATAGATTCCCCTATTATTGTAGATCTTAAATGCCCTATGTGCATTCTTTTTGCTATATTAGGAGATGAGAAATCTATTACAACATCTCCCTCTCTATTTAAGAACGAGAAGTCTATCCCTTCTGTTGTTGCTTTTTTAATATAATCTCCTAAAAATTCATCTTTTAAGAAAATATTTATAAATCCTGGTCCAGCTATCTCTAACTTCTCTATTATATTATTTTCAGGAATTGCATTTAAAATCTCTTCAGCTATAGCTCTAGGGTTTTTACCTATTATTTTAGAATTCATCATAGCTATATTAGTTTGAAAATCACCAAACTTTTCATTTGTTGCCACTGCAATCTCAACTGGTTTTAAATTATATTCACCATATATATTTTTTACAACATTTCCAAATATTTCAGAAATTTGTTTATCAATAATTTTTATCAAAATATCCTCCTCAAGTTTAAAACCTAATAATTGTTTTTAAATAAAAAAAGGGAACTACGTTCCCATCTAAAAGATCCAACTTACCGCCTTCATTACGGTTTTAGTCGCCAGTAAAATACGGTGGTAACCAGTTACTACCTAAATACAGAATCCGTAAACTATAAGTTTCGTGATTTCCCTGAACTAAAGATAGCAGCGCCAGTCCCCTAGACGACATTAGGCCCAAAACCTCCTGAAAATAGCGTGTAAGTCAGATTTCCTTTTATTTAATGGAATTATAGCATTATTATTTTTATTTTTCAACCCTTTTTTTATTATTTTGATTTTATTTTTTATTTTATGTGTTTTTTTGAAATTTTACGTTCTATTTAAGTTCTTCTGAAACGTTTTTTCCATTTTTTAGCTCTTAAAACCACTATTAAAATTTGTTCTCTTTTAGCAATTCTAAAGATAATTCTTTTAATTGCTTCTCATCAACTTTACTAGGAGCTTCAGTCATTAAACATTGACCTTTATTTGTTTTAGGGAATGGAATTACGTCTCTTATAGATGTTTCTTTTAACATAACCATTAACCATCTATCAATTCCGAATGCTAGTCCTCCATGAGGTGGTGCACCATACTTAAATGCATCTATAAAGAATCCAAATTTTTCTCTAGCTTCTTCAAATGATAATCCTAATTTTTCAAATACTCTTGCTTGAATCTCTGGATTGAAAATTCTTATAGATCCTCCACCAATTTCAGAACCATTTAAAACCATATCATATGAGTTAGTTCTTATTTCTTCCATCTCTCCACCCATGAAAGCTTCCATATCTTCAGGTTTTATAGATGTGAATGGGTGGTGTTGAGCTTGATATCTTTGCTCTTCTTCTGAATATTCAAACATTGGGAAGTCTACTACCCATAAGAATTTATACTCATCGTTATTAATTAAATCTAACTCTTTTCCTATTCTTAATCTAAGTGCTCCTAAAGAACCATATACTACTTTCTTAACATCAGCAATAATAAGGATTACATCTCCTTTTTTAGCTTCTGTTCTTGCTATTATTGCGTTCATTTCATCTTCAGTAAAGAATTTTGCAAGAGGAGATGTTACTCCCTCTTCTGTCAGCTTAATATAAGCCATTCCTTTAGCTCCGAAATATGTTTTCGCATACTCTTGATACTCGTCTAAAACCTTTCTTGAGAACTTTTCAGAAGCTCCTGGTGCAACTATAGCCTTAACAACTCCTCCGTTCTCTATACAAGTTTTAAAAGCTTGGAATCCAGCTGTCTTAACTATATCAGAAAGATCTTTTAATTCTACACCAAATCTAACATCTGGCTTATCAGAACCAAATCTTTCCATAGCTTCTGCATAAGGCATTCTTGGGAATGAGTAATCAGCTGATTCTCCTGTTACATTTTTAAATACTCTTTTTGCTAAACCTTCTATAGTATCCATAATATCATTTTGCTCAACAAATGACATCTCTATATCAAGTTGAGTAAACTCTGGCTGTCTATCTGCTCTTAAATCTTCATCTCTAAAACATTTAGCTATTTGGAAGTACTTTTCAATTCCACCAATCATTAATAATTGTTTAAAAATTTGTGGTGATTGAGGAAGTGCATAAAATTCACCTTGGCTAATTCTACTTGGTACTAAGAAGTCTCTAGCTCCTTCTGGAGTAGATTTTGTTAATACTGGAGTATCAACATCTAAGAACCCTTGCTCATCCATATAATTTCTTATAGACATGATCATTTTATGTCTCATTTTTAAGTTATTCATCATTTGAGGTCTTCTCATATCTAAATATCTGTATTTAAGTCTCATTGTTTCACTAACATTTTCATTTCCTGTTACTTGGAATGGAAGTACATCTGCTGGATTTAATATCTCTAATTCCGTAGCAAATATTTCTACTTCTCCTGTTGGAATGTTTGTATTTTTGCTATATCTCTCTTTTACTGTTCCAACAACTTTTATAACTGATTCATTTTTTAATTTTTGAGCAGTTTCTACTACTTCTTTAGCAGCTACATCAATATCAAAAACTATTTGAGTCAATCCTTCTCTATCTCTTAAGTCAATAAATGTTAATCCACCTAAATCTCTTTTTGTGTCAATCCAACCAGAAAGTGTTACTACTTGTCCAATATTTTCTTTTCTCAACTCTCCAAGATTATGAGTTCTGTAAATCATTTTAATCTCCCCTTTATCTCTTCTAAAGCAACTTCTACTTGCTCTCTATTTGTAAAATCTTTTAATATGTACTTACCATTTTTCATTTCATCTTCACCAATAATCAAAGCATACTTTGCTCCAATTTTATCAGCTTTTTTCATATGAGGTTTCATACCTTTTTCATTATATTCAATAACAACTCTTTTACCATCTGCTCTTAAATCATTGGCTATCTTCATTGCTGTTTCTCTTGTAGCTTCCCCTAACCATGCAATATATAAATCTGGGTTTTTATCTTCAAAATTACTCATTAACATCATCATTCTTTCAACTCCAGCTGCCCAACCAAATGCTGGAATCTCCTTGTCACCAAGTTGTTTTAAAAGGTTATCGTATCTTCCCCCACCTAAAACAGTTCCTTGAGATCCTAATTTATTAGTTACTATTTCAAAAACAGTACTAGAATAATAATCTAATCCTCTTACAAGTCTTGAATCTTCTCTAAATTTAACACCAAATATAGTTAAATATTTTTTTACAGCTTCATAGTGCTCTCTTTCTTCAGGAGCTAAAGAGTCTATTATACTAGGTGCATCTACAATTTTAGATTTACATTTTTCAATTTTACAATCTAAAACTCTTAATGGATTTTTCTCCATTCTATTTTTACAATCTTCACATAATTCCTCTTTAACAGGATTTAAAAATTCTAGTAAAGCTTGTCTATATCTTACTCTTGACTCATTTTCACCAACTGAGTTAATTGTTACTTCTAAATCAGATACTCCAATTTTTTCTAAAAACTTATATGCCATAGCAATATTTTCAGCATCTAAAATTGGTGATGATTCTCCAAGTACTTCAACTCCTAACTGATTAAACTCTCTCTGTCTACCAGCTTGTGGTCTCTCATATCTAAACATAGATCCCATATAATAAAATCTACTTACGTCTTCTTTCGCATAAATTTTATTTTCTAAATAACATCTTACAACAGATGCTGTTCCTTCTGGTCTTAGTGTTAAACTTCTATCTCCTTTATCTATGAAAGTATACATCTCTTTATCAACAACGTCTGTACCTTCACCAATACCTCTTTTGAAAAGTTGTGTCTCTTCAAAAATTGGAGTTTTAATCATCTCAAATCCGTAATTACTAAAGTATTCATCTGCAATTTTGTTTATATGATTAAATTTTATACCTTCTTTTCCATATATATCTTTTGTTCCTCTAACACCTTTTATTAACTCCATGTTTTCCCTCCTATCTCAATTTTATTTATTCCATAGTTTCTCTAATTTTTCTCTAATTATTTTTTCATTTTTATTATCCCCAGGAATATAATATTCACGTTTTTCTGAACTATATTCTTGTAAAACAAAGTTTTCTGAATAATCATGTGGATATTTATAGCCAAAAGCCTGAGAATCTATATGTGGTGGTACAGTTTCTAAATTACCTTTTTCTATGTCTTGTAAAACATTATTTATGCCATTATAACATGAATTACTTTTTGTTGAAATAGCTAAATAGATTATAGTTTGTGCTAATATTATTCTTATTTCTGGCATTCCTATTCTTTCACTAGCATCCATAGCCGCATGAGCCATAAGAAGAGCTTGTGGATTTGCCATTCCAATATCTTCACTAGCTAAAATCATCAATCTTCTTGCTATGTACCTTGGGTCTTCTCCACCAACAAGTAATCTTCCCATCCAATAAAGAGCTGAATCTGGATCACTTCCTCTAGTAGATTTAATCATTGCAGATATAATATTGTACTTGTCTTCAGTTTTATGAAATGAAGCCCTCCGTTCTCTAAAAATATCTTTTAAATCATCTAAGGGAATATCCTTGTCACATTTACTATAAAGCTCTAAATAATTATATGCAACTCTACAATCTCCCTTTGCTACTTCCACAATAATATTTAAAATCTCCTCTGAAACATTTTCAAACTTCAAATAGTCAACTGCTTTTTTTAGTAGTTTATGAATATCCTCATCTGTTAATGTTTTAAATTCAAAAATTAAAACTCTCGAAAGTAGTGCGTTATTAAGATTATAATATGGATTTTCTGTTGTTGCTCCAATTAAAATTATAGTTCCTGCCTCTGTGGATGATAAAAGAGAATCCTGTTGCAATTTATTAAATCTATGTATTTCATCTAAAAAAACAATTGTTCTTTTCCCATAAAATTCTAAATTTTTCTTAGCTTTCTCTACAATATCTTTCAATACTGAGATTCCATCTGTTGTTGCATTTAAAGTTTCGAAATTATACTCAAGTTCTTTAGATATTATTTTACCTAAAGTAGTTTTCCCTACTCCAGGAGGTCCATAAAAAATCATATTACTAAGATTTTTCCCTTCTATCATCCTTCTCAATACTTTTCCTTTTGATAGAATTTTTTCTTGACCAATAAAATCCTCTAAAGAATTAGGCCTTAACCTAATTGCTAATGGTGCACTATTATCAACATTACTTTTAAAAAGTGTATTCAAAAAAATCACCAACTTTATATGTTAAAAGGCGTATTGAACTATCAACACGCCTACATATTATTTTATAATATATAATACCATAGCCGAAAGCATAAATACTATCGCTGCTACTGTAGTAGCTTTTGCTAGTGGTCCTCCATCTTTAGATATTCCAAATATCGTATTCGATGCTCCAGCTCCCATACTAGCTGTCATCCCGTTACTTCTATCTGGTTGCACTAGTACAAGACCTATAAGAATTAATGCAGATAAGAAAAGGATTGTTGTTACAAAACCTATCATTGTTCCCTCCAAAAAGCTTTTTTTATACTATTAATTATATAATAAATTATCTAAAATTAAAAGGAAATTCTATAAATTTAAATGGATTTTTTTATTTTATCCCTTTTATATTTTTTTTTACTCGTATAAAATAAAATTGTTCTATTCTGAGATAATTTTTTTTATAGATTCTTCTAGCGCCTTTATGTAAATATTTTCTTTTTCCTCTGGAAATTTTTCTACATATAGTTTTATTTCATCAGATATTTCATTTACAAACTCTTTTTTATGAAGATTACTAACTACTAAAAACTCTATTTCTTTAAGTTTTTCATCAGTTATTTTACTATTATTTTCAGATGATTCCTTTGTAATGCTTTCTATAAAATTTACGATACATTTTTCCCCAATGCAACTAGTACACTCTTTACCATTCAAGCATATTTTTTCCATTTTTTCAAAAACTACACTCTTTAAATTATGCAACTCTTCAGCTTTCTTTTGTAAAAGCGTAACTTTTTCTTGCTTAGAAAATTCATAAAATTTATACAGCTTATACAATGCAAATATTATTATTACAGCGTCAAAGACTTTAATCGTGTATACCCCAAAAGAATTTAGATACTTTGAGCTACTTAACTTCTCTAATCCAAAAACTAAAAATATAATAAAAGCTAGTACCTTTAAGTGAAACTCAGGTATTTTTTTCCCAAGTTTTCCTCCAATTATTATTCCTAAAAGAGATGTTACTATCATTCCAGAAGTAGTTCCTAATAGTATAAATAGTGGATAATTGCTATCTAAAGATAAAGTCAGTGCTGAAATTTGAGTTTTATCTCCTAACTCCCCTATAAAGAAAGCTAAAGCAACTGTAAAAATAGGTCCTAATTTTTTCTTACTATCACTCTCATCCTCTTCCTCCTCACATGATATAGAGAGAATCGCAAATATTATAAATACTACCCCAGCTATTAGTTGTAAAAAATCTAGTGATATGAACTTTGTCAACATAACTCCTAGAGCTATTGCTATAGCATGGTTTAATCCGGCTCCTAGAGCGACTCCACAAAGTATATCCTTCATTCTATACATTGTTGCAAAAGTCAAAGCTATTATTTGAGTTTTGTCTCCCATCTCTGCACATAAAATAAGTGAAAACGCTTTTAAAAAATCTTGTAACATCTCTCCTCCTAACTCTTTCTTAGTTATTTTTACCACTCTTAATATATAATAAAAAAAGAACAATTAAAAGAATATCTTTCTTTATATAAAATTTAGTCCTTTTAAGGTTTAAATCATTCTATCAAATAAAAATATTCTTAAATCTGTTCCTTCTATTTTATTCTATTTCCTCTTATTTTATTTCACATCTAACAACAGTTTCACTACCAAAAGTATTCACTCCACGCATCTCCATACACATATGACGAGCTCTCATTTCAACTTTTACCTCTGCTCCTGTAAGTTCATTTATTTTTTTCCCAATCTGCTCTGCAAGCCTCTCTTGAAGCTGAAGCCTTCTAGAAAAATAATTTATTATTCTTGGTATTTTACTTAATCCTATTACTTTTCCCTTAGGATAATAAGTTATATTTACAGTTCCCCAAAAAGGTAGCATATGATGCTCACACATAGAATAGAAAGGTATGTTTTCTATAGATACTTCTCTCTCTACACTCTCTTCTAAGTCAAACTCTTTAACGCTTACAATCTCTTCAAAAGGTCTATATCCTTCAAAGATTTCTCCATATGCTTTGGCAACTCTTAGAGGAGTATCCTCTAAGCCTTGTCTTCCTATATCTTCACCTATCTTAGTTAAAATTGAAGATATCTCATTTTCAATATTTATTTTATTTTCTAACTCTTTACTCAATTTATCTAACCCCCATAAGTTTGTGAAGTTGAATAGAGATTCTAAAATCATACCCTCTTAAAGCATCATAAACTTTTGCTAAAGTTTCAAAATCAAATCTCTCTTCTTTCTCTAAATATATAGGGCTTAAAAAATATTTTACCGCTTTTATCTGATTATATACTTGTATATATTTTTCTATGTCTAAGGTATCTGCTGGAACTCTAACTTCAGAAACCTCTTTTAATACAACATCTTTTCCCATACCTATTTTTGGAGAAACAGTTATATAATCCACTCCATTAGGCACATTATTACTTCCATTAGTTTCAATGGCAATATAATAACCTAAATCTTTGAATCTCTTAACAAGTTTCTCCGTCAGTTGAAGGGTTGGCTCTCCCCCTGTAAAAAGAACAGATTTTATCCCCTCTTTTTCAACTAAATCAATTATCTCATCTTCTGTTGCTTCGATATTAGATATAGTCGGCTGATCACACCAACTACAATCATAATTGCAACCACAGAATCTAACAAATACGAACTCTTTTCCAAAATTATCTCCTTCTCCTTGAATACTCTTAAATATTTCATCTATTTTATATTTTTCCATAATTACCTCTTTATTAGTTATAAGTTATTAAACTTCTGTAGCTTCTAAATAGCAACTAGAGGTTGGAGTCTCCCAAATTTCCATGCTATGGATATGAGGAATCTCTTTTTTTAACATAGTCATAAATAATTGTGTCATATTTTCAACTGTTGTTTCTGTGCTCATTTCAAACGTTCTTTTTCCTTCAGATTGTAATAAAGTTGCTAACTTAACTTGAAACTCATCTGTGGAATTATATATAAAAGCATGGTCTAATTTTGAAATTAAATCATTTAGAATTTTCTTCAAATCTTTAAAATCTATTATCATGCCTGTTGATGAACCAGTCTTTATAAGGTTATCTTTTGAGTCTGAAACTCCTACAATCATCTTATAAGTATGTCCATGTAAATTCTGACAACCACCCATATGATTACTTAATAAATGTGCCGAGTCAAACTCTACAGTTTTTTTAATTATCACTGTTTTCCCCCTTAATAAATTCATTATAGCCCTTTTCTCTTAGTTTACAAGATGGACACTGGCCACATCCCATTCCCCACTCATTTAAATCCTCTACTCCGTTGTAGCAAGTTAATGTTCTTGTTCTTACAAGTTCAAATACTCCTACTTCTCTTGCAAGTTCCCAAGTTTGTTTCTTATCTAAATACATAAGTGGAGTCTCGACAAATATATCTGATTCAGCTCCAATATTCAGGCTTTTAGCTAAACTAACTACAAAATCATTTCTGCAATCTGGATAGCCACTAAAATCAGTTTCGCAAACTCCAGTTATTAAAACTCCTGCACCTATTGTTTGAGCCATAGCATGAGATATTGTTATAAATAACGCATTCCTATTAGGAACATATGATGCTGGCAAATTTTTATTAAGAGGATGTTCTCCGTTCATATCTCCATCACTTGTCAGTGCTGAAACTGAAATATCTTTAAAGAAAGAAAGATCTATAGTATGAAATTTTACATTTAACTCCTCTGCTATTTTCTTTGCTATCTCTACCTCTTTATTATGTTTTTGACCATATATAAATGAAACTGCTTCAACTTGATCATACTTTTTTAGAGCATAACCTAAACATGTTGTTGAATCTTGACCGCCACTGAAAATTACTAATGCCTTCATCTATTTATAACCCCCTAGAAATTAATCTATCCTCAGCTATTCTTTCAAACTTAGTTCCCTTCATTCCATATGTAACAAAAGGTTTAATACTGATTCCACCTCTTGGTGTGAAATCTCCAAATACCTCTATATATTTAGGATCCATAGCCTTTATTAAATCTTTCATTATAATATTCATGCAGTCCTCATGAAAGTCACCATGATTTCTAAAACTAAACAAATATAATTTTAAAGCTTTACTTTCTACCATTCTTACATTTG
Organism: Fusobacteriaceae bacterium; assembly: GCA_051656905.1. Taxonomy (GTDB): domain Bacteria; phylum Fusobacteriota; class Fusobacteriia; order Fusobacteriales; family Fusobacteriaceae; genus JAGNZR01. The sequence goes on along the minus strand of JBOFJQ010000015.1, from coordinate 48,372 downwards.
GAATATAAGAAATTGTAATATTGGCAAAATCTGGCTGCCCTGTCATTGGACAAAGACTTGTAAATTCTGGGCAAGTAAAATTAACCATATAGTCATTTCCCTGATGCTTATTTATAAAAGTTTCTAATATTTCTGGTGCATACTCCGTTGGATATTTTACTTTTTGATCACCTAAAAGAGATACTCCTTGTAACTCTTCATCGTTTCTTTTATGATGTTTTTCCATTTACAATCTCCTTAATACTTTATTTTTTTTGTATAAGAATCCCTCATCATTTTTTTAGTATAAAAAAAAGGGAACACTTATCCCCTCGTTGTCTAGTTTATGACCTAGTTTTTTATAGATGGAGGGTTCCGAACATCTCTTACAGAAAATCTGTAATTATATATTTTAAAATTCTATATATTTTACCACAAAGTATATATTTTGTAAAATTATTTTGGGAAATTATTTTTTAACTCTAATTTTTAAATTCATTTTTTATATCATATTTTAGCAATTAAAAACAGCTAAGGTATCTCATTAAGAAATCCCTTAGCTATTAAACTTTATTTTTTTATTTTATTAAAGTAATTTTGCAGCTATTTCAGCAAGAGGAGATCTCTCTCCTTTCTTTAATGTAATATGTCCAGATAATGCTTCATTTTTTAATTTTTCAGCCATGTATGTCAGACCGTTTGTATTAGCATCTAAGTATGGACTATCAATTTGGTACGGGTCCCCTGTAAATACAATTTTAGTATCTGTTCCAGCTCTTGTTACAATTGTTTTTACTTCTAATGGAGTTAAATTTTGTGCTTCATCAATAATAATAAATCCATTAGGTATAGATCTTCCTCTTATATAAGTTAAAGCTTCTATTTTTAAAAGCCCCATAGCTTCTAATCCTTCTACAACTTTCTCTCCTGTTTTATCATCTTTTGCCTCTGATAAAAAATCGATATTATCATAAATAGGTTGCATCCATGGTCTTAGTTTTTCTTTCTCACTTCCTGGTAAATATCCTATATCTTTTCCCATAGGTATTACTGGTCTTGCAATAAGTAATTTCTTGTAAACTTTTCTTTCTATTACTTGCTCCAATCCACTGGCTATTGCAAGAAGTGTTTTCCCTGTTCCAGCTTTTCCTACAAGAGAAACAACTTTTATATTAGGGTCCATCAAAAGGTCCATAGCATATCTTTGCTCGTCGTTTCTAGCTCTTGCTCCCCAAGCATTAATATCACCATAGACTAACTTCTTAATTTTACCTTCACAGTTTCTTCCTGTTGTCTCTTTATCTTTATATTTTAATTTAATAAATACATTTGGGGGAACTTCTTCTTTTATTCCTAAATCTGTTAGAGATATTTTACCTGCTTTTTCGTATTTATCAAAAATTTCTTTAGAAACTTCTAGCTCTATTACTCCCTCATAAAGTTCAGAATATTCAACCATGTCAGTTTGGTAATCTTCTACATTTATGCCTAAAGAATCAGCTTTTATTCTCATATTTATATCTTTAGTTACTAAAACAACCTTTTTATCACTATTATTTTTTAAAATATCTAATACTATTGCTAAAATATTATTATCCATAACATCTCTTCTTAAAGAGTTTGGAAGTAATGATAAATCACAGCTTATTTCTACTCTGAAATTTATTCCATCCTTTAATTTTACCCCTTTAGCTAAACACCCCTGCCCTCTTATATCATCTAGAACTCTAGCAGCAAGTCTTGCTTGAATAGCTGTTTCTGGTTTTCTTTTTAGGCTATCTATCTCCTCTATTACAAAAATAGGAAGGACAACATCATTATCCACAAAATTATAAATGCAGTTTGGGTCATGAATTAAAACATTTGTATCTAAAATATAAATTTTTCTCATTTTACTACCCCCTAATTACTTAATATAAATTTTTTTGATAACATTAATATGTATTAAAGTTCTAAAAACATCTTTTAGTTGACTCTTTTTTCTTTTTTTCAACTATTTTTTTTCTCTTATTTTCTTAAGAACAAATTTTATAGCTACTTCGATATTTTCTAATTTTTTTAGTTCCTCTCTAGTAACTAATGAATCTATCTCTTTTCTAGAATATCCTAAACTTTCTAAAGCTAAATATACCTCCTCCATTATTTGCAGTGACAAGTCTATCTCAGAAGTGAATAATCCACCACTTGAAATCATTTCTAATGATCCTAACTTAGTTTTCAAGTCTAAAATAATCTGTTTTGATTTTTTTTCTCCTAGCTTAGGTACTTTTTTTAAAGTTTTAAAATCCTCATCAGCAACAACTTTTCTAATCTCTTCAATATCAAAACTCGAAAGAATTGACAATGCTAATGAAACTCCTATTCCTGAAACACTTAAAAGCATTTCAAACATAACTCTTTCTCTCTCTTCTAGAAATCCTATAAGTTTAAAGCTATCTTCCTTTATAAAATTATAAATATATATCTTCGTTGTCTCTCCAACTTTCAATTTATCGTAAGTCTTCAAAGATATATATATTTTATAACCTACACCCCCTATATCCAGTGCTGCAAATTCAGGTTTTTTATACTCTACTTTTCCTTTTAAATATTCAAACATCGCTCATCCTTTTTAGTAAATTTTATGTTGGTATACAAATAGTATTATAAATATTAAGCTATTTTCCTTTTAATTGAATATTTATTTACTATTTATTTTATATTATACCTATATAATCTCAAATTAAAAACAAATTTATGATAAAATACATTATGAAACAGATAAAACATAATCAAAATATAAAAATGGAGGTTTTAAATGTTAAGAAATCTTTTTTTTAGAAAAAAAGAAAAAAGTCCAATGGAAGATAATACAATAAACATTTTACAATTAAGAAGAGAAGGGGAAGAACTTTATAGAAATAGAGACTTCTTTTGCTCTGAAGCTGTAATAAAGGTAATTTTAAATCATTTCCCTAATGAATTTGATGATAATGTTATAAAGTTAGCATCTGGTTTTCCTGTAGGTATCGGTGGGTCTATGTGTACTTGCGGAGCTGTTAATGCTGGTGTTATGGCTATTGGAATGTTCTTTGGAAGAAATCAATCAAAAGGAAAAGAAGTTAAAAAAGCTATGTTATTATCTAAAGAATTATATGAAGAGTTTACTAAAACACATAAAGTAGCTTGTTGCAAAGTTTTAACAAAAGGTAAAGAATTAGGAAGCAAAGAACATTTAACTCACTGCGTAAATATGACTGGGGAAGTAGTGGAAATAACAGGTAGAATACTAGCTAGAGAGTTAGGATATAAAATTTTAGAAAAATAAAAATATTTTTTAAACTTTTTTGTGACTTATTCCGTCAAAATATTATAATTGAAAAATTAATTTCATTTATTGATTTACCAATAATTTCTCCCCCCAGAGAATTTATTATACTTAATAAAAAAAGAGCTAATTTTTTAGCTCCTTTTTTTATTTTTGGAATCCCCTATTTTTCTATAATATTTCATTTCAAATAATTTTTTTAAATAAATTTAGACTTTTTCATATTTATTGTCGTCAAAATAGTATAATAAAGAAAATAATAATATATTCCTCCCCAAGGATAAAAAATTATTTACCTTTGCTAGTAATTTCTCCCCCAGAGAATTTATGATAAAATTAATAAAAAAAGCTGATTTTCAAAAATCAGCTTTTTTTATTTTTTGTTTTATTTGAACATTTATTTCTTCTTTTTTTCATTACTTTTTATTTTTTTTAAAGAGTCTAATTCTCTCTTTATATAGTACCCTGTATAACTCTTTTTAGATTTAGCTACTTCTTCAGGAGTTCCCTTAGCAATAACCATTCCACCTTTTTCTCCACCTTCAGGGCCAATGTCAATAATATAATCAGCTGATTTTATTACATCTAAATTATGCTCTATAACTACAACGGTGTTTCCTTTTTCAACTAATCTATTTAAAACACCTAATAATTTATTTATGTCTTCAAAATGCAGACCTGTAGTCGGTTCATCTAAAATATAAATATTTCTTCCTTGATTTGATTTTGATAGTTCAGTTGCTAACTTTATTCTCTGAGCTTCTCCACCAGATAAAGTTGTAGAAGGTTGTCCTATTTTTATATAATCTAAACCTACATCTATTAATATTTTTAGTTTTCTCTCTAATTGAGGAATATTTTTAAAGAATTCATACCCCTCTTGCACTGTCATCTCCAGCACATCAGATATATTTTTCCCTTTATAATGAACATCTAAAGTCTCTTTATTATATCTTTTTCCTTTACACACTTCACATTCAACGTAAACATCAGGTAAGAAATTCATCTCTATTTTTATAATTCCTGCACCTTGACAAGCTTCACATCTTCCACCTTTTACATTAAATGAGAAACGACCTTTATTATAACCCCTCATTTTAGCTTCTTTACTTTCAGCAAAAATATCTCTTATCTCATCAAATATTTTTGTATATGTAGCTGGATTAGATCTTGGAGTCTTTCCTATAGGAGATTGATCTATATCAACTACTTTGTCTAAATTTTCTATTCCACTAATTTCTGAATACTCTAACGGGTATAATTTTCCCTTGTTTAATTTATTAAATAGTATTGGGAATAGTGTTTGATTTATAAGGGTTGATTTTCCACTTCCACTTACTCCTGTTACAACTGTCATTACACCTCTTGGAATTTCTATATCTACATTTTTAAGATTATTCCCATTAGCACCTTTTAAAATTATTGTATCTGTAAATTCTCTTCTTTTTTCAGGAATCTCTATATTTAACTCTTTCTTTAAATATTTCCCTGTTAATGATTCTTCACAGTTCAATAAATCTTCAGGTTTTCCGGCAAATATAATATGTCCACCTTCTACCCCTGCTTTTGGTCCTATATCTATTATATAGTCTGATTGCATCATTGTATCTTCATCATGTTCTACAACAATCAATGTATTTCCTAATGATTTCAATCTATTCAGCGTAACTAAAAGCTTATCATTATCTCTTTGATGTAATCCTATACTAGGCTCATCTAAAACATATAATACTCCTGTTAATCCTGATCCTATTTGCGTTGCTAGTCTAATTCTTTGAGATTCTCCACCTGATAATGTTTTTGTTTCTCTAGACAGCGTTAGATAGTCTAACCCTACGTTTATCATAAAGTTCAATCTCTCTTTTATCTCTTTCAAAATTTCAGAAGCAATCTTTTTTTCTTTCTCTGTAAGAGTTATCTTTTCAAAAAAATCCAATGAATTTCTTATACTCATATCACAAATTTCTGCAATATTCTTGTCTCCCACAGTTACAGCTAAAACTTCATCTCTTAACCTTTTACCATGACAAAGAGTACATATTTTTTCAATCATATACTTATTTTCAATCTCTTCTTTTTGCGCTTCTGAAAAAGACTCCTTATATCTTCTTTCTAAATTATTTACTATCCCTTCAAACTCTCTTTCACCATGAAAGCTAAAAGAATCACCATCATAATCTAATCTAAATTTTTTCCCTTTTGTTCCTCTAAAAATAATCTCTTTATCATCTTTAGACAAATCTTTAAAAGGAATCGTTAAATCTATTTTAAATGCTTTACACATAGCTGTAAATATTTCCCATGAATATGTATTTCTTGCTGCAGCTCCAGGAACATATATAGCCCCTTCACTAATAGATAAATTTTCATCTAATACAAGTCTGTTTTCATCTACTTCTAAATTTTTTCCAATTCCTTTACACTGAGGACAAGCACCGTAAGGAGCATTGAATGAAAAAAGTCTTGGTGTAAGTTCAGGAATACTTACCTCTTCATGATAAGGGCAACTAAAGTTTTCACTATAGTGATAGTCTACCCCATCTACATTTAAAATAATTTTTCCATTTGAAAGTTCTACTCCACTTTCAACACTTTGAGTTAATCTACTTATAAACTCTTCATCTTCTCTTTTTATAACAAGTCTATCAATAACAACTTCAATATCATGTTTCTTATTTTTGTCTAGTTCAATATCCTCTTCTAAATAAAGAATCTCTCCATTTACTCTACATCTTACATACCCTTTTTTCAATAAATTTAAAAATAGGTTTTTATGAGTTCCCTTTTTACCTTTTACTAAAGGGGATAATATAATTAATTTTCCACCAACTTCAAATTTTTCTACAACGTTATTAATTATCTCTTCAACAGATTGTTTTGATACCACAGTTCCACAAATTGGGCAATGTGCTACTCCAACGTGAGCAAAAAGAAGTCTCATATAATCATAAACTTCAGTTATTGTTCCCACTGTTGAACGAGGATTTTTATTAGTTGTTTTTTGCTCTATTGATATTGCTGGAGCTAGCCCCTCAATACTATCTACATCTGGTTTATTCATTTGACCAATAAATTGTCTTGCATAAGCTGACAAAGATTCTACATATCTTCTTTGTCCTTCTGAATAAATTGTATCAAAAGCAAGGGAAGATTTTCCGCTTCCACTTACTCCTGTTATTACAACAAACTCATTTTTAGGAATTTCTATATTGATATTTTTTAAATTATGCTGTCTTGCGCCTTTTATTATTATTTTATCTAACATAATACCTCACTATAATAATTACCATATCTCTTGTGGTGTCGCTGAATATCCCCCTGATGTTGAGTAAAAAAACGTAGGAATTATTTTACCATTATATGTTAAAACTCTACCTTTTGTTGCTCTCACAGCATTTCTTACAATATCAGCTTCATCTAAATTATTATACACTTGACTAGCAACTGTATCTACCAAATCAAAATTATATTTTCTATATTTTCCTTCTAACACACCATTTACTGCATAAGTCCTTGCAGCTACTGCTTGAACTTTTAAAGCTTCTAATCCAAAACTTATAGGCATCTCACTTCCAACTACTTGCAATAAATAATCCTCTATATCCACTATATTAATTAAAAGTAAAGATGTTTTACCATAAGGAACTATCTCAAAATCCCCTCTATAACTAGGATTTCTTGTTTTTAAAGATCTTGTAATAGAATCGACTTTTATTTGTGATGACGAGGTTACTATTATTTTATCTTTAGAACGCATTATAACTTTTCCACTGGTCTTAACTATTGTTTCTCCATTAGATATTTCAAATAAAACTTTAGTATTTTTAGGAACAGTTGTGCTTCCCCAACCAGATTTAAGTTTTATCTTATCATAAGATGAGATAGTTATATTCTGATGCTCTGGCCTTGAATTTCTTGTTATTCCAACTCTTAATTCATCATCAAAACCTTTTATAGAACTAGCCCTTGAAAGTTTTGTATTTGGATAATATCTATATAATATTTTATCATAATTGTATCCTGCATTAGCTAAATCCTTAACTGACCATTGTGGCATTCCTACTCCATGACCAAATCCACCACCAAATATTTTGAATCCACTTCCAACTTTTTCCACTGAGAAAAATGCTGATGGAAAAAGAGTCGCTCCACCAGATAATACTTTTCCAGTTTTGCCTTTAAGTTTTACACTTCCAGTTCCATTTAGCGAAGAGGATGAAAAAGCTAATAATCTTCTTATGTTACCCTCTTTAGTAACTACAAACTTTCCTTTACTTCCTTCAATCAAAAGATCCATAACTACACCTGAGCTACCTCTTTTTACTACTTTTATATTTCTAACTGTTCCCACAGGGTTTTGATTTACTCTACCTGATATCCACGACCCACTTTTTAGAGTATAAACATTTTGTGGTCTTGATTGTGCTAAACTATATAAATTATTATTAATTACAGCATTTATTTGACTCTGAGTATAATAAGTTTCCCATCTCCAATATGCAGAGGAAGAACCATAACCTTTTATCTTTTTATTTTTATAAAAATCTAAATATGCTCTATTATTTGTACCACTTAAAGGATTATTACCTGTATCATTTACAAATTTAAAGTACTCAGCATTCGTGCCTAATTTATAATTTAAACTTGGAACCCCATTTTCACGATAGTAGCTATTAACTGTATTTTTTGGTGCATTACCCCTTGATGATGAACTTGTACACGAAAAATTTATTATTAAAAGTATCGCTAAAATTGTTCTCTTTAAATATTTTTTTATTAAATTTTTCTTTTTCACAAGTCCTCCTTGAATTATATTTAAATATTTATTTTTTTCTCTTTTACAATTGCCCTTACTCTTTCTAAGTCTTCTATAGTATCAACTCCAACTATTTCATAAGGAGTCTCTATTACTTTAATTTTATAACCATTTTCTAAAACTCTCAGTTGCTCTAAAGATTCTGATTTTTCAAGAGGCGTTGACTCCATCTCAGAGTATTTTTTTACGAAATCTGATTTATAGCCATATATTCCCACGTGTTTAAAATAATTGTTAATATCTAAGTTTCTTGGGTAAGGAACAACACTTCTAGAGAAATAAATTGCATAATCATTTTTATCTGAAACCACTTTTACAACATTTGGATTCTCTATGTCTTCCATTTTTGAAAGTCTATGTTTTAATGTACCCATTATAAGGCTTTTTTCCTCTTTAAAAGTATCTATAAGAGTATTTATCATGTCAGGTTCTATTAATGGTTCATCACCTTGGACATTTATTATAACGTCATATCCTACAATTTTTTCACATACTTCTGCTATTCTACTAGTACCATTTTGATGATCCTCTCTTGTTAAAACTGCTTCTCCACCAAAATTTATAACAGCGTCATATATTCTTATATCATCTGTTGCAATTACAACTCTATCTAATTTAGATAGCTTAGTTCTTTTATAAACCCACTCTATCATCGGGTAACCTTCTATATCTTTTAATGGTTTTGCTTCTAATCTTGTTGAAGCATATCTTGCTGGAATAACTCCTAAAAATTTCATCCCTTCCTCCTAGAAAAAAAGGGGTACCTAAATTATTAGCTACCCCCTTAAATTAAATAAACCTTATATTTAATATATCATATTTTTTTATTGTAATAAATACTTTATTTATTATAAAAACCACAATATATTTTATAATTTTTATAATGTGTTCTCTAATAATCTTAAATTAACAACCTTATTAAACATATCATCTAAAATTTTCATTTGTGATAATCTGTTATTTTTTATTGTTTCATCTTTATCCATAATCATAACTTCTTCAAAATATTTCTCGATTATTGGAGTTGCTAAGATCATCTCTTTCATATATTCAACATATTTCTTTTCATGGTTTAAAGTTGTAGTTTTATCATCAAACTCATTCATAAAGAAGAATAAATCTTTCTCAACTTGCTCTTTAATTAACGCCTCTACAAATCTTGCTTCTTTACATTCTTTTGATATATTAGCTATTCTTTTTACTACATTAACTAATTTATTATACTCAATTGGATCTTGCTTTAATGTTTCTAAAGCTTGAATCATATCTCTCATTTCTAATAAAGTTAAATGTTTTGCATTTAAAACAGCAGATACTACATCTTTAGAATATCCTAAATCAGAAAACACATTTAATATTCTATTTAACATAAACTCTTCTAAATCTTTTAAAATAAGAGCTTTATCTCTTTTTAAAAGACCTTTTTCTTCTAAAATATCAAGTGCAAACTTCATAATATCTTGAATAGAAAACTCTAATTTTGAGTTAAGAATTACATTAACTACACCTAAAGCTGCTCTTCTTAAAGCAAAAGGATCTTTTGATCCAGTTGGAATAAGTCCTACAGCAAAACAACCAACAAGAGTATCTAACTTATCACATATACCTGCAATAGCTCCCTCTATTCCTGAAGGTAATATATCTCCTTGGAATCTTGGGTAGTAATGTTCTTTTATTCCTATTGAAACTGCTTCATTTTCTCCTGATTTAAGTGCATACTCCGCTCCCATAAATCCTTGAAGTTTTGTAAACTCTTTTTCTCCAATCATGTTAGATACTAAATCTGCTTTACAAAGATATATTGTTCTCTCTATATTTTCTTTTTTACTTTCTAAACCACACTTTTCAACTATTGCACCTGCTATTTTTTCCATTCTCTCTATTTTATCATAGATAGTTCCTAAATCTTTCTGGTAAACAACTGTTTTAAGCTTCTCTACACTCTTATGAAGAGGCTCTTTTAAATCTTCATTATAGAAGAATCTTGCATCTGAAAGTCTCGCTGAAATAACTTTTTCATTTCCTTTTCTTACATATTCAGAACCTTCAATTCCATTTCTTACAACTATAAATTTAGGTTGTAACTTTCCTTCTTCATTTAAGATTGGGAAATATCTTTGGTGTACTTGCATACTTATAATTAAAACTTCTTGTGGTACTTCTAGGAAATCAGAGTTAAATGTTCCAACTAATGGATAAGGATACTCAACTAAATTTGCAACTTCATTTAAAAGTTCATCCTCTATAACTGCTTTTTCACCTTTTTCTATGCAATTTTCATTAATTAATTTCTTAATTAAATCTTTTCTCTCTTGAATATCAATTATTACATTATTCTTTCTGATTTTATCAAAATATTCATCAGCTGAATCAATTGTAAACTCCTCACCGAAGAATCTGTGACCTCTTGATTTATTTCCACTGCTTAATCCTTCAACATCAAAGTTTAATACTTTGTTATCTAAGAATGCTAAGAACCACTTTAATGGTCTTGCAAACCTAGTTTCCTTATCAGCCCATTTCATTGATTTTGGAAAAGCTAGCTCTAAAACTAACGATTTTAACATTTCAGGTAATAAATCCTCAGTGTTTCCACCTTTCATGAATTTTTTAACAGCTATATATTCACCTTTTGGTGTTGATACAACTGTCATTCCTGATACATCTACACCTTGAGATTTTAAGAATCCTAATCCCGCTCTAGAGATTTCTCCTGAATCACTGAAGGCTACTGACTTTGCAGGTCCCATATTAACAACGTCTAAATCCTCTTGCTCTTGAGCTACTCCTTCAACATATATTACTAATCTTCTTGGAGTTCCAAAAGTTTTAATAGATTCAAATTTAACTCTGTTGTCATTTAACTTTTTTTCCATATTTTTCTTTAATTCTTCTAAAGCATTATCTAGAAATCTTGCTGGTATCTCTTCCATACCAATTTCAAATAGTAATTTCATCTATACTCAACCTCTCTATGTTATTTTTTTAAAAGTGGATATCCTAATGCTTTTCTATTTTCTACAAATATTTCAGCACATCTCTTAGCCAAGTTTCTAACTCTTAATATATAAGACATTCTTTCTGTTGTTGAAATAGCTCCTCTTGAGTCTAAAACATTAAATACATGAGAACATTTTAAAACATAATCATATCCTGGCATAACTAATCCATTATCAAGAGCTAATATAGCTTCCTGCTCATAATCATCAAACCATCTAAAATGTCTTTCTAAGTTTGCAACTTCAAAAGAATATTTAGAGTTCTCATATTCATATTGGAATCTCATTTCTCCATATTTAACACCTTTTGTCCATTCTAAATCATAAACATTCTCTTTATTTTGAATGTATAGTGCTAATCTCTCAAGACCGTATGTTATTTCTGATGGAACTATTTCTAATTCTAATCCTCCAACTTGTTGGAAATATGTGAATTGTGTTACTTCCATCCCGTCTAACCAAACTTCCCATCCAAGTCCCCATGCACCAAGCGTTGGAGATTCCCAGTCATCCTCAACAAATCTTATGTCGTGTTTTTTAGGATCTATACCTAATACTTTTAAACTCTCTAAATATAATTCTTGTATATTTAAAGGTGACGGCTTCATTATTACTTGAAATTGGTGATGTTGATATACTCTGTTAGGATTTTCTCCATATCTACCATCTTTTGGTCTTCTTGATGGCTCAACATATGCTACGTTCCAAGGCTCTGGTCCTAAAGACATTAAAAATGTATTTGGGTTAAATGTTCCAGCACCTGTCTCTATATCATAAGGATTTCCTATTATACACCCTTGTTTTCCCCAAAAATCTTGTAGTGCAAATATCATTTCCTGAAATGTCATTCTTTATTCCTCCTAATAAAATAATCTATAATAATTAAAAATAATCCTACATTTATCCATACGTCAGCTAAATTAAATATATAAATCCAAATTCCTCTAAAATCTACCATATCCACAACATATCCTCTAAATAGTCTATCTAGCATATTACCGATAGCCCCTGAAAATATAAATGCATACGCTATTTTTTCTATTGTATCTGATTTTTTTAAATATTTCAGTGAGTAAATAGCTATTCCTATAACTGCCAATATTGTAAATACTGAAATTATCTGAACTTTATCTTGAAATAATCCAAAAGCTACCCCTCTATTTCTAACATATGTTAAATGGAAAAACTCTTCCACAATGGGAAAAGTTTCTCCTAAAGAAAATCTATTAACAATCATTTGTTTACTAACTTGATCTAAAATTATAAGAATCGATATTAAAATTATATATATCACTTACTCTTCCCCTTTTATAACATTACTCCTGTACATCTTGGGCATAAGTCTGCATGATCAGCGTTTGTACCTAATTGTGTAGAGTATTTCCAACATCTTTCACATTTTTCTCCATCTGCATGCGATACTTTTATAGATAACTCAAGGTTTTCTTCCCCATTTACAAAAGTGTCATCTTTAGTATTTACAATTTTTACTTCTGAAACTATAGTTGCAAGTTCAAGTAATTCTCTATTATCATTTATAAATTTAGCTAACTCTGCATTATCTGAATATAACTCAACTTTTGCATCTAAAGAGTTACCTATTATTTTATTTTCACCTTGTCTTGCTACTTCTAAATACTTATTAACATCTTTTCTTATCTTAGCGATAGTACTCCATTTTTCATCTAAAGAATCGTTGATCCACTCATCATTATTTTCATACCATTTTGTTAATAATACAGATTCTGCATCCTTCATAACTTCTGGTAAATTATCCCAAATTTCTTCAGCTGTAAATGATAAAACTGGTGCTATCATCTTAGTTAAAGTTAATAAGATTTCACACATAACAGTTTGTGCTGATCTTCTCTCTTTAGAATCAGATTTTTCAGCATATAATCTATCTTTGATTATATCTAAATAGAAAGCTGACATCTCTATTCCAGCGAAATAGTGAATCTCTTGGAATAAGTTATAAAACTCATACTTTGAATAAGATTCTGTTACTACTCTCTTTAATCTCTCTAATTTATTTAAAGCCCATTTATCAACTTCTAGTAAGTCTGCATAAGCTACTTTATCCTTTTGAGGATCAAAATCATTTGTATTTCCTAATATATATCTAGCTGTATTTCTTACTCTTCTATAAGATTCAGCCATTTGCTTAACTATATTGTCAGATATTTTTACATCTTCACTATAGTCTACTGAAGCACACCATAATCTTAAAATGTCTGCTCCGTATACTTTTGTAATATCTTCTGGTGCTACTACGTTTCCAACTGATTTAGACATTTTTCTTCCATTTCCATCATTAACAAATCCATGTGTTAAGATAGTTTTGAATGGAGCATCATGTGTAGATCCTATTGATGTTAATAAAGATGTTTGGAACCATCCTCTATGTTGATCTGAACCTTCTAAGTATAAATCAGCAGGTCTATGTAATCCTCTTGTTTCAAGCACTGCTCTATGAGAAACTCCTGAATCGAACCAAACGTCCATTATATTAGTCTCTTTTCTAAGCTCAACACCTTTTAAATTATACTTAACTAATAGCTCCTCTCCAATTAACTCTTCTGCAGTCATTCTTACCCATGCATTTGTTCCTTGAACTTTAACTATTTCTATTACTCTGTTTATTATTTCTCTATTAAATATTTCTGCTCCTGTCTGCTCATTATAGAAAATTGGAATTGGCACTCCCCATGTTCTTTGTCTAGAGATACACCAGTCAGGTCTTGATTCTAACATTGATCCTATTCTGTTTCTTCCCCAAGATGGAATAAACTCTACTGAATCTAAAGCTTTTAAAGCTTTCTCTCTTAAATCTGAACCTTCAGCTTTTACGAACCATTGCTCAGTTGCTCTAAAGATTACAGGAGTTTTAGTTCTCCAGTCATGTGGGTATGAGTGTTCTATTTTAGCTTCATGTAATAAATGTCCACTTGCTGCTATATCTTCACAAATAACTTTGTTTGCTTTTGCATAATAAAGTCCTGCATATTTTCCAGCTTCTTCTGTCATAACCCCTTTATTATTTACTGGTGAAATAACTGGAAGTCCATATCTTGTACCTGCAACATAGTCATCTTGACCATGTCCTGGTGCTGTATGTACACAACCTGAACCTGCTCCTAAAGTTACATGGTTTCCTAAAATAACCATACCATTTCTCTCTAAGAATGGGTGCTTGTATGTAACTCTTTCTAAAGCATCTCCTAAAAACTCTTTTATTAATTTATAATTAGTAATTCCTATCTCAGAAAAAGCTTTATCTGCTAAATCTTTAGCTAAAATTAAGTTTCCTTTTTCTGTTTCATAAACACCATATTCAAACTCAGCATTTAAACAGATTCCTGTATTTGCTGGAAGAGTCCATGGAGTTGTTGTCCAAATTACAAAAGAAGCTGAATCTAAAGCTAATTTTGCTAAAGCATCAGCATTAGCTTCCATTTTTACATATACAGATGTTGATGTATGATTTTTATATTCAATTTCAGCTTCTGCTAAAGCAGTTTCTGATACTGGTGACCAGTATATTGGTTTTAATCCTTTAAAGATATACCCATTTTCATATAATTCAGCAAAAACTTCTAATTGTTTTGCTTCATATTCTGGCATTAAAGTTAAATATGGATTTTCCCAGTCAGCCATAACTCCAAGTCTTATGAATCCTTCTTTCTGAATTCCAACCCATTTTTTAGCATATTCCGCACATTTATCTCTAATTTCATCTTGAGTCATAGATTTCATTTTTTCCCCTAACTCTTCTGAAACTTTATGCTCGATAGGAAGTCCGTGAGTATCCCATCCTGGAATATACGGTGCATTATACCCTGTTAATCTCTTATGCTTTAAAACTATATCTTTTAATATTTTATTTAATGCGTGACCTATATGAATATTTCCATTTGCATATGGAGGTCCATCATGTAAAATAAATTCTCTTCTTCCTTCTACAATTGCTTTGTCATAAATTTTATTTTCGTTCCATCTTGCAATATATCCAGGCTCCTTTGCAGGTAAATTCCCCTTCATTTGAAAATTAGTTTTTGGTAGATTCAGTGTAACTCCGTAATCTTTTTTCTCCATTTAGTATTTTTCCTCCTTATATGCATTTAAAGTTATTTTTACGTCTGTTCCCTCTTTGTATTTAGAGAAGAATTTTATTACTCCTTGATGCTCTTTTATTACTCTATATACTAATGATAGCCCAAGTCCTGGTGGATTCCCATCTACAGTCAAAAATGGCTCGTATATTTTTTCTAATTGCTCTGGTCTTATTCCAATACCATTATCCATTATATTAATTTTTACTTTATCTATATTCTTATCTTTAGATATAATAACATTCATTTTTCTATCTAAATTTTCTATTTTTAAAAGAGCATAATATGAATTCTTCATTATTTCATAAAATGCTTTCTTTAAATCTTGTCTATTACCATAAACTTTTCCACTATAATTTACAAATATAGATATAGTAATTCCTAATTTTTTAGAATCTTCATAAATTTCTTTCTTTATTTCATTGAATATTGATTCTAAATCGATGTACTCTGGTTTAGTTATTCCTAATTCTGAATACTCTTTTAAAACTCTATTTTCTCTTCTTAATTTTTTAAGGAGCTCTTCTACTATTTTTATTTTATGTTCAAGATTTTTTTCATTCTTTCTATAACCATCAATCACTGAATAAACACTATGAATATATTTTTCTCTCTCTCCTAAAAATCTCTCTGTAAGTTTTCTAATAGTGTTTTCTCTTTCATTATCGACTCTTTCTTCTTCTGTTATTTTATTGCTAATTCTTATTGTTAAATTTATTATTAATAATTTTAGAAGTTCATATTCATCTAGAGATATTTGATTATCTTTTCCAAAATAATCTACAACAACTACTCCATATTTTCTATTTTTAGCATGAATAGGTAGAATCATAAACTTATCTATTCCTAATCCTTTAAAAAGAGTATTTCCTAATTCATATTTGTACCCTTTCTCATTAAAATAAATAATTCTCTTTTCTTTTAACGATTTTCCAATTAAATTGTTAACATCATAAGGTATTTTTATAGATTTTACAAGTCTATCTAACTCATCAATTTGAAAAGTAAATCCAACTTTTGAGTCCTGTAAAGATCTATTTTTAATACTATTATTTACTATAGTTTTTTCTCCAATTAAGCAATCTAACTCTCTACTATATCTAAAATACATTGCTCTACTGTAGCCTAATCCCATATCTGAAGTTAAAGCTTTCAATATGTCATTAAGTGCAGTAACCATATCTGTTTCAATATGCAATCCCATTAATATTCTTTCAATAGCTTCTATTCTTAAAATATTTTCATTTAACTTATTATTTTGACATAAAAGTTTTTCACGATTTGATTTAATCTCACCTAACATTTTTTTGAGTGAAGTACCTATCTGTTTTACCTCTCCAGTTCCTCCACCTTTAAAAATATAGCTGTAATTCCCTTTTATTATCTCTTCAGTTCCTTTAGTTAATTCCTGAAGAGGTTTTAATAGACGAGTAAAAAAACTATTTGTTAAGCTTGTTCCAATAATAATATAAAGAGTTATTATTAAAATTACTATAAATATATGCCTTTCTCTTAGAAGAATTAATTTCTCTTTTGAAAAGGCTACTCCTATAGAACCTTTATATTCATTATTAAAGTTTCTTAATATATATAAACCTGTTGAATAGTGCTTATCTCCAATTTGAGTATCTAAAAATTTAACAGTTTCATTCCTTTTAATCTTTGTTTCTATACCTTTAATATCATCAATATTACTTTGTTGTTTATAAGAAAAATCTCCAGAATAATATCCATCTGTTGATAAAGTAAAAATCTTATCATTTTCATCCAGTTGAATATTTTCTTTTAATACTTGTAGCATCTTATAGTTAATAGGAACCGTTACTATTATATATCGTTTTCCTGTTTTTAAATAATGAGGAAAATATATTCTTAAATAATTTTTTCCTTTTATATTTTCAACATAGCTACTTCCGTCTAACTCTTCCTGTTCTTTTATTTTTTCTAAAAAAGAATCTTTTTTCAACCATAACTCATCACCTACAGCCTTAATTCCAACCTCTGATAAAATCTCACCTTTTGAATCAGTTATAGTCACTGCTGAATGATAGTAGTTTTCTATATCTTTTTTTAAAAGTTTTTCCATTATATCTTCACTGTATTTTTTATAAACTTCCTTATCTAATGTACTATTAAATTTTTCAACTAAATAGACTTCGCTTAATATTTTTCTAATTTCATCTCTCATTTCATTAAAATTATTTTTGTAAGCTTTTTCTAATAATTTCATTTTTTCAACACTATTCTTTTTAAACTCTTCTTCTCTTGTTGTATAATCTGAGAAAATAAGAATAAAAGACAGAAGTATTGTAGACAATATAATTCCTACATTATTATAAAAAATTATTTTTAATACTAAAGAATCTTTTTTAACTTTCATTATTTAACTTCCTTTTCTTGTTAAACCTACTCTTTGTCTCTCTGTATCTATAGTCTTTATTTTTACTTTTATAATTTGTCCTACTGATAATACTGTAGATGGATCTTTTACAAACTTATCTGAAATATCTGATATATGTAAAAGTGCGTCATTTTTTAGTCCAATATCTACAAAAGCTCCAAAAGCTACTACGTTTCTTACAGTTCCTTCTATATCCATTCCAATTTTTAAATCGTCTATTTTTAATACATCTGATTTTAATAGAGGTTTATCAAAATTTTCTCTAGGGTCCCTTCTGTCTCTTATTAAAGCATCGAAAATATCTTTTACTGTCTCTAGTCCATAACCTTTTTCTTTAGCAAACTCAGTATAGTTAAACTTTTGAATTTTTTCTCTTGATATAGCTACATCATTAGTATATTCTTTTAGAGAAGAACCTGCACCTTTTAATATCTCTTCTGCTATATGATACGATTCTGGGTGAATAATTGTTCCATCTAAACTATCTTTTCCATCTTGAATAACTAAGAATCCAGCCATTTGCTCGTAAGCTTTTGCTCCTAATCCTTTTACTTTTAACAATTCTTTTCTATTTTTAAAATCCCCGTTTTCTTTTCTATAGTCAACTATATTTTTAGCGATATTTTTCTTTATTCCTGATACGTGAGATAACAATGCCCAAGAAGCTGTATTTACTGCAACTCCAACATTATTAACTACAGATTCTATTACATTATTTAGCGACTCTTCTAATTTTTTCTGATTTACATCATGTTGATACATACCTATACCTATTGATTTAGGATCAATTTTTACAAGTTCTGCCATAGGTTCCTGAATTCTTCTTCCTATTGAAATTGCCCCTCTTACAGTTACATCTAAATCAGGAAACTCTTCAGCTGCAATTTTAGACGCTGAATAAATTGAAGCTCCCGCTTCGTTTACAATAAGATATTTTACAGGTTTTTTAACTTCTTTTAATACTCCTGCTACAAAGCTTTCTGTTTCACGAGAAGCTGTTCCATTTCCTATTGCAATAATATCTATATCATATTTATTAATATAATTAATCATAGATTTTTTAGATTTTTCTAATTGTCCTGGATTATGCATCGCTTCAACTAAGAAAAATACATCATAATGCTCAAAAAACCCTTCTTTGTTGATAATAGCTACTTTACATCCTGTTCTATACCCAGGGTCTAAAGCCATTACAGCCATATCTTTTAAAGGTGATTGCATTAATAAATTTTTTAGGTTTAATTTAAAAATATTTATCGACTGCTCTTCAGCTTTTTCAGTTAAAATATTTCTAACCTCTCTTTCAACTGAAGGAAGTAATAATCTATCTAAAGAGTCTTTTACTATCTCTCTTTTTATTTCAATTAAATTTTCATTTTTTCCAAAATAATTATTTATAATTCCTTGTTCAACTATTGCTCTTTTGGCATCTTCAAATTTTATAGATATATTTAAAATATCTTCATTCTCACCACGGTTTACCGCTAATATTCTATGAGCTGGCATCTTCACAACTACCTCTTGATAGTTATAATAATCAGAGTAAACTTTTTTTTCGTCCATCTCTTTGGCTTTTTTTGTCTCTTTAGATAATAAGACACCATCTTTTAAAATATCTTCTCTTGTTTTTTCTCTGAATTCTGGTGTTTCAGAAATTTCTTCAGCTAAAATCAGTTTTGCACCTTCTAAAGCTTCCTCTACTGTTAAAACTTCTTCAGTTATATATTCTTTTGCTTTTTCTAATAAAGCTTCTATTGTTGCTTCAGTTAGTATCATTTTAGCTAAAGGTTCTAACCCTTTTTCTCTAGCTACATCTGCTTTTGTTTTTCTTTTCTTTCTATAAGGAAAATATATATCTTCTATCTCTTGTAATTTTAAAGAACTTTCGATAGATTTTTTTAATTCATCTGTTAATTTTCCTTGTTCTTCAATTAATCTAATAACTTCTTCTTTTCTTGATTCTAAATTTCTTAGATATTGAACTTCTGTTTGGATGTTTTCAATTTCTACTTCATCTAAACTCCCAGTTATCTCTTTTCTATAACGTGAAATAAATGGAATTGTCGCTCCACTATCTATTAATTCCATAGTTTTTATAATTTGATCTAATTTCAAATTTAATTTTTTGCTAACTATATTGAAAATTTTCTCCATAAAACTTATCCCCTTTCAACTTCCTAAAATTTATATATTCTAATCTGCATTATATCATAATAAAGACTCTGTTGTCTAATTAAAGGTATAAAATTAAAAAAAAACGGATAAGTAAAAAAATTTTATCATTTATTTTTTTTACTAAAACGGAACTACGCTCTTCTTTTATTAGTTTTTTTGTGCTTTGAAACTAAACAATATCTTTACTTAATCATTCATAAAATATATTTTAAATTTTTTTTTCTTGTATTTTTTATATTTTTATTTTACAATGAGAAATATTGTTTTTTTTTGATAATATAAATTTATTTTCAAATTATATTTAATAAGGAGAGGTTTATCATGATTTTATTTTTATCTTCAATTGTTGCCCTAATATTAGGGTATTTTATCTACGGTAAAGTTATTGAAAACATTTTTGGAATTGACGAAACTAAGTTAACTCCAGCATGTAGATTAGCTGACGGAGTAGACTATGTTGAAATGGACTGGAAACAAGCGTTTCTTATTCAGTTCCTTAATATAGCTGGTACTGGTCCGATTTTCGGAGCAATAGCAGGAGCTTTATGGGGGCCTGTAGCATTTCTTTGGATAGTTTTCGGTTGTATTTTTGCAGGAGCTGTTCATGATTTCTTAATAGGAATGATGTCTTTAAGACATGACGGTGCATCAGTTGCCGAATTAGTAGGAACTTATTTAGGAGAAAAAGCAAAGATTTTTATGAGAGGTTTCTCAGTTGTTTTACTTTTATTAGTTGGGGTTGTATTTATTAAATCACCTGCTGATATCTTAAAAACAATAACTGGTGTAGATGAAATGGTATTAATCGTTTTAATCATTATCTATTATATCCTTGCAACTATTTTACCAGTTGATAAAATCATCGGTAAAATTTATCCTGTATTTGGTTTATGTCTTATTGTTATGGCAGTAGGTATTGGTGTTGGTATCGTTACTAATAACCTTCCTATTCCTGACTTAGATTTTTCTAACTTAAATTTACATCCAAAAGGAACACCTGTATTCCCTTACCTATTTATATCAATAGCTTGTGGGGCAATATCTGGTTTCCATGCCACTCAATCACCTATGATGGCTAGATGTCTTAAATCTGAGAAAGAAGGAAGAAGAGTTTTCTATGGTTCTATGATTGCTGAAGGTGTAGTTGCTCTTATATGGGCTGCTGCTGCTATGTCATTCTTTGGTGGAACTGGTGGATTAGCTGCTGCTGGAACTCCTGGTGTTGTTGTTAGTACTATATCTAACTCATTACTTGGTAAATTTGGTGGAATACTTGCTATCCTTGGAGTTGTTGCTTGTCCAATAACATCTGGAGATACAGCTTTCAGAAGTGCTAGACTTACAATTGCAGATTCTTTCAAATATCCACAAGGACCTTTAAAGAATAGATTTATAATCGCTCTACCTCTTTTCGCAATTGGTATTGGATTATGTTTCATTGACTTTACAATTTTATGGAGATATTTCGCTTGGTCTAACCAAACTTTAGCTACTATCGCTTTATGGACAGCTGCTAAATACTTTGATGTTAAAGGTAAAAATTACTGGCCAGTTATTATCCCTGCAACATTTATGACTTTTGTTATCACAACTTATATCGTAATTGCTAAGGAAGGATTTAACTTCTCTTCTACAGCTGGTTACGTTGTTGGAGCTATAGCTTCTGTTGTTTCTTTAGTTACTTTCTTGAAGAGTGTAAAGAAATAAGAATAAGATAAGACTTAGATAGTCCCCATGATTTGAAGACTTAATGATTGGAAATAAAAAAATCTTGTAGCTGTTAGGTTACAAGATTTTTTTTATTAGTTATTAAATTGGATTAACTAATTTAGTAATAGTTGTATAGTATAGATTTGATATATTATATTTTTTCGAAGATATCTATGCTTACTTCTACCGTTACTTCTAGTTTATCTAATTCAAATAATTTTTTTACTCCAGCTTCTGGACTTCTCCATCTGTATGGTGTCATATTGAATAGATTTTCTATGTGCTCTTTTGTTTTTATTAAAGTTGTGTAACTATTATTTATAGTTTCTAAGTGTTTGAATATTTTTAGTGATTCATCTAATGCTGGAAGATAGAAATCTTTCTTTACAGTTTCATAGACTACTTGCTTTAATTCTTGTAGATGGTTTTCTCCTGTTGAAACAACTATTAATTTTCCACCTTTTTTTAGACATCTCATTTTCTCTTCTGGAACTATTTTAGCAAACATACAAATTATAAAATCTAAACTTTCGTCTAAGAATGGTAGGTGTGTTGCACTGGCAACCATCCAATCTATTTTTTTATATGTTTTTGATGCTAAAATTATAGCTTCTTTTGATATATCTAAACCATAAATATTAAATTTTTTAATATTTTTTTCCTCTAAACTTTTTCTTAATCTTTCAGTGTAATATCCTTCTCCACATCCTGTGTCTAAAATATTTACTTCTGACTCTTCTTTATTTAAAGTAGAATTTTCTATTATATAAGAGTTTACTATTTGATTAACTCTATCTGATATTCCACTATAATAATTTTCATCTAAAAACCCTTTTCTAGCAATAACCATCTCTTTGTTATCACCAGGAGCTTTACTATTCTTTTGATTTGATAAAAGTAAATTTATATGACCATATTTTGATATGTCAAAACTATGGTTATTCTCACATTTGTAACTTTTATCTATTATTTTTAAAACTTTACTACAATTTGGACACTTTAACATTTTTACCCCTTTATTTTTTGAACTTAAGAACTTTTTCCAGTTCCATTAAAGCTGTAGATATAACAGCTAGTAATAAACATATTTTTAATTGGAACAATCCGAAATCAGGATCAATGTTGAAATAAGGTCTTACAGATGGATATAATACCATAGAATACATTATAAAGCATACAACTATAGCTATAAGAGTATATTTATTTTTTAAGAAACCTAAACTTGCCGCAGTTTTTTCTTCGCTTCTACCAGGTAAAGTCTGCAACGTTCTAGCAAATATAAGAGTTGTAAATGCCATTGACATTCCCATTAAGCTCTCTGCACCACCTATATATTGTGCAAGTATAGTCACCATAGCTATAAGTACTCCCCTGAAAAAAATTGTAGTATAGTTTTGTTTATTAAATAAAGGCTTGTTAGCTTCTCTTGGTTTTTTACTCATAATATTATCTTCAGAAGGTTCTAGACCTAAAGAGATTGCAGGAAGTGAATCATTAACTAAGTTTATAAATAAAAGTTGTAAAGCTGTAAAAGGAGAATTCCATCCTACAAATAGAGCATATAATATAGATAAGATAGCTCCTAAATTTCCTACAAAAAGATAAGTTATTGATTTTTTTATATTTGAATAAACCGTTCTTCCTATTTCTATTGCACTTACTATACTTACAAAATTATCATCTGTTAGTATCATCGCTGCAGAATCTTTTGCAACATCTGTTCCTGTTCCCATTGCAATTCCTATATCCGCTTGTTTTAATGCTGGAGCATCGTTAACCCCATCTCCTGTCATTGCAGTAATTTTTCCTTTTTTCTGCCAAGCTTTTACTATTCTTATTTTATTCTCTGGAGATACTCTAGCATAAACAGTTATATTTTCTAACTCATTATCTAGCTCTTCCTCAGTTAATTCATCTAGTTCTTGACCAGTTAAAGCTTTTTCTCCAGAAGACATAAGTCCTATATCTCTTGCTATAGCTGCCGCTGTAGTTTTGTGATCTCCAGTTATCATTATTGATCTTATTCCTGCTGATTTAGCTTCTTTTATAGCTTCATACACTTCTTCTCTAGGCGGATCTATCATAGCTACCAACCCTAGTAAAGTCATATCTTGCTCATCATCTAATGTTAAGTCAACTTTTTCACTACTTACAATTTTAAAGGTTATTCCTAAAACTCTTAATGCTTCTCTAGAAAACTCTTCATTTTTTTCTCTAAATGTATCCATTTTAGCAAGTGTTGCTGGAACAACTTCATTATTTACTACAATTCTTGTACTACGTGAAAATATTACATCTGGTGCCCCTTTACAAAATATAACTTTTTTATCACCAAATTGATTTAATGTACTCATGAGTTTTCTATCTGAATCAAAAGGCAACTCACTAATTCTTTTATAATTTTCTCTTAATTGAGAAACATCTATTCCATGTTTAGCTGCAAAATTAATAAGAGCTACTTCTGTTGGATCTCCTATTTCCTTTCCATCTATAGAAATTTGAGAGTCATTAGCTAAAATTAATCCTAATATATAAAGAGATTCTTGATTCAACGTCTCTATCGTTTTTTCAAAATCTGTTACTTCAATTCCTTTTAAAAATGTTGAAACCACCGTCATTTTGTTTTGTGTTAATGTTCCCGTTTTATCTGTACATATAATAGATGTTGAACCTAAAGTTTCAACTGCCGATAATTTTCTTATTATTGCATGTTTTGTTGCCATTATTCCAGTTCCAAAAGATAAAACAATCGTTACAATTGAAGATAAAGCCTCAGGAATTGCAGCTACTGCCACTGCCACAGAAAACATAAAAGCATCTAGAAGAAGTGGAAACAGTTCTGTATTTCCTGCTAAAATCCCCTTAGTAACTATTACTGCAAATATTAAAACTGACATTCCTAATATCCCTATACCTAGTTTTTTAGTAAATTTTTCTAAATTTTTCTGTAGAGGTGTTAATCCTGTTTCTACACTATCAAGGAGTGTTGCTATCTTTCCTATTTCTGTTTGCATTCCAGTTTCTGTAACTACAAAAGCACCTCTTCCATAAACAACCATAGTTCCTGAATAAACCATGTTTTTTCTATCACCTAATGGTAAGTCTTTATCTATTAAATCACAATGTTTTAAAACTGGTTCAGATTCACCAGTTAAAATACCTTCCATTATTTTTAAAGTATTCGCCTCTACTAATCTTCCATCTGCAGGTATGTAATCCCCTGCATCTAATATAACTATATCCCCTGGAAATATCTCTTTCATTGAAATGACTTTCTTCTCCCCATCTCTCAATACTTTTATATTAGGTTGTGATAATTGTTTTAATTTTTCTAATGAACCTTCAGCTTTTTTTGCTTGTACAACACCTATTACAGAGTTTAATGTTAAAACTATTAATATTATAAGAGAATCTACTAAATGTCCCGTTAGTATTTGAACTGATGCTGCAATCAATAGAATAATTACTAATGGATCTTTAAAAGATTCGATAAAAAGTTCCCATACAGTAACTTTTCCCTTCTCTTGCAACTCATTATACCCATATTTTTTTACAAGTTTTTCCAAATTTTCACTTTTAATACCATTTAATCCAGTTTCTAGACTTTCCAATACCTCTTCAATACTTTTTCTATACATTTTTTAACTCCTTAATAAAGTTTAAAAAGGCGATTAAATATCCAATATTTAACCGCCATTTATTTTTTACTTACAGATTCATCTGCTATACATATTATACTCTTAAACTATTATTTTGCCTATTTCTTTTTCTACTTTATTAGCAATGATATTCGTCATAATAATTTCTTCAACTTTATTGATATCTAAGTACATTACTCTATCTTTATCATAATGTGTTATTTGCTCTCTAATTATATCATAAGCAATTTTTGTTCCTTTACCTAGCACATCTACTTTTCTTAAATCTATCGCTTGGCAAGCTGCTAGTATCTCCATTGCTATTACTTTTCTAGCATTTTCCATAATCTCTTTAGCTTTTCTAGAAGCTATTGTTCCCATAGAAACATGATCTTCCTGATTTGCCGATGATGGAATTGAATCTACTGAAGCTGGATGAGCCAACACTTTATTTTCAGAAACTAAAGCAGCCGCACTGTATTGAACTATCATAAATCCTGAATTTACTCCACCTTTTTCAACTAAAAATGCTGGTAATCCAAAATTTAAATTTGGGTTTACTAATCTTTCTAATCTTCTTTCTGAAATATTAGCCATCTCTGCAAGAGCAATTCCTAAAAAGTCAAATGGCAATGCCATTGGCTGTCCATGGAAATTTCCTCCAGATAAAACTTGATCGAAGTCTGGGAAAATTATAGGATTATCTGTTACTGCATCTATTTCTATCTCTATTTTTTCTCTTACATAATTTAAAGCATCCTTGCTCGCACCATGAACTTGTGGAGTACAACGCAAAGTATAAGGGTCTTGAACTCTTATATCCCCTTGTTTAGTAATAGATGAACTTCCCTCCACTAATCTTAATATATTTTTAGCAGTTTCTATTTGTCCTTTATGACCTCTTACTTCATGAATTTTATTATCCATAGCACATTTAATTCCATTTAAAGACTCCATTGTAAGCGAAGCTGCGATATCTAAATGTTTCATTAAATTCATAGCATCATATATAGTTATAACTCCAATTCCTGTCATTGCTTGAGTTCCATTTATAAGAGCAAGCCCTTCTTTTGAAGATAAAGCTGGTAGTGGTTCTATACCTGCTTTTTTCATTGCTTCTGCTCCTTCATATAAAATTCCCTCATAATAAGCTTTTCCAAGCCCTAACATCACTAGTACCATATGAGACAGTGGTGCTAAATCACCAGAGGCTCCTAAAGATCCTTTTTCCGGTATAAAAGGTGTTACTCCTTTATTTAACATCTCTATTATTTTATTAGCAGTTATTAATCTAACTCCTGAATGTCCTTTTGTAAAATTATTAACTCTTAAAAGCATAATGGCACGAGCATTTTCTATTGATAAGGGATTTCCTACTCCGCAAGAGTGACTTATAATTAAATTTCTTTGTAACTCTTCTGTTTCATCCTTTGATATAATTACATCTGAGAATTTTCCAAACCCTGTTGTTATTCCATAAGAAACAATCTCCTCATTAACGTATCTTTCTACTAAGTCTCTAGCAATTTGCATTTTTTTTACAGCTTCCTCTGCTATTTCAACTTTGTATCCATTTCTACATACGTTTACTACATCCTCAATACTTAATTTCCCTTTTCCTAAAATGATTTTCAAAAACCAACACCTCCAAATGTTTTAAAAATATCAATTTTACTAATTTTACTATTTTTGATTTTTTACTTTTTTGCCAATTTTACTAATTAAAATTATACACTAATATTTTGTTAAAATGAAGTTTTTTTCTTGCGTTGATGCTCAAAAAGAACATTTTGTGTATTAATTGTAATAGAACACTATTTTTATTTAAAGTTAAAATTTTATAAAGTTATTTAAAATGAAATTATTTTTATCCTGAAAATACAAAAAGTGCTTATACAAATTTGTATAAGCACTTCAAAATTCCTAAAAAATTTTATTCTACTTCATTTTTTGCAGTTTCATTTTTTACAGCAGTTTCTAACACACCAGTTCCTTTATATTCATATGTAGAAAAATCTACTTTGAAAACAATTGAGAATAGTGCTGGAATTATAACTAGCGTTAATCCTGTTCCAAAAATTAATCCTACTATTAAAACAGCTGCTAGACCTTCAAATAATGGTCCACCGAATAAGTATAGAGGTAACAATCCAATTAATGTTGTATAAGTTGTTAATAAAATAGGTCTTAATCTATCTTGACTTCCTATAATCATCGCATTTTTTATATCTCCATTTAAGGTTTCTTCAAGAATTTGATAAGTATCGAGCATTATAATGGCTTGGTTAACTATAACCCCTGCTAAGGATATCATTCCAACCATTGGCATAAATCCAAAATCTAATCCTGTTGCTAAAAGTCCTACAGCACATCCCAATATTGTTAAAGGAATTGATGCCATTATAATCATACCTTTTTTAATTGAATTAAACTGAATAATAACTATTAAAGCAATTACTAGTATTGCAATGGGAAGAGCTCCCATTACCCCTTCACTGTTTGCTTTTGAAGTTTTTAAAACATCACTTAGTTCAAACTTCACACCTTGTTGCGACCAGCTATTAGCCATTCTTTCTTCTATCCATGGTTTGATTTTATTATTAATATCTGTTCCTGTGTAACCTATTTCATTTCCTATGTTTATTAAAATAGCATGTTCCATATCTTTTTTATAAACCATGTTAGAAACAAAAGCTATATCTAGTTTTGCAACTTGCTGTAGTGGAACTTTTTGACCCTTTTCATTCTGTAAAATTATACTTCCTAAAAGATGAGCTTTGTCTTTATAATCCTTTGTTCCGTTCATTTTAACAGGAATCATTGTATTTTCTGGTGGAGCATCAAAATCATAAAATATTGTAGCGTCATAACCTTTCAAAGTAAACTTTATAGCTTCAGCTATCTGCTTAGTAGTTATTCCTGCTAATTGAGCTTTATTATAGTCAATGTTAATTTCAATCTCTGGAACAGTGTTTCCTGAAATTTCATTTACAATTCTTACTCCCTCTGTTTCTCTAAATTTATCCATAATCTCTTTCTTAATAGAGTTTAGAGCTTTTTTATTACTTGAAGATAATACATAAGACATATCCCACTCAAACATTGGTCCAGTTTGTAATCCTTTTGTTGAAACTGATACACTTGGATATTTTTCTTGTAAAAATTGATGTATATCTGAAGCTAGTGATGGTATTAATTTGTAATCAGTTACTTTTGTTAACACAAATGCAAATTCTGGTAAAGTTACTTCTGGAGTGTATCCAAGAGTGAACTTAGGCCCTCCTGCTCCTACATACGATAACCAACCTAAAATACCATCTTTTTCATATATCTTAGTAATTCCACCAGTTAATAAATAGTCCCAAGGTGTTGGTGGTTTTGGCTTTATATCTCCTACAAAAAGCTTGTCTTTTATATGTTGATTTAAATCTTTAACCACTTGTTCAGTTGTCTCTATTGAAGCTCCTTTTGGCATTCTTATATAAGTTGCCATTGTTGGATTATCTGAGTCTGGTAAGAAGTTTTTATTGATGAATGAGAATAAGAATATTCCTAAGAAGAATGTCCCTAAAGATATCATTATCATTGTTTTTTTATTTTTAACAGCGAATATAAGCATACTTCTATATCTTATATACATATTGTCTGTTTCATAATCTATTACTTTAGATTGTGTTGGATCTAAAAAGTCATCACAAACCATTGGAACAAATGTTTGATTTATTGCCCACGATACAGCAAGAGATATAATAACAACAATTGCCATCGGCCCAACATATTGTCCCATTGTTTCTTTATTAACTATTATTGGTATCATTGCCGCACAAGTTGTTGCTGCACCTGAAAGTAATGGTATTGCTAAACTGTTTGCAGATTTTATACAAGCTTCCTTTTTAGGTATTCCTTTTTGGCAAAGTACAGTTATATTTTCAGTCATAACAACTGCCGTATCAACTAACATTCCTAACGCTATAATTAAACCTGCTAGAGTCATCTGATTTACACCATAACCAAATACTGACATTGCTATAAATGTCGCTGCTATAGATGTAGGAGTTAGTGACGCTACTATTAATCCAGTTTTTAATCCTAAGAATAAAAACATAACAGCTATAATTACTATTATTGCCTGTAATAAACTTGCAATAAATCCTGATATTTTATCTTGAACTAAACTACCTTGATTATATGCAAAACTTATATCAACACCTAAAGGTAATTTTTCTTGGAATTTCGCAACAGTTTTTTCTACACCTTTTTTTAACTCTATAATATTTGAACCTTTACTTAAGGCTACTCCTAAAACTATAGCTTGTTTATCCTGGCTATAAGTTTTTAATTTTTGTGGTGTTTCATAAACTCTTTTTATCGTTGCTAATTCTTTTAAATAAACTCTTCCTTTCTTAGATTCATTATAGAAAACTACATCTCCTATTTGATCTACACTCTTAAAAGTTCCTGATGGATTTACAATAACTCTATTCCCTATATACTGGATTGTTCCACCATCTGTCATTAAGTTTGCTTCTTGTAAAGTTTTTGTAATCTGGGATAATGTTATTCCTGATTCTACTAATTTTTCATTATCTATATCAATAGATACAATTTCATTTTGCTTACCATAAATCTTAACTTCAGCAATTTCTGGAACATAAAAGAATAATTCCTTTTTTAACTCTTCACTATATTCATAAAGCTTAGTTGCCTCTACTGTATCACTCTGAATAGTTAAAATAGTACCATATATATTACTAAAATATATATTTACTATTGGTTTTGTTGCATCTGGTGGAAGCACTACAAAACTACTTACTTTATTCATTAACTCTTGGAAAGGTTCAAAAGTATCCCAATATTTAGCTTTTAAGTTAACATAAATATTTGACTCTCCTGGAGTATTTTTAGAATACACGTAGTCTAATGAATCTAAAGTTCTTACTTCTTGTTCAATTTTTTTACTAACTAATTCCGCCATTTGATCAGGTGTTGCTCCTGCCCATCTTGTTGTTATAACTGCTGTTTTTACCGTATATCCTGGATCTTCAGCTTTTTCCGCGGACAAATATGACATAACACCAAAGACACACATTAGTGCTACTAATAAATAAGTACTTAGCTTATTCTTTAGTGCTAACTCTGTTAAACCCATATGTTACTCCCCCTTTGTTCCAAGTTTTACCTTTTGTCCTTCATAAACTACGGTAGCTCCATCTGTTATTACTTTATCTTCTGATGACAATCCTGATACAACTTCTACATTTTTAGATGAAATAGCTTCTAATACTACAATTCTTTTACTTACTGTCCCAACACCATCTACTACATTATCTATAACATATACATACTTTTCTCCATTTTCTTTTTGTTGGATAGATAAAGCAGGAACTGTTTTTACAATTTTAGTTTCTTTTCTTAATTTTATGTTTGCAATCATTCCTGGCTTAATAGTTTCTGAATAATTTAACACTTTAGCCTTAACTGGGTATGTTTTTCCATAAGCACTTGAAAATGAGCCTACATTAGAAATTATTCCTTTTACTTTTTCTCCTGTTGCTGTAACAACAATTTCAGCCTCTTGATTTACTTTTACTGTATTTATATCAACATCTGGAATTGTAAATTCAACTTCTAATCCACCAATTTCATTTAATACAAATATTGGTTGACCTGCACTTACAGTTTCATTAATTTCAGCTTCTACTTGAGCAATTTCTCCTTCTGCTGTTGCAACTAATCTAGTATACCCCAATTGTTGCTTAGCTGAATTTGCTTCTGCTTCTCTAGCTTTATAATCAGCCTGTGATCTTTCGTATTCTGCTTTAGAGATGCTTCCTTCTAAATATAATATTCTATCTCTCTCAAAAGTTGATTTCGCATTTTTATATAAAGCATTAGCTCTGTCTGAGTTTAATTGATAATCTGTTGGATCTAAAGTTGCTAAAACATCTCCAGCCTT
Source organism: Fusobacteriaceae bacterium (assembly GCA_051656905.1). Lineage (GTDB taxonomy): Bacteria > Fusobacteriota > Fusobacteriia > Fusobacteriales > Fusobacteriaceae > JAGNZR01. The sequence continues at coordinate 17,279 of JBOFJQ010000015.1, read as the reverse complement.
TACCTTATCTCCTAAATCTACTAATCTCTTTTGGATATTTCCAGTTACTCTAAAGCTTAAAGTTGTTAAAACTTCTGGAACAATAGTTCCTGAAAATTCTTTTTCTCTATATCCTTTATCATCTTGAATAACCACATAGTTAACTGGTCTTATTGGCAAATCTAATTCATTTTTTTTCTTTTCTTTTCCACATCCTGCAAATAGAGATATTACTGTTAATAATATAAATATTTTTCTCATGTTTCACCCCTAATTTTTAAGAAGAGTATTTAGCTCTTCATTTATTTTTTTCTTTTCTACACTGCTTTTTAAGAATATATATTCACCATAATTCTTTTCAACCGCTACTTGAGAGTTGAATAATCTATAGTTTGCTATTATATTATTCATTTCAGCCTCTATATAAGTATTTTTAGCTTCTAATAAATCTGTGATATTAATACTTCCCACAGAATATTGACTAATACTTATATCTAAATATTTTTTAGCTGCATTCTTTGCAGTTTCTGTAGTCAAAATTTGGTTATATGAAGCTATTAATCTATTTAATTCTATATTCATATCTTTCTCTACATCTTTTTCAACATTTACTTTTTCATAAGTAACAGCTTCTTTTTCAGAAGACAAGCTTTTCTTTTTATAATGAATCTCTCCACTTGTAAATAAAGGTAAACTTACTCCTACTCCTGCTGTCCAATAATTTTCTAAATCATTATTAGAATCCTTTCCAGAAGACCCTATATTATTTTTATTATATCTTGCAAATCCTTCAACTTCAGGAAGGTATCTTGAACGAGAAGCAGCTTTATACTGACTATCAATATCAGAAATTTTATTTTCTGCTATTTTTAAATTATATGAGTTATTTAATGCTCCATCAATAAAATATTCTCCAACTTTTGCTCTTAAATTATCATTATAACTCATCTCTTTCATAGGAATATTAACTTCAGCAAATTTTGCTTTTAAAGAACTTAGTGTTTCATATGAATGTTTTGTATCTTGCTTTAAATTTAAAACTTTATTTAATCTAACTTCACTATTTTTTAAATTTGTCTCTGCTGTTATAAGAGATGTCTCAGCAACTGCAAGTTCAGCTTCAAATCTGTAAACATCTTGCTTTCCAACACTTCCTGTTTCAAATTTTAATTTACTTATTTTTAAAAATTCTTTTAACATGTCATAATTACTTTGTTGAATGCTAACATTTGATTTTTCTTTTAAAACATCTAAATAAGCTCCAACAATCTCTTGAATTAAGGAGTTACTATCTTCTTTAAAACTTAGTTCACTATTTAATGAATCTATTTTTTGACTAAATATTTGTGCATTTAAATCATTACTAAATATAACTTGGCTTATTTTAATTCCACCTGTTACTGAATTTTCATCTTTTGTATATTGATTTACTGCATTTTGCTCTAAGTACTCATAGTTACCCTCTGCTTTTACTTGAGGTAATCTCTCTGCAAATTTTGCCATATACTTATAATCTTTACCTGACATTCTATTAAATGATGCCAATAATTTTGAGTTATTATCTAGCCCATATCTAATTGCATTTTCTAAACCTAATTTTGGTGCGTCTTTTTCTGTTTCGCCCATCACTTTAAAATCTTTTAAAAGTCTACCTGTAGGGTGTACATTTATACTTCTAGATATCGATTTATTAAAAAATCTTTTATCTGAAACTTTTCCTAAAGAAACTATAGAATATTCCTCTTTTCCTTGGATTCTATTTGAATAATCATTAACACTAGTACGAATTCTTTTATCTGTTTCTAACTGGAAGTCATATGCAACTAACGAATATTTAGCATTAGATAACTCTAGATTAGCAAGATATGTTAATTTATTATTTTCAGTTGCAAACTTTAAAATTTCTTTTACATTATCATTTGAAATTATATAAACAGCATCTGCATTTAAAATCTCTCTCTTTAAGTTCTCAACTCCTGAATCTAAACTTATTATTTTTGATTCTATTCCATTAACCTTAGAAACTTCTGTTAAACTAGCTGAAAACTCTTCATATTTTTTTATTGTTTTAGGAGATGTTATATAAACTATTTTTCTTATATCTTTTAAATCTTTTAAATCTTTTAAGTCAGAATCGATATCTAGTTTTCCCTGAACAAAAATTAATTTATTAGATAACTCTCCCTCTCCTGCTCCTATCCCGAATGGATATACTATTGTTTTATTACTTTTTAATTTAGATAAATCAGTCGTATAATCTAAGACAAAAATAGCATCTAAATTCTTGTTACCTTCTAGCTTTTTTAATCCCTCGCTAAAATTTTCAGAATTTACATACTCTACTTGAGCAACGTTTACTCTTGTCTCCATATCTTTAAACTCTTTTTTAAACTCTTCCTTAATTTTATTTTCTAATACTCTTCCATATTTTTCATTAACCAAAATACCAACAGAATGGTCTGCTGCAAGCATAACTATACTTGTGAATAAAAATAAAATTATTCCTGATATACTTCTTTTCATACTCCTCCTTACCCTTCCCTTTTTGCTTTTTTAATGTTTCTTTTTTTGTTTTTTATAATTTTATTTCAGCTATCTGATAATCTTATATTAATTGGACTTCTTTGTCAATCTGATTTTGCTATAGACACTCTGTAATTTATATACTAAAATATCCTTATATAACCTCTATTTTATATAAAAAAATTTTAACGAAGGAGTCAAAAATGCAAGACTATATCATTACCCCTGAAGAGAAAGAATCTCATCTAGAAAAGTATCCTGTGTTACATTGTAAACACTCATTTGGTGTGGATTATGATGGATATATTTCTATAAAATGTACTCTTTTAACAGCTACTTGTTCTTATGCAAATGCAACTAAAAATGGTTATTCTAATTGCAAACTTTTAACAAGTAAAAAAGAGAAATAAATATCGCAGGAGCTGATTTATAATTATGGATAAAAATTCAATTCTAAAAATTTTTAGCGAAGAAAATCCTCATATCATATCAAAAATATTTGATGATATTGAGCTTTGTTTCGATATTGATTTTATAGTTTTCAGCAATTCTTTTTACCCTGCAAATATTTGGACTAAATTATTATCTCTTTCACAGTCTATAGGTATAAATATTATCACTTATGGTCTGAATGATAATTGTGAAAAAAAATTATTGGGATTTTATCCTAAAACTTTAGAATTAACCCCTGAACTTTTAATCCCTGATATTGCTTTTTTTAAAATAGACGGGAGCAACAAGTTTAATACTCTACTACATAAAGATTTTTTAGGTGCTATAATGAGCCTCTCTATAAAAAGAGAACTTCTTGGAGATCTCGTAGTTAAAAATAATATTTGCTACGGTGTCACTACAAAGGAAATTTTCAAAATATTAAAAGACAATTTAAAGTCTATAGGAAAAGTTCCTATTGATATTAATGAAATCTCTAATGAAAATATTCCTAAAACAGAATTTCAATCTCTTATTATTACTGTAGCATCCTTAAGATTTGACGTGGTAATAGCTGAAATTGCAGGCATCTCTAGAAATGAAGCTGTTTCTAAAATAGAAAACGGCGAAGCACTTTTAAATTATAATTATTGTCGAGACAAAAGTTTTCCTATAAAGGAAAACGATGTAATTACCATTAGAAAAAAAGGTAAATTTATCTTTGAAAGCTCTTTAGGCGAAAATAAAAAAGGTAAATTTAAACTTGCTATTAACCAAGTAATTTAAAGCAAAAAGAGAAGGTTTTTTACTACATCCTTCTCTTTTTTATTTTACTTACATATCTCTAGTTACTACTAAATCTACTCCTGTTCCAAAAATATCTTTTTTAACTAAATCTCCAACTTTTACTGGAGATTTTAACTCTATTGAATTTAAAGATTCCATACACTTAAAAACTAACTCTTTTGGAATTGATCCATTGGTTTTTACTGGTACTCTATTATGAATTCCACCTTTAATTTTTACTGTGGAAGTCACTACTCTTTTAGGAGCTATTAACTCTTCCTTTCCGTAAACTTCCCCTCTAGGGCAGGCATTTCCAGTTACTTTATAATCATTTTTTACATCTATTTCTAAATGACATCCAACAGGACAAACAATACATATTAATTTTTCCATTTTATTTTCCCTCCTGAAGTTCAATAGTTAATTTTCCTTTTACATCCCTCAAGAATTTTTCTGGAATAGAAATTTTCTCCATCTCTCCTGGTGCTAAATGTTTTCTAGGAAAACTTATTATCTCTTTATCCTCTTCTTTTACAACAATTCTTTTGTTTTTATACACATTATTAACTCTCATAAAAATATCTGTAACTGGTGCTAATATTCCACCATTTATTATTTGGGGAACTGTATAAGTTATCCCTTGTCCATTTTCAATAGTAATTTCTAAGTCATTTTTTTCAATTTTATTATTAACATAGAACGCTGCATTTTTCCCAGCTCTTTCCCCTTCAGCACTTACGAAATCTACTAAATCATGCACATGAACAACATTTCCACAAGCAAATATTCCTGGAATTGTTGTCTCCATTGTACTGTTAACAAATGGTCCACTTGTTCTTCTGTCTAGCTCTGCACCAATCTGTCTAGATAATTCGTTTTCAGGAATTAATCCAACCGAAAGAAGAAGTGTATCTACATCATAATGTTTCTCTGTTCCTGGTATAGGTCTTCTATTTTCATCTACTTGAGAAACTGTAACCCCTTCTACTCTATCTTTACCTTTAATATCTGTAACTGTATGAGAAAGATATAAAGGTATATTATAATCCTCTAAACACTGAACAATGTTTCTTGTAAGTCCTCCTGAGAAAGGCATAAGCTCTACAACCGCTTCTACTTTTGCACCTTCTAAAGTCATTCTTCTTGCCATTATAAGCCCAATATCTCCACTACCAAGAATAACAACCTTCTTTCCTACCATGTATCCTTCCATATTAACAAATCTCTGAGCAGCTCCAGCTGTAAATATTCCTGAAGGTCTATCTCCTGGTATATTTATTGCTCCTCTTGTTCTTTCTCTACAACCCATAGCTAAAATTATAGCTCCTGCTTCTACCTCTATATATCCATCCTTTGGATTTATTAAACTTACAACTTTTTCGTTACTTATATTTAACACCATAGATTCTAGCTTTACATCTATATCTAATTTTTTTACCATATCTATATATTTTTGAGCATATTCTGGACCTGTTAACTCCTCTTTAAATCTATGAAGTCCAAACCCGTTATGGATACACTGTTGTAATATTCCACCTAATTCTTTATCTCTCTCTATAATTAAAACGCTTTTTGCTCCATTTTCATAAGCAGCTTTTGCAGCTGCAAGACCTGCTGGTCCCCCACCTATAACAACTATATCATATTTCATTTTTCACTCTCCAACTTAGTTTTTTGTCTCTTCAGTTAAAATATATGACCCTTCTTTATCTAAAATTACTTCTTTTAATGATAAATTTAACTCTCTTGCTATTATTTCTTGAACTCTAGGTCCGCAGAATCCACCCTGACATCTTCCCATTCCAGGTCTACATCTTTTCTTTACACTATCAACTGTTTTTATTTTTATTGGAGTTTTTAAAGTATCAATAATTTCGCCTTCTGTTATCATTTCACATCTACAAATTACTCTTCCATAACTTGGATTTTCATTAATTATTTTGCTCTTCTCTTCTGCTCCTAATTCCATAAAATGAATTGGTTTTTTTCTAACTTTTAAATCTTTAGTATTTTTAATTTTTGATTCTAACTCTAAATCAGAAGATTTTAATAACTCTATTACACCTTTTGCTATAGCTGGTGCTGCTGTAAGTCCTGGAGATTTTATCCCTGCAACATCATATAATCCTTTACAACCTGGAGCTTCTTCTATTATAAAGTCACCTCTATCGCTCTCGGCTCTCATTCCTGAAAATGTTCTTACAACTTCTCTAAAATCAATATTTTTAGAAGATTTAAAAGCTACTTCTTTTACATAATTTAATCTTTCAGAACTAGTAGATAAATCATCTCTATCTTTTACATCTTGAGAATCAGGTCCAACTAAAAGATTTCCATGTACTGTTGGAGTTAATAAAACTCCTTTTCCCATTTTTGTAGGACATTGGAATATTGTTCTATTAATTTTTTCCCCTTGAGTTTTGTCTAAAACGAAATACTCACCTTTTCTAGGTAAAATTGTAAAAGATTTCTCTGCAACCATATTATGAATAATATCTGAATGAACTCCTGCACAATTAATTATTTTTTTTGTTTTGAAAGTTTTTGAATTTTTATCTGTAATTTCAAATCCACCATCTATTTTTTTTATTGATGCCACTTCCGTTTCTAAAAATAATTCTACGCCATTTAAAATAGCCTCTTCCACCATTGCTACAGTTAATTCCCACGGTCCAACTATACCCGCTGTCTTTGCATAAAGAGCTCCTATTACATCATCTTGAATATTAGGTTCTAACTCTTTCACTCTTTTTGCATCTATTATTTCTAAATCTGGAATTCCATTTCCTTTTCCTCTTTCATATAACTCTTTTATATGTTCCATATCTTCTTGATTAAATCCAATAACTAATGATCCACATCTTTTAAATGGAACTCCAAGTTCCTTACATAATCCTTCATACATAAAATTTCCTAAAGCATTATACTTCCCCATTAATGTTCCTGGCTTTACATCGTACCCTGCATGCACTATTGCACTATTAGCTTTTGTACTTCCGTTTGAAACATCATTTTCTTTATCTAATAATCCAACTTTTAAATCGTATCTTGAAATTTCCCTTGCTATACTAGCACCTGAAACTCCAGCTCCTATAATTACAATATCGTACATTGGTATTCCTCCTAAATTTATTTAATATATTTATAAAAATAAAAAAGAGAGCACAATAAACGACTTTTTACCTAAGTAAAAAGCCCGTTTTAGCTCTCTTGTCTCTTGCTATTGTATTCTATTTTATAATTTAGTATATCTCTTTACTATAAAATTTTCAACTATTTTTTTTATTATTTTTTTTAGATACTCCACAATTCTTTCTTTGTTGTGGAAACTGCATTAGCTCCAGCCTCTAAAGCAATTTCTATATCTTCAAAATCACTTATCATTCCACCTGCAATTAAAGGAATTTTTATATTACATGCTAATTTTTTTATTATTTTAGGCATTACTCCTGGCAAAATTTCTATAGCATCTGGACCAGCTTCTTTAAGCATTTTCATACTATTTTCTAAAGATAAAGAATCTAATAAGAAACATCTTTGAATTGCTAACATTTTATGTTTTTTAGCATATTTTATCATTGTTGGCTTAGTACTTATTATCCCATCAGCGTAGCTATTTTCTTTTAAAAAATCAATAATAAGAGGTTCTTTGGAATCAAAACCTGAAATCATATCCATATGAACAAATACTAATTTTCCTGCTCCTTTTAATGTTCTTGTAATCTCCTCTACATTTAAAATATTCCCAAATAAAAGAAAAACTATCTTTCCTTTTGATTTTAAAGCTGTTGGCAAGTCCTCCATTCTTTTTATTGCTATAATAACTTTTTCTTCTTCAATTATCTCTTTTAAATTTATCATTTTCCCTCAACTTTTTTATTTAATATTAAAGTGTGAGGTATAAATTTCTCTTTTATACCTCACACTTATTATTTATTTTATTATTTATTTTATTATTTAACTCTATTGACCGCTTTATCTTAGTAACTATTATAGTTATCTAATTACAGTTTTTTATATAGATTAATTTTTAATTACATTAATTTTTTAAATTCAGTTGCTACAAATTCAACAGTTGTTCCCACAATAACTTGAACTGAAGTACTTGTAGGTTTTAAAACTCCAGAAGAAACTGATTTAATTTTCTTATCATCTATTATTGAACTATTTTTTACTTCTAATCTTAATCTTGTAGCACAATAGTCAACTGAAACTATATTTTCTTTCCCACCTAAAGCTTCAAAAATTACTAATGCAACTTCATCATGCTTACTTTTTGTTGTAGTCTCTGCCTGTTTTGCTCCCTCTTCATCTTCTCTACCTGGAGTTTTTAGGTTAAACTTTGTAATAATCATTACAAAAATAAAATAATAAACTGCAAAGAATACTAATCCTTGAGCAATTAACATTAATGGATTATTTGCTAAAGGTAATCTAGAAGATAGTACAAAGTCTACTAATCCTGCTGAGAAACCAAATCCTGCTGTCCAGTGCATTGAAGCTGCAATAAACAAAGAAATTCCTGTTAAGATAGAGTGAACTAAATATAATCCTGGTGCAACAAACATAAATGCAAACTCTATAGGCTCAGTTATTCCTGTAAAGAATGTTGCAAATCCTGCTGCTAACATTATTGAACTTATTTTTGCTTTATTTTCTGGTTTAGCTGTTTTTATGAAAGCAAAAGCTGCTCCAACTAATCCAAACATCATAATTGGGAAATATCCCGCTTGATACATACCTGTGATACCTTTTGTTCCTGTTCCTGCCCAGAAGTTTCCTATATCATTTATACCTGCAACATCAAACCAGAATACTGAGTTTAAAGCATGGTGTAACCCAATAGGTATTAATAATCTATTAAAGAATCCATATAGCCCTGCTCCAATTGCTCCCATTTTAGAAACTGAAATTCCAAAAGAAACAAGACCACCAAATACAACTGGCCAAATAGCCATTAATATAAAGGATACTATCATCATAACTACAGATGTTAATATTGGAACTAATCTTCTTCCAGAGAAGAATGATAATGCTTTTGGTAACTCAACTTTACTATATCTATTATATAATTCAGATGCAATTACTCCACATAAAATTCCAATAAATTGATTTTGTATTTTTTTAAATGCTGGTGATACTTCTTCTACTGGTATCCCTTTTAACATTGCCACTGAACCTGGTGCTAACAAAGTTGTAACAACTAGCCATGCTACTAATCCTGCAAGAGCTGCCGATCCATCTTTATCCTTAGACATTCCAAATGCTACCCCTACAGCAAATAAAATACCCATATTATCAATTATTGATGCCCCTGCTTTAATTAAAAATGCAGCTAGTGCACTATCTCCACCCCATCCGCTAGGGTCTATCCAATAACCAATCCCCATTAAAACTGCTGCTGCTGGCAATACTGCAACTGGAACCATTAGTGATTTTCCTATTTTCTGTAAATAACTAAACATATTTTCCTCCCACACTTTTCATTTTTTTGAGTAAGGTATTTATTTAATGTTAACTTGCAATAAAATTAAATAGATACTGTATTTTACTCTATTGTAAGTTTTTTTCCTTGTAAATTTTTTAAACTTTAAAAATTTACAACATTTTTATTTCATTTCAAACACTTATATCTCATTAACCTTGATTAATTTGATAAAATCATCTAAAATATAACATAACGATAAAAAAGTATATCATAATTATATTTTTTTTTATACCATATTTTCTAAATTTGGAGTGTGATTTTTATTCAAGGTAGAGTAATTAATAAAGTACAAGGTTTTTACTATGTAAAAACTGAAAAAGATGTTTTAGAATGTAAGTTAAGAGGTCTTTTAAAAAGAAGCGAAAGAAAAGAAAATTGTGTTGTTGGTGACATTGTAGAAGTAAGTGATGAGAATTCTATAGTTGAAATAGTAAAGAGAAAAAATCTTTTACTAAGACCAGTAGTTTCAAATATTGACCATCTTGTTATTCAATTTGCAGCTAAAAACCCTGTTATTGACTATGAGCGTTTAAATATTCTTATTCTTCATAGTTTTCACAACAATATTGAACCTGTTGTTGTAATAAATAAGATAGATCTTGTTACTGAGGAAGAAATATCTGAAATAAAAGAAAATTTAGAGTATTTAAAAACTATTAATGTTCCTGTATTCTATATTTCTACAGAACAAAATATAGGTGTTTCTGAGCTAGAAACTTTACTAATTGATAAATTAACTGCTTTTGGAGGACCTTCTGGAGTTGGTAAATCTAGTATTATCAATATGCTTCAAAGTTCTAGAGAATTAAAAACAGGAGCAACTAGTGAAAGATTAAAAAGAGGAAAACATACTACAAGAGACAGCAATCTTCTTCCTATGAATAAAGGTGGATTTATTATTGATACTCCTGGATTTTCATCTGTTGAATATCCGGAAATAGAAAATATAGATGACCTAATAAAACTTTTCCCTGAATTTAATCTTAACACTAAAGGTTGCAAATTCAGCAATTGTATTCACATCAACGAACCTGAATGTGGAGTGAAAGACTTAGTTGAAGAGGGGAAAATATCTAAAACTAGATATGAATTTTATAAAAAAATATATGAAACTCTTAAAAAAGAGAGCTGGAACAAATATAAATAATAGTAATTAATATCTTACGATAGATACAGATAAGTAAAAAATAAAAATACAGAACAATAACAAATATTTTTCAATTATAAAGGAGATCAAAATGAAAAAAAACATAATTATTGCACCTTCAATATTATCTGCAGACTTTAGTATTTTAAGAGAAGAGCTTCAAGCTATAGAAAAAGCTGGAGCTGATTGGGCTCATATTGATGTAATGGATGGACTATTTGTTCCTAATATAACTTTTGGACCACCTATAATAAAAGCTATTAGAAAACATAGTAAACTTTTCTTTGATGTCCACTTAATGATTGATGCGCCAGAAAGATATATAGATAATTTTGTAGATGCTGGAGCTGACATGATTGTTGTTCACGTTGAATCGACAACTCACCTTCATAGAACAGTACAAAGTATCAAAGCAAAAGGAATTAAAGCTGGAGTCTCTTTAAATCCTGCAACATCACCAGAATGCTTAAAGTATATTATAAATGATTTAGATATGGTTTTACTTATGAGTGTTAACCCTGGTTTTGGAGGTCAATCTTTTATTGAATCTACAATTGAGAAAATAAAAGATGTTAGAAAACTACATCCAACTATTGATATTCAAATAGATGGTGGAATAACTGATAAAACTATTTCTAAATGTATCGAAGCTGGTGCTAATGTTTTTGTTGCTGGATCATATGTATTCTCAGGAGATTACGCTGAAAGAATCTCTAGCTTAAAAAATATTAAATAGGAGTAAATTATGAAAACTAATAATCACGTTAATCATGTTAATGAAGTTTTAGAAGCTTTCTTTAAGCTATTTTATAAAACTGAAGACCTTGCTCTTAAGGTTGGAATAAAAGGTTTAACACATACAGAGCTTCACATTATAGATGCTATTGGAAATGATTCACTTACTATGCATGAACTTTCTGATAGATTAGGTACAACTATGGGAACTGTTACAGTTGCCGCTACAAAGCTTGCTGAAAAGAATTTTATATTAAGAAATCGTTCAGAAAATGATAGAAGAAAAGTTTATGTTTCTTTAGATAAAAAAGGTATTGAAGCTCTTAGTTATCATGAAAATTACCACAACATGCTACTTTCATCTATAACAGAAAATATACCGAAAGAGGAGTTAGGTGCTTTCATTAATACCTTTGAAAAAATACTATCTAATTTAAATAAAAAAACAGAGTTCTTCAAACCACTTTCTATAGATCAATTTAAAGAAGGTACAAAAGTCTCTATTGTTGCAATAAAAGGAACTCCTATTATTATAGATTTTTTCTATAATAAAGGTGTGAAAAATTTTTCTACTATTACAATTTTAGAAACAGGAAGTACAATTAAATTTTCAACAGAAAGCAAAGAAATCATTAGCATAGATGCCCTTGACGCTAAAAATCTAATAGGGACTATGGTCTAACTATAAAAAAGGGGAAAAATGCTATATATTGATGGAATATCTTTAAATAAAATAAAAAAAGAATTTGAAACTGAACTTTTAGGAAAAAAAATTGGAAAACTTTCCCAAGATAGTGAAATGTCAATTTCATTAATTTTTGGAAAACTTTCTCTTGTTTTATCATGCAATCAATCTTTACCTATTGCATATCTATCTAGTAATAAGACAGATTCAATAAATGAAAATTTTGGTTTCATTACATCTCTAAAAAAATATCTTCTAAGTGCTCAATTAATGAAAATTGAGCAACTTGGACTTGATAGAATACTATGTTTTCACTTTGCAAAAATGAGTGAACTAGGTGAAATTAACCATTATAAACTTTATTTTGAAATTATGGGAAGACACTCTAATATTATTATTGTAGACTCCAAAAATAAAATTGTTGATCTTCTGAAGAAATTTTCTATTGAAGAAAATAATCTTAGAATTCTACTTCCAGGTGCTGATTATGTTCAACCTGTTATAGAGATTAAAAAATCCCCTTCTGACATTAATGAGTCTGATTTTAATCACTTATTCATAGAGGAAAAAGAGGAACCTTACAAAAAACTAGAGGGGATAGGAAAACAACTTTCTAGTTCTTTAAAATCTTATTCTGATTTGCAAAATATACTTAATTCAGATATAAAACCTACTGCTTATTTTTCTCAAAATAGGCTTGTTTTCGCATCTGTTTTAGAAAATGTTTTTCCTAAGGACTTTGATTCACAAAAAGACTTTGAAAATTTTAGTAGTTTAGCTGAGTTTTATATTGAGAATATGTTTTTATCCTCAGCAATGAATAATACTCTTTCTTTAATAAAATCTGCTGTTAATAAAAGAGTTAAAAAAGTTGAGAAAATATTGGATAATATTAGATTAGACAATGAGAATAAAGCTGATTTTATGAGATATAAAGAGATTGCTGATATTCTTTCAGCTAACATGTATGCTTTAGAGAAATATAGTGAATCTATTGAGTTATATGATTTTTATAATAATAAAAATATTATTATTGAACTTGATAAAAAAGCCACACCTCAAAGAAATATCGACAACTACTATAAAAAATATAACAAACTTAAAAGAGGACTAGAGTCAAATAAAACTAGACTTATTGATGTTACAAATGAACTTAACTATCTAAAATCAGTTCTAGCTTTTACAGATTCTAGTAAGACTATAGATAACCTTAAAAGTATATTAAAAGAGTTAAGATCAGAGGGATATATTAAAGACATTGATAAGAAAAAAGTGAAAAATAAAAAAGAATCGTCAAAAATCAACTATGAAATTGCTGAACAAGATGATAATTTTTCTATAGTATATGGTAGAAATAACTTAGAAAATGACTTTGTCACTTTTAAAATGGCTGAAAAAGATAATTTATGGTTTCACGTTAAAGATATTCCTGGTTCTCACGTTATCCTTAGATGTAATAAAAAAACTATTACTGATAACCTAATTTTAAAAGCAGCTCAAGTTGCTGCTAATTTTTCAAAAGCTAACTTCGATGAAAAAGTAATTGTTGAGTACACAGAAAAAAGATTTGTTACTAAGCCAAATGGAGCTAGACCAGGATTTGTTATTTTTACAAATCAAAAAGAGATAATATTGAAAAAAGATATTAAATAAATAAACAAATATAAAGAAAGATATCCAGTTAAATCTTGAACAAATTATAAATATTAAAAATCATAAGGAGGAATTAAATGGTAATAATTAGGAATGAGTTTTTAACTGCTACTATATTGAAAAAAGGAGCCGAAGTACTATCTATTGAAAATAATGAAACACATTATAACTATATGTGGGATAAAGATCCTGCAATTTGGAATAATACTTCCCCTATCCTTTTTCCAACTGTTGGAAAGTCAAATAATAATAAAATAAAATATCATGGTAACTCTTATGAACTTTTAAATCATGGTTTAGCTAGACATCAGATATTCAATATTAAATCTATTTCAGATTCTGATGTTAGTTTTATTTTTAAAAGTTCTGATCTTGAAAACAATAAATTTCCATTTGAGTTTATTTTTATCGTTAAATATGAGCTTCAGGATAACTCTTTAATCACTACATACACTGTTTCAAATCCATCGAATATGGATAAATCTTATTTTTCTATAGGGGCTCATCCAGCTTTCAGATGTCCATTTGATGATAATCACTCTATTTCTGATTATTATTTAGAGTTCTCTGAAGATACAGATCTTACTCGTCATGAGTTAACTGAAGAAGCTACTTACACTGGAAAAACATCTATTTTTTCATTAGAAAATAAAAAAATAGATCTAGCTAAAACTAACATAGCAGATACACTAGTCTTTTCTAATTTTAAAAGTAACTTTATCTCTTTGTGTGAAAAAGACTCTGATAAAAAAATTACTTGCTCACTTAGTGGATTCCCTTATTTGGCATTTTGGAAAAAAGAAGAGGCCAATTTTGTTTGTATTGAACCTTGGTATGGAAAAAGTGATGACGTAGATTTCAATGGTGAATTTAATGAAAAAAAAGATATTATTATTTTAAATCCTAACAATAAATGGCAACTTTCATATACTACTAAATTATTTTAAATAAAGGGGTATTTATGGAGCATTTAGATAAATTTGCTAAGCATATTACTAAAACCATTAATCGTACTGAAGAATTAAGAAGATACGGTCGATTACCTTTAACCGATATTTTTGAACAGTTTGAAAGTGGTGGAAATGGAATTACTAGTGAGATTGCTGAAAAAAGACTTAAAGAGTTTGGACCTAATGAAATTTTATATCAAAAGCCTAAGCCTTGGTATATCCAATTTTTACAGGCTTTCATATCACCATTTAATTTGGTTATTCTCTCTTTAGCAGCTGTTTCTTTCGTTACAGATGTCTTGATTTCACAAGAGAGCAGTTGGAAAACAATTATTATCTTAGGAATTATGGTAGCTCTTGGTGGCACTCTTAAGTTTTTTCAAGAATATAAATCAAATATAGCATCTCAAAACTTAAAATCTATGATTAAAACCTACGCTACTGTTGAGAGAAATGGAACACCTCCATGTGAAGAAGATATTAAAAAACTTGTCCCTGGAGATGTTATCCATCTTGCAGCTGGGGATATGATTCCAGCAGATGTTAGATTTATTTTAACAAAAGATTTGTTTCTAAGCCAATCTTCACTTACTGGGGAATCTGAACCTGTTGAAAAATATCACACTTTAAAGCATGATATAAAAGATGATACTATTGCTTCTGATATTGATAATCTTGGACTTTTGGGTACTAATATTATCAGTGGTAGTGCTACTGCTCTTATAATCTCAACTGGTGAAGATACATACATGGGATCTATGAAAGAGATGTTTATCTCTAATAGAGTAAAAACAAACTTTGAAAAAGGTGTTGATGATGTATCTAGTCTTCTAATTAAATTTATGATTATCATGGTTCCAATAGTATTTTTTATAAATATTTATTTCAAAGGAAATATTTTAGAGTCTCTCCTTTTCAGTGTTTCAGTTGCAGTTGGTCTAACTCCTGAAATGCTCCCTATGATAGTTACAACAAATTTAGCAAAAGGGGCTTATGCACTTTCTAAAAAAAGAACTATTGTTAAAAAATTAGAGTCTATTCAAAATTTTGGTGCTATGGATATTCTGTGTACTGATAAAACAGGTACCCTTACTCTTGATAGAATAGTTGTTCAAAAGCATCTTAACATTGAAGGCATCGAGGATTTAAGAGTTTTAAAACATGCTTATCTGAATAGTTACTTTCAGACAGGATTACGTAATTTAATGGATAGAGCTGTAATGGATAGAGGGCAGATAGAAGGTCTTGAGGATTTACATAATAAATATATAAAAATTGATGAAATTCCTTTTGATTTTAATAGAAGACGTATGTCTGTAATTTTAGAACACGCAACTCACGTTGATGGAATAAGAAAATTAGCGGTGGTTACTAAGGGAGCTGTTGAAGAGGTTCTATCTATCTGTTCCTTTGCTGAAATTAATAAATCTTCTGTGGAATTAACTGATGAGATAAAATCTAAAATTATGAATACTGTTGAGCAACTTTCTGCTCAAGGAATGAGAGTTGTTGCTGTTGCTGAAAAAAAATTAGCTGAACATCATAATAACTTTCAGATTTCTGATGAATGTGAAATGTCTCTTATGGGATATATTGCCTTTTTAGATCCTCCAAAAGATGATGTTAAAGATGCTATTGCTTCTCTTTCTAAAAGTGGAGTTACTGTTAAAATTTTAACTGGTGATAATGATCTTGTTACAAAAAAAGTTTGCTCTGATGTTGGATTAAAAGTTGATAATATCTTACTGGGAAGCCAAATGGAAAAAATGAGTGATGAAGAACTTTCAAAAGTTGTTGAAAGTACAACTGTTTTTGCAAAATTATCCCCTGTACAAAAATCTAAAATAGTAAAAGCACTTCAAAATCTTGGCCATACAGTAGGTTTTATGGGGGATGGAATTAATGATAGTGCAGCTCTTAAACAAGCTGATGTTGGAATTTCTGTAGATACAGCTGTGGATATAGCCAAAGAATCAGCAGACATTATCCTTTTAGATAAGGATCTATCTATTTTAGAAGATGGTGTCGTTGAAGGTAGAAGAATATTTGGAAATATTTTAAAATATATAAAAATGACTTCTAGTTCAAACTTTGGAAATGTATTTAGTGTGCTTATTGCCAGTGCATTTTTACCTTTTTTACCAATGTTGCCTGTTCATTTATTAATTCAAAATCTCTTTTATGATTTTTCTCAAGTCTCAATTCCTTGGGATAAAATGGATAAAGAATATTTAGAAAAACCTAAAAAATGGGTTTCTAGTGATTTAAAAAGATTTATGTTGTGGATAGGTCCTATTAGTTCTGTTTTTGATATTGCAACCTTTGCTTTGATGTGGTATGTATTTAAAGCTAATAACTTTGATACTCAATCTTTATTCCAAACAGGTTGGTTTGTAGAAGGTTTATTAACACAAACTTTAATAGTACATATGATTAGGACAGAAAAGATTCCATTTATTCAATCTAGAGCTTCCGGATCTGTAATTGCTTTAACATCACTTATAATTTTATTTGGAATAATTACTCCATATACAATTTTTGGTCATATGATAGGCTTTGTTCCTTTACCATTAATGTACTTCCCTTGGTTAGCACTAATTTTACTTGGATATTTTGCCTTAACTTTATCAGTAAAACATATTTATATAAAGAAATTTAAAACATGGCTATAGAATTAAAAACTTTATTTAAAATATTTTAAATAATTTAAATTATATTAAACTTTATTTATCTTAGCTTATATGTTAAAATATAAGCTAAGAATAATTATTTTAGGAGGATATTTTTGAGAAAACAAAATACAGAGTTATTAGTAAAGGCTCCCAATGAACTTATGAAGTTCCTAATTGAGAATCTGCCTTCTCATAACAGAAATAACATAAAAACTTTACTATCAAAACA